>JANQRL010000055.1 GCA_028284605.1 Paracoccaceae bacterium | reverse complement strand
CTGCACCGGAACCGGCTGCCGAGCCGGAGCGGGTTGTCGAACCGGCGGCGGCGGAGCCGGCATCGGAAGACACCGACAAGCCGAAACGGCGCGGCTGGTGGTCCCTCGGGCGCTGATCTGGTGTCTTGTATTGGGCAGGGCGCCGGATTTTCGCGAAAATTCGGCGCCTGGCGGTCGATGTTGAGAGAATCGGGCCGGCCGGCGGGATGGGCTGGTGGGAGGTGCCAGTGACCGGTTCGGTCCGGGTGTTCCGGGTTCCAGGATGCTCAGGGGGCGGTGAATTTTCGACGAAAATTCGATGTCTTGAGGTGCGATGTTAATGCGCTGGGGCCGCGCCTAGGCCTTCCGGATCAGGTAGACCTGCGCGCCGTCTTCCTCGCCCTGGCCCGCCAGCACATGCCCCGCCTCGGCGCAGAAATGCGGGATGTCCACCAGAGCCGCCGGATCGTCGGCCAGCACCCGCAGCACGTCGCCGGGTGCCAGCCCCGCCAGCCGCTTGCGCGCCTTCAGCACCGGCAGCGGGCAGAGCAGTCCGCGGGCATCGAGAAACGCCGTCTCATCCATGGCGCCCAGATACTGCCGGTGTTTCATCCCGTCCACCAAGTTGTGAGAACATCTTGTCGTGACGCCGGGCGCGCCCTCGAATATGTCGGACCCGATGGATGCGTCTCTGATCCTCGATGCCACGCTCCTGCCCGCGCTCCTGATCGCGATGACGGCGGGGCTTCTGTCGTTCCTGAGCCCCTGTGTCCTGCCCATCGTGCCGCCCTATCTGGCCTATATGGGCGGCGTGTCGATCTCCGAGCTTGACGAGACCCGCGTCGCGCGCCGCAAGGTGCTGATCTCGGCGGCGTTTTTCGTCCTCGGCCTGTCGACGATCTTCCTCTTCCTCGGCTTCGCCTTCTCCGCCCTCGGCCGCGCCTTCCTGCAATTCCAGGACTGGTTCCTGATCGGGGCGGGTCTCGTCATCATGATCTTCGGGGCGCATTTCGTCGGCGTCTTCCGGATCGGGTTTCTCGACCGCGAGGCGCGTATCGAGACCGGCGACCGGGGCGGCTCGGCGCTCGGCGCTTATGTCCTCGGCCTCGCCTTCGCCTTCGGCTGGACGCCCTGCCTCGGCCCGATCCTGGGCGCGATCCTCGGCCTCGCCGCGTCGGAGGCGGATGTCGCCCGCGGCACCGTGCTCCTTGGCTTCTATGCCATCGGCCTTGGTGTGCCCTTCCTGCTGGTCGCCGCCTTCTTTCCCCGGATGAAGGGGGCGATGGCCTGGATGCGGCGGCATATGACCCGGATCGAGCGCATCTCGGGCCTGCTCCTCTGGACCGTCGGCCTCCTGATGATCACCGGGCAGTTCACCGCCTTTTCCTGGTGGCTCCTCGAAACCTTCCCGGCCCTGGCCGTGCTGGGCTGATCGGGGCCCCCGACAGGCTTATTTTCGCCCGGATTTCGCGCTAACCTCCGGCCCATGACGCGGTTCGACGCTCAGACCCACGCGCAGGTGCGCCGCCGGAAGGTGTTCTACATCCCCGGCTACGACCCGTTTCATCCGCGCCGCTACCGGGAACTCTACCGCACCGAAAGCGCCGCCCAGGTCGAGATATCCGGCTACCGGATCGGCCAGAGCGCGAAGCGCGGCGGTGGGCCCTATGGCTGGCATGTCGAGGCCGAGATCGAGGGCGCCGAGGTCCAGGCCGATATCGAGGCGCTGGTCTGGTCCGACATCGTCCGCGACAGCATGTCGAACTCGATTCCCGGCACCTATGGCCAGCTTGCCCGCACTGCCTGGACCTATATCGCGAGCGGCGCGCTGCGCCGGCTGATGTGGCTCCGCAAGGGGCCGGTGATCGCGGCGCTCTACCCGGTCGGAATGCTGCTTCTGCAACTCTTCCTCGCCTATGCCGCCGCGCGGCTGGCGGGCTGGGCGGTGAGCGCCGCTCTGACCGGTCTGCTAGGGGCCGTCGCGGGCTGGGTCGGGCTGGCCGCGGGCCTCGCCGTCTTCGTCCTCGTCCTCAAGACCTTCAAGGCGAAGGACAACAAGCTCTTCGCCTATTACCTGATGCATGACTACGCCTATTCCGCGCGCTGGAACGGGGCCAATCCGCCGGAGCTGGAGGCCCGGATGGCCGCGTTCGGCGACAGCATCGCCGCCGCCCTGGCGGATGAGGCCCATGACGAGGTGCTGGTCGTCGGTCATTCCTCGGGTGCGCATCTGGCGATCTCGATCCTCGCCGATCTGATCCGCGACGGGCGGGTGCCCCGGGACGGGCCGGCGCTTGGGTTCCTGAGCCTCGGCCAGGTGGTGCCGATGGTCTCCTTCCTGCCAGAGGCGTGGCGGCTCCGCGCCGATCTGGCCTATCTCTCGGCTCGGGACGAACTGACCTGGGTCGATGTCACCGCGCCGGGCGACGGCTGCGCCTTCGCGCTCTGCGATCCGGTGGCGGTGTCCGGGGTGGCGCCCGAGGGGCAGCGCTGGCCGCTGGTGATCTCCGCCGCCTTCACCCAGACGCTGAGCCCGGAGCGTTGGGCCGAACTGCGCTGGCGCTTCTTCCGGCTGCATTTCCAGTATCTCTGCGCCTTCGACCGGCCCGGCGATTACGATTATTTCCGCATCACCGCCGGGCCGCAGACCCTGGGCGAGCGTTTCGCGGGCCGCAAGCCCTCAGGCTCCCGCATCGACCTGCCGGCGTCGAAATACACCTCCCAGGCCGCATGATCCCGGCAAGATGATCCCGCCCAAGCCGCCTTCGAGACCGGAGCGCGTGTCGCTCTGGCGCTATCTGCGGCTCTTCCGGCGCGACATCCTCTCGGCCCAGCCGGAAAAGCTCTACCGCGCCTGGATGGCGGAGTTCCGGACGCCGTTCTTTCGCTCCTACCTCGCCAATGATCCGAAGCTGGTGAAGCTGGTGCTGAACGAACGCCCCGACGATTTCCCGAAATCCGACCGGATCGGCGCCGGGCTGCGGCCTTTGCTGGGCGAGAGCGTTTTCGTGACCAATGGCGAGACCTGGAAACGGCAGCGGCGGATCATCGACCCGGCCTTTGAGGGCGGGCGGCTCCGCGACACCTTTCCGGCGATGTGGGCGGCGGGGGAGGCGGCGGCGGAGCGGCTCGCGGCCCGGGCCGACGGCGCCCCCTTCGAGATCGAGGCGGAGGCGAGCCACGCGGCGGCGGATGTGATCTTCCGCACGCTTTTCTCGATCCCCATCGAAGAGCCCATCGCGGCACAGGTTTTCGAGCGCTTCCGGGCCTATCAGCGCAGCCAGCCGATCCTGAACCTCGCCGCCTTCCTCCCCGGCCCGCGCTGGATGCCGCGCTTCTTCCGCCGCGAGACGCGGGCGGCGGCGCGCGATATCCGGCGGCTGATCACCACGCTCACCGAACGGCGTCTGGCCGAGATCGGGGCCGGCACCGCGCCCGACGATCTGGCCACCAAGATCATGACGACGACCGACCCGGAGACCGGCGAGCGGTTCGGCACCGAGGAGATGGTCGATCAGGTCGCGATCTTCTTCCTTGCGGGCCATGAGACCAGCGCCTCGGCGCTGGCCTGGACGCTCTACCTCCTGGCGCTCTACCCGGACTGGCAGGACAGGGTGGCGGCGGAGGCGGCCGCCCTGACCGAGGAGTTCGGTGCGATCTCGAAGCTCCGCGTCACCCGCGATGTCTTTCGCGAGGCGCTGCGGCTCTACCCCCCGGTGCCGATGATGGTACGCGAGACGGTGCGCCCCGAGACCTTCCGCGAGCGCCCGGTGCGGGTCGGCAGCCAGGTCGTGCTCAGCCCCTGGCACCTGCACCGGCAGAGCCGGCTCTGGGACGATCCGGACGGGTTCGACCCGGCGCGCTGGCAGACCGAGAACGGCAAGGCGTGCCAGCGCGACGCCTATATCCCGTTCTCCGCCGGGCCGCGGGTCTGCACCGGGGCGGGGTTCGCGATGGTCGAGGGGGTGCTGCTGCTGGCGCTGATCCTGCGGCGGTTCCGCGTGGCGACGGTGGAGGGCCGCGCGCCGGTGCCGGTGGCGCATCTGACGGTGCGGGCGAAAGACGGGATCTGGCTGCGACTCACACCGCGCTGAGCGGCCGTCGGCGGCATTCACCGTCAACAATTCGGCTGCACCCCCCATATTGCTCAGACATCGGCAACGGAATCGGGCGCTGAACGCAGCGCCGGGCAGTGATCATTCAGAGTCGTCGCGTTTTCGGGATCATGGTTAGCTCATTATTAACAATATGTTGTGAGAAATCTACTGAGCCGGCTCCGAGATTCGGGCGGAATTGAGGCTTGGCCACGGAGACCGGACTCCCTACCTTGTCCGGAGCCGGTGGGGACCGGCGGGTGCAAGGAGTTTGGGACCACATGTCGCGATTTGAGGAAATCGAGGGGACGCCGCGCGAGACGGCCAGTCTGTCGCGCACTGTCGAGACTGTGCTGTCGCTGGTGCGCCGCTCTCGCGGCGAGCCGGAGCCGAGCCCGGACGTCACCCGCGAGGATATCGAGGACCTGATGGCCGAATTCAACGAAGAGCTCGAAGCCGTCGAGCAGTCGGTAGCTGTCGGTGTCGAGGACCGTCAGGAGCGGGTCGACCTGCGCCGGATGCGCGCGGCGCTCTATTCCGGCGGCCGCGACTGAAGCACGAACACCCGGATCGCTGACGCCAATCCCCGGTCCGCGCCGCGCGCCTCGTCTATCTCCGCGGCGAGTTCGTTGAGCGCTTTGCCTTGTCGTTTGGCGACGGCGCGGAAGGCCTGCCAGAATTCCGGCTCCAGCGAGACCGAAGTGCGGTGGCCGCGCAGGGTGAGTGAGTGTTTCTCCGGGCGCGCGCCGGTCATGTGTCTCTCTTGTGCGCGTCGAGCCGGCGCCGGGCCTGGTCGGCCACCTTCGTGTCCCGCTCCCGCTCGGCCCTGGCCCGGCCGTGTTTCAACGCGTTCGCGTCGGCCTTCGTCTTGCGCTCCGATTTCGCCCGCGCCTTGCGCGCCTTGTTGAGGTTCACGGGCTGCGCCATCCTTGGGTCCTCTCGCCAAAGTCGCTTGCAAGCGACTTGTAAGACCCTTTGAAGGGTCTTGTCGCCCCCAGCGGGCTATGCGCGGGGCAGAAAAAGTCGCTTCGAAGCGACTTGCAAAACCCTTCGAAGGGTTTTGTCCGTTACTTCGGCCCGATCATCTTCTCCGGCCGCACCACCTCGTCGAACCGCTCTTCGGTGACGAAGCCGAGGCCCACCGCCTCTTCGCGGAGCGTCGTGCCGTTCTTGTGGGCAGTCTTCGCCACGGTCGTGGCGTTGTCATAGCCGATCTCGGGGGCCAAAGCGGTGACCAGCATCAGGCTCTCGCCCATGATCTTCGCGATCCGGTCCGCATTGGCCTCGATCCCGGCCACGCAATTGTCGGTGAAGGCGACGGCGGCATCGCCCAGAAGCTGCATCGATTGCAGCACGTTATAGGCCATCATCGGCTTGTAGACATTGAGCTCGAAATGCCCCTGGGAGCCGGCGAACCCCACCGCCGCGTCATTGCCCATCACATGGGCGCAGACCTGGGTCATCGCCTCGCATTGGGTCGGGTTCACCTTGCCCGGCATGATCGAGGAGCCGGGCTCGTTCTCCGGCAGCATCAATTCGCCCAGCCCGCAGCGGGGGCCGGAGCCCAGCAGCCGAATGTCATTGGCGATCTTGAAGAGTGAGGCGGCCACAGTCTTCAGCGCGCCCGACATCTCCACCATCGCGTCATGGGCCGCGAGGGCCTCGAACTTGTTCGGCGCGGTCACGAAGGGCAGGCCGGTGATCCGGGCCATGTTCGCCGCCACTTGCTCCCCCCAGCCTTTCGGCGAGTTGAGCCCGGTCCCCACCGCCGTGCCGCCCTGGGCCAGTTCGTGGATACGGGGCAGGGCGGTTTTCACGCGCTCGATCCCCATCGCCACCTGGTGAGCGTAGCCGGAGAATTCCTGGCCAAGCGTCATCGGGGTGGCGTCCATCGTGTGGGTGCGGCCGATCTTGATGATGTCCGCGAACGCCTCGGCCTTGGCCGCGAGCACGCCATGCAGCTTTTCGAGCCCGGGCAGGGTGACGTCCCGCGCGGTCATCGCCGTGGCGATATGCATCGCCGTCGGAAAGGTGTCGTTCGACGACTGGCTCATGTTCACGTGGTCGTTCGGATGCACCGGGTCCTTCGATCCGATCTCGCCGCCGAGGATTTCGATGGCCCGGTTCGCGATCACCTCATTGGCGTTCATGTTCGACTGGGTGCCGGAGCCGGTCTGCCAGACGACGAGCGGGAAGTGGGCGTCGAGTTTGCCGGTCCCCACCTCCGCCGCCGCCGCGATGATCGCCTCCGCCAGCCCCGCGTCGAGCTTGCCATTGGCCTTGTTCGCCTCCGCACAGGCCTGCTTAATCACGCCCAAGGCGCGCACGATGGCCACCGGCTGTCGCTCCCAGCCGATCGGGAAATTCTGGATCGAGCGCTGGGTCTGGGCGCCCCAATAGCGGTCGGCGGGGACCTCCAGGGGGCCGAAACTATCGGTCTCGGTGCGGGTGGCGGACATCGCGGGCTCCTCCGGCATAAAGTCGCATGGCGAATAGCCCGGTGGCCCCGCACCGGCAACCGGCGCGTTGTCGCGCTACTTGCGGAAACTGTCGAGGCTCACGACCTCGCCTTCGGGGGCCTTCTCCGGTTCGGCCGCCTCGGCCTCGGGCGCGTCGTCGTCCTGAGCCTCGGCGGTGCTCTCTCCCCCCTCCTCGTCGTCCTCGTCCTGGCTCTCGAAGCGCAGGCCGAACTCCACCGAGGGGTCCACAAAGGTCTTGATCGCGTCGTAGGGGATATAGAGCGGCTCCGGCGAGTTGCCGAAGTTCAGCGTCACCGCAAAACCCTCGTCGGTGACGTGGAGATTGTCGAACCAGTGCTGCATCACCACGGTCATTTCGCCGGGGTAGCGGTCCGACAGCCAGTCCGCGATTTCGACATCCGGATGCATCGTGTCGAAGGTGATGAAGAAGTGGTGATCGCCGGGCAGGCCGCGCTCCGCCACATCGTCGAGAACCTCGCGGATCAGCCCGCGCATGGCGCGGTGCATGAGGCTCCCGTAATCGATGCTGTGGCTCACCGGACGGCTCCTTTCCGGGCTGTCGGAAGTCAGCATACGGGATTCGGATTGAGATGAAAGGGGGCCGCCTCAGGCCAGCCCGAGCGCGCCGAGGGCGAGGCCGGCGAGGGCGCAGATCGCCAGGGTCAGGAGCAGGGAGAGACCGCGCCAGAGGAGCAGCGCCGCGGCCAGCCCCGCCAGGGCGAGGGCGGCGAGATTGAGCGTGGAAAGGTCCGGGGCGAGGAGGGTGAGCGGACCGGCGCTGATCCGTCCGACCTCCGCGAAGGCGACATGGGCCGCGAACCAGAGCGAGAGGTTGGCGATGACGCCGACCACCGCGGCGGTGATCGCCCGGAGCGCGGCGGCGATCCGCGGCTGGCCTTCGAGCCAGTCGATCAGCGGCGCGCCGGCGAAGATCCAGATGAAGCAGGGCACGAAGGTGACCCAGAGCGTCATCAGCCCGGCGGCCACCGCCAGCGCCGCGCCACCCTGGGCCGCCCCGGCGAGGTGGCCGACGAACTGGGTCACGAGGATCAGGGGGCCCGGCGTGGTCTCGGCGAGCCCCAGCGCGTCGATCATCTCAGTCGTGCCGATCCAGCCGTAATCGGTGACGACCTCCTGGGTCATATAGGCGAGCACCGCATAGGCGCCGCCGAAGGTGACGACGGCAAGTTTGGAGAAGAAGAGCCCGATCTCGACCAGGAAGTTCTGGCCGAGGAGCAGGGCGAGCAGCACCGGCGCCGCCCAGATCGCCGCCCCGATCCCAAGGACCCGGGCGCTGGCCCCCCGGTCGAAGGCTGGCCGTCCGGCGCTCGCCGTGCCGTCGGCGGTGAGCGCGCCCCAGAGCGCTGCAAGGGCGATGATAAGCGGGAAGGGCAGGTCGAAGAGGAAGAGCCCGAGGAAGGCCAGCACGGCAAGGGCCACGGCGGTTGGGCCCTTCAGGGCCTTGGCCGAAAGCCGCAGGATCGCCTGGATCACGATCACCACCACCGTGGCCTTGACCCCGAGAAAAAGCGCCTGGGCGAGCGGCAGGTCGCCGAAGCTCAGATAGGCCCAGGCCAGGAGCCCGATCACGATCGCTCCGGGCAGCACGAAGAGCCCCCCGGCGATCAGCCCGCCGGGGACGCCGCGCAGCTTCCAGCCGGCATAGGTGGCAAGCTGCATCGCCTCCGGCCCCGGCAGCAGCATGCAGAAGGAGAGCGCGCGCAGGAACTGATCCTCGCTGAGCCAGGGCCGCGCCTCGACCAGCTCGCGATGCATCAGCGCAATCTGCGCCGCGGGACCGCCGAAGCTCAGCACGCCGATCCGGCCGAAGACCCGGGTGATCTCGGAAAGCGTCATGGCGCCAAGAAGGGGCGAAGCCGGGGGTGGTGCAAGCCCTTCCCGGGACCGTCATGAAACTGTCATCGTGTTGGGGCGGCAGACGGCCGGTCCGCCCCGCCATCCGGTAACCCGGGCGCGCCGATCCTGTTGGCCGGGCCGTCGCCCGTGCCGCGCCCCGCTCCTCGCTGTCGCTTGGGTCCAGGACCCTATGGCGTGCCGAACGACCGCCGCCCGGTCAGGCCGGAAGCGTCGCCAAGTGCTGGCGGAGGCAGCGCCGAGCCGTCTGGCGGGGGCTGACTTCGGACAGACCGCGTTCCGGAAGCTCCGGGAAGAGGCCGAGCAGCTCGTCGCGCTGTTCGGCGAGGCGCCCGTCCATCGTCGCGCCAGTCACCCAGAAGCTCTCCGTCGGGACCTCTTCGGCAACGATCACCTCGCGCCGGGCCGCGGGGCGGCTCAGGCGTCGGTCCGGCGCTCTTCGAAGCTCTTGAGGATGAAGCTCGGCGCGTCGTCGCCCATACCCACGACGGGCTCCCTGGACCCGCGCCCGCGGGAGCGCGAGCGGCTGCGGGAGGATTTGGGCGGGGTGGACGCCTCGGTCGCGGGGGGCTCTGGCGTGGTCTCGGCCGGAGCCGCAGACGAGGAGGCGCGCGACCGGGAGCGCGCGCGCGACCGGCTCGCACGGGGCTTCTCCTCCGGCGCCTCGTCGGCCTGGGTCTCGACCGGCGCGGCGCCGGGCAGATCGCGGCGCGGCACGGCGGACTGGATCAGCCGCTCGATATCTTCGAGGTTCTTCTCGTCGCGCGGCGCGCAGATCATCAGCGCGGTGCCGGTCTTGCCGGCGCGGCCCGTCCGGCCGATCCGATGCACGTAATCCTCGGCATGGCCCGGTACGTCATAGTTCAGCACGTGGCTCACATTGGGGATGTCGAGCCCGCGTGCGGCCACATCGGAGGCGACGAGGAAGGTCAACGTGCCGTCGCGGAACGCATCGAGCGTGCGCATTCGCTGCGACTGGTCGAGATCGCCATGGATCGGCGCCGCGTTCAGCCCGTATTTCTTCATCGATTTCGCGACGATATCCACGTCCACCTTGCGGTTGCAGAAGATGATCGCGTTGCGGCAGGCTTCGCCCTCTGCCTCGATCATCTTGCGCAGGAGCGAGCGTTTCTCGCTGCCCTCGCGGTCGCGGCGGGAGGGTTTGAACATCACGACCCCTTGCGTGATGTTCTCGCCCGTTGTCGCCGCGCGGGCGACTTCGATCTTCGCCGGGCTCGACAGGAACGTGTTGGTGATCCGCTCGATCTCCGGCGCCATGGTGGCGGAGAAGAAGAGCGTCTGGCGGGTGAACGGCGTCAGGCCGAAAATCCGCTCGATATCCGGGATGAAGCCCATATCGAGCATCCGGTCGGCCTCATCCACGACCATGACCTTGACGTCGTTGAGGATCAGCTTGCCGCGCTCGAAATGATCGAGCAGGCGGCCCGGGGTGGCGATCAGCACGTCGACGCCCTTGTCGATCAGCGCGTCCTGCTCCTTGAAGCTGACGCCGCCGATCAGGAGCGCCTTGGTCAGCTTCACATGCTTGGCGTAGGTATCGAAGTTCTCGGCGACCTGGGCAGCGAGCTCGCGCGTCGGGCAGAGCACCAGGCTGCGCGGCATCCGCGCCCGCGCGCGTCCCCGGGCCAGGGCGGTGATCAGCGGCAGGGTGAAGCTCGCGGTCTTGCCGGTGCCGGTCTGGGCGATGCCGAGCACGTCGCGCCCCTCCAGCGCCGGCGGTATGGCGCCGGCCTGGATCGGCGTAGGCGTCTCGTAGCCCGCCTCCTCGACGGCTTTCAGAACTTTCGGATTCAGACTCAGGTCAGAGAATTTTGTCATGTGTGTCCGTAGTTTACGGACACTATCCCGGCCCGTACGTCTGTCACCGGATCCGGCCCCTACGGCCCTCCGGCGCGGTCCTGTTACTCCGCGAACCCGGCCGGGTCAATCCGGGCTTGTTCGTCGGTGAGCGGACCGAAGCGTCTGAGCCGCACCGCGTCGAGATCGAGGTCGAATTCATGGAGATGGCCGTGTTCGGCAAGCCGGGCGCGCAGGTCGGGAGTGGCGAGACAGACCTCCTCCCAGAAGGCGCGCAGACCCGCGGTGCCACGCTCGTCCTCGATCCGGCGGAACACGTCGTGGATCGTCAGCGTTTCGCCGCGCGCCGCCTGACGCTTCGGGTTGGCCGCGGGGGTGCCGGGCCGATAGACCCCGTTCTTGAGCCGGTAGCGATAGCTGCCCAGCCAGTCGTCCCAATCGGCGGCGTGAAAGTGCAGCAGGCGCACGTCATCAAGGTCGGCCTTGGCGAGGCCGGGGATCGGCACATCGTGTTGGAAGGCGAGATGGATCTTGATCTTCATCGCCTTGAGACCGCAGCGGACGAAGATCTTGCCGAACTGGTGACTGAGGAAGCCGCCGTTCAGATAGGGCCCGTAGGTCGGATAGATGGCGTTCGTCTCGGCGAGCCGCTCGGCGTGGCTCCGATGCGCCCCCTTGGCATAGAGACGGCCGCGCGGAAGGTCCTGACCTGCTGTGTCGAGCACTTCCAGAGGGTGCATGCGCGCCACGATCGAATGCTCAGGTAATACATGAAGATAGGAGGATAGATCTTTATCGGAGATGAGATATTCGTCGATGTCGATATGCGCAATCCAGTCCAGATCGGTGTGTTTGTAGGCCCAGTTGGCATTGGCGAATTGCCGACCGCGATGATGCGGCGGGCGCGGGTGGCTCTGGCGCGGGCGGCGCATCTTCCAATAGGCGGCATCGCAGAGCGTCACCTCCACTGCCGGCTCCGACGCCAGTGCCGCCTCGGCCTCGGGGCAGGGCTCGTCGAGAAACAGGTGGATGCGGGCGGCGCCGATGTCGACATGGTGGGCGACAAAGTTGAGGATGTCCCGCGCCGGTGCCTTCGCCGTCGTAACCAGACCCCATCTGACTGCCACCGGTGCCTCCCGTCCGCTTCGGATACCGTCATCGAGACCATAGCGGGTCCGCGGCCCGCGGCGAACCCCGATCAAGCCTGTTCGCCGTCCTGCCGCCCGCTTAGGCTATGCGGATGAAAGCGCTACCTGCCCTTCGCAACGGCCCGCTCCGGCGGCTGCTTCTGGCTCAGATGCCGGCGGATTTCGCCGACTGGCTCGATTTCGTCGCCATCGGCGCTTTGCTGGCCTTTGTCTGGGAGGCGGAGCCGGTGGTCTTCGCGCTGCTGGCGGTGAGCATGGGGCTGCCCTATCTGATCGTCGGTCCGTTGGCCGGCGTGCTGGTGGATCGCAGCCCGATCCGCGCGGCTCTGATCTGGAGCAATCTCGGCCGTGGCGCCGTGACGGCGGCGTTCTTCCTGGCGCCGGACTGGCCGCAGCTCCTCGCCCTGGTGGCGCTGCGCAGCTCCGTCGATACGGTCTTCACGCCGGCGAAACAGGCGGCGATTCAGGCCCTGACCGGGCCCGCGGACAGAACCAGCGCGAACGGGCTTAGTCATGCGATCAACCAGGCCTCGAAGATCGTCGCGCCCGGATTGGGGGGCCTCCTGCTGATCTGGATCGCGCCGGGGCCGGTCTTTCTCTTCAACGCCCTCGTCTCCGTGCTGGCGGCGGGTCTGGCGCTGCGCATTCCGGGCCTCGATCGATCCGGTCCCGCGAGTGCAGAGGATCGCGGCGGCCTGCTCGCCGATGTCCGAGAGGGGCTTGCGGAGGTCCGGGCCAAACCGCTTCTCGTCGCGGCGCTCAGCATGATGGCGGCGGGCTATTTCGCGATGTTCGTCTACGACACGTTCATTGCGCCGCTGACCCGGGGTCTGGGCTTTCGCGAGACCGATCTCGGGCTGGCCTTGGCCGCTGTGGGGGCAGGCGGGGTGCTCGGCGCGGTGGCCTTCGGTCTGGTGGCAGAGCTGCGCCGCCCGTTCCGCTGGGTCGCGCTCGGCGCCGGAGCGGGCGCGGTGACGGTGATCGCTCTCGGGCTCGCCGAATGGCGGTCCGCCGCGGTGCCGCTGCCGGTCTTCCTGACGGCCTTCGCCGTGCTTGGCGTCGCGACGTCGATGACGGTGGTGCCCTACCGGACCGTCCTCCAGAACACCGTCTCCGAAGGCCGCATGGCCCGGGTCACGGCGCTGAGCGAGGCGCTGAATACCGCGGCGCTGCTCTCCGCCCCGTTCCTCGGCGCGCTCTTGGCCTCGACATTCTCGGTCGGCGCCCCCTTCGTGTTCGGCGGGGCGGTGATGCTGGGTGTGGCCGCCTGGGCCGGGCGCCTCAGCGCCCGGACCTGATCCGGCGCGCCTGCCAGCCGGGCGAACTGGTGGTACCGGTGCCGTCGGGCCGCTCGAACTTGCCGCAGCCAGCAACTCGTCGGTGAGAGCCTTGAGACTGACCGCTCCGCCCCGGTCTTCTTCAAGGTGACTCTGCCGGAACGGCCTCGTTCGCGCTGTCAGCCAAGTCGAAGAGGGCAGGCGCAGCATATACCATTCCTCCTGGTCAAGCTGCGAGAAGATGTGTGCAGTGACATCTCCGTCGGCGGCATGCGGCCCCGACGGCGTCCGGGAGTGCGTTCCAAAGACTCCCGCGACTCTTCAGCGCGGCCAGGCGAATCCGGCGATAGGTACATTGTCAGCTCGATCTGCTAGGTGCTTGTTCGTGCAGTCCGTTTCGTCCCGGCATCGGTCCATTCGCCGTAAATTCAAAAAAGCGAATTTATTGTTGCGTGGCCCCGCGGGCCCGGTCTACGGTGGTCTACAGAAGATGCAAGCGACCGTGGGGAGGAGCCATGAAAGCGAGCCAAAAGATCCTGTCGCTGGTTGCCGGGATGTTCGCGCTGGGGGGGACGGCGCTCCATGCGGAGCCGGTTCACCCCGATGAGGTTGTCTATGAAGACTGGCTGGTGACGGAGTCGCTTTCGGGCGAGCCTGGCGATGCCGAGCGGGGCTACGAAGTCTACACAAGCCGGTCCCAGGGCAACTGCATCGCCTGCCATTCGATCACCGCGCTCCTGGAGGACGTGCAGTGGCACGGCACCGTGGGCCCGTCGCTCGACGGCGTCGGCGCGCGCTGGGAAGAGGCGGATCTGCGCGGCATCGTCGCCAATGCCAAGAACCTCTACCCGGACACCATCATGCCGGCCTTCTACAAGAGTTCCGGCTTCATCCGCCCGGGCCAGCGCTTCACCATGCAGCCGGCCGAGGAGCCTCTTGAACCGATCCTGTCCGCGCAACAGATCGAAGACGTGGTCGCCTATCTTCTGACCCTGACCGAGTACCCCGAGTAAGCGCCCTCGCGCGCCCGCTCTGAACCGAGGAGAATGACATGGAACTGACACGACGCGGAGCCCTGGCGCTCGGTGCCGGTGCGGCGCTGAGCCTGGTGCTGCCGGCCGCCTCCGCCCGGGCCGCCATCGAAGACAGCATCGCCAATTTCACCGGCGGCGCCGATATCGGCGAGGGCGGGATCACGCTCACCACGCCGGAGATCGCCGAGAACGGCAACACGGTGCCGATCAGCGTGGCCGCGCCGGGCGCGGTGGCGATCATGGTGCTGGCCTCGGGCAACCCGAACCCGGATGTGGGCATCTTCCGCTTCGGCCCGCTGGCCGCCAATCAGGCCGCCTCGACGCGGATCCGTCTCAACGGCACCCAGGACGTGATCGCGATCGCCGAGATGGCCGATGGCAGCTTCGTCCAGGTCGCCAACAACGTCAAAGTCACCATCGGCGGCTGCGGCGGCTGATCTTTCAGGAGGACATGACCCATGTCAGGTGAAGTCAAACCCCGCGTGCGCGTCCCCGGAACGGCGGCCGCCGGCGAGACCATCGTCATCAAGACCCTCATCAACCACCGGATGGAGACCGGTCTGCGCAAGGACAGTGACGGCAACACGATCCCGCGTCAGATCATCAACCGGTTCACCTGCGAGTTCAACGGCGAGACCGTCATCGACGTCGCCGTGGAACCCGCAGTGTCGACGAACCCCTATTTTGAGTTCGAGGCCGTAGTGCCCGAGGCCGGGGAGTTCGTCTTCAAGTGGTACGATGACAACGGTGACGTCTACGAGACCACGAAAGCCATCGAGATCGGCTAACTATCGGAGCCGGGCCCGAAGGAGGCCCGGCCCATTCCCAGCGAACGGCCAGGGAGGGCAAGGGACATGAGAGGCTTCGCGAAAGGTGCCGGGATCGTACTGGCGGGTGTGATGGCGCTCGGGCTCGGGGCCCCGCTGGCGGCCCAGCCGATCGAGGACACACTGATCGTCAACGAAGAGCTGGAGATGACGACGCGGATCCCCGCGCCGGAATACATGGCCGAGATTTTCGACGAGGTGATTTCCGGCTGGCATTTCCGCACCGGCGAGACCCGCGACATGCAGCGCGACGATTTCGACAATCCCGGGATGCTCTTCGCCGAGCAGGGCCGCGATGCCTGGAACACGGTCGAGGGCGATGCCGGCCATTCCTGCGCCTCCTGCCATGAGGGCCCCGAGAGCCTGGCCGGCTACTGGACGCAGAACCCCCGGATCGGCGGCGATTCGAATGGCGAGCTTTGGGCGGCGGAGCAGTACATCAACAATTGCCGCGAGACCCGGATGGAAGCGGAGCCCTGGGGCTGGGACAGCAACCAGATGAAGAACATGACCGCGTTGATCGCCTCGCAATCACGCGGCATGCCGATGAACATCACCACCGATGGCGAGTATGCCGAGCACTGGGAGCTGGGGAAGGAAATCTACTACACCCGCTACGGCCAGATGCAGCTCGCCTGCGCCAATTGCCATGAGGAAAACAACGGCCAGATGATCCGCGCCGACCATCTGAGCCAGGGCCATATCAACGGCTTCCCGACCTACCGGCTCCGCACCGCGGGCCTGGTGTCGCGGCATAACCGCTTCCGGGGCTGCATCCGCGATACGCGGGGCGTTCCTTATGGCATCGGCTCGCCGGAATTCGTGGCGCTGGAGCTTTATCTCGCCTCCCGGGGCAACGGGCTTTCGGTCGAGGGGCCGGCCGTCCGCAACTGACATGACGAGCAGGTCTGAGGAACCGGGCCTTTCCGCGGATGCGCGGGGAGGCTCCCGGGACCGGCTGGCCGCAAGGAGAGTGAACGCATGATCTCGCGCCGGGATTTCCTTCAGGTGGGTATGGCCGCGGCGGCGCTTTATGGCACGTCGGGCTTCGGCAAATGGGGCCGGCTGGCCGCGCAGCAGCAGCTCACCCAGGATGAGCTTCTCCAGTTCGACACGACAGGCAACCTGACCCTGATCCATGTCACCGACATCCATGCCCAGCTCAAACCGGTCTGGTTTCGGGAGCCGGAATGGAACATCGGCGTAGGCGAGGCCGAGGGGCTGGTCCCCCACATTACCGGCGCCGATTTCCGTCGACTCTATGGGATCGAGGACGGATCGGCGGCGCATTATGCGCTGAGCTACAACGACTTCGCGGCGCTGGCGGGGAGCTACGGCAAGGTCGGCGGGCTCGACCGGGTGGCGACGGTGATCAATGCGATCCGCGCCGACCGTCCCGACGCGCTCCTCCTCGATGGCGGCGATACCTGGCAGGGCAGCCTCACCGCGCTCCGCACCAACGGGCAGGACATGGTCAATGCCATGAACCTCCTCGGGGTCGATGCGATGACGGCGCATTGGGAGTTCACCCTCGGCATCGACCGGGTCACGGAGATCATCGAGAACGAGCTGAATTTCCCCTTCCTCGGCGCCAATATCTTCGATGCCGAATGGGACGAGCCGGTCTACGAGCCCTACAGCATGTTCGAGCGGGGCGGCACCCAGGTCGCGGTGATCGGCCAGGCCTTTCCTTACATGCCCATCGCCAATCCCGGCTGGATGTTCCCCGGCCTCAGCTTCGGAATCCGGGAAGAGCGCATGGCCGAGGTCGTGGCGGAGGCGCGCGGCGCCGGGGCGGAGGTGGTCGTCGTGCTCTCCCACAACGGCTTCGACGTGGACCGCAAGATGGCGCGCAACGTGCCCGGGATCGACGTGATCCTCACGGGCCACACCCATGACGCCCTGCCCGAACCGGTGCTGGTCGGCCAGACTCACCTGATCGCCAGCGGCAGCCACGGCAAGTTCGTCAGCCGCATCGATCTCGACGTGGCCGACGGCGCGGTGCGCGAGGTGAAGCACAAGCTGATCCCGGTCTTCTCCGACGTGATCGCCCCGGACCCGGAAATGGCCGCCCTGATCGAGGCGGAGCGGGCGCCTTACGAGGCCGAACTGACCGAGGTGATCGGGCAGACCGAATCCACCCTCTTCCGCCGGGGCAATTTCAACGGCACCTGGGACGATTTGATCTGCGACGCGCTGCTGAGCGAGCGCGAGGCAGAGATCGCGTTGTCGCCGGGCTTCCGCTGGGGGGCCTCGCTGATCCCGGGCGCCGACATCACCCGCGAAGATATCTACAACGCCACCGCGATGAGCTACCCCAATGCCTACCGGATCGAGATGACCGGCGAGATGCTGCATATCGTGCTCGAAGATGTGGCCGACAACCTCTTCAACCCCGACCCCTATTTCCAGCAGGGCGGGGACATGGTGCGCGTCGGCGGCCTCGGCTACCGGATCGATATCGGCAAGCCCCAGGGCGAGCGGATCACCAACATGACCCTGCTGGCGACGGGCGAGCCGCTCGATGCGGCGCGGAGCTACGTGATCGCCGGTTGGGCGAGTGTGAACGAGGGCACCGAGGGCCCGCCGATCTGGGATGTGGTGGAAAGCCATGTCCGCAAACTCGGCACCGTGACGGTGGAGCCCAATACCAGCGTGGAGGTGGTGGGCGTCTGACCCGCCGCGTGGATCGACAGGAGCAGAACTCATGTCCGATGAGACCGAAAAGACGGGCAAGACAGGCGAAGCGCCGTCCCGCCGCGCCTTCCTGAAAGGGGCGGCGCTGGCCGGCGGGGCCGCGATGGTGCCGGCGAGCGTCCGGGCCGAGCCGGACCCGCTGATCACCGAGGTCCAGCCCTGGGCGCAGTTTCTCGGCGAAGGCGTCGATGCCCGGCCCTATGGCACGCCCTCGCCGCACGAGGCTCATGTCCGCCGCCGCCATGTCGAATGGCTGACCGCCGACCCGATCTCCTCGGTCAATTTCACCCCGCTCCACGAGCTTGACGGGATCATCACTCCAAACGGGCTCTGCTTCGAGCGGCACCATGCCGGGATCGCGGAGATCGATCCGGGCGATTACCGGCTGATGATCAACGGGCTTGTCGACAACCCGCTGGTCTTCACGCTTCAGGACCTGATGCGGTTCCCGCGCGAGAACCATGTCTACTTCCTCGAATGCGCGGCCAATTCGGGGATGGAATGGCGCGGCGCGCAGCTCAATGGCTGCCAGTTCACCCACGGCATGGTCCATAACGTGATGTATACGGGCGTGCCTCTCCGGCTGCTCCTCCAAGAGGCCGGGGTGCAGACCTCCGGCGCCTGGGTCCTGCCGGAAGGCGCCGATGCCTCGGCCATGACGCGCTCGGTGCCGCTGGAAAAGGCCCTCGACGACTGCCTCGTCGCCTTCAAGATGAACGGCGAGATGCTGCGCCCCGAACAGGGCTATCCGGTGCGCCTCGTCGTGCCGGGCTGGGAAGGCAATATGTGGGTCAAGTGGCTGCGCCGGATCGAGATCGGCGACCAGCCCTGGCATCACCGGGAGGAGACGTCGAAGTATACCGACCTCTTCTCCGACGGACGCGCGCGGCGCTTCACCTGGGAGATGGATGCCAAATCCGTCATCACCAATCCCTCGCCCCAGGCGCCAATCACGCACGGACCGGGGCCGACGGTCGTGACCGGGCTGGCCTGGTCCGGGCGGGGCACGATCCCGCGCGTGGACGTGTCTCTCGACGGCGGCATGAACTGGGTGCAGGCGCGGATGTCGGGCCCGTCGCTCGATAAGTCCCTGCACCGGTTCTACCACGAATTCGACTGGGATGGCCGGCCGCTCCTGCTGCAAAGCCGGGCGCACGATTCCACCGGCTATGTGCAGCCGACCAAGGACCAGCTCCGCGAAGTCCGGGGCGTCAATTCGATCTACCACAACAACGGCATCCAGACCTGGGCCGTGGACGAGACGGGGGTGACCGAGAATGTCGAAGTTTCGTAACTTCGCCGCCGGGATCGGGGGCGCGACCGCCCTCACGCTGGTGCTCGCCGTGAATTTCGGCGACCGGTTCGTCACGCCCCTGCCGGACCTGCCCGAGCGGGAGGTCGTCATCGCGCCCGCGCCGGTGGCCGATGCTGTGATGGCGGCCAATGCCGATACCGCCGCCGAGGGCGCGAATTTCGGCCTGGGCCGCCCGGCGCTGCCCGAGGAGGTCGCGGCCTGGGATATCGATGTCCGGCCCGACGGGCTGGGCCTGCCCGAGGGGCGCGGCGATATCTTCACCGGCGAGGAGCTTTACATCGCGCAATGCGCCTCCTGCCACGGCGATTTCGGCGAGGCGATCGACCGCTGGCCCGTTCTGGCGGGCGGGCAGGGCTCGCTCACCGACGACCGGCCCACCAAGACCGTGGGCAGCTACTGGCCCTATCTCTCCACCGTCTGGGACTATGTGAACCGCGCCATGCCCTTCGGCAATGCCCAGTCGCTCAGCCCCGACGAGGTCTACGCGATCACCGCCTATATCCTCTATCTCAACGATATCGTGGACGACGATTTCGAGCTGAGCCACGAGAATTTCGCCGAGGTGCGGCTGCCCAATGAAGAGAATTTCTATCTCGACGACAGGGCGGAGATGGAACTGGCGGCGTTCTCCACAGAACCCTGCATGGAGAATTGCAAGGAGGCGGTGGAGATCACCGCCCGCGCCGCCGTGATTGACGTGACGCCGGAGGAGTCGGCCAGCGAAGAGGCGATGGCGGAGGCCGCGCCTGCCGAGGAGATGGCCGCCGAGGAGATCGTCGAGGCGACCGCCACCGAGGCGGCCCCCGCCGAAGAGGCCGCGTCCGCCGGTCCCGATCCGGAGCTTGTCGCCGCGGGCGAACGCGCCTTCCGCCAATGCTCCGCCTGCCACCAGGTCGGCGACGGCGCGGTGAGCCGCACCGGCCCGCATCTCAATGGCGTTTTCGGCCGTACCGCCGGCTCCCTCGACGGGTTCCGCTATTCCCCGGCCTTCACCGAAGCGGGGGAGGGCGGTCTGGTCTGGGACGCTGAGAGCCTGCATGATTTCCTCATGCAGCCGCGCGACTACATTTCCGGCACCCGCATGGCCTTTGGCGGCTTCCGCAACGACAGCGATATCGACGCCGTCATCGCCTATCTGCAGAGCTATTCCGAGTAGGCGATGCGCGGCCCGGCCCTCTCCCTCGCGCTCGCCGCCCTGACCGCCCCGGCGCTCTGGGCTGAGGAGATCGGGGATGTGGAGCGCGGGCAGGAAGCCTTCGTGCTGTGTTCGGGCTGCCACCTCGTCGGCGCCGGCGTCGAGGAGTTCGAGATGCTCGGGCCGCATCTCAATGGCATCTACGGGCGCCGGGCCGGATCGGTCGAGGGATATGCCTATTCCGAGGGGCTCGACCGGATGGGCTCCGACGGGCTTTTCTGGACGCTGGAGACGCTCGACGCCTATATCGAGAACCCCACGGTCCTCGTCTCCGGCACGCGGATGAATTTCGACGGGGTGCCGGATGCCGAGGAGCGCGCCGACATCCTCGCCTATCTCCGGCTCTATTCCGACAATCCCCGGGACATCCCGGAGGCGGAACCCACAGCGCTGCCGACCGATCCGGAACTGCGTCTGCCGCCCGAGGTGCTGGCCATCGAAGGCGACGCGGAATGGGGCGAGTTCCTGGCCGGCGAATGCCTGACCTGCCATCTGGAGGCCGGCGGCAATGAGGGCATCCCCTCCATCGTCGCCTGGCCCGAGGACCTCTTCGTGATCGCGATGCATGCCTACAGGCGAGGCTTGCGCCCGAACCCGACGATGCAGATGATGACGGAGAGGTTGTCGGACGAGGAAATCGCCGCATTGGCGGCCTATTTTGCGCAGCTCGAATAGCGGGCGCGCCTGGCGGGCGGCGAAAGCGGCCCCGACAGACAGGGAGGATGACATGGAATTACGCAGACGGACGTTCATCGGGGCGGGGGCCGCGGCCGCCGCGACGCTTTCGGCGCCGATGGTGATGGGTCAGGCCCGGCCTCGGGTCGTGGTCGTGGGCGGCGGCTCCGGCGGGGCCACGGCGGCGCGCTATCTCGCCCAGGACAGCGAGGGCGCCCTCGACGTCACCCTGATCGAGCCGCAGCGGGTCTACTACACCTGCTATTTCTCGAACCTCTATATCGGCGGCTTTCAGGAGATGGACGCTCTCGGCCACACCTATGGCAAGCTGGCCTCGGATTTCGGCGTCAACGTCGTCCATGACTGGGCCGTGGGGGTCGATAACGACGCCCGGACCGTGGCCCTCGCCAGCGGCGGGTCGGTACCCTATGACCGGCTGGTGCTGAGCCCGGGGATCGATTTCGTCGACGGCTCCGTGCCCGGCTGGGACGTGACCGCCCAGGACGCGATGCCCCACGCCTACAAGGGCGGCACCCAGGCGGTGCTTCTGAAGGCGCAGATCGAGGCGATGCCCGAAGGCGGCACCTATTGCATGGTCGCCCCGCCGAACCCGTTCCGCTGCCCGCCGGGGCCCTATGAGCGGATTTCGATGGTCGCGCACCTGCTCACCCAGATCAATCCGACCGCCAAGATCCTGATCGTCGATCCGAAGGAGAAATTCTCCAAACAGGGGCTCTTCGAGGAAGGCTGGAACAACCATTATGCCGGCATGGTGGAGCGGATCGGCCCGGATTTCGGGGCCGCGAATGTCTCAGTGAACCCGGATGCGATGGAGGTCGATATCGACGGCACGGTCGAGAGCGTCGATGTCTGCAACGTCATCCCGGCGATGAAGGCGGGGCGGATCTGCGAGATGGCCGGCGTGACCGACGGCAACTGGGCGCCGGTCAGGCCCGAGAACATGCAGAGCCGGATCGACCCGAACATCACCGTGCTCGGCGATGCCAGCCAGCAGGGCGACATGCCGAAATCCGGCTTCTCGGCGAACAGCCAGGCCAAGGTGGCGGCGAATGCGATCCGGGGCGAGCTGACCGGCTCCCGCGTGTTCCCGGCGCGCTATTCCAACACCTGCTGGTCGCTGATCTCGACCGAGGACGGGGTCAAGGTCGGCGCGGCCTATGAACCGGCGGATGACAAGATCTCCAGCGTCTCCAGCTTCATCAGCCAGACCGGGGAGGATGCGGAACTGCGCAAGCAGACCTATGAGGAGAGCCTCGGCTGGTACGAGGGGATCACGACCGACATGTTCGGCTGACGGCGGGCGCGGGCAACGCTGCCTGGCAGCAACGCCCGCGCCGACCCCGGCCGGAGACCGCAGCAAGAGGAGGGACCCGATATGAAAGTGAGAGCAACCCGGTGGGCCGCGGTGGGCGCGGCAGCGCTCTTCGCGGCGGCGCCCCTGGCGGCTGAGGATTGGGTCACAACCTATCCGTTCGACGGCTCCTTCGAGGATGCGGCCTTCGGCGTCGAAAGCGCGATCCTCGACCGCGGGCTGGTGATCGATTTCGTCAGCCATGTCGGCGAGATGCTGGCCCGGACCGGCGAGGATGTCGGCAGCGACGTGCCGCTCTTCACCGAGGCCGACATCTTCCTCTTCTGCTCGGCCGTGGTGTCGCGGAAGGTGATGGAGGCCGACCCGATGAACCTCTCTCATTGCCCCTACGGCGTCTTCGTGGCGGAGATGGACGGCGAGGTGATGATCGGCTTCCGCAACAAGCCCGAAGGGACGATGCAGGAGGTGCAGGCGCTCCTAGACGGGATCGCGCGGGAGGCGGCGGGGCTGGAATAGGGGCGGACCGGGTCAACCGGACTTGCCTCACCCAATGGACCAACGGAGACCGTGCATCGACGGGCCGCGGAGCGGCGATCCAACCGGTGTTCTATGCGCTTTATCTCCGCCACATCCGAACGAAGCTTAAGCGATGCGCTGTCGTCACCCAATCGCCGGTCCGTCGGGGCGGTCGCCATTGTTGCGGTCGTTCATTGAGGCGCCGTCGCCGGTGGTGCTCGGACCAATGGCGCACCCACCGGCAACTCCGAGCCCAATGGACGACGGTCCGAGCGACAATGGCGACGCGATGCGCGGTCGGCTTCGCCTCTGTTCCGCGCCGCGTAGCTTCGACTTGGTTTGTGCTAAGGCCGGCGCAGACCCCTTGACCCACATCAAGGCCCCACCACCGCCCCTGAGGGTACCGTCGCGCCAGCGACGCGGACGGACGGCCTCATGCTTGAAACCCTGATCGAAACCTATGGTGACGGCGCGGTGATGTTCGCCGGCGGGCTCCTCGTCGGCCTGCTCTTCGGCGTCATGGCGCAGCATTCCCGGTTCTGCCTGCGCGCCGCCACCGCCGAGTTCGCCGCCGCCCGGCTCGGGCCGAAGACCGCCGTCTGGCTTCTGGCCTTCGGCGCCGCGGTACTGGGCGTTCAGGGGGCCATTGCTGCCGGTTTCCTCGACATCTCCGAAGCCCGCCAGATCGCCGGCACGGGCAGCCTTTCGGGGGCGATCCTCGGAGGATTGATGTTCGGTGCGGGCATGGTGCTGGCGCGCGGCTGCGCGAGCCGGCTTCTGGTGCTCTCCGGCACCGGCAATCTGCGCGCCCTGGTGGCCGGGCTGATCCTGACCATCGTGGCCCAGGCGGCGCTGCGCGGCGGGCTCGCCCCGGCGCGCGACGGTCTGGCCGGGCTCTGGACCGTCGAGGGTGGTGCCGCGCCCGCCCTCCTCGCCGCGGCCGGGCTGGGCCCCGGCGCCGGGATCGCGGCGGGGGCCGCGGTTCTGGCGCTCGCCCTCCTGCTCACGCTCCGGAACGGGGTCGGCCTTACCCGCGCCGTCGCGGCCCTCGGGGTTGGTCTCGCGGTCGCAGCCGGCTGGGTCTTCACCTATGCGATGACCCAGGTTTCTTTCGAGCCGCTGATCCCCGGCTCGGTCAGCTTCACCGGCCCCTCGGCCGACACGCTCATGGGGCTTGTCAACGAACGCAACATGCCGCTGGGGTTCAATGTCGGGCTGGTGCCGGGGGTCTTCGTCGGGGCCGCACTGATGGCGCTCCTGACCCGGGAATGGCGGCTCCAGGGCTTCGAAGGTCCGCCTTCCGGCATGTTGCGCTATTTCGCCGGGGCGGCGTTGATGGGCTTCGGGGCGATGCTGGCGGGCGGCTGCGCGGTGGGGGCCGGCGTCACCGGCGGGGCGATCTTCGCGCTGACCGCCTGGGTGGCGCTGGCCGCGATGTGGGTGGGGGCGGTCCTGACCGTGCTGCTGACCGACCGGGCCGGTGCGGCGCCGGGCGGGGTGGGGCAGGCGGCGTAGGATCGGCTCTCGGATGGCGCCGCCAATACGGTGTTGCGATACGCCGGAGCACAGGGCCAAAGAGCTACGGTTCTTCTCCTTCCCCGCCCGGAATCAAGCCGAAGGCGCCGGGCATCGACAGACCGTCCCGCGGGCTGGCGATTTGGTCGGGCTGGGCACATAGCTCGGAGCAAGGGATGTGCTTGGCTGGCATAAATCGCCTTAGCTCAGCCGTTGGATCGCCATCCCCCGGTCTGTCGATGCCCGGCGCGCGGAGAGCGCCGCCTGCCTCGTGCGAGCAGAGTCTTCGGTTAACCTGTCAGTCGGCCCGTCCTAACCCGCCAGCTGCGCCAGACAGCGCCGCAGGGTCTCCACCTCGCCCTCCGACAGCGCCGCCAGAAGCGTCCGGTCATAGCGCCGCGCCTCGCCTTCGAGATCGGCGAACACCGCCCGCCCGGCCCTGGTCAGCGACAAAAGCTCCACCCGCCGGTCGATCTGGTCCTGCGCCCGGGTCAGGTACCGCCGCGCCTCCAGTGCTGCCACCGCGCGGCTCACCTTGGTCTTGTGCAGCCCCGCCAGCGCACAGATATCCCGCGCACTCATCGCCCCGTGACGCCCGAGATGGAACAGAACCCGCCACTCGGTCCGCAGAAGCCCGTAGCGCCCCTTGTAGATCTTCTCGAAGTCCCGCCCGGTGCGTTCCGCCGCCCGGTTCAGCGCATAGGGCAGGAAGTCCGACAGGTCGAAATCGTCGCGCATCGCGGCTCGCGCCCCCCTTGTTAGTTACATTTTCAACCAATATGGCCGCCTGTATTGGTCGAGAGAGCTATGTCGGAGCCGCTCTTTGGCAAGGAGGAGCCCATGACCCGCGAAATGCTGCCGGACCGGATGACCCGCGCCCCGGCGATCCCCGGCGCCCATCCCGGCTACATGCCGGGCTTCGGCAACGATTTCGAGACCGAGGCGCTGCCCGACGCGCTGCCCCAGGGCCGGAATTCGCCGCAGAAGTGCAATTACGGCCTCTATGGCGAGCAGCTTTCCGGCACCGCCTTCACCGCGCCCGGGCACAGCAATGAACGCACCTGGTGCTACCGCATCCGGCCTTCGGTGAAGCATAACGGCCGCTACGTGCGGATCGATCTGCCCTATTGGGTGACGGCGCCGGCGGTCGATCCCGGGCTGGCGAGCCTCGGCCAGTACCGCTGGGACCCGGTGCCCCATGCCGACGAGCCCCTGACCTGGCTCACCGGCATGCGGACCATGACCACTGCGGGGGATGTGAACACCCAGGTCGGCATGGCCGCCCATGTCTATCTCGTCACCGCGTTGATGGAGGACGATTACTTCTTCTCGGCGGATTCCGAACTGCTGGTGGTGCCGCAGGAGGGGCGGCTGCGGTTTCTGACCGAGCTTGGCGTAATCGACATCGAACCCCAGGAGATCGCGCTCATCCCGCGCGGCCTCGTCTACCGGGTCGAGCTGCTCGACGGCCCGGCGCGGGGCTTCGTCTGCGAGAATTACGGCCAGAAGTTCGACCTGCCCAATCGCGGCCCGATCGGCGCCAATTGCATGGCCAACCGGCGCGACTTCAAGACGCCCGTCGCGGCCTTCGAGGATCGCGAGGTGCCGTCCACGCTGACCGTGAAATGGTGCGGCCAGTTCCACCGCACCGAGATCGGCCAGAGCCCGCTCGATGTCGTCGCCTGGCATGGCAATTACGCGCCGTGGAAATACGATCTGCGGACCTACTGCCCGGTCGGCGCGGTGCTCTTCGACCACCCGGACCCGTCGATCTTCACCGTGCTGACGGCGCCCTCCGGCGTCGAGGGCACCGCCAATATCGACTTCGTGCTCTTCCGTGACCGCTGGTCCGTGGCCGAGGACACGTTCCGCCCGCCCTGGTACCACAAGAACGTCATGTCGGAGTTGATGGGCAATATCCACGGCATCTATGACGCCAAGCCCGAGGGCTTCGTCCCCGGCGGGATCAGCCTGCACAACATGATGCTGCCCCATGGGCCGGACCAGCCGGCTTTCGAGGGGGCGTCGAATGTGGAGCTGGGCCCGGAGAAGATGAGTGACACGATGTCCTTCATGTTCGAGACCCGATTTCCGCAGCACCTCACCCGCTTCGCCGCCGAGGAGGCGCCGATGCAGGACGATTACATCGACTGCTGGGAGGGGCTTGAGAAGAAGTTCGACGGCACGCCGGGGCTGAAGTGAGGCTGGCGACGCTGAGGGACGGCACGCCGGACGGGCGGTTGGTGGCTGTGGAGGGCGCCGCCTGCCGGCCGGTTGAGGGCTGGCGCATGCAGGATGCGCTCGACGCGGACGCGACGGCGGAGGAGATCGAGGCGCGGCTCGGGCAGCCTGAGCCGTTCGATATGGGGGCGGCACTGGCCCCCTTGCCTCGGGCGTTCCAGTTCCTCGACGGGTCGGCCTATCTCAACCATGTGGAATTGGTCCGGCAGGCGCGCGGCGCCGAGATGCCCGCCCGCCTTCGCACCGAACCGTTGATGTATCAGGGCGCCTCGGACGGGTTTCTCGGGCCGACCGATCCGATCACCGGCGACCCGGATTGGGGGATCGATTTCGAGGGCGAGATCGCGGTCATCACCGGGTTCGTGCCGAGAGGCGGGGATCCGGCGCGGGCGGCGGCGGCGATCCGCTATGTGATGCTCTGCAACGATATCTCCCTGCGCGGACTGATCTCTGACGAACTGGCCAAGGGCTTCGGCTTCGTGCAGTCGAAACCGGCTTCGGCGTTTTCGCCGCTCGCGGTAGCGGTGGCGGACTGCCCCGGCTGGCGCGACGGGCGGCTCCACGGGGTGCTCAAGGTCGACCTCAACGGGGCGCCCTTCGGGCGGCTGGAGACCGGGCCGGAGATGAGTTTCGATTTTCCGACGCTCATCGCCCATGCCGCGAAGACCCGCGATCTCTCCGCCGGGACCATCATCGGCTCCGGCACCGTGTCGAACCGGGGCGCCGATGGCGGGCCGGGGGCGCCGGTGGACGCGGGCGGCGCGGGCTATGCCTGTATCGCCGAGCAGCGGATGGTGGAGACGATCCTGCACGGGCATCCCCGGACGCCGTTCCTCAGGCCCGGGGACCGGGTGCGGATCTGGATGGAGGACGGCGAAGGTCGGGACATCTTCGGCGCTATCGACCAGGAGGTCCGGGCCTGAGCTTGCCAAGGCGCCGGGCATCGCCCATCACAGGACCCATGGGGTTCGACGAGATCACCGGGGCGGAGCGGGCCGTGGCGGCGGGGATCGACCTCGGCGGCAGCAAGATCGCGGCGGGGCTCTTCGATGCCAAGGGCGGGCTCCTCTGGTCCTGGCGCGGGGCGACGCCGGGGGATTATCCCGCACTTCTGGACATGCTGGAGGGCCTGCGGGCGCATTTGCCGGACCTGCCGCTCGGCCTCGGTACGCCGGGGGTGAAGGGGGCCGAGAGCGGCCGCTGGCGCGCGGCCAACCTCGCCATGGACGGGCAGCTTTTCGATGCCGATCTGCTGGGCCGGCTGGGGCCGGTCACGCTGCTCAACGATGCCCATGCCGTGGCCGTCGCCGAGGCGCGGTTCGGGGCCGGGCAGGGGAGGAACCCGGCGCTGACGCTGTCGCTCGGGACCGGAGTGGGCGCGGGGATCGTCCGGCAAGGCCAGCTCGTGACGGGTGCCCATGGGATCGCCGGGGAGGTCGGGCAAAGCTCGGCGCCTGCGCATCTGGTGGCAGCCCACAACCTGCCGCTGGTCCGCGGCGGCACCGGTCGGATTGGCTGCATCGAGACACTGATCTCCGGGCCCGGCCTGACCCGGCTCGATAAGGCGCTGACGGGGCAGCGGCGGGCCCCGGAAGAGCTTGCCGGCGAGGGGCCGGTCCTGGCGGTCTGGCACAGTCTGGTCGCCGATCTGATCTGGACCCTGACCCTCACCCATGATCCCGAGATCGTGGTCCTGGCCGGCGGGCTCTCTGCCTTGCCCGACACCTCGACGGGGATCCGGCGGGCCCTTGAGGCGACTGCTTGGGACGACGCGCCTTTGCCGGAAATCGCCCTGGCGACCGGCGGCCCGGAGAGCGGTGCGCGCGGGGCCGCCTTTTCCGCTTTGGAGGACAGAGGATGACCTGGCTCGCCCCAACACATCTCTTCGACGGCACCGCCCTGCGCGAGGGCATGGCGGTGGACATCCGGGCGGGCCGGGTCGGTGCCGTTCAGCCGCGGGACGCCGTGCCGGCAGGCGCGGAGATCCGGCGCTGCGTTGGCACCCTCTCTCCGGGATTCGTCGACCTTCAGGTCAATGGCGGCGGCGGTGTGCTGCTGAACTCTGACCCGAGCCCCGAAGGCATGGCCACCATCGCCGCCGCCCATCGCCGCTTCGGCACCGTGGCGATCCTGCCGACGCTGATTTCAGACAGCCCGCTCGTTCAGGCCCGGGCCGTGGACGCGGCTTTGGCGGCACGGGGGAGGCCGGGCTTGCTCGGGCTGCATCTGGAGGGGCCGCATCTGGCCGAGGCGCGACTCGGCACCCATGCGGCGCGGTTCCTTCGCCCGCTCGATGACCAGACCATCGCCGAGGTCGAACGGCTCCGCGCCGCCGGCCTTGCCGTGATGATCACCCTGGCGCCCGAGGCCGCGACAGAGGCGCAGATCGCCCGACTGGCGGAGATGGGCGCGGTGGTCTCGCTGGGCCATTCCGATGCGACAGCAGACACGGGCCGCGCCGCGCTCGATGCCGGGGCCCGCGCCGTCACCCATCTCTTCAACGCGATGTCACCGCTCGGCTCCCGCGAACCGGGGATGGTCGGGGCCGCGCTCTCGTCCGACGCAATGGCCGGGGTGATCTGCGACGGGCATCACGTGGCGTTCGAGACCCTACGCCTCGCGCTCCGCCTCAAGCCCGAAAGCCTCTTTCTGGTCTCCGACGCGATGCCCACATTGGGCGGGCCGGAGAGTTTTGAGCTTCAAGGCCAGACGCTGACGCTGGAGGGCGGGCGGCTGATCAACGCCGAAGGCCGCCTTGCCGGGGCGCATCTGAGCATGGCCGAGGCGCTGCGGCTGATGATCGCGGAGGTTGGCGCCGCCCCGGATCAGGCGCTCCGCATGGCGATCACCCGTCCGGCGGAACTGATCGGACGGCCCGATCTCGCGCGGCTTGACGGGCGGCCCCTGGAGGACCTGATCCTGCTCGACGCGGAGGGACGCCTCACCCCGCTGCCTCAGCCCTGACCCATCTCCCAGACCCGGAACTCGTCGGCGCGTTTGTTGCGGAGCTTCGCCTCGATCTCCGGCGAGAGGGAGAGCGTCATCGTCGGCGAGACATTCAGCCGCTTGGTCGCGATCTTCGTATCGAGGCGGTTCTCCAGAAAACCGATGAGCCGGTCCTGGGCCTCGTAGCGGAAGAGATGGTCGACGCCCAGCTCACCCTCGCCGGTCAGCAGGAACTTGGCCTGGGAGCCGATCGCGGCAAAGGGGGGCGGCTTGCCCCTGCAATACCCGTCGACGAAGGCGTCGAAGCTGACATCCCTCGTGCTGTTCTCGTGTCCGGCGAGCGTGTCCCGGTGACGATAGCGATACCAGCTTCCGAGCCAGTCGATCGGGTTGCGCACGACGGCGAGGGTTTCCATCTCCTGACCGCCGGCCTGACGGAAATAGGGCTTCAGGAAGCGCCGGTAGCGGTAGACCGGAGAATGCTTCAAATGCGGCGGATCGCGCAGAACCATAGAGGCGCGGGGCGCCAGCGCGCCCTCAAGCGCCGTCGTCCCGGTCTTGGGAACGGCGAGAAAGACCAGTTTTTCTTCCCAGAAAACAAGCATCTAATGGTGTCTCGTGAGAATCCCGTCCGCCATCCCAGGACCGTAAACTAGTCCTTAACTTCTCGGGGCGAAAGCTCGTGTCGGGAAGATTTATGTTGAAATGTTCGCATTTTGTCCTCATGAAGATGAGAACAAGAGGCGAACGAAGCAGCGATTGCCGCCCAAAAGGGCGTGTGGGATAAGGACTGAAAAACATGGCAACGGCAGAACTCCTGAAGATGACCGACAAGGCGGGTGCGGACAAGCAGAAGGCCCTCGATTCGGCGCTGGCGCAGATCGAGCGGCAGTTCGGCAAGGGCTCGATCATGAAGCTCGGCGGCGAGAACAAGCTCGCCGATATCGAGGCCACCTCGACGGGCTCGCTGGGGCTCGACATCGCGCTCGGCATCGGCGGGCTGCCGAAGGGGCGCATCGTGGAGATTTACGGCCCGGAAAGCTCGGGCAAGACGACGCTGACGCTCCATTGCGTGGCCGAGGAACAGAAGAAGGGCGGGGTCTGCGCCTTTGTCGACGCCGAACACGCGCTCGACCCGCAATATGCCAAGAAGCTGGGCGTCAATCTGGACGAACTCCTGATCTCGCAGCCCGATACCGGCGAGCAGGCGCTCGAGATCACCGATACGCTGGTGCGCTCCGGCGCGGTCAACATGGTGGTGGTCGATTCGGTGGCCGCCCTGACCCCGCGTTCGGAGCTTGAGGGCGATATGGGGGATTCGTCGGTCGGCGTTCACGCAAGGCTGATGTCCCAGGCGATGCGCAAGCTCACCGGTTCCATCGCGCGGTCGAACTGTATGGTGATCTTCATCAACCAGATCCGCATGAAGATCGGTGTCATGTTCGGCTCGCCCGAGACCACGACCGGCGGCAATGCGCTGAAATTCTATTCCTCCGTCCGTCTCGATATCCGCCGGATCGGGGCGATCAAGGACCGTGACGAGGTGGTCGGCAACCAGACCCGGGTGAAGGTCGTGAAGAACAAGGTGGCGCCGCCCTTCAAGCAGGTCGAGTTCGACATCATGTATGGCGAAGGCATCTCCAAGACCGGGGAGCTTCTCGACCTCGGCGTGAAGGCCGGGGTGGTGGAGAAATCCGGCGCCTGGTTCTCCTATGGCGACGAGCGCATCGGTCAGGGGCGGGAGAACGCCAAGGGCTTTCTGAAGGAGAATCCGGCCATCGCGCTTCAGATTGAGGACAAGATCCGCGCCGCTCACGGGCTCGATTTCGATCTGGCCGAGGACGACGCGGACATTCTCGAAGCGGAATGAGCGGTCGCGCCGGTGTCGGTCCGTCAGGCGAGGCGGGGCGGCACCGGGTCGTGTAAGGACCGGACCCGGGGCGGTGAGAGCGGGCTATTCAGGAGACGTTTCGTTTTTAGGGGCCGGTCGCCCTCCCGCGGTGCGGGCGGATTCTGTCAATCTCGGCTTCGCCCGCTCTGATCTTGTGGGCGATGGCGGCGGGTGCGGGCCTTGTTTACAGAGCCGGGGGCCAGAGCTAAGTAGCTGGGACGCCGTTCCCGGAGCCCACCGCCGCCATGACCAGCCTCGCCGATATCCGTTCCGCCTTCCTGGGTTACTTCAGGGCCCAGGATCATGAGGTCGTGGATAGCTCTCCCCTGGTGCCGCGCAACGACCCGACGCTGATGTTCACGAACTCCGGCATGGTGCAGTTCAAGAACCTCTTCACCGGCGCCGAACACCGCGACTACAAACGCGCGACGACGAGCCAGAAATGCGTCCGCGCCGGCGGCAAGCACAACGACCTCGACAATGTCGGCTACACGGCCCGGCACCATACCTTCTTTGAAATGCTGGGGAATTTCAGCTTCGGCGACTATTTCAAGGACGACGCGATCCCTTACGCCTGGGAGCTTCTGACCCGCGATTTTGGGATCGACGCGCACCGGATGCTGGCCACCATCTACCATACCGATGACGAGGCCTTCGAGATCTGGAAGAAGGTCGGCGTGCCCGAAGACCGGATCATCCGGATCGCGACCCACGATAACTTCTGGCAGATGGGCCCGACGGGCCCCTGCGGCCCCTGCACCGAGATCTTCTACGACCACGGCGATCACATCCCGGGCGGGCCTCCGGGCAGTCCGGATGAGGATGGCGACCGGTTCATCGAGATCTGGAACATCGTCTTCATGCAGAACGAGCAGTTCGAGGACGGCTCCATGGTGCCGCTCGACATGCAATCCATCGATACCGGCATGGGGCTGGAGCGGATCGGGGCGCTCTTGCAGGGCAAGCACGACAATTACGACACCGATCTGATGCGGGCGCTGATAGAAGCCTCGGCCCACGCCACCTCCACCGACCCGGACGGACCCGGCAATGTCCATCACCGGGTGATCGCGGACCATCTGCGCTCCACGGCGTTCCTCATTGCGGAGGGGGTGATGCCGTCGAATGAGGGGCGCGGTTATGTGCTGCGCCGGATCATGCGGCGGGCGATGCGGCACGGCTCGCTTCTGGGCGCCAAGGACCCGGTAATGCACCGGCTGGTGCCGGAACTGGTGCGCCAGATGGGCGGCGCCTATCCGGAACTGATCGAGCGCAAGGCGACGATCGAGGAGACGCTGAAGGGCGAGGAGGAGCGGTTCCAGCAGACCCTCGACCGGGGGCTGCGGCTTCTGGCGGAGGAGGCCGAGGGGCTGGAACCCGGTCAGGCTCTGCCCGGCGCGGCGGCGTTCCGGCTCTACGACACCTATGGGTTTCCGCTCGATCTGACCCAGGACGCGCTCCGCGACCGCGGCGTCTTGGTCGATACCGAGGGGTTCGACGCCGCCATGGCGGAGCAGAAAGCCAAGGCCCGCGCCGCCTGGGCCGGGACCGGTGAGATCGCGGAAGAGGCGGTGTGGCTCGATCTGGCGGACGCGCACGGGGTCACCGATTTCCTCGGTTACGACACCGAGAAGGCGGAAGGGCAGATCGCGGGCCTGGTGGTGGACGGAGCCTTTGCGGAGATAGCGGGCCTGGGCGTGGAGGTCAGCGTCGCGCTGAACCAGACGCCGTTTTATGCCGAAAGCGGCGGTCAGGTCGGCGATACCGGGACGCTCAGGACCGAGACCGGCACCGCGCGGGTGAAAGACTGCCGGAAGGTGGCCGGCGTCTTCGTCCATATCGCCGAGGTGACCGAGGGCGAGATCGCCACCGGGCAGGGGGCGGAGCTGGAGGTCGATCACGCCCGCCGGACGCTCATTCGCGGCAACCACTCCGCCACGCATCTGCTGCACGAGGCGCTGCGGGAGGCGCTCGGGCCGCACGTGGCGCAACGCGGGTCGCTGAACGCGCCGGACCGGCTGCGCTTCGATTTCTCCCATGGCAAGGGGCTTAGCCTCGATGAAATCCGGCAGGTGGAGCATCGGGTCAACGAGATGATCCGGCAGAACTCGCCGGTCACGACGCGGATCATGACGCCGGACGATGCCCGGGCCATCGGGGCCCAGGCGCTCTTCGGCGAGAAGTATGGCGATGAGGTGCGCGTGGTCTCCATGGGCAAGGCGCCCACGGGCAAGGGGCTCGACCGGGAGACCTGGTCCATCGAGCTTTGCGGCGGCACCCATGTGCGGCAGACCGGGGATATCGGGGCCTTCGTGACGCTTGGTGACAGCGCCTCTTCGGCCGGCGTCCGGCGGATCGAGGCGCTGACCGGGCAGGCGGCCCTCGACTACCTCGCCGCGCAGGATCATCGGCTGGCGGAAGCGGCCCTGGCCCTGAAGGCCCAGGCGGCGGAGGTGCCGGAGCGGATCAAGGCGCTGCTCGACGAGCGCAAGGCGCTGACGGCGGAGGTCGCGCAGCTGCGCCGCGAGCTGGCGATGTCCGGCGGGGCCAGGGCCGATACGCCGAAATCTCGTGAAATCAATGGTCTCCCCTTTAATGCTCAAGTGCTTTCCGGGGTGACGGGCAAGGACTTGCCACCGCTCATCGACCGGATGAAGATCGAGATGGGCTCGGGCGCGGTGCTGCTCATCGCCGAGGCCGACGGCAAGGCGGCGGTGGCGGCGGGGGTGACGCCCGATCTCATCGACCGGCTGAGCGCCGTGGACCTGGTCAAGGCCGCAGTGGCCGAGTTGGGCGGGCGCGGCGGCGGCGGACGCCCGGACATGGCCCAGGGCGGCGGCCGCGATGTCGCCAATGCGGATGCCGCCATCGCCGCGGCGGAAAAGGTTCTGGAGGCTGCCTGATGCCGGCGCTTTGGATCGCCCAATCCACGGTCACCGACCCGGAATCCTATGCCAGGTACACCGAACTGGCCGGGCCGATCGTTGCGCGCCATGGCGGGACGATCCTGGCCCGGGGCGGGCGTTCCTTGCAGCTTGAAGGGCAGGGGCGGCCGCGCAACGTGGTGGTGCGGTTTCCCAGCCTGGAGGCGGCGGAGGCGTGCTACAAATCGCCGGACTATCAGCAGGCCCTGGCTCATGCGATCGACGCTTCGGAGCGCGAGCTGGTTCTGGTGGAGACCTCGGAATAGGGCCCAGTCCTTTCGAAAGGACTGGCCAAAGCCTTCGAAGGCTTTGGCACCCGGCCGGGGCCTGACGGTCAGTCGGCCCCAATCCCTTCGAAGGGATTGGCAAGGGCTTTCGAAAGCCCTTGTTCAGCCCGCCGCGCGGGCCTGGCGCTTGCGGTCGTGGGGGTCGAGGAAGCGTTTGCGGAGCCGGATCGCGGAGGGCGTCACCTCCACCAGCTCATCGTCGTCGATATAGGCGATGGCCTGTTCGAGGCTCATCAGCACCGGCGGGGTCAGGCGCACCGCCTCATCGGAGCCGGAGGCGCGGATATTGGTCAGCTTCTTGCCCTTGAGCGGGTTCACTTCAAGGTCGTTGTCGCGGGAATGCTCGCCGATGATCATCCCCTCATAGACCTTCTCCTGGGCGCCGATGAACATCCGGCCCCGATCTTCGAGGTTCCAGAGCGCGTAGGCCACGGATACCCCGTTTTCCATGGAGATCAGGACGCCCTGGCGGCGGCCCTCGATGGGCCCCTTATGGGGCGCCCAGCCGTGGAAGATGCGGTTCAGGACGCCGGTGCCGCGTGTATCGGTCAGGAACTCGCCGTGATAGCCGATCAGCCCCCGGGAGGGGACCAGAGCCACGATCCGGGTCTTGCCGGTGCCGGCCTGCTTCATCTCGGTCATCTCGCCCTTGCGGGAGCCGGTGAGCTTTTCGATGACGGCGCCGGAATAGCTCTCATCGACATCGATGGTGACCTCCTCGATGGGCTCGAGCCGCTGGCCGTTCTCCTCGCGCAGGATCACCCGGGGGCGTGAGATCGAGAGCTCGAAGCCCTCGCGGCGCATGTTCTCGATCAGCACGCCCATCTGCAACTCGCCCCGGCCCGAGACCTCGAAGGCCTCGCCCCCGGGCGTGTCGGCGACGCGGATCGCCACGTTCGTCTCCGCCTCGCGCATAAGCCGCTCGCGGATCACCCGGGACTGCACCTTGCTGCCGTCGCGCCCGGCAAGGGGGCTGTCATTGATCCCGAAGGTGACGGAGATCGTCGGCGGGTCGATGGGCTGGGCCGGGAGCGCATTGGTGACGGAAAGGTCGCAGAGCGTGTCGGCCACGGTGGCCTTCGACATGCCCGCGAGGGTGACGATGTCCCCGGCCTCCGCCGTCTCGATGGGCTGCTGCGCGAGGCCCCGGAAGGCGAGGATGCGGCTGACGCGGAACTGTTCGATCTGGCTGCCGTCGCGGGAGAGCGCCTTGATCGTGGTGTTGACCTTGAGCGTCCCGCTCTCGACCCGGCCGGTCAGGATGCGGCCGAGGAATGGGTCGGCTGCGAGGGTGGTGGCGAGCATCCGGAACGGGTCGGGTTTGGCCTGCGCCTGTTCGGGCGGGGGCACATGGGCGGTGATGAGCGCAAAGAGGGCGGCGAGATCTTCGCGCGGGCCGTCGAGGCTCTCATCGGCCCAGCCGGCGCGGCCGGAGGCGTAGAGATGCGGGAAGTCGAGCTGGTCCTCATCGGCGCCAAGATCGGCGAAGAGGTCGAAGCAGTCGTTGAGCGCACGGTCGGGATCGGCATCGGGGCGGTCGACCTTGTTCAGCACCACGATGGGGCGCAAGCCAAGTGCGAGGGCCTTGGCGGTGACGAACTTGGTCTGTGGCATCGGCCCTTCGGCGGCATCGACGAGCAGCACCACGCCATCGACCATGGAGAGGATGCGCTCCACCTCGCCGCCGAAATCGGCATGGCCCGGCGTGTCGACGATGTTGATCCGGGTCCCCTGCCATTCGACGGAGGTCGCCTTGGCGAGGATGGTGATGCCGCGCTCCCGTTCGAGGTCGTTCGAATCGAGGGCGCGCTCGGCCAGGGCCTGGTTCTCACGGACCGCTCCGGATTGCCGCAGGAGCGCGTCAACGAGGGTCGTCTTGCCATGGTCGACATGGGCGATGATGGCGATGTTGCGCAGGTCCATGGGGGCTCCGGGGGCTGGGGTCGGGCGCGCCATAGCGCGTTGGGGGTGCCTTGGCGAGAGGTTCCTTTGGGTGCGGGCGGAAGGCGCGTCGACGCGCCTTGCCCAAGCGCCGCCTGTGGCGCTCGGGTGCGCCGCGTCGACGCGGCGCGGGACGCGATCTCGAGATCGCGTGAAAGCGGCCCGTCGACGGGCCGCCTCCTTCGCCAGCCGCCTGGACAGAGTCGCCGCCTAGTGACTGACCGTCTTCGAAAACACCTGCATCACAACGATCCCGGCCAGGATCAGCCCGAGGCCGATCAGGGCCGGTGCGTCGAGGCGCTGGCCGAACAATGTCCAGCCGATCCCGGTGATCAGCACGATCCCGAGCCCGGACCAGAGCGCGTAGGCCACCCCCACCGGCACGCTGAGCAGGGTCAGCGACAGGAAGTAGAACGACACTGCATAGCCCAGCACGACGACCAGCGACGGCCAGGGGCGCGTGAAGCCCTCGCTGAGTTTCAGGGCGGAGGTGGCCACGGTCTCGAAGGCGACGGCGACGGCAAGGAAGAGATAGGGCATGGCGGGCTCCAGGCGGAAACGGCGGCTTAGCGGCCGATATAGCGGTCCTTGCGATGGTTCACCGCGATGATGAGGTTGACGACGACCGCGCCGGCGAGCGACCAGGCCACAAGCACCGGATCGAGCACGAGAAAGGCCGCGGCGAAGAGGGCGCCGTCGAAGAGGAGCTGGGTCCAGCCGGCCTGAAACCCGATCCGGTCCTGCAGGTAGAGCGCCAGCACCCCGATCCCGCCGAGGGAGGCGCCGTGGCGGAAGATCACGATGAGGCCGAGCCCGATGACGGCCCCGGCAAGAGCGGCGCCCAGGGCCGGGTCGAGGCGTTCGATGACGAAGAGCGGTGGCAGCAGTTCGGCGAAGGCGGAGACCATGGCCACGGCGATGAAGCTCTTGATGGTGAAGCGCGGGCCCATGCGCAGCCAGCCCAGCACATAGAACGGCAGGTTCACGACGAAGAAGACCGCGCCGAAGGACCAGCCGGTGACATAGCTCAGGAGCACCGCGAGCCCCGCGGTCTGGCCGGTGACGAGCCCGAGATGGGTCAGGAGATGCACGCCGAGCGCGCACATCATCGTGCCGAGCAGGAACGCCATCGCATCCTCGGCCAGGCTGTGTTCCAGGCGTTTGTGCGGTTCGGTGGGCGGCTGGCTCATGCCCGCTCGGTAGGCCCGCGCCGGGGCGAGGGCAAGCCCGGGATCAATGCAGCGCAGTCTCCGAGAAGAGGTTGATGACCGCGACGCCCGCGATGATCAGCGTGAGTCCCCCGAGCGCCGCCCAGTCGAGACGCTGCCCGAAGATCAGGAGGCCGCCCAGGGCCACCGCGACGATGCCGAGGCCCGAGGCCAGGGCGTAGGTGATTCCCACCGGCATGTATTTGAGCGTCAGCGTCAGGAAGTAGAAGGAGGAGGCAAAGCCGGCGGCGACCAGGATTGATGGCACCAGCCGGGTGAACTGGGCGCTGGCCTGGAGCGACATCGTCGCCACGGCTTCGCTGAGAACGGAGAGGGCGAGGTAGAGGTAGTGCACAGGCATGCCGGTGTCCTTCGTTGAGGTGGCCGGCGCAAGAAGCGCGGCTGTCTAACTACCTGTTCTAATGCCGAAATACCCACGGGCGCCGTGGCCTGACGTCGCAATCCGGCGCCTGATTTCGGGCCGGCCTCAGTCTTCCTTCTCGGTGGTGAAGGTCAGCGGATAGCCCCGCATCTGACCCGCCTCAGTGGCGAGCTGCGCCTTCGTCTCGGCCACTTCCTTGGTGTAGACGGCGACGACGCAGGCGCCCCGCTGATGGGCGGTGAGCATGACGCCCATGGCCTCGTCCTCGGTCATCCGGAAAACGCGCTTGAGGACCGAAACGACGAATTCGCGCGGGGTGAAATCGTCATTGAGCAGGATCACCTTCCAGAGCTGCGGGCGCTCGGGCTTGGCCTTGGTCTTTGGCCGGGGCAGGAGGCGGGTGTCGGACATGGGGCCAAAGATAGCACGGGAATGCCGGGTGGCCCGCCGAAGCGGGCCGCACAGGCGAGATTTCTTCGGACCAGAGCGCCAGAGGGTCATGCGGCTGCCTGAAGCCAACGTCGGATGGGCCAGACGCGAGCCGGGCATCGACAGACCGGGGGATGGCGATCCAACGGCTGAGCGACTTCGGTTAATGCTGGCCAAGCACCTCCCCCGCTCCGAGCTCCGCGCCCAGCTTCACCATATCGCCAGCCCGCGGGACGGTCTGTCGATGCCCGGCGCCTTCGGCGCTATTCGGGCGGGGATGCAGAACAACCGTTGTCGACCCGGCTTGGCCTTGCCTCAAACCTGGACAGCTATATGTCGATGCCCGGCTTGCGGTGTGCCCGGCCGCGAGACCGCGGCCGGATCTGGGCGACCGATCCTCTAACCCGCGAGCGCCTTTCCGAGGTTCTCGTCGACCTTCTCCAGGAAGCCCATCGTGGTCAGCCATTTCTGGTCGGGTCCGACGAGCAGGGCTAGGTCCTTGGTCATGAACCCGCTCTCCACCGTGTCCACGATCACCTTCTCCAGGGTTTCGGCGAAGGTCATGAGCGGCGCGTTCTCGTCGAGCTTCGCGCGGTGCTTCAGACCCCCGGTCCAGGCGAAGATCGAGGCGATGGAGTTCGTCGAGGTCTCCTTGCCCGCCTGATGCTGGCGGTAGTGCCGGGTGACGGTGCCGTGGGCCGCCTCGGCCTCCACGATCTTGCCGTCCGGCGTCATCAGTTGCGAGGTCATCAGGCCGAGCGACCCGAAACCCTGCGCCACCGTGTCGGACTGCACATCGCCATCGTAGTTCTTGCAGGCCCAGACAAAGCCGCCGGACCATTTCATCGCCGAGGCCACCATGTCGTCGATCAGACGGTGCTCGTAATGGATGCCGGCCTCCTCGAACTGCGCCTTGAACTCCTCGTCATAGACCTTCTGGAAGAGGATCATGAACTGGCCATCGTACTGCTTGAGGATGGTGTTCTTGGTCGAGAGATAGACCGGATAGCCGCGCTTCAGACCGTAATTGAACGAGGCGCGGGCGAAGTCGATGATCGACTGGTCGAGATTGTACATCGACATGAAGACACCGGAGGAGGGCGCGTCGAAGACCTCGTGCTCCTCCACAGTACCGTCCTCGCCGACGAACTTCATCGACAGCTTGCCCTTGCCCGGGAACTTGATGTCGGTGGCGCGGTACTGGTCGCCGAAGGCGTGGCGGCCGATCACGATGGGCTGGGTCCAGCCGGGCACCAGACGGGGCACGTTGCGGCAGATGATCGGCTCGCGGAACACCACGCCGCCGAGGATGTTGCGGATCGTGCCGTTGGGGGAGCGCCACATCTTCTTGAGGTTGAACTCCTCGACCCGGGCCTCATCCGGCGTGATCGTGGCGCATTTTACGCCGACGCCGACCTCCTTGATCTTCTCGGCGGCGTCGATGGTGATCTGGTCGTCGGTGGCGTCGCGGCTCTCGATGCCGAGGTCGTAATAGAGCAGGTCGATATCGAGATAGGGCAGGATCAGCTTGTCCTTGATGAACTGCCAGATGATCCGGGTCATCTCGTCGCCGTCGAGCTCGACGATGGGGTTTTCTACCTTGATCTTGGTCATGGGGGCGATCCTCGGCTGGGGGCGTTGACGGCCTCCTAACGAACTCTCCGCCGCAAAGGAAGCCTGTATGCCATGGTATACGGATTTGTCGCAGTTCAGGCGGCATCCCGGCGCTGGCCGGCGAACCAGGCGAAGGCGGTGGCGGCGGCGGTGATCAGGAAGACCTGGCTGAAGACGGTCCAGGCGACCGGGCCGGTGGCGCAATCGGCCGGTGCTGCGGTGAAGGCGGGGACGAAGAGGGCGGCGAGGATGCAGATCGCGGCGACGAGGCCCAGAAGGCGGGCGGTCTCGGTCCCGGCCGGGGCGAGGCGGGGGGCGGCGAGCGTGGCGATGAAAAGGGCGAGGAAAGCGGCGGTCAGGGGCAGGGAGAGGCCGGGATGGCCCAGAGCGAAGAGGGCGTCGCCGAGGAGGGTGCCGGCCCGCGGGCCCGAAGAGGCGCCGTAGCCCGGCAGGCAGGGCAGATCGGGGCGCAGCGCGAGGACGGCGAAGAGCGGCGGGCCGAGGATCGCCCAGACCCAAAGGAGCCATCGGAGCGTGGTGTCGGAGGGGGGCTGGGCCACGGCTCAGATCT
>JANQRL010000049.1 GCA_028284605.1 Paracoccaceae bacterium | reverse complement strand
CCGGTGCCGCGCTCCTGCCGACCGCCGCTGCCGCCGATGTCCGTGCCGGCCGCGATCCGTTCGACTACGAGATCACCCGCAGCGAGGCGGAATGGCGCGGCCTCCTCGGTGACGCCTATCCGGTCCTGCGCGAGGGCCGCACCGAAACCCCGATGTCGAGCGCGATCTGGGCCGAGGCCCGCCCCGGCCGCTACGACTGCAAGGGCTGCGATCTGACCCAGTACCGCTCGGAACTGAAGATCCACCTGCCCAAGGGCTGGCTCTTTTTTGTCGCCAGCGAGCCCAATGCTCAGCTGATGTCCCAGGATGCGAGCGCCGAGGCGGGCGCGACGCCTTCCGCCGGCCAGATCGACATCGAGGTCCATTGCCGCCGCTGCGGCAGCCATATGGGCCACATCCTGCTGGTCGAGGGCAGCGTTCTGCACTGCATCAACGGCGCGTCGCTGAACTTCATCCCCGAGGCGTAAGGGACCGAAGGCGCCGGAGGCGGGATGGCGTCCGCCGTCAGAAACTCGCCTCCGGCCGAAAGCCCTCCGGAATGTCGGCCTGACCGTCGAGCACCAGATCGGCCATCACCGCGCCCGCTTTCGGCGCCATGCCGAAGCCGATCTTGAAGCCGCCATTGGCGATGTAATGCCCCGTCCGCCCGGGCCAGGCCCCGAGCATTGGCGCGCGGGTCCGGGCCCGGGGACGGATCCCGGCCCAGCGTTCAACGACCGGCGCATTGCCCAGGGCCGGAACCAGGGCCCGAGCTTTCCCGATCAGGGCGTCGAGCTGGTCGTCTGTGCGGTTCGGCGCCTCGAAGTCCCGTTCCGAGGTGGAGCCGACCGCCACCGTCCCGTCTCCATGGGGTACGATGTGGAGCCCGTCCGCAAAGAGCTGCGGCGCCAGGGCCCGGTCGAGCCGCAGGAGCGCCGCCTGGCCCTTCACCCCAGTGCCGACGGCCCGGGGCCGGCCCTCGGACATCTCGATCAGGCCCCGCCACCCGGTGGCCCAGACCACGGCGCCGCGATCGCCGGCCTCCGGCACGACAACCGCGCCGCCCGCCACGCAGGCCGCCGCCAGGGCCGTGCAGGCCCGCCGCGGCATGATCCGGGCGCTCAGCGTGTCGCGCACCCACCAGCCCGACGGGCTGGGCGGCGCCCAATCGGTGTCCAGGTTCCGCGTGACCTCCCAGATCGCGTCGTCTCCCCAGTTCTGTCGGGCCGCCTCCGCCCGCGCGAAGGCCAAATCGAGCGCGCCGGCACCCGCCACGGGCTGGAGGCGCCCGGTTCGGGCGTAGCCCGGATCGGCGCCGCCCCGCTCCGACACCTCGGCCCAGAACCGTTCCGCCATCGCCAGGCTCTCGAACTGGAACTGCTTCTTCTCGTTCCAGCCGTCGGGAATGTGCGGGGCGAGGGCCCCCAGCACCCCGCCCGAGGCGCCGTCGCCGATCCCGCCGGGCGCCACGATCCGCACCCGCGCCCCCCGCCGCACACAGGCCCAGGCGACAGAGAGCCCGAAGATCCCGGCCCCCCGCACCGTCACATCCACCGCGCCGCTCCTTGCCATTCCGTCCCGCCGCCCGCAGTCTCGCCCCGCTGATCCTAGGGGATGTCCCGGAGATGGGCGAGGGCGCTGAAATCACGTGGAAAGACGGCGGCGTGCCGGTCTCGGCGCGGTTCGACGATCCTTATTTCTCGCTTCAGGACGGGTTGGCGGAGACACGGCATGTCTTTCTGGACGGCAACGATCTCGCGGCGCGGCTCGGTCCCGGTTTTCAGCTCGCAGAGCTGGGGTTCGGGACCGGGCTGAGCTTCCTCGCGACCCGGCAGTTGATGACCGACCGTGCCATCCCGGGCCCGGTCCGGTTCACCAGTTTCGAGGCGTTCCCGATCTCCGTCCCTGATATGGGCCGCGCCTTGGCTGCCTTCCCCGGGCTCGCACCGATGGCGGCCGACCTCACGGAGCGGTGGACCGGCCCCGGCACCTACGACTTCGGCGACGTGGTCCTCGAGGTCATCGCCGGCGACGCCCGCCACACGCTGCCGCTTTGGGCGGGCAAGGCCGACGCCTGGTTCCTCGACGGGTTCGCGCCGGCCCGGAACCCGGAATTGTGGGAGCCGTCGCTCCTTGCCGAGGTCGCCCGCCACACCGCCCCCGGCGGCAGTTTCGCCACCTATACCGCTGCCGGCCAAGTGCGCCGGGCGCTCAGCGCGGCCGGGTTCGAGGTCACGCGCGCGCCCGGCTTTGGCGCCAAGCGGCACATGACCCGGGGGCGGCTCCGGTGACGTCGAACACCCGCCTCGGCATCTGGCTGATGGTCGCCACCACCTTCGTCTTCGCGGTGCAGGACGGGATCTCCCGGCATCTGGCCGGCGAATACAACGTCCTGATGGTGGTGATGATCCGCTACTGGTTCTTCGCGGCCTTCGTCATCGCCATCGCGCGCCGTCAGGCCGGGTCGATCCGCGCCGCCGCGGCGACCGAGCAGCCGGGGCTTCAGATCTTCCGCGGTCTGCTCCTGGCCTTCGAAATCTGTGTCATGGTCGGTGCCTTCGTCCTCCTGGGCCTGATCGAGAGCCACGCGATCTTCGCCTGCTATCCGCTGCTGATCGCGGCGCTCTCGGGTCCGGTGCTGGGGGAACAGGTCGGCTGGCGGCGCTGGGCGGCCATCGGCGTGGGCTTCGTCGGCGTTCTGATCATCCTGCAACCCGGTGTGGCGGTCTTCTCCCCCGCCGCGCTGATCCCCCTCGCCTCGGCCACGATGTTCGCGCTCTACGGCCTGCTGACCCGCTACGCCGCGCGGAAGGACGGTGCCGCCACCTCGTTCTTCTGGACCGGGGTCGCCGGCGCGCCGGCGATCACCCTCGTCGGGATCTGGTTCTGGGAGCCGATGACGGGCCCGGATTGGGGCTGGATGGGCCTCCTCTGCCTGACCGGCGCCGGCGGGCACTACCTGCTCATCAAGACCTACGAGGTGGCCGAGGCCAGCGCCGTCCAGCCCTTCGCCTATTTCCAGCTCGTCTTCGCCAGCGCCATCGGCCTGCTGATCTTCGGCGAGACCCTGGAGTGGAACGTCATCCTCGGCGGCGGGCTGGTCGTCGCGGCGGGGCTCTTCACCCTGCTGCGCGCCCGCGCCAAGGCCGCCTGAGCCGATGGCTTCACCCCGCCCGGAAGCCTGCCTATAAGGGGCGCCGAGGACCGGGGAGCGGGTATGACCTTTCGCGCAGAGCACCTTCTGGGGATCGAACCGCTTCACCCGGCGGAGATCACCGCGCTCCTCGATCTCGCCGATACCTATGCGGAGCAGAACCGGTCGGGCCGCAAGCATACGGATGTCCTCGCCGGGCTCACCCAGATCAACATGTTCTTCGAGGCGTCCACGCGGACTCAGGCCAGTTTCGAGCTGGCCGGCCAGCGGCTCGGGGCCGATGTGATGTCGATGGCGATGCAGGCCAGTTCGATCCGCAAGGGCGAGACCCTGATCGACACCGCGCTGACGCTGAATGCGATGCATCCCGACCTCCTTGTGGTGCGGCACCCGTCCTCCGGCGCCGTCGATCTCCTGGCGCAGAAGGTGAATTGCGCGGTGCTGAACGCGGGAGACGGGCGCCACGAACACCCGACCCAGGCGCTGCTCGACGCGCTGACGATCCGGCGGGAGAAGGGGCGGCTGCACCGCCTCTCCATCGCGATCTGCGGCGACATCGCCCATTCCCGGGTGGCGCGGTCGAACATCCTGCTGCTGGGCAAGATGGAAAACCGCGTCCGCCTGATCGGCCCGCCGACGCTGATGCCGGCCGGCGTCGCCGAGTTCGGCGTCGAGGTCTTCGATGACATGGAAGAGGGCCTGAAAGACGTCGATGTGGTGATGATGCTGCGGCTCCAGAAGGAACGGATGGATGGCGGCTTCATCCCGTCCGAGCGGGAGTACTATCACCGCTTCGGCCTCGATGCGGAGAAGCTCGGGGCGGCGAAGCCCGACGCCATCGTGATGCATCCCGGGCCGATGAACCGCGGGGTGGAGATCGACGGCACCCTCGCCGACGACATCAACCGGTCGGTGATCCAGGAACAGGTGGAGATGGGGGTGGCGGTGCGCATGGCCGCCATGGACCTCCTCGCCCGCAACCTGCGCGCCAAGCGGGGGGCGGAGATGGTGGCCGATGCCGGAGCTTGAGGAGGGCGAGCGGGTGGTGTTCGAGCATGTGCCGTCGGTGGCCTCGTTTCAGCGCTGGGCGCTTCTGTTCCTTGGGATCGCCGTACTTGTCACCGCTGCTTTCGCCGCCGTGTCGAGCAATCTGCCGCTGCCCGTCGCCAATTCCACGATGACGCTGCCGCTCTTTGCCACCTGTGTCGTGCTGGTCTGGGAGCGGGTGACGTTCCGGCGCCACCGGGCCTGGATCACCGACCGTCGGATCGTGCCGGCAAAGGGGGTGCCGCTGCCGCTCCGCGAGGTCTCCGGCGCGGCCCGGCGGGGCAACGGGGTGCGGATCGACAATCTGCGGGGCATCAAGGCGATGAAACTCTATTTCTCGCCTGATCCGGCGGCGCTGGTGGCCGCCATCGACCGGGCGCGCAGTGGAGGGCAGGGATGAACCTCACACGGATCGACGTGGCTGCGGGGGAACGGGACATCGTGCGCCTTTTCGCCATCGATCTGACCAAGGCCGAGGCCGAGGCGATGGCGACGCAAGAGGCCGACTGGTCGCTCCACATGGCGCTCGGCGCGCCGGACCTCGATTACGGCTATGTCGATCTGGTGGACCCCGACGACCTCGACGGGATCGGGTTGTCGGGGTTCCTGATCGAGGGGATCGGCCTCGATCCCGGCCTGATCGCGGGCGACCGGGCGATGCTCGACGGGCTCAAGGGGCCCCATGCGGTGATCTCCTCGCCGGCCTTCAAGGGCGAGGCCCTTGTCCTGACGCCCACCAACCCGGTCCGCTGGATCGCGACCTACGCGCCGGAGCCGGAGGTGAAATCGATGGAGCCTCTGCAATCCGACGCGGCGGAGGGCGAGGCGACCCTGTCGCCCCCGAAGCGCCCGTCCGATGCGGCGATGTCGGGGCGGATTGCGCTGCTCGCGATCCTTGTCCTGATCGTGCTGACCATCCTCGTCGTGGTGATCGCATGAGCTACGCGCTGACCCCCACGACCGAGCTTGAGGATGGCGAGGCGGTGCGGGCCTCCTATACCGGCGACCGGCAGGTCTATTGGCGCGCCCAGACCTGGATCGCCGCGGTGGCGATGGCGGGCGGGATGCTGGTGCTCTGGCTGATCGGCAATCCCTACGTTTGGACCGGGGCCATCGGCGGGCTCGCGGCGATCTACCTGCGGGCGTGGTATGTCGCCTCGGACGAGCTGGGCGCGCGCTGGGACCTGACCGACCGGCGCCTGCTCGGCCCCGGCCCCCGCGCCGTGCGGCTGGTCAATATCGCGGCGCTCAACACCATCGCGGGCTCGCTTCAGGTGGTGACGATCGGCGGCGACAAGTACCTCATCAAGCATCTGCCCGACCCCGAGGCGGCGAAGGCGGAGATCGAGGCGGCGAAGCGCGCCGCGCCGGGGGAGGACGCCGAGTGACCGAGACGCTGCTGACCAATGCCCGTCTGATCGACCCGGAAGCGGGGACCGAGAGCCTTGGCTGGCTGCGGATCGCCGGCGGCCGGATCGCGGGGATCGGGGCCGGAGACGCGCCGGGCGAGGGGCTCGATTGCAATGGCCAATGCCTCGCCCCGGGGATCGTCGATATCGGGGTGAAGGTGTCCGAGCCCGGAGAGCGGCATAAGGAGAGCTTCGCCAGCGCGGGGCGCGCGGCGGCGGCGGGGGGCGTGACCACCATGGTCACCCGGCCCGACACCGACCCGGCCATCGACAGCCCCGAGATTCTCGAATTCGTCGAGCGCCGGGCCAGCGCCGACGCGCCGGTCAATGTCCTGCCGATGGCGGCGCTGACCAAGGGCCGGGCGGGCCGCGAGATGACCGAGATCGGCTTCCTGCTCGATGCCGGCGCGGTGGCCTTCACCGATTGCGACGCGGTGGTCACCGACACCAAGGTGCTGGGGCGGGCGCTGACCTATGCGCGGTCGCTTGGGGCGCTGGTCGTCACCCATATCCAGGAGCCCGGCCTTTCCGCCGGGGCCGCGGCCACCAGCGGCAAGTTCGCTTCCCTGCGTGGACTGCCGGCGGTGAGCCCGATGGCCGAGCGGATGGGCCTCGACCGCGACCTGAGCCTGGTGGAGATGACCGGCGTGCGGCTCCATGTCGATCAGGTGACGAGCGCCCGGGCCCTGCCGCCGCTGAGGCGGGCGAAGGCCAACGGTCTCGATGTGACCGCCGGGATCGGCATCCACCACCTGACGCTGAATGAGCTCGACATCGCGGACTACCGGACCTTCTTCAAGCTGAAGCCGCCGCTTCGGTCGGAGGAGGACCGGCTCGCGATGGTGGCGGCGGTGGCCGACGGGCTGATCGACATCATCGGGTCGTTCCACACGCCGCAGGACGAGGAATCGAAACGCTTGCCCTTCGAGGAGGCGGCGAGCGGGGCGGTGGCGCTGGAAACCCTGCTGCCCGCCGCCCTGCGCCTCGTTCATGCCGGGGCGCTCGACCTACCGAAGCTCTTCGCGGCGCTGGCGCTGAACCCCGCCCGCCGACTGGGCCTTGAGGCGGGCCGCCTCGCCGAGGGCGCGCCAGCCGATCTGGTCCTCTTCGACCCGGACGCGCCCTTCGTGCTCGACCGGTTCGCCTTGCGCTCGAAGTCGAAGAACACGCCTTTCGACGGGGCGCGCATGCAGGGGAAGGTGCTGGGCACCTGGGTCGGGGGCGCACGCGTCTTCCCCGAGGCGGAGGCGTGATCCCGGCGCTGGAGACCGCGCCTGCGCTGCTCGGCCTCGTGGCTCTGGCGGCTTATCTGCTGGGCTCCGTACCGTTCGGCCTCGTCATGGCGCGGCTCTTCGGCCTTGGAGATATCCGGCAGATCGGGTCGGGCAATATTGGGGCGACGAATGTGCTGCGGACGGGCAACAAGGTCGCCGCGGCGCTGACCCTGATCCTCGACGCGGGCAAGGGCGGGATCGCGGTGCTGGCGGCCCGCGCAACGCTCGGCGAGGACGCCGCGCAACTCGCGGGCGCGGCGGCGTTCCTCGGCCATTGCTTTCCGGTGTTTCTGGGCTTCAGGGGGGGCAAGGGGGTCGCCACCTTCCTCGGCATCCTGCTGGCCTGGGCCTGGCCGGTGGGCCTCGCCGCCTGCGCGATCTGGATCGCGACGGCGGCGCTCACCCGCTACTCCTCGCTTTCCGCCCTCATGGCCGCAGCCCTGTCGCCGGTGGCCATGGCGGTTCTCGACCATCGGTCGGGGATCGCCATGGGGGTGTTCCTCGCGGCGCTGATCTTCTGGCGCCACAAGGCCAATATCGCCCGGCTGCTTGCCGGCACCGAGCCGCGGATCGGCGCCCGGCCCTGAGCGCCGTCCGCGCGCGCCATCGCCGGGTCCTCGATCACGGCCAGAATAGGCCCTGGGCCAGGCGCATGCCGCGCCACAAGAGGTCGATCACGCCGCTCCGCGCCGCGCTGCCCGCGAACGCCGGGCGCCTGCTCTCGGGATCGGACCCCGGCCCGGCGAAGACGCGGGCCATCTCCTCCTCGGCCAGCAGATCGCGGGGTTTCGCGATCCGCACCGGACCCGGCGCAGAGGGGCGCGTTGCGGCCTTCGGCTTGCCTTGCGCCTCGACATGTCGATGGGTCCGGCGATGCCGTCGTCGCCGGCTGCCGGGTTCTTCCTGCTGTCGAATGTCGGGGGTCTAGTTGGGCGGTGCTAGAGGCCGGACGGCTGCGCCGTGGGCCGGATGGCGATGTCCTGGACCAGGCGTTGCACGGCAGCGTGGGGATCGGCCCGCCCCGGAACCGGCGGCGCTTCCGCCTCGGGGTTGAGGGAGCGCGCCAGCACCTCGGCGATCTCCGCCAGCACCGGGCAGGCGGCGTCGGCGCCGATCTCGGTGGCGATCTCAGGATGAAGCGCGGCCAGACGGCCGCCGACGACGATCGCGCGGAAGCTCGCGGCCCGGCCCTGCCGGACCCGCGCGATCAGGTCGCCGATCATCGCGGCCTCGTTGCCGCCGATGCGGAATCGCCCGCCGGCGAGGACCAGACAATCGTGATGCGACCGGCGCAGCGCCGCTTCGAGTTCGGTTTCTGTCTGCGGATAGCTCAGCGTCACGTCCCAGCCGGCCCGGCGCAATATCTCGCCCTTCAGCGCCAGACCGAGGAAATCATGGGTGCCGGGCAGCGCCGCCAGCAGCACCTCGCCCTTTACGGGCCAGGGCGACCGGGCCCGCTCGCTCCGCGACAGCAGGGCGTGGAGCGCGGCATGGGCCAGAGAGGAGGAGACCAAATCGCCACCATCGCCGCCGCCGGTCTCGACCACGGCATCTGCCAGGGCCTGATAATATTCGCAGAGCACGGAACTGTCGGTTTCCTGAAGGCCGAGGAGCCGTTCGAGTGTGTCGAGCTGCTGGCAGGGTTCCGGGCCTGTGAGGTGGGCGACGACCTCGCGCAACATCTCCGAGGGCGGCCGGTCCGCGGCCCTCGGAACTCCGGTCCGGTCGAATTGCGGGTCCTCGCCATCCATCGCGTCTGCCTCCTGCTGGGTCAACCTCCTCCGGTCGACTTGCCCCGCGCCGTTGATCGTCCGCGACTCGGGGAGAGCCCGATCAGTGGCGACTGTCAGTATTCATGGCCACAGGATAGTGTCCACAGAAATTTACATCTGGGGTTGCCGGCGCCGGTTGTCGCCCTAGCGCCTCCGGAACCAGGTCAGCCGCCGCGCCGGAGAACTGCTGCTGTCCGGTGATCAGGTGGCCGTGGCACGGGGCGACGGGCCCGAACATCGCGGTTGCGACGAAACCGGTGTCGTTGGGCGTCTCAGGGCCCTTCTCGATCCGGACCGGATGGACCTTCGGGCCGAGAACATGGCCCGCAATTCGTTCTTCGGCATCGGCGAAACCTGTCGGGGTCTTGCCATCGCCGACAGATCGCCGGTCGGGAGCGTCGTCTTGAGCACGAAACCGGTGCGGAGACGGAGAGCGGTGCGAAGCTGCGTCGGCAGGGGTCAGCCGACCGCGATGACATGGTTGTCCCACGACCAGACCGATGTCACCGGTGCCGCAAGCGTGTCGCCGGCGAACACCCCCGAAATGCCGCGCCCGGTGGTGACCAGGATGCCGTCGGCGCCGGCGGGGGAGAGGCCGCAGACATCCTCTTCGCGCAGAACCGCCGACAGCGCGCGGCGCGCGACATCGAAGACCTGAAGCACGCCGCCGCGCGGCGACGTCACCGCGACCCGGCTCCCGGACCGGGTGAAGCTGACACTGCCGACATAGCCCTGAAGGCTCCGATGCGCGGCGGGGTCGGCCTCCAGCAGATCGCGGTCGCCGCCCTCCCGGCAGAGCAGAACGAGCGGCGGGTCCTCGCCCTTCGGCCCGTTCCACTGCATCCCGGCGGCCACCAGCCCGTCGCGCCGGACCGCGAGGTGCCGGATCGAGTTCTGCCGCAGCGCCGGGTCCAGTTCGGCCAGGTCCCGGACCTGCCCGTCCGGCGTCAGAAAGGCGAGGTTGGGCCGCATCGTCGCCAGGTTCAGGGCGGTGCGCCCGCTATCGGGATGGGTGGCGATGCCGCCATTGGCGACGACCAGGGTCTCGGAGCCGGGCAGGCGCACCATCTCGTGCGGGCCGATGCCGCCGGACGGAATATCGCCGATCCGCGCATAGCGGTTCGCGGCATCCCAGAGACCGATCCGGCCGTCGAGCGTGTCGAGATCGTTCTCGGTGGTGAAGAGGATGCCGCCATCGGAGGAAAACGTCCCGTGGCCGTAGAAATGCCGGTTCGCCGGTGGTGTCAGCCGCGCCGCCTCCACACCCCTGGCGCAGTCGAGCACGATGGCGAAACGCCCCGGGCGGCGGGCGAAGGCGACCGCCTCGGGCCGCGTCGGATGGGCGGCGGCGGCATGGCCGCGATCCGGCAGCGGCAGGTCGAAGAGGACGGCGCCGCCCCGGTCGAGCCCGCAGAGCCGGTAGCTGCCATCCGGGTGCCGGGCGGCGGAGACATAGGCCGGATCGCGGGCATCGGCCCAGGTCAGGCCGGGCGCCAGGCTCGCCGCGCCGATTGCGGCCAGCAGATCGCGCCTGCGCATGGCTTAGTCCCCGTCCAGGGCGTTGAACCCGGCGGCAACCCCCAGGGCCGGTCCCAGATCGGCGCGGGTGATGTCGCGGATATCGCCGACCTGCACCTGCAGCCCCTCGATCCGGATCCGTCCCAGCGGGTCGCCAACGCCAGCGAAGACCGGATCGTCGACGGCCGCCGCGCGGTCGAGCGCGGTGTCGAACGCCATCGCCAGCGCCGCCTGCAACTCGGGCTGCCCGGCGGACAGGATCGAGGCCAGTTCCGACAGGGCCTCCAGCGACAGCGTCACCTGTTGCAGCGAGCGGCCGGAGCGCCGCGCCTCGGCCAGGTTGGGTCGAGGCCGGTCGAAGCTGCCGAGCGGACGGCCGAGCCGCAGATCGGCAGTGAACTCAAGCCCCTGATCGAGGGAGGTGAAGAGCAGGCGCAGGGCCTCTTCCGGGCTTTGGAACCGGTCGTTCGTGCCGGCGTCGCGCATCAGGCCGGCGAACTCCCCCTCCCAGTCGGTGCGCAACGTCTGCGCTGTCAGATCGATATCGGCCGTGACCGCCCGGACCAGGGCGCAGCGATAGGCCGGATCTCCGGCGGCGCTGACGGTGTCGTCGTAGAGCAGGAACTCGAGCGCATAGAACCCCCTTGAGGCGACGGAGACGGTGGCGAACGCGTCCGCATCCTCGACCACCGGATCGGCATTGGCGATGAGCTGCGACAGGCCCCGCGGCGTCGCGCCCCGTGCATCGGGCCAGAAGGCGAGAGCGAAGAAGCGGTTATCCGTCTCCGCCGGACCGAAGGTCAGATGCGCGACCCCCATCCAGGCATCGAAGGCGGTGTGGTAGGTGCTGCGCAGGTCGAGGCTCTCGGCCGCGCAATCTGCCTCGGCCGCCGCCGCCAGGGCGCCGGTCGCCTCGGTGAGGGCGGCGTAGCCCGGCAGCACATGCCGGTCGAGCGCGGTCACCACGATCTCCGACGGGGTTTGCGCCTCGGTTGCGGCGGGCAGCGCCAGGGCGGCGCAAGTGGCGACAAATCTCAGCATCACAAGCTCTCCAGAAAGCGGATCAGGGCGGCGCGGTCGGCGGGCGGCATGGCGATGACCGCGTCCCGCTGGGCCTCGGCCTCGCCGCCATGCCAGAGGATCGCTTCGAGCAGATTGCGCGCCCGCCCGTCATGCAGGAAATAGGTGTGACCGGAAACCTGTTCGGTCAGGCCGATCCCCCAGAGCGGGGCGGTGCGCCATTCGCGGCCATTGGCGCGGCCCTCGGGGCGGTTGTCGGCCAGCCCGTCGCCCATATCGTGCAGCAGCATGTCGGTATAGGGCCAGATGAGTTGAAAGCTCTGCGCCGGGTCGCCCTCCAGCCGGTGGGTGACGAAGTTGGGCCGGTGGCAGCCGGTGCAGTTCGTTGCATGGAACACCTCGCGGCCGCGCAGGACCTCGGGGTTGTCGACGTCGCGCCGGGCCGGAACGCCGAGATTGCGGCTGTAGAAGGTCACCAGATCGAGGCCGATCCGGTCGATCTCGAAGCCGTTCTGCTGCGGATTGCCGCCATGGACCGCGGCCCGGCAGGCGATCTGGGTCGGCGCGCATTCGCCCCAGCCCTTCGGATGCAGCGGGTTGGAAATGCCGATATCGCCGGCAAAGGCCGCGGCGGTCTGTTCCAGGATCGTGGGATTGCCGGCCTTGTGGCCGAACCGCCCGAGCATCGGCGCATCGTGGACCAGGGACCGCACGATCTGCGGCCGGCCCGAGATGCCGTCGCCGTCGCGGTCGTTCGGGTCCGCCCAGGCGAGGATGTCCTCGGCAGGGACCGCCTCCAGCAGCCCGAGCCCGATCATCTGCTGGGCGACCCGCGGGCTCAGCATCGCGTCCGGGTGCAGCGGCCCGTAGCCGAGATCCTCGGCGGTATAGGTCGGGCGACGCAGGCTCGCGCGCTCGCGGCCAGAGAGGGCGATCTCGACCTCCTCGTAGGTGACGCCGAGACGGTACTCCGCGGGATGGCCGGGCAGGCTGAAATCCTGCAACTGGGAGCCGTAGGTCGGCTCCGGCAAGGTCGACAGGTAGCCGTCGATCGTATCGCCATCCGTCGCGTCCGGCCCCGGGATCGACACCCGCAGGAACATCGAAATCGCGGTGTCGTCCGGGCCGGCAGGCGGATGGCCGCGGCCGTCCGCGGCATGGCAGCGCTGACAGGACCGGGCGTTATAAAGAGGGCCGAGCCCGTCGGAGGCCAGCGTCGAGGCCGGCGGCGATACCCAGAGGCGCTGAAAGAGCCCGTCGCCGAGATGAAAATCCAGCCCCGCCTCGAGATCCAGATTGGCCGATGGCAGCGAGAAGGCATCGGCGGCGGTCCGCGGCCGCACCGTCGCCGCGCCGCCGGAATTCACCTCGAAGGGGAACGGGGCCGAGAGGTCGGCGGGCAGGGCGGTCACCGCGTCGATCCGGGCGCGCTCCTCGGCGGTGCGCGGCACGATATCGAGATGCAGGTCCCGCAGTCCCGCCCAGGCCGGCGGCTCGGCGGCCTGCACCGCTACGATAACGGGCACGGCCAGTGCCAGGGCGACGGCCGGCAGGAGGGCAAGCGACGGCGTCTTCACGACGGGACTGTCGAACGGGCGGAGGGGCGCGAAGGAACACGCCCCTCCAATCCGCATCACTCGAACACGGCCGAGGGATTGTCGAGGCTGTCGGAGCCCTCGAACTCGATGGATGAGAGATCCAGGGCGGCGACGACACGCTCGATCGACTGGGTCTGGGAGACCAGGCTGTTCACCCCGCCCATGATCAGCGCCTCGCCGGCCTCATTGCCGCGCTCCAGCATCATGTCGTAGGTGAAGCCGGCCTCGGCCGCCGACTTGATCCGGCCCAGCGCCCGCATCGTCTCGGCCAGCCGGGTCCGCATCTCGGTGTCGAGATCGGCATCGGCGGCGGCGACCAGATCGGCCAGCGCGGGGCCGGAGACCAGCGAGCCGTCGATCCGGACATATTCGCCGAGATAGACGTTCTGGATGCCGGCGCCGACATAGTAGTGGCTGTTATGGGTGTTGTCGGCGAAGCAGTCGTGCTCCTCCTCCGGGTCGTTGAGCATCAGGCCGAGCCGCATCCGCTCGCCGGCCTGTTCGCCATAGCTGAGGCTGCCCATCCCGGTCAGCATGGCGACGATGCCGGCATCGGGATCGGCCAAGAGCGTCTCGCGCGCGTCGCCGCCCTCGACCCACTGCGCCGCCATCCATTCCAGATCGGAGATCAGCAGGTCGGTCGCCGCGGTCAGGTATTCGGCCCGGCGGTCGCAATTGCCGCCGGTGCAGCCATCACCCTGGATGAAGTCGGTATAGGGCCGCGCGCCGGCGCCGGCGCCGTGCCCGTTCAGGTCCTGGCCCCAGAGCAGGAACTCGATCGCGTGGTAGCCGGTCGCGACATTGGCCTCGACGCCATCGGCCTCGTGCAGGGTCTCCTCCAGCAACGCCGGGGTGATCATCGAGGCGTCGATATCCTCGCCGGAGACCGAGAAGGTCGGGTTGGCGATCACGTTCAGGGCCGCGAGCATGTTCTCGTCCGTGGGCCCGCCATAGGCGCCGTCGACGTAGTCGATCAGGCCCTCGTCGAGGGGCCAGGCATTCACCTTGCCTTCCCAATCGTCGACGATGGCATTGCCGAAGCGGAACACTTCCGACTGCTGGTAGGGGACCCGGGCGGCGAGCCAGGCGGCGCGGGCCGCGGTCAGGCCCTCGGCGGTCGGGGCCGCGACGAAGGCGTCGATGGTCTCCTTGAGCCGCTGGGCGGCGATCAGGCTGTCCTCGTATGTCGCGGCGGCGATGTCGGAGTAATTGTTGAGCACGCCGGTGGCATCTTCTGCGAGCGCGGGCGCGGCCATGCAGGTCGCCAGTGCGGTGGAGGTGAGGATCTTTCGTATCATTGCGCTTTGTCCTTGGATGTGCGGTCAGTTTGACCGACCGGCGCGCGCCTCAGCTCGGGCTCGGTCGGTGTGAGAGGGTCGAAGAGAAGCTCGACATACGGCGCACAATCCGCGTCGTTGTGGCTCAGGCACTCCAGGATAAGCTCTCGCCGCCCGATGTAACCGGCCGATGGAGTGAGGCGTGCCTTCATTGCTGTCCCTTTGATCGCCGGCCGACTCGCCCGGCGGCACCAATCCTGACTGCTTTTGTCGGGCAATGCAAAGCCCCTTTGAAACAACAGGATAACTTGTCGCGGCCTCGATCCCCGCCGATTCGCCGGCATCAGCGACAATCGGCGGGCAGAGGCGCCCGGCCGCCGCTCCGGCGCCGAGACCGATCCCCGCCGCTGTCCCGGCATCGCGTTCGGAAGCCTGGTCCCGCCGGGGTCACCGGCTGTCTTCTGTTGCCCTTCTGGCATTGCCCTGAACCGTCTTCAGAAGGTCAAAGAGCCGGTTCGCATCTGCCTCGGCCATCCCTTCGGTCAGGATCGCGTTAACGTCCTCGAAGAAGCTCTCCAGCGAACGCAGTTCCTCGCCTCTGTCCGACAGATCGACAATGACGGCCCTGCGGTCCGCGGGATCGGGCCGACGGCGGACCAGATCCGATGCGATCATCCGGTCGACGATGCGCGTCGTCGCGGGGCCGGTATTGCCGGTCATGACGGACAGGTCCTTCACGCTCAGCGGACCATTGTGCCAGAGCGACGAAAGCACCGCCCATTGCGCAAGGCTGAGCCCGTGCGGCTCCAGGAGCCTGTTGCACAATGTGCTGACCGCGCCGGCGGCGAGGCTGACTTCCCGGCCCAGGGATCGCGGCACGATCAGAGTTTTGTTTGACATATTATTAATTGCCATGTAATCTAATAAGAGGTTATTTAATCCTATACGCTGTGTCCTATGGAGGGAAGCGATGATGTTTCGGAGACGGATCTGTGTTGCAGCCGCCCTCATGATGATGCCGGCGGCGGTTCAGGCGGACGACCTCGCGGCCGAGCCGGGCATCGAGGGACGGCATATCGCGGAGCGGCTTTTTGCGACGATGGATAGGGCGGGTCGCGGCACCGTCGATATGGGCGAGGTGCAGGGCTTCGGCGCGTCGGTCTTCGCCGGGATGGACTACGATGGCGATGACCGCGTCACCTATCGGGAGTTCGCGGGCTGGGATCCCGGTTTCGCCGCCGTTGCTGCGGAGCAAGGCCGCGCCGATGCCCATGTCACGGCATCGAAGATCGTCTTCGCCTTCTGGGACCGGGACGGAGACGACGAGATCGCGTTGCGGGAGATGCGGTTCGCGATGACCGCCGACTTCCGGCGCGCCGATCTCGACCAGAACGCGCTTCTCACCGAGACCGAGTTCATCCGGGCCTTTCCGGTCATCGTCGCGATGCGGGCTGCGATCCGGCCCGATCTCTGACCGAACGACCCGTCGACCGAAAATGGAGGGCAGAATGAAGAGCACGACCGTTCGGTACGGCTATGTCGCTGTGGCGATCCACTGGCTGACGGCCATCCTTGTCCTGGTCCTGCTGATCAGCGGGTTCCGGTCGGGCTTCAGCGAGGAAGCGGCGGTGAAGCAGGCGGCGCTGCGGGTGCATCTGCCGGCCGCCTTCGGGATCCTGGTTCTGACGGTTCTGCGCCTTGCCTGGTGGCGGTTCTGGGATCGCAAGCCGGCGCCCGTCGACGGGACCTCCGCGGCGCAGGAAACGGTGGCGCGCTGGGTCCACCGGCTGCTCTATCTCGGCCTCCTGGTCCTGCTTGCCAGCGGTATCGGATTGTCGGTCCTTTCCGGATTGCCGTCGGCGCTCTTCGCTGACGCGCCGATGCCGCAACTCGATACCCTGCCGCCGAGGGGGCCGCATGGCGCGGTGGCCAGGCTTGTCCTGGCCCTGATCCTGCTTCACGGGGCAGCGGCGCTCTACCACCACTTCGTCTTGCGGGACCGGACATTGACCCGGATGTGGTTCGGCCGACGCTAGGACGCGCAATGGTCGGAGTGGCGAGATTCGAACTCACGACCCCTGCCTCCCGAAGACAGTGCTCTACCAGGCTGAGCTACACTCCG
>JANQRL010000041.1 GCA_028284605.1 Paracoccaceae bacterium | reverse complement strand
TTTCGAAAGGCCGTGGCGACGCGCTTTCGAAAGCGCGTTCCGGCGCGCCGTCGACGGCGCGCAAGCAAGGCGCGTCGACGCGCCTTCCTCCGTCGTTGCCGTGGTCGCGCGCGCCCTAGGCCGGTGCGGCGGCGGTCATTTCGACCTCGACGAGGAATTCCGGCCGGGTGAAACCGGCGACAATCACCAGCGTCGACGCGGCGAGATGGTTCGAGCCGGCGAACCACGCATCCCGCGCCGCCATATACTCCGCCATATGCGCCCGGTCGGTCACATAGGCCGTCAGCCGCACGACATCCGCCGGGCCCATCCCGGCCTCGGCCAGCACCGCGCCGCAATTGGCGAAACAGAGATTGGCCTGCGCCCTTGCGCCCTCCGGCACACTGTCATCCGCCGCCACGCCGAGCTGGCCGGAGGTCAGCACCAGCCGGCGCCCGGCCGGCACCTCGACCCCATGGGCATAGCGGCCGAACGGCGGGCGGATCGTGGCGGGGGCGAGGGGGCGCAGGGTCATCGAACGGGCCTCCGGACGGCGCACGGGAACAGCGCGACACTGCCCGCATCGCCCGCGCGGCGAAAGGGCCCTTGCCGACGCTTTGCCTGCATGTTCACATGCCGCCCAGAAAAGAGGCAATGCCGTCCGGACCGGGCGCATTGTCGGGCAGGACCGCGCTGCGCTGCGGCGAAACCCGCGAAAATCCCGGTCCCCGAAACGGCGCCCGCTAATTTGCCCGTCAGTCAACCTGGGAGTCAGACATGAAATCCACCACCCCTCTGCGCCTGACCGGCGCGGGCCTTCTTGCGGCCACGCTCGCCGCCACCGGCGCGAGTGCCGAAGACCTCGTCGAGGTCAGCTTCGGCACCAACTGGGTCGCCCAGGCCGAGCACGGCGGCTTCTACCAGTCGGTCGCCGACGGCACCTATGCCGAATGCGGGCTCGAGGTGACCATCGTGCCGGGCGGGCCGCAGGTGAACAACCAGGCGCTGATGCTGGCCGGGCGGATCGATTTCTACATGGGCGGCCATCTCGACGCCTATTTCGCCGTGGCCGAGGGGCTGCCGATCATGAATGTCATGGCGGCGTTCCAGAAGGACCCGCAGGTGATCCTCGCCCATCCCGGCCGGATCGAGAATTTCGGCGATATGGCCGGCGGCGACTTCACCATGATCGTGCAGGACAACGCCTCCTATTATGAATGGATGAAGGCGGCCTACGGTTTCACCGACGAACAGCGCCAGCCCTATACGTTCAACTCCGCCCCCTTCATCGTCAACGAGGATGCCGGCCAGCAGGGCTACCTGTCCTCGGAACCTTACGCCATCCTGCAGGAGACCGGCTGGGCGCCGGATGTCTTCCTGATCGCCGATGCCGGCTACGGCGCCTATTCGACCACCATTCAGACCAAGCGTGAGACTGTGGAGGAGCGGGCGGATGTGGTCGAATGCTTCGTCAACGGCTCGATCCTCGGCTGGTACAATTACCTCTACGGCGACAATTCCGCCGCCGACGCGCTGATCCTGACCGACAATCCGGACATGACCCAGGACAAGATCGACTATGCCATCGAGGTGATGACCGCCAACGGCATCGTCGATAGCGGCGATACCCTCGAACTGGGCATCGGCGCGATGACCGAAGAGCGGATGGTGTCGTTCTACGAGTCGATGGTGGAGGCCGGGGTGATCGAGGCCGGGCTCGATATCGCGCAGTCCTACTCGCTCGACTTCATCAATGACGGGCTCGGCCTGGACCTGCGTCCGGCGGACGGCTGATCCACGCGGGACGGCACTGGTTCATCGGTGCCGTCCATCCTGCCCCGCCCAATGAAGGAGCGCCGATGACGGCCCACGACCGGACGATCAAGCCGATCGGGCAGCGCGCCAACGTGCTGCGCATGACCGAGATCGACAAGACCTTCAACGGTGCCGTCGTGGCGCTCCGCCGCCTGACGCTCGACGTCAATGAGGTCGATTTCATCTCGCTCCTCGGCCCCTCGGGTTGCGGCAAGTCCACGGCGCTGCGGCTGATCGCCGGGCTGATGCGGCCCACGCTGGGCAGGATCGCCTGGGAGGGCGGGCAGGGGAAGGACGACCTCGGTGTCGTCTTTCAGGAGCCGACGCTGATGCCCTGGGCCACGGTGGCGCAGAATGTCTGGCTGCCGTTCCGGGTGCGCGGCCAATCCTTCCGGTCGGTTCAGGACAAGATCGAGGAGGTTCTGGGTCTCGTGGGTCTTGAGAAGTTCGGCGGCGCCTATCCGCGCGAATTGTCGGGCGGCATGAAGATGCGGGTCTCCATCGCCCGGGCGCTCGTTACCAATCCCCGCCTGATCCTGATGGATGAACCCTTCGCGGCGCTCGACGAGATCACGCGGCAGAAGCTGAACGACGACCTCCTGTCGATGAAGGCCCAGACCGGGGCGACGGTGATCTTCGTCACCCATTCGGTGTTCGAGAGCGTGTTCCTCAGCGACCGTATCCTCGTCATGGCCGCCCGCCCGGGCCGGATCATCAAGGAAATCACCGTCGACGCCCCCTATCCGCGCGGCATCGACTGGCGCACTTCGCCGGAATACGCCGCGATCGCGCGGGAAACCTCCGACACCCTGCTGGGGGCCCTGGCCCCGGGAGAGGATCAATGACCGTTACCGACAGCGCCCGCGAGGCGAAGGCCGCAGAGGCCGGGCCCGGCCCGCTCTTCGACGCCGAGGAGGAGCATCACGCCCGGGTCAAGCGCCTGGAAAACATCGCGAAATACGCACTGCCGATCACTGTCATGGTCCTCGCCATCTGGATCTGGCACCGCATCGTGCTGGTCAACGAGATCCCGCATTACATCCTGCCCGGACCCGGCCTCGTGGCCCGGACGCTGGTGGAGGATTGGGGCACGCTCTCCGCCTCGCTGATGATCACGCTCCAGATCACCTTTCTGGCGCTCTTCGTCGCGGTGGTCGGTGGCGTCGGCCTCGCCATCCTCTTCGCCCAGTCGAAATTCGCCGAGATGTCGTTCTCGCCCTTCGCGGTGATCCTTCAGGTGACGCCCATCGTCGCCATCGCGCCGCTGATCTTCATCTATGTCGAAAGCCGCCTTGTCGGGCTCCTGCTCTGCGCCTGGATCGTGGCGTTCTTTCCGATCCTCGCCAATACAACGCTGGGGCTCAAATCGGCGGATCACAATCTGCGTGACCTGATGACGATCTACCGTGCCAACCGCTGGCAGCGGCTGCGCTACCTGCAACTGCCCTCGGCGCTGCCCTATTTCCTCGGTGGGCTGAAGATTGCCGGGGGGCTGGCGCTGATCGGGGCGGTGGTCGCCGAATACGTCGCCGGCACCGGCGGCATGGGCTCCGGCCTCGCCTTCCGCATCCTCGAGGCGAGCTACCGGCTCAACATCCCCCGGATGTTCGCGGCGCTGATTCTGATCGCGGTCACCGGGGTGCTGATCTACGCGGCGACCTCTCTCATCAGCCATCTGGCCTTGCGCAAATGGCATGAGAGCGCCGTGAAACGGGAGTAGCAATGGCCCTGCCGATACTGCCGCCGGGGCCGCTCCGGCTCGACAATCTGACCGTTCCGGGCTGCCTCGTCGGCGAGGCGGAGAGCCTCGTGAGCCGCAGCCTGACCCTCTCGGAGGGCCGGATCGTGCAGGCGGATGCGGCCGCCGAGCCGGTGGACATGAAGGGCGCGATGGTCTTCCCGGCCTTCATCGACATGCACACCCATCTCGACAAGGGCCATATCTGGGCGCGCAGCCCGAACCCGAACGGCACCTTCGACGGCGCGCTGGAGGCGGTGCGGGCTGACGCCACCGCGCGCTGGTCCGCCGAAGATGTCCGCGCCCGGATGGAGTTCTCGCTGAAGGCCGCCCAGGCCCATGGCACAAGGGCGATCCGCACCCATCTCGACAGCCACGCGCCGCAGGATGCGATCTCCTGGGGCGTCTTTGCGGAGACCCGCGCCGATTGGGCCGACCGGATCGCGCTCCAGGCCGCCTGTCTCGTGGCCTGCGACTATGCCCTTGAGGACGATTTTCGGGGCACCGCCCGGCTCGTCGGGGAGACGGACGGGGTGCTCGGGATGGTCACCTATCCGGGACCCGATCTCGACGCCCAGCTCGATCGGTTCTTCGGCACCGCGCTCGACCTTGGCGTGATGGTCGATTTCCACACCGACGAAACCATGGACCCCTCGGTCAACACGCTCCGCGACATCGCGCGGAAGGTCATCGGTCTGCAATTCGACGCCTCGGTCGTGGTCGGCCATCTCTGCTCGCTCTCCACCATGCCCGAGGCGGAGGCGCTCGCCACCCTCGATCTGGTCGCCGAGGCCGGGCTCCATGTCGTCAGCCTGCCGATGTGCAACCTCTACCTCCAGGACCGCCACGCCGCCCGCACCCCGCGCAACCGGGGCATTACCCTGGTCCATGAGATGAAGGCGCGGGGCATTCCGGTCTCCTTCGCCTCGGACAACACCCGCGATCCGTTCTATGCCTATGGCGACATGGACATGATCGAAGTGATGCGCGAGGCGACCCGGATCGGCCATCTCGACCATTCCGATCCGGACTGGACCGATGCCTTCCTGACCAACCCGGCCGCCGCCTGTGGCTTCGATGCGCCGTCGCTCGCCCCCGGTGCGCCCGCCGATCTGGTGATCTGCAACGCGCGGAGCTGGACCGAGCTTTTCGCCCGCCCGCAATCGGACCGGATCGTGCTCCGCGCCGGCCGGCCCATCGACACCGCGCCGCCGGACTATTCCGAACTCGACCCGCTGATGAGGACCCCATGACCGCAGACATCGCCGGCGCCATGGAGGCGCTGAAGCATCTCGATATCGAGACCAACCCCGCCGCGCTGAAGGCCAAGAGCCGCGATTTCTACTGGTACTCCCCGGTGCTCAAAGACCGGCTCGACGAGGTGATCGCCGATTTCGCCGTCAGCCCGCGGACCGAGGCGGAGGTGATCGAGGTGCTGAAGGTCTGCTACGCCCACGACGTTCCCGTCACCGCGCGGGGCACCGGGACTGGCAATTACGGCCAGGCCATGCCGCTCGCCGGAGGCTGCGTGCTGCATCTCAACCAGATGAACAAGGTCAAGGAGATCGCGCCGGGCCGGCTGGTGGTGGAGCCCGGGGCGATCCTCAAGGATATCGATGCCGAGACCCGCGCGCATTCAAACCAGGAACTCAGGATGTACTCCTCCACTTGGGCCACGGCGTCCATCGGAGGGTTCATCGCCGGCGGCTCCGGCGGGGTCGGTTCGGTCCACTGGGGCGTGCTGCGCGATGTCGGCAACATCATCCGCCTGCGCGTGGTGACCATGGAGGCGGAGCCCCGAATCATCGAGATCACCGGCGAGGAGCTGCACCGCGTCTCCCACGCCTACGGCACCAACGGGATCATCACCGAGATCGAGATGCCGCTCGCGCAAGCCTATGACTGGGAAGAGCTTTTCGTCACCTTCGACGATTTCGAGACCGCTTTGCGCTACGCCTACGATCTGGCCTCCTGCGACGGGCTGCTGCTGAAGCTCGTCACCGTGTTCGAACCGCCCATCGCCCACGAGTACTTCCAGCGGGTGAAGCCCCATGTGACACCCGATCAGACCGTCCTCGCGCTTATGGTGGCCCCCCATTCGATGCCGGGTTTCCTCACCCATCTTGGGGCGTGGGATGGCGAGATCGCCTACCGCAAAGGCGAGACCGACTGGCCCCGCGATCCGGGCCACATCTTTGAATACACCTGGAACCACACGACCCTGCGCGCGCTCAAGGTCGACCCCGCGATCACCTATCTTCAGGTCGGGATCGGCACCGAGGACCCCGTCGAGCTAACGCTGAAGCTCCGCGAGGAATTCAGCCCCGAAGTGCTGCTCCATGTCGAGGTGACGCGCCAGCAGGGCAAGGTGGGGTTCGGCAGCCTGAGCCTTGTCAAATTCACCACCGAAGAGCGTCTCGACGAGATCATCCGCATTCACGAGGAGATGGGCGCGCCGAACTTCAACCCGCACCGCTACACGCTCGAGGAGGGCGGGCGGCAGATTGTCGACCAACGCCAGCTGGACTTCAAGCGGGAGGCGGACCCGAAGGGCCTCCTGAACCCCGGCAAGATGATCGCCTGGGACGACCCGGACTGGAGCTACGACCGGATGTATGCCTGGCCGGGCCTCGTGAAAGCCGCGGAATAGCCCATGCCTCGCGCCATGGTCGTCTTTTCCCATCCCTGCGAGGAAAGCTTCAACGCCGCGCTCCATAGGGAGGCCGTGGCCGCGCTCACCCGAAGCGGCTGGGAGGTCGACGATTGCGACCTCTATGCCGAGGGGTTCCAGCCGGTGCTGAGTGCCGAGGAGCGACGCAACTACCATGACACGTCGATCAACGCCGCGCCGGTTCAGGGCTACGTGGACCGGGTGAAGGCCGCCGATGCCATGGTCTTCGTCTTTCCCGTCTGGAATTTCGGCTATCCGGCGATGCTGAAAGGGTTCTTCGACCGGGTGTTCCTGCCCGGCGTGTCCTTCGACCTCGCCGACGGCAAACTCACCGCCTCACTCGACAATATCCGCAAACTCGCCGCGATCACCACCTACGGGTCGACCAAATGGCGCGCGTTCCTCGCCGGCGACCCGCCGCGCAAGCTCATCACAAGGGCGGTCTGGGGGGCGACGGGCTTTGCGAAGGTGAAGTATCTCGCGCTCAATGATATGAACAACGTGACCGAGGCCCAGCGGAAAGCGTTCCTGGCCAAGGTCTCGGCCGAAATGGAACGGTTCTGATGCGCGCGCTCATCGTCTATTCGCACCCCGCCGAAGGCAGCTTCAACGCCGCGATCCGCGATCTGGCGGTGGAGAAGCTGCGCGGCGTCGGGGCCGAGGTCCGGGTCAGCGACCTCTATGCCGAGGGGTTCCAGCCTGTCCTGACCAACGAGGAATGGAGCGGCTATCTCGACCATCCGACGAACCGCCGCCCGGTCGAGGCCCATTGCGCCGATATCGAATGGTGCGACACGCTGATCTTCGTCTACCCGACCTGGTGGTACGGGCTGCCGGCGATGCTCAAGGGCTGGCTCGACCGGGTATTGCTGCCGGAGGTGGCCTTCCTGATGCCCGATGCGGCGCACAGGACGATCCGCCCCGGCCTCCACCACATCGCCCGGCTCGGCGTCTTCACCACCTGCGGGGCAAGCTGGTGGCTGACCCGCTTCATCGGTGAACCGGGGCGGCGTCAACTGATGCGCGGGGTGGGGCTGCTGCTCCATCCGAGGGCGCGCAAGGTCTTCGCCGCGCATTACCTCATGGACAGTTCCACGCCCGAGAGCCGCAGCCGCCATCTCGATAAAGTGGCGGCGCGGATGGACCGGTTGATCGGCGCCTCCGCCGCGACACTGAAAGAAAGCCCCGCGCAATGACCCGACGCCTCGACTGGAAGGACTTCCGCGCCCCGGAATATGCCGAGATCGACCCGATGAAGACCATCGCGATCCTCCCCGTGGCGGCCATCGAGCAGCACGGGCCGCACCTGCCCGTGGGCACCGACACGATCATCAATGAAGGGCTGATCGGGCTTCTGAAAGAGCGCTGCCCGGACGATCTCGACCTGCGCATCCTCCCCGTGCAGTCCATCGGCAAATCGAACGAACATCTCTGGGCCGCGGGCACGATCACGCTCACCGCCGAGACCGCGATGAAGGCGTGGGTGGAAATCGGGCTTTCCGTGGCCCGGGCCGGCATCCGCAAGATGGTCATCGTCAACAGCCATGGCGGCAATGCCGATCTCATCTCCATCGTCGCCCGCGAACTCCGGGTCCGCGCCGGCATGTTCTGCGTCCGCCTCGGCTGGGGCGCCTTCGGCACGCCGGAGGGGGTCTATGGTGAGCAGGAGCTGACCTACGGCATCCATGGCGGCGACGCGGAGACCTCCCTCGTGCTGCATTTCCGCCCCGACACCGTGGACATGTCGCAGGCGGAGGATTTCCGCTCCACCGCCGAGACCCGCCCGATCCAGCCCATCGGGCCGGTGGCCTATGGCTGGATCGCCAAGGACGTGAACCCCAATGGGGTCGTCGGCGAGGCGCATCTGGCGACGGCGGAGAAGGGCAAGGCGACGGCGGAGAAGATGATTGCGGATGTCATCGGCCTTCTGCGCGAGGTCGAGGCCCAGGACCTGACCCCGTTCGAGCCGGTCCGCCCGGAGGTCTGACGCATTTCTCCCAGCGTGGGTCGGAAAGCGCCGGCCCGCCTTTGCCCCCTCGGGGCAGGATCGCCGCAAGACCGGGGAGGATGTGCATGCAGTTCGGGCTGACCGATGAGCAGGAGATGATCGTCTCCACAGTCCGGCGTTTCGTCGAGGCGGAAATCTACCCCCACGAGGACGCGGTGGAGCGGACCGGCGAGGTCGACCCGGATGTGGCCGCCGAGATCAAGCGCAAGACCCTCGACCTGGGTTTCTATGCCTGCAACTTCCCCGAGGAGGTCGGCGGCGCGGGGCTCAGCCATCTGGAGTTCGCGCTGGTGGAACGCGAGTTGGGTCGCGGCTCCATGGCGCTCACCCATTTCTTCGGCCGGCCGCAGAACATCCTGATGGCCTGCGAGGGCGACCAACGCGAGCGCTACCTGCTGCCCGCGGTCCGGGGCGAGCGGATGGACGCTCTTGCGATGACCGAACCCGATGCCGGCTCCGACGTGCGCTCGATGAAATGCACCGCGCGCCGCGACGGTGGCGATTGGGTGGTCGACGGCACCAAGCACTTCATTTCCGGCGCCGATCACGCGGATTTTTTCATCGTCTTCGTCGCCACCGGCGTGGACGACACGCCCAAGGGCCCGAAGAAGCGGATCACCTGTTTCCTCGTCGATCGGGGCATGCCGGGCTTCACCGTCCGCGACGGCTACGCCTCGGTCAGCCATCGCGGCTACAAGAACTGCATTCTGGAGTTCGACGCCTGCCGGCTCTCGGATGCGCAGGTTCTGGGCGAGGTCGATGGCGGCTTCGCGGTGATGAACGAATGGCTCTACGCGACCCGGATCACCGTGGCGACGATGAGCGTGGGCCGGGCGCGGCGGGTCTTTGACTTGGCTCTGGCCTATGCCGCCGAGCGCAAGCAGTTCGGGCAGGAGATCGGGCGGTTTCAGGGCGTGAGCTTTCAGCTTGCCGACATGGTGACCGAGATCGACGCCGCCGACTGGCTGACGCTCGCCTCCGCCTGGCGCCTCGATGAGGGGCTGCCGGCGAACCGGGAGATTGCCTCGGCGAAGCTCTACGCCTCGGAGATGCTGGCGCGGGTCACCGACGCGGCGCTGCAAATCCACGGCGGCATGGGGCTGATGAACGACCTGCCCATCGAGCGGTTCTGGCGCGATGCGCGGGTGGAGCGGATCTGGGACGGGACCAGCGAAATCCAGCGCCACATCATCAGCCGCGATCTGCTGCGTCCCTTGGGGTCATGACCCGGCTGCACCGCCTCCTGCATCCGAAAACCGTCGCGGTGATCGGCGGCGGCACCTGGGCCGCGAATGTGATCCGGGAATGCGGCAAGATCGGGTTCGAGGGCGCGGTCTGGCCGGTCCATCCGTCGAAACCGGAGGTGGGCGGGCTCACCGCCTATCCGTCTCTCGAAGCCCTGCCGGAACCGCCCGACGCAGCGTTTGTGGCGATCAACCGCGACGCGGCGATTGAGGCCGTGGCGGTCCTGTCCGGCATGGGCGCCGGCGGGGCGATCTGCTTTGCCTCCGGCTTTGCCGAGGCGGAGGCGGAATTGGGGGACGGCGCGGTCTCCGAGGCGCGGCTGGTGGCGGCGGCGGGGGACATGCCGGTGCTGGGTCCGAACTGCTACGGCGCGCTGAACTATCTCGACGGCGCGGCGCTCTGGCCGGATCAGCATGGCGGCAGGCGGGTGAAGCGGGGCGTGGCCATCGTGACCCAAAGCTCCAACATCGCGATCAACCTGACCATGCAGCGGCGCGGGCTACCCGTGGGGTTCGTCCTGACCGCCGGCAATCAGGCCCAGATCGGAGCCGCCGAACTCGGAATGGCGGCGCTGGAGGATGAGCGGATTACGGCGCTCGGCCTCTATCTGGAGGGGGTCGGGGACCTTTCGCGCCTTGTCGCGCTGGCAGAGCGTGCGGCGGAACTGGGCAAACCGGTCGTTGTGCTGAAATCCGGCGCGACGGAGGCGGCGCAGACCGCCGCGATCAGCCATACCGCCTCGCTTGCCGGGGCGCCCGAGGCGGCGGCGGCGCTGTTCCGGCGGCTCGGCTGGGCGCAGGTGAGCACTTTGGAGGGGTTTCTTGAGGCGCTGAAGATCGCCCATGTGGTGGGGCGCCTGCCGTCTCGCGCGGTCGCCTCGATGTCGTGCTCTGGAGGCGAGGCGGCTTTGATGGCCGACCTTGGTGCTGCGGCGGGGCTCGACTATCCGCCCCTGACCGAGGCCCAACTCACCGGACTTCGCGACGCGCTTGGGCCCAAGGTGGCGCTCGCCAACCCACTCGACTACCACACCTATATCTGGGGCGACGGGCCGGCGATGGAGCGGGCCTATACCGCGATGCTGGCGCCGCATCTGGCGCTGGGCCTACTCGTTCTGGACTTCCCGAGGGACGACCGCTGCACCGCGCCGGGCTGGGATGCGGCGCTCGACGCGGCGGTGGCGGCGTGCCGGGCCGCGGGCGTGCCGATGGCGGTGCTCGCCTCGCTGCCCGACACAATGCCGGAGGCGGTGGCGGAGGACCTGATCGCGCGTGGCGTGGTGCCGCTCTCGGGGATGGAGGCGGGGCTCGAGGCGGTCGCGGCGATGGCCGGGCGCGCTCCGGCACCCGAACCGCCGCGTCTGCCGCGACCGGTGCGCGATCCGGTGCTGGTGCCGGAGGATGCGGCGAAAGCGCGGCTGGCGGCCTACGGCCTCGACCGGCCGCGCGGGGCGGTTGTGGACCGGGCACAGGCTGTGGCGGAGGCGGACCGGATCGGCTTTCCGGTCGCGCTGAAGGGCCTCGGCCTGGCGCACAAGACCGAAGCCGGCGCGGTGGCGCTGAACCGGCGCGATGCGGAGGCGGTAGAGCGGGCGCTCGATTTCCTGCCGGGCGACAAGGTCCTCGTCGAGGAGATGGTGGCGGGGCCGGTGGCGGAACTGCTGCTTTCGGTGATGCGCGACCCGGCCCATGGCTACCTCCTGACCCTCGGCTGGGGCGGCACGGCGACGGAGCTGCATGCCGATACGGTGCACCGCCTGTTGCCGGTCTCGGAGGGCGACATTCGGGCGATGCTGGACGGGCTCCGCCTCGCGCCACTCCTGAAAGGCTATCGCGGCGCGCCGGGGGCGGATATCGGGGCGATTGTGCGCGCCGTCCGCGCGGTGCAGGATTTCGTCGAGGCGACGCCGGGGGTGGTGGAGGTGGAGATCAATCCGTTGATCTGTACCACCGACCGGGCCGTCGCGGTGGATGCGCTGATCCGGGAAGGAGTGGCCGATGAGTGAAGGACCGATCAGGACCGCGCGGCGGGACCATGTCCTTGAAGTCACGCTCGACCGGCCCAGGGCCAATGCCATCGACCTCGCCACCAGCCGGATCATGGGGGAGGTGTTCACGGAGTTCCGTGACGATCCGGAGCTGCGGGTCGCGCTGCTGACCGGGGCGGGGGAGAAATTCTTCTGCCCGGGCTGGGACCTGAAGGCCGCGAATGACGGCGATGCGGTGGACGGGGACTACGGCAAGGGCGGCTTTGGCGGCTTGCAGGAGTTGCGGGGCCTGAACAAGCCGGTGATCGCGGCGGTCAACGGCATCTGCTGTGGCGGCGGCCTGGAACTGGCGCTTTCGGCGGACATCATTCTGGCGGCCGATCATGCCACGTTCGCCCTGCCCGAGATTCGCTCTGGCACCGTGGCGGATGCGGCGACGGTGAAGCTGCCGAAGCGCATCCCCTATCACATCGCCATGGAGATGCTCTTCACCGGGCGCTGGCTGGAGGCGGAGGAGGCCCATCGCTGGGGCTTCGTGAACCGCATCCTGCCCGGGGCGGAGCTGATGGGCGCGGCGCGGGCATTGGCGGATGAGTTGGCGGCCGGGCCGCCGCTGGTCTTCGCCGCGATCAAGGAGATCGTGCGCGAGGCCGAAGACATGAGTTTCCAGGACGCGATGAACCGGATCACCAAGAGCCAGTTCGAGACGGTGGAGCGGCTCTACCGGTCAGAGGATCAGAAAGAGGGCGCGCGGGCCTTTGCCGAAAAGCGCGACCCCGTTTGGAAGGGGCGGTGAGGGCCGCCGGGACGGCGCTCGCGCCCATGGCGCATCGCCCCGCCCGCCGTCCCGTGGAGCAAGGAGGAACGGATGCCACTTGAGATGAACCGCGAGGTTTTCATCACCTGCGCGGTGACCGGATCGGGCGCGACCCAGGACCGGAGCCCCCATGTGCCGCGCAGCCCGCAGCAGATCGCCGAAAGCGCCATCGACGCGGCCAAGGCCGGGGCGGCGATCATCCATTGCCATGTCCGCGACCCGGAGACCGGAGCGCCGGCCCGGGACATCGCGTTCTACCGCGAAGTGACCGACCGTATCAGGGATGCCGAGGTGGACGTGGTGCTGAACCTCACCGCCGGGATGGGCGGCGATCTCGTGCTGGGCGGTACCGAGACGCCGCTGCCGCCAGGCGCGGGGACGGACATGATCGGCGCCGAGGAACGTGTGGCCCATATCGCCGCCTGCCTGCCGGAGATCTGCACCCTCGATTGCGGCACGATGAACTTCGCCGAGGCCGATTACGTGATGACCAACACGCCGGGGATGCTGCGCGACATGGGCGCGCGGATGACGGCCCTGGGCGTGATGCCGGAGATCGAAGCCTTCGACACCGGGCATCTGTGGTTCGCCAAGGAACTGGTGAAGGAGGGGGTGCTGACCGACCCGGCCCTGGTGCAGCTCTGCATGGGCGTGCCCTGGGGCGCGCCGGACGACCTTTCGACCTTCCTTGCCATGGTGAACGCGGTGCCGGAAAGCTGGACCTTCTCCGCCTTCGCGCTCGGCCGCCACCAGATGCCCTTCGTGGCCGCCGCAGTGCTGGCGGGCGGCAATGTGCGGGTCGGGCTCGAGGACAATCTCTTTCTGGAGAAGGGGGTGCTGGCGACCAATGCGCAGCTTGTCGAGAAGGCGGTCGGGATCGTCGAAGGGCTCGGCGCCCAGGTGATCGGGCCGGATGAGGTGCGCGCCAAGCTCGGGCTCAAGAAACGGGCGCCGGCGGGGTGACACGCCGTGTCCTGATCACGGCCGGGGCCGCGGGCATTGGCCGGGTGCTGGCGCGGCGTTTCGTCGCCGAGGGCTATGAGCTGGCGCTCTGCGATAACGATCCGGCGGCGCTCGAGGATGCCAGGGCGGAATTCCCGAAAGCGCTGATCCGGGAGGCGGATGTCACCAAGGAAGAGGAGATGATCCTCTTCTTCGACGAGGCCGACGCGCTCTGGGACAGGGTCGATGTGGTCTGCGCCAAGGCCGGGATCGGCGGGCCGGCGGGGCCCATCGAGACCCTCGACCACAAGGCGGTCATGGAGTGCATCGACGTCAATCTCGGCGGCGCCTTCCTCACCTGCCGCTGGGCCGCGGCGCGGACGAAGGCGCAAGGCTCGGGCCTCATCCTGCTCACATCCTCCACCGCCGGGCTCTTCGGCTATCCGAACCGCACACCCTATGCGGCGGCGAAATGGGGCGTGATCGGGCTGATGAAATCCCTGGCGATGGAACTCGGACCCCATGGCGTGCGGGTCAACGCACTTTGCCCCGGCGCGGTGGAGGGGGAGCGGATGGAACGGGTGCTGGCGATGGAGGCGAAGGCCACGGGCCGCGCCGTCGACGAGGTCCGGCAGAGCTACGTCAAGGGTGTGTCGATGCGGTCCTGGGTGACGGCGGACGATGTGGCCGACACGGCGCTTTTCCTCGCCTCGGAGGCCGCGTCGAAGATCACCGGACAGGCAATGGCCATCGACGGGCATACGGAGACCCTCGCGCCATGACCTCAGGCCCTGTGAACCCGGCAGGAGAAGCAATTGTTGCTTGCGCTGCGGATATCGACGAAGGCGACGTTCGGGTCGTCCAGAAGCGTTTCGGCATAGCCGGCGATCTCCGGCGTCGGAGTGATCTGCCCGGTGCCGTAGATGATCCGTTCGTCGGCATCGTAGCCTTTCACCAGATAGGTTTCAGCCTGAAGGATCGGCGGCACCTCCGGCGAAGGCGCGGCGCGGGCGCAGTCTTCGGCGCAGAGGAAGATCGGGCCGGTTTCGGCATATGGCTGGGTGGAGCGGAACGGGCGATGGGCGAGGATCAGATACTCCTTGCCGGCGGGGACATGCTCCAGGCAGTGGCGGCAGAGGCGGACACCGTCGCCCGCCGCACGGTGGGTCTCGACCGGGTCGCCATAGGCGTCGCGACCAGTCTGGCGAATGCGGCGGACGTCTTCCGTGGGCAGGGCGGTGAACTCAATGGGCATGATCGGTCTCCTTTCCCGATCTCGATGGCCTCAATCGGTCGCCGGAGCGACCCGGATATTGCGGGAAGAGGGCGATGAAGGCAGCGATCATCGGCGGCGGTGTGATCGGCGGCGGCTGGGCGGCGCGGTTCCTGCTCAATGGCTGGGATGTGGCGCTTTTTGATCCCGATCCGGAGGCGGAGCGCAAGATGGCAGAGGTGCTCGCCAATGCGCGCCGGTCACTGCCGGCGCTCTACGACAAGGCGCTGCCGAGGGAGGGGCGGCTGACCCACGCCGGCACCCTGGCCGAGGCCGTGGCGGGGGCCGACTGGGTACAGGAGAGCGTGCCGGAGCGGCTTGAACTGAAGCACAAGGTCCTGGCGGAGGTCGCCGCAACCGCACCCTCCGCCTCGATCGTCGGCTCCTCTACCTCCGGGTTCAAACCGTCGGAACTGACGGCGGAGGGGGCAAACTGCATCGTCGCGCACCCGTTCAACCCGGTCTACCTGCTGCCGCTGGTGGAACTGGTGGGCGAGGCGGAGATGTGCGCACGCGCCGCCGGCCTCCTGCGCCGCATCGGCATGTTCCCCCTCACCCTCCGCAAGGAGATCGACGCCCATATCGCCGACCGCTTTCTGGAGGCGGTCTGGCGCGAGGCGCTCTGGCTCGTGAAGGACGGGATTGCCACGACCGAGGAGATCGACGAGGCGATCCGCATGGGGTTCGGCCTGCGCTGGGCCCAGATGGGGCTTTTCGAGACCTACCGGATCGCCGGTGGCGAGGCCGGGATGCGGCATTTCCTGGCGCAGTTCGGCCCGGCGCTGAAATGGCCCTGGACGAAGCTGATGGATGTGCCCGACTTCACGCCGGAACTGGTGGATCTGATCGCCGGCCAGTCCGACGCGCAATCGGGCCATCTGGGCATCCGCGATCTGGAACGCCGGCGCGACGACAATCTCGTCAGCCTCCTGCGGGCTCTGAAACGCGAGGGGCAGGGGGCCGGCACTGTCCTGGCCGATCACGAGGCGGCCCTGGCCCCGGCCGCCGGCCCGCCGGTGACCTCTGATCTGCCGGTGACCGTGGACCGGCTCGTGCCGCAGACCTGGACCGACTATAACGGCCATATGAACGAGGTCCATTATCTGGAGGCCGGGAGCCAGGCCACCGACCGGTTCATGGAACTGATCGGGGCCGACGCGGCCTATATCGCCGGCGGGCAGAGCTACTTCACCATCGAGAACCACCTGCGCTATCTCGACGAGTTGCATGCCGGGGACCGGCTGACGGTGACCACCCAGATGATCGAGGGGCGGGGCAGGAAACTGCGCCTGTTCCACCGGATGTGGCGTGGCGAGGCGCTGGCGGCGACGATGGAATCGATGCTGCTCCATGTCGATCTCGGCACCCGTCGCAGCTCGGAGCCCGGACCCGTCGTGGCAGAGGGCCTCGCCCGCTATGCCGCGCATCTGGAGATGGACCTGCCCGAGGGGGCAGGGCGGGGGATTGGGCAGAGGGGGTAGGTAGAGGCGCTCGCGGCATATACCCCGAGGCGAAGACGGCGTGGGTGTTGATGCTGGCGCAAACCAAGCCGGGCATCGACAGACCGGGGGATGGCGATCCAGCGGCCGAGCTACTTCGATTTATGCCTGCCAAGCACCTCCCCCGCTCCGAGCTTCGCGCGTACGACTACCCAATCGTCAGCCCGCCCGGACGGTCTGTCGATGCCCGGCGCCTTCGGCGCTATTCGGGCGGGGATTGAGAACGACCGTCGCTCCGGTGGAACAGCGCGCGATCTGCCGGGCTGGGCCATGGAAGAGGCAGTCCAACTCACATTGTCCCGCCCTATTCCTGAAGGCCCTCCGTGCCGTATTTCAGGATCACCGGGACGATCAGCTCCTCCTCGTCGGTCAGGTGCCGGTCGAGGAGCCGCGCCAGAAGGTCGAGTTCGCCCGAAAGCCCCGCCAGCCGGTCCCGCGCGCCGTCCTCGGCCATCCGCCGCAACACGTCATTGGCCGTGGTCGTGAACCCGTCGAGGCGGGCGTCGAGCGTATGGTGGTCCGCATCCAGCATCTCAAAGCCGCGTGCGATCCGCGCATCCCGCTGCGACAGCACCGGAAAGAAGTGATGGTCCTCGATCCCGTGATGCATGTGCAGCTCGTTGACGAAGAGCCCGCCGAGTCTCCCGAGCCGCGCCGCATGGGCCTCCGGCGCGATCTCGCGTTCCAGCGCGCCCAAGGCGTCGCTGCGCAAGGTCTCCAGCAGCCGGCGGAACATCAGATGCCTGTCGAGCCAGAACCGCACCAGCCCGTCAAAGCCCGGATCGGCGGCCCAGCCCTCGCGCGGATACTCCGCAAGCAGCACGCGGAGCGCGTCGGGCAGGCCATCACGGCGCTCCAGCTCCAAGTCGGTCATCGGGCCCTAACCTCCTGAAAGCGGCGCCTTTCCGCCCAGATCGGGACGTTTTGCCCCGACGACACCTGTCCGGCAAACTTGCAAACTCTCCGAAGTTGCAAAAGACTTGATCCATTCCCGCGCAGCTTATTGACCGCCAGAAGTAAAGGCTGCCGGACCAGAGACAAGGGAGACACTCACATGACACTCAAGGCCAAGCTGATGGCCACGGGCGCTGCGGTTCTGATCGCTGCGGGCTCGATGGCAAGCGCCCAGAACACCCATCCCGTGACCGGAGAGACCCTCGCCGAGGACCAGACCTTCATCTACCGCGTGCTCGACGAGCACAGTTCCGTCGATCCGCAGGTGGTCGAGGATGTGAGCGGTTCCGAGGTCGTGCGCGACCTCTTCGAAGGGCTCTACAATCAGGACGAGGACGGCGCCCTGGAGCCCGGCGTCGCGCTGAGCCATGCCGCCTCCGATGACGGGCTGACCTATACGTTCACCCTGCGGCAGGACGCGATGTGGTCGAATGGGGAGCCGGTCACCGCGGGCGACTTCGTCTTTGCCTGGCAGCGTGCCGTCGATCCCGAACTGGCCTCGCCCTATGCCTGGTACATGGAACTGATGAGCATCGAGAACGGCGAAGCCATCATCGCCGGAGAGATGCCGACCAGCGCGCTGGGCGTCAGCGCCATCGACGACCACACGCTTGAAGTGCGGCTGACCAAGCCCTTGCCCTATTTCCCGCAGATGGTGACCCACGGCACCACCTTCCCGGTGCATCCGCCCACCATCGCGGCCCATGGCGATGAGTGGACCCGGCCCGAAAACATCGTCTCGAACGGCGCCTATGTGCTGACCGAACACATCCCGCAGGAACGCACCGTCCGGGTGCGCAACGAGATGTACTGGAACAACGACGAGACCATCATCGAAGAGGTTGTGGCCCTCGTCATCAACGATGAGAACCAAGCTCTGACCCGCTGGAAGGCCGGCGAGCTCGACCGCACCGAGGTGCCCGCCGGCCAGTTCCCGGCGCTGGCCGAGGAGTTCCCGGGCGAGGCGATCAGCTTCCCGCGGCTCTGCTCCTATTACTACACGATCAATGTCACCGACACGGCGAACCCGGCGCTGCTCGATCCGCGGGTCCGCGAGGCGCTGAGCCTGGCGGTGGACCGCGATATCATCGTCAACAACGTCCTCGCCGGCGGCCAGACCGCGGCCTACACATTCACGCCCGAGGCGACGGCGGAGTTCGAGATCCCCGACGTGGCGAAAGCCGGGATGAGCCAGGCCGACCGCAACGCGCGGGCGCAGGAGTTGCTGGCCGAGGCGGGCTTCGGCTCCGGCGGAGAGACGCTTGAGGTCGATCTGATCTACAACACCTCCGAGGCACACCGCTCGGTCGCCATCGCGATCAGCCAGATGTGGAAGCAGACCCTCGGGGTGGAGACCGAACTGGGCAACCAGGAATGGCAAACCTTCCTGGAGACCCGGGGCAACAAGGACTACGAGATCGCCCGGGCCGGCTGGTGCGGGGACTATAATGAGGCCTCGACCTTCCTCGACCTGATGGATTCCGGGTCCGGCTATAACGACGCCGGCTACACCAATCCGATGGTCGACGACCTGCTCGCCGAGGCCAAGACGGTCCAGGACCCTGCCGGACGGCAGGCGATCTATACCCAGATCGAAGAGATCATCGCCGTCGATCTGCCGATCATCCCGATCTACCATTATGCGGGCAGCTACATGATGGACGCCGATGTCGGGAACTGGCCGGTGAACAACGTCGAACAGAACTGGTATTCGCGCAATCTCTACAAGATCGCCGAATGATCCTGTCGCAGTCCGGGGCCGGCCATTGCGCCGGCCCCGGGCGCCCCGCCGGGGCAGGGGGCCCGTCCTGACATGCTGAGCTTCATCACCCGCCGCATCGCGGTGGCGATCCCGACGATTCTAATCCTCGTCATCTTCTCCTTCATCCTGATGTATTCGGCACCCGGCGGCCCGTTCAATTCCGAGCGTCCGCTGCCGCCCGAGGTGCTCGCCAATATCGAGGCCAAATACGGGCTCGATCAGCCGTTCTGGCGCCAGATCGTCAATTATGTCTGGGGCGTCGTCACCCAGTTCGATTTCGGGCCGTCGTTCCAGTACAAGGACCGTTCGGTCAATGACGTGATCGCGCAAGGGTTCCCGGTCACGCTGACCTACGGGTTTTGGTCCTTCGTCGTCGCGGTGATCGTGGGCGTGAGCCTCGGCGTCGCCGCCGCGATCCGGCACAACACCTGGCTCGACTACCTCGCCGTCGGCGTCTCCGTCGGGGCACAGGCGCTGCCGAACTTCGTCCTCGCCCCGATCCTTGTTCTGGTCTTCACGCTCTGGCTCGGCTGGCTGCCGGGGGGCGGCTGGGCCGGGGGGCAATGGCAATACGTCATCATGCCGGTGATCGCGCTTTCGACCTCCTACATGGCGTCCATCGCTCGGATCACCCGGTCCTCGATGCTCGAAGTGATGAACTCCAATTTCATCCGCACCGCCCAGGCCAAGGGCCTGCCGATGCGCCGGGTGATCTGGCGCCATGCGCTGAAGCCGACGATGCTGCCGGTGATCTCCTATCTCGGGCCGGCCTTCGTCGGTATGATCACCGGTTCCGTCGTCATCGACATCTTCATGTCCACCGGCGGCATCGGGCAGTTCTTCGTCAATTCCGCCTTCAACCGGGACTATGCCGTCATCATGGGGATCACCATCCTCGTCGGCGTCCTGACCATCACCTTCAACCTCGTGGTCGATATCCTCTACGCCTGGATCGACCCGAAGATCCGATACTGAGGGGGTCGCCATGGCCGAGACCACCAGCGACGACGTCCTCCGCGAGATGGAGGCGAACCCGGTCAAGGGCCGCTCGCTCTGGGCCGATGCCCGCGCCCGGTTCTTCCGCAACAAGGCGGCGGTGGCGGGGCTGATCGCGCTGATCTTCGTGACCTCCTTCGCGCTCTTCGGCGGGCTCTTCGCGCAGTACGAGCGGGACTACATCAACTTCGCCCTGATCGGGTCGAACGCGGTCAACGGCGTACCGTCCTTCGAGACGGGCTACTACTTCGGCACCGATGCCTCCGGGCGGGACCTCTACAGCCGCGTCGTGCAGGGCACCGGCATCTCGCTCATGGTCGGGCTGATCGGGGCGCTGGTCGCGGTGGTCGTGGGCACGCTCTATGGCGCCACGGCGGGCTATATCGGCGGGCGCACGGACGGGATGATGATGCGCACCGTGGATGTGCTCATGTCGATCCCGTTCATGTTCGTGCTGATCCTGCTTCTGGTGATCTTCGGGCGCTCGATCTTCATGATCTTCGTGGGCATCGGGCTGATCTCCTGGCTCGACATGGCCCGGATCGCCCGGGGCCAGACGCTGACGCTGAAGAACAAGGAGTTCGTCGAGGCCGCCGTGGCGGTGGGCGTCAAACCCTGGACCATCATCCTGCGCCATATCGTGCCGAACCTCCTCGGCATCGTCATCGTCTACGCCACGCTTCTGGTGCCGCAGATGATCCTTTTCGAGAGCTTCATCTCCTTCCTCGGCCTCGGCGTGCAGGAGCCCAACACCTCCCTCGGCGCGCTGATCAAGGAGGGCGCGGGGCAGATGCAATACGGCGTGCTCTGGCAGCTCCTCTTCCCGCTCTTCTTCTTCCTGCTCACGCTCTTCGCCTTCTTCTTCGTCGGCGACGGGCTGCGCGACGCGCTCGATCCGAAGGACCGCTGAATGACGCTGCTCCGGGTCGAGAACCTGAAGGTCACCTTCACCACCGGCGACGATCCGGTCCATGCGGTGAACGATGTGAGCTTTCATATCGACGAGGGCGAGACCCTGGCGATTGTGGGCGAGAGCGGGTCGGGCAAGTCGCAGATGGCCTTTGCCGTGATGGGGCTCCTGGCGCGGAACGGCACGGCCACGGGCTCGGTGAAGTTCCATGGCGACGAGCTGATCGGTCTGACGCCCACCCAGCTCAACCGTATCCGGGCCCAGGAGATCGCGATGATCTTCCAGGACCCGATGACCTCGCTCAATCCCTATATGCGGGTTTCCGACCAGATGGCGGAGGTGCTGACGCTCCATAAGGGCATGTCGAAGCGCGACGCGGTGGCGGAGGCGGTGCGGATGCTCGATGCGGTGCGGATCCCCGATGCCCGGGCCCGGGTGACGATGTTCCCGCACGAGTTTTCAGGCGGCATGCGCCAGCGGATCATGATTGCCATGGCGCTCCTCTGCCGCCCGCGGTTGCTGATCGCCGATGAGCCGACGACGGCGCTCGACGTCACCGTGCAGGCGCAGATCCTGCATCTCCTCGCGGATATCCGGGCCGAGTTCGGCACCGCGATCATCCTGATCACCCATGACCTCGGGATCGTCGCCGATGCCTGCGACCGGACGCTGGTGCTCTATGGCGGGCAGATCATGGAGGAGGGACCGACCGAGGATGTCTTCGCCGCGCCCTCGCACCCCTATACCCAGGGTCTCCTGACCGCCGTGCCCCGGCTCGACCGCGACGATATGGAGCTCTTGACCATCGCCGGAGAGCCCCCCGACATGTCGCGCCTGCCCGCCGGCTGCCCATTCAGCCCGCGCTGCCCGCAGGCGCTCGACCGCTGCCGCGGCACGCGGCCCGACCTTATCGGCTACACAGAGGCCCGCACCCGCGCCTGCCACGCCCCGCCGCCAGAGGAGGAAGCGGCATGACCCATCTCCTCTCGGTCCGCGACCTACAGGTCACCTTCGATGTGCGCCCCCCCGGCGCCTGGCCCTGGACGCCCTCGCTGAAGCTCCACGCCGTGGGCGGGCTTTCCTTCGATCTGGAGGAGGGCAAGACCCTCGGCATGGTGGGCGAGAGCGGGTCGGGAAAGTCCACCGTCGCCCGCGCCGTGGTGGGCACGATCCCCGCCTCGGGCGGGCAGATCCTCTTCGAGGGCAAGGACCTCGCCGCGATGGACACGCGGGAGCGGCGCCATCACCGCAAGGACGTGCAGATGGTCTTTCAGGACCCCCTTGCCGCCCTCAATCCCCGGATGACCGTGGGCGAGATCATCGCCGAGCCGCTGATCACCCATTTCCCCGATACGCCCAAGGCGGAGGTCCGCGCCAGGGTTGGCGAGCTGATGGAGCGGGTGGGGTTGCTGCCCAACCTCCTCAACCGCTATCCGCACGAGTTTTCCGGCGGCCAGTGCCAGCGGATCGGTATCGCACGGGCCCTGATCCTGAAGCCGAAGCTGCTCATTTGCGACGAGCCGGTCTCCGCCCTCGATGTCTCTGTGCAGGCCCAGGTGGTGAACCTCTTGCGCGAATTGCAGGTCGAGTTCGGGCTCTCGATGATCTTCATCGCCCATGATCTGAGCGTGGTGAAGCATATCTCCGACGACATCCTGGTGATGTATCTCGGTCGGGTGATGGAGATCGGGCCGGGGGACGAGATCACCCATGTGCCGCGCCATCCCTATACCCAGGCGCTGATCGCTTCGGTCCCGATCCCCGATCCGGTGGCGGAGAGGGCGCGGCCCCGTCCGGTGCTGGAGGGCGAGTTGCCCTCGCCGCTGCACCCGCCTTCGGGCTGCGTCTTCCGGCCCCGCTGCCCCAAGGCGCAGCCGGTCTGCGCCGGGGATCGCCCGGAGATGGAGGTCGTGGGCGCCCGCCAGGTTGCCTGTCCGTTCCACGAGGAAAGACAGGTGCTCCGCGCCGCGGAATAGCCGCCCGCTCTGGGGTTGGCCGAAGTATCGCGGTATACGGGTGGCCCCATGCTGTCGGTTCTAAGTCATCCCGTCTTTGCGCGGCTGTTCGCCGCCCAGGCTGTCGCGATCCTCGGCACCGGGCTTCTGACCGTCGCCCTGGCGCTTCTGGCCTTCGATCTGGCCGGCGAGGGGGCCGGGGTGGTGCTTGGCACGGCCTTCGCGATCAAGATGGTGGCCTATGTGGTGCTCGCGCCCCTGGCTGCGGCGCTGACCGCCCGGTTGCCGCGCCGCGCCATCCTTGTCGGCGCCGATCTGATCCGGGCGGGGATCGCGCTGATGCTGCCTTTCGTGAGCGAAGTCTGGCAGGTCTACGGGCTGATCTTCGTGCTTCAGGCGGCCTCGGCGACCTTCAACCCGGCCTTTCAGGCGACGATCCCGGACGTTCTGCCGGATGAAGGGGAATATACCCGCGCCCTGTCGCTGACCCGGCTGGCCTATGATCTGGAGACGCTGATCAGCCCGGCTTTGGCCGGCCTTGCCCTGCTCTTCTTCACCTTCGACGCGCTCTTTGTGGGGACCGCCCTTGGCTTTCTCGCCTCGGCTCTGGTGATCCTGCGGACACCGCTACCCGCCCCCGACGCGACCGTCGACCGCCCGTTCAGCGAGCGCCTGACCCGGGGCCTTCGGCTCTACCTCGCCACGCCCCGGCTACGCGGGCTCTTCGCGCTGAACTTCGCCGCGGCGGCGGTGGGCGCCTTCGTGCTGGTGAACTCCGTCGTCGTGGTCCGCAGCCTCTTCGGCGGGGACGAGGCGGCGCTGGCACTCGCCATGGCGATGTTCGGCGCCGGGTCGATGGCGGCGGCGCTGGCCCTGCCGGGGCTGCTCGAGAGGGTCCGCGACCGGCCGGTGATGCTCTCGGCAGCGACGGTGCTGGCGCTCCTCGGCGCACTCACCGCGCTTCTCGGGGCCACTGAGGCGCTCAGTTGGACTGGGGTGCTGGTGATGTGGGTCGCGATTGGGGTGGTCTATTCGGCGGTGCTCACGCCCGCGGGCCGGCTGATCCGCCGCTCGGCCCATGTCGAGGACCGGCCAGCGCTCTTCACCGCGCAGTTCGCGCTCTCCCATCTTGGCTGGCTGGTGACCTATCCCCTCGCCGGCTGGCTGGGGAGCGCGCTGGGCCTCTGGCCGGCGCTCGGGATCGCCGCGCTTCTCGCCGCTCTCGCGATACTCGCGGCGCTCCGCCTGTGGCCGGTTGGCGACCCGGAGGTGGTGGCCCACGCCCATCCCGACCTGCCGCCCGACCATCCGCATCTCAAAGGCGCGACCGGCGATCGTCACGCCCATGCGCTGGTCATCGACGATGAACACCGGGTCTGGCCAACAGATGGAGCGTTGCGATGATTTTGATAGGCCGTGAGAGCTCCTGCCCAGTCAACGGACCCGCTATTTCCCGCCCGGAATCAAGCCGAAGGCGCCGGGCATCGACAGACCGTCTCGGCGGGCTGGCGATTGGGCTCCGCTGGGCACGGCGCTCCGAGCGGGGGACGTGCTTGGCCACCATAAATCGCAGTAGCTCAACCGGTGGATCGCCATCCCCCGGTCTGTCGATGCCCGGCTTGTGTTGTGCCAAGACGGCATGCGTCACAGGCTCTGCCGGGCAGTCTCCCGCTAGTAATCCCGCTCATAGAAGATCCCGATGGATGTCTCGCCGTCGGACGTCACGCTGCCCCGGGCGGTCACGCTGTCGGTGATGTCGAGATTGAGGTCGATCTCGGTCTCGCCTCCGCTATCCACGGTCACGCTGGTATAGAGGTTGTCGTCGAGATAGGCGCCAGCGCGCACCGCCGCGTTGCCGGTCTCGTCGGTGGTCACGTCGAGATCGTCGAGGCCCACGCTCTCCCGGAACTGCCCGAAGACCCCGCTGCCGCGTCCCGCCAGTTCCGCCACGGCGGAGGCGAGTTGCACCGCCTGAAGCGGCGAGATTTCCGACAGGTTCCGTCCGAAGAGGAGCTGCGACAGCACCTCGTCCTCGGGCAGTTCCGGCGTGGAGATGAAGCGCACTTCCGGAGAGTCCGCCGGCCCTTCGAGGATCACGGTGACGAGCGTGCCGGTACTGCTCTCGGTCGTCGCCAGAAGCCGCAGGAACGGCACGAAATCCCCTTGCAGCGTGGCAAAGCCCTCGGTCAGGTCGAAGCGCTGCTGAAGGATGTCGAGCCGCCCTCGGATCAGCTCGAACTGGCCTGACGGGATGATCTCCCTCGTGGTCCCGCCAAGCCGCAGCGCGCCGCCCAGTTCGGCATCGAGGCCGCGGCCGCGGATGAAGATGCGCGAGGGCGCGTCGATCACCAGATCGAGGGGGAAAGGCCGCCCCCTTCCGCCCGCCCTCCCGGTCCCGGATGTCCCCACACCGGCGCGGTTCAAAGTGGTCCGGACCGCACCGGGCGCACCGACATGGGTCACCGGCGGCAACGCACCGAGCGCCCCGACCGGCGAGGAGGGCACCTGGATTTCCGTCCGCCCCAGCGCCAGCCGCCCGCCGATCCGCGCCCCGCCGGCAAGCCCGCCTTCGATGCGGATCGTGCCGCCCACCGAGGTCTCATAAAGCTGTGGGTCGCGCAGCACGACGCCGCGAAGCTGCCCCGTCAGATCGGCGGCGAAGGGCGGCGAGAGCGTCACCGGCCCGGTCAGTTCCGCTCCGCCCCCGGCCGGAAACGCGCCCCGCAATGCCAGGAGCGCCCGGCCACCCTGAAGCGTGATCTGCCCGCCCAGATCCTCCAGCGACTGGCCGAGCCGGGGGGCGGAGAGCCGCGCCTCGGCCAGGCGGATCGTGCCGGTGAGCGAACTCAGTGCCGCCGGCCCCGCGACCCGCAGGTCGAGCGCCGCATCGCCCTGAAGCCGGCGCGGATCGATGAACCCGTTGGCCAGCGCCAGGGGCAGCCGCCCCGAGACGCCGAGATCGAGCCGACCGCCCTCTTGCACATCGCCCCGGACGGTGATCGCCGCGCCGCCCGGCCCCGCCAGATCGGTATCGACCTGCCAGGTCCCGTCCGGCCCAAGCACCGCCTCGCCCTCGGCGCTGAGCGGCCCGCTGATCCCGGAGGTGAGGACGCCGACGTCGCGCAGCCGGGCGTCGAAGACCGCTGCCGTGCGGTCTCCGGCGCTGAACCGGCCGGTGGCGGTGAGGTTGGGGAACCGGATGGTGACGTCGCGCGCCTCGATCCCGCCCTCCCGGGTACCGGAAACCTCTGCCGCGACCCGGCCCTCACCGCGCAGGATGCGGTCGACCGGGGCCACCCCGATACCGAGATCGGTGGTCTCCCCCGCCAGCGCCACGGTGAACCGCCCGGTTTCGGGGTCGATGGTCAGATCGATATCCGTCCCGGCCCCGCCGGTCAGGGGCGCGCCGAAGGCGGCGGCATAGGGCGCCAGATCGCCGATCTCGGCGGCGATCCGGGCGCCGATCTCCGCGTCTGCTCCGGGCGTCGAGGCGGTCGCGTCGAGCCGGACCTGCGGCGCGGTTGTCGCGAGCTCCGCGGCGATCGCGCCGCCCGCCTCGCGAGTCACTGTCCCGCC
>JANQRL010000003.1 GCA_028284605.1 Paracoccaceae bacterium | reverse complement strand
CAAGGGGTCTCACCGGGGACAACAGCCGGAACGTGGTCAGCTACGGCACCGAGGCCGGGCATTTCCAGGCAAGGGGCTATTCGGTCGTGGTCTGCGGCCCCGGCGATATCGCCCAGGCGCATCAGCCCGACGAGTTCCTTGCCGTCGAGCAATTCGAGGCCGGCTGGGCCTTCATGGAGCGTCTGGTCGACTGGCTCGGGCGGTGAGGCGACGGTGAGCCAGGCGCCGATCACGGAGGCGGCGCCGGTGCGCTATCCCGGCCCGCCGCCCGAACGCGCCGATCTCGTGGTGATCGGCGGTGGGATCGTGGGCGTGACGACGGCGCTCTTCGCGGCGCGGAAGGGGCTTTCCGTGGCGCTGGTCGAGAAGGGCCGGATCGCCGCGGAACAATCGAGCCGCAACTGGGGCTGGATCCGCCAGCAGGGCCGCGACCCGGCGGAACTGCCGATCATGATGGAGGCGAACCGGCTCTGGCCGGAACTGGCGCGGGAGACCAATGAGGAGATCGGGTTGCGCCAAACGGGCGTGACCTATCTGGCGCGGGATGACGCCGCCATGGCGCGGTTCGAGGCTTGGCTGCCTCATGCCCGGGAGCACGACCTCGACACCCATCCGATGAGCCGCGAGGAGGTGGCGGAGATGCTGCCCGGTGCCGCCGCGGACTGGGCCGGGGGCCTGCGCACGCCGAGCGACATGCGCGCCGAGCCGGCCCTGGCGGTCCCGGCACTGGCCCGGCTCGCCGTGCGGGCCGGGGTGCAGATTGTCGAGAACTGCGCGGCGCGCGGCGTGGACCGGGAGGCGGGCCGGGTGGTCGGTGTCGTCACGGAGCAAGGCCGGATCAAGGCGGGGGCGGTGGTGCTGGCCGGCGGGGCCTGGTCATCGCTGCTGCTGAGGCGGGAGGGCATCGCGATCCCGCAGCTCTCTGTCCGCGCCACTGCCGCCGCCACCGAAGCTCTGCCGGAGGTCCATGGCGGCGGCGCCGGGGATGACCGGCTAGCGTTTCGGCGCAGGGAGGATGGTGGCTACACGATCGCGTCGGCGGGGTTTCACGAGCTGTTCGTCGGGCCGGACGCGCTGCGCGCCTTTGGCAGCTTCGCGCGGCAGTGGCTGGCCGACCTCGGCGGCACCCGCCTGCGCGCGGCGGCACCGCGCGGCTATCCCGATGCCTGGTCCACGCCCCGGCGCTGGGGGGAGGACGAAGCCAGCCCGTTTGAGCGGATGCGTGTCCTCGACCCGGCACCGAACCGACGGATGCTGGCCCGGATCGCCCGCGATTTCGCCCGCGCCTTTCCGGCGCTCGGTCCGGTCCGCCTGCGCGCCGCCTGGGCGGGGATGATCGACGTGATGCCCGATGTGGTACCGGTGGTGGATGAAAGCCCGCTCAGGGGCCTCTGGATCTGCACCGGCATGTGCGGCCACGGCTTCGGCATCGGCCCGGCGATGGGACGGATCATGGCCGATCTGGTTACCGGCGCCGAGGCCGGGCATGATCTCGCCCGGTTCCGGTTCGGCCGGTTTACCGACGGCTCCCGCCTCAAGCCCGGACCGAGCCTCTAGGGTTCAGGAGGACAGAGCTGAGTGCGCGCGACAATGTCATGGTGACGCCCCGGCGCGTCACGGAGTCAGCAATGGTCATTCTATGTCCCGCCCGAATAGCGCCGAAGGCGCCGGGCATCGACAGACCGGTCCGGCGGGCTGGCGATTGGGTGAGGCTGGGCGCTCAGCTCAGAGCGGGGGATGTGCCTGGCTGGTATCAAGCGAAGTAGCTCAGAGCGAAGATCGCCATCCCCCGGTCTGTCGATGCCCGGCTTGTGTTGCGCCCAGACCATCCGCAGAGTCCGTGGCGCGGTCCCCTTTCTCAGTCACACAACCGATCCGCTCCGCTTGCCCCTTGCCGATCCCCTTTCGCCGCCCCACCATGACGGCAAAGAACAGGGAGACCGAGACATGCCGATCAAGAACCGATTTGCCGAACTGCTGCCCGAGATCACCGCCTGGCGGCAGGACATCCACCGCCATCCGGAGCTTCTCTTCGACACCGAGCGGACCGGCGCCATGGTCAAGGAGAAGCTCCACGAGTTCGGCTGTGACGAGGTGGTGGGCGAGATCGCCCAGACCGGGGTCGTCGGCGTGATCCGCGGCAAGACCAATCATTCCGGTCGCACCATCGGCTTGCGCGCCGATATGGACGCCCTGCCGATCCTGGAACAGACCGGGCTTCCTTACGCCTCGCAGAGCCCCGGCAAGATGCATGCCTGCGGCCATGACGGGCATACGGCGATGCTGCTGGGTGCGGCGCGCTACCTCGCCGAGACGCGCAATTTCGACGGCACCGTCGTGGTGATCTTCCAGCCCGCCGAGGAGGGCGGCGGCGGCGGCAAGGTGATGTGCGACGAAGGCATGATGGACCGGTTCGGCATCGACGAGGTTTACGGGATGCATAACTGGCCGGGCCGGCCGGTGGGCAGTTTCGCGATCCGCCCCGGCGCCTTCTTCGCCGCCGCCGACCAGTTCACCATCGAGCTTGAGGGCAAGGGCGGCCATGCGGCCAAACCGCAGGAGACGGTGGACACGACCGTGCTGGCCTCCCATGTCGTGCTCGCGCTTCAGAGCATCGTCGCGCGCAATGTCGATCCGGTGAAGCAATGCGTCGTGTCGGTGACGAGCTTCGAGACCTCCTCGAAGACCCATAACGTGATCCCGCAGACGGTCACGCTTCAGGGCACGGTGCGGACCTTGGACGCCGACATCCGCGACCTGGCCGAACGGCGGATCGCCGAGATTTGCGAGGCGACGGCGGCGGCCTATGGCGGGGTGGCGCGCGTCGATTACGAGCGCGGCTATCCGGTGATGTCGAACCACGCGGCGGAGACCGAGTTTGCCGCCGAGGCTGCTCGCGCGGTCTCCGGCGACTGCGAGACGGCACCGCTGGTCATGGGCGGCGAGGATTTTTCTTACATGCTGGAAGAGCGCCCCGGGGCCTATATCCTCGTCGGCAATGGCGACACGGCGATGGTCCACCACCCGGAATACAATTTCAACGACGAGGCGATTCCGGCGGGCTGTTCCTGGTGGGCCGAGGTGGTGGAACGGCGGCTGCCGGCGGCGTGACGATAGCCCGCCCGCCCCGAGGCAGAAGGCGCGTCGACGCGCCTTGAAGCGCCGTCGACGGCGCTTGGGGACGCCGCGTCGACGCGGCGTGAGACGCGATGTCGACATCGCGTGGTTACGGCTCACAGGCGGGCCGTCCCCGGTTCCGGCCCGGGCGCGCGTCAGCCGGGCAGCAGCGCGCCGAGCCGGGCGGCGACATCGTCGAGAACCGCGTCGCTGGCCGCGTAGGAGGCCGGTCGGGGGCCTTCGATCGCCTCGGCCAATGCCGCGGCCAGCCCGTCCCGTGCCACCAGCGTTGCATGGCCGCTGGTCTCAAGCTCGGCAAAGATATCCGCGAAGTTCGTGACATGGGGGCCGGAGAGCACCGGGACCCCGAACTGGGCCGGTTCCAGGGGGTTGTGTCCGCCGTGATCGGCGAAGCTGCCGCCCATGACGACCGCGCGGGCCAGGGAGAACCAGAGGCCGAGTTCCCCGAGTGTATCGGCCACGTAGATCTCCGTTTCCGGCCCCGGGTCTTCGCCCTTCGAACGCTGGGCCGTGGGACCGGCGGCTTCGGCGAGGGCGTGGACGGCATCGCCGCGCTCGGGGTGGCGGGGGACGAGGAGTGTCAGAGTTCCGGGCGGACGGGCGGCGAGCATGATCGCTTCTTCCCCCGGATGGGTGGAGGCGGCGACCCAGACCGGGCGATCGCCGAGGACCGCGGCAAGCCGGGCACGTTCCGCTTCATCGACCGGCAGGCGCGGTGCGGCGCTCTTCAGCGTGCCCGTCACATCCGCCGCGACCCCGAACGCTGCCAGCCCGACTGCGGTGCGCCGGTCCTGGGCCAGGATGAGTCCGAACCGGCCAAAAAGAGCCCGGGCGAACGCCGGTAGGCGTGCCCATCGCCGCAGCGAACGATCCGAAAGCCGGGCGTTGATGAGCGCGAGCGGGATGTCGCGCCGATGCGCCTCGACGATCTGCCGGGGCCAGAGATCGCTTTCGGCGAAGACCGCCAGATCGGGGCGCCAATGGTCCAGAAAGCGCCGGACCGGCCCGGGCAGGTCGAGGGGGGCGAATTGGTGGATCGCACTCGGACCCGCGGCCCGCGCCACCGTCTCGGCGGACGTCGCGGAGGTGGTGGTCAGCACCACGGTTGCCGTCTCCGCCAGTCGCCCGGCCAGCGGCAGGACCGACTGCGCCTCGCCCACGCTGACCGCGTTGATCCAGATCACCCGGCCCCCTGGACGGGGAGGCAGGCCGCGTGCGCACCGCTCCCCGATCCGGCCCGGTGGCCCGCCCTTGCGGAGAAACCGCCGCCGGTCCGCCCAGATCACCAGTGGCGCCAGAAGAGCCGTCACCCCCGCATAGGCGCGGTAGGCGAGGCTCATCCGCCGGTATGGCTCATATGCCGGCTGACCTGGCCGTCCACTTGCTGCCGGGAATAGTCGAAATCGTGGCCCTTGGGCTTGAGCGCGATGGCCGCGCGGATCGCGTCTTCGAGCCCCGCGTCGGCCTCGGACGCCCGGAGCGGCGCGCGCAGGTCGGAATGCCCCTCCTGCCCGAGGCAGGTATAGATCGTGCCGGTGCAGGTGACCCGGACGCGATTGCAGCTTTCGCAGAAATTGTGGCTGAGCGGGGTGATGAAGCCGATCTGCTGGCCGGTCTCTTCGAGCCGCACATAACGCGCCGGGCCGCCGGTGCGATGCGGGAGGTCGGTCAGGGTGTAATGCCGGGCGAGGTCGGCGCGAAGGTCCTTCAGCGACCAGTATTGCCCGAGCCGGTTCTCATTGCCGATATCGCCCATCGGCATGACCTCGATCCAGGTCAGGTCCATGCCGCGCGCGGCGCAGAACTGCGTCAGCGTCAGCAGTTCATCCTCGTTGAACCCTTTGAGCGCCACGGCGTTCAGCTTCACCCTGAGCCCCGCGCCTTGCGCCGCGTCGAGCCCGCGCAGCACCTGGGGCAGCCGGCCCCAGCGGGTGATCTCGGCGAATTTCGCCTCGTCGAGCGTGTCGAGGGAGACATTGATGCGCCGCACCCCGGCGGCTGCGAGATCGGTGGCGTGCTTTTCGAGTTGGGAGCCGTTGGTAGTCAGGGTCAACTCGTCGAGGGACCCGGTTTCCAGATGCCGGGAGATCGAGCGGAAGAAGCTCAGGATGTCGCGCCGGACCAGGGGCTCGCCGCCGGTGATCCGCAGTTTCCTGACCCCGAGCCGGATGAAGGCGGAACAGAGCCGGTCCAGCTCTTCCAGCGTCAGGAGCTCCTTCTTCGGCAGGAAGGTCATGTTCTCCGACATGCAATAGACGCAGCGGAAATCGCAGCGGTCGGTGACGCTGAGGCGCAGGTATTCGATGCGGCGCTGGAACGGGTCGATGAGCGGGGCGGTCATGGGCGAAACCTAGGCAGGGGCCGGGGGCCGCGCAAGCGCATTCGGCCCGGTTGTGCGGGGTCGGGGGAGGGCCTAGGGTCGGGCCCATGAGACAGGTGGTTCTGGTAAGTGCGATGCTGGCATTGGGCGGCTGTGCGGCGTTGCAGGAGGCGTTCGCGCCGGCGCCGGCGCCGGAGGCCGCGCCTGAATCGGCGGTCGAGACCCTCGATCCGACCCCGCCGCCGCCCCCGCCACCCGCGGCGAACACCGCCGCCGAGTTCGACACCACGAATGCCGAGGACCGCGCCGAAGCCCTCGCGGCGCCCGAACCCGCCGGGGAACGGACATTGGGGACCACATTGGCGACGCTCGGATCGCCTGTCGATCCGGGCATCTGGCTGAAGACCCCGTTCGTTCAGAATGTGACCGAAGGCCGGGTGGAGTATCGGGGCCGCTCGGTGAACCTGGAGCTGCGGCCCTCGGGCGGCGCGGCGGGATCCGGCAGTCAGCTCAGCCTGCCGGCGATGCGGCTTCTGGAGGCGCCGCTCACGGGGGTGCTGGAGCTGACGGTGTTTGCGGGGTAACCTGCGGGCGGACCTGACCTAAATGGGCGCTTCCGCGCGCTCTTCTTTTTGCCAGTGGCCGCGTGACGCCCTTGTTCTGCGCTCCGCTTGGGGCAGATCGGGGCCTTCGGCGAGGATATTTGTGATCCAAAGAAAGCGGGGATGCCGCGGCTAGACGGCCGGGAGGTGTTTCGCGGCCTCCTTTTGGGCGAAGGGTTTCATCGTCGCGCCGTGCGTTGCAAGGAATGCTGCCACCCGGTCGGGGTCTCGCTTCGAGAGATCGCGGAGCCACCAGGCCACGGCCTTCTGGATGAACCATTCCGGGTCGGCGACATAGCCTGCGGCCCAGCCGAGCACCCGCTCGCGCACGGCCGTCTCATGGGGTTTCGGGTGCCGGAGCCTTGTCCAGGGCAGGGTCATGACCAGCGCCGCGCGGCGGGTCCACATTTGGTCCGAGCGGGTCCAGCCCTCGACGGTCTCGAGCCGGGACGGGTCCGCGACGAGGCGTTTCTGCCCGGCGATGCTGGCGTGATCGGCGATGGCCCAGGCGTCGAACTGCGGCACCCAGGCGGCGATCAGCTCCCAGGCGCCGCTATCGTCGGGCCGGATCCGCGCCTGGGTCAGGAGCTTCGCCGCGGCGATCCGGGTCTCGTGGATGTCCATGTCCCAGAGGCCCTTTGCGAGCACCAGCCGGTCGGTGAGGGCCAGGTTTCGTCGCCAGCCCCTGGCCAGAACGTCGATCTCCGGATTGGCGACGCCCAGATAGGTCCGCTCCGCCTTGTGATAGCGCGCCATCTCCGCGCCCTTGCCCGGCACCGCCCGCGCCCGGAGCGCCGCCAGCGCCGCCTCCGGGCTCATCGCGCCAGAAGATGGTCGAGATGGCTGCGGATCGCGGGCCAGTCCGCGGCGGTGATCGAATAGACCGCCGTGTCGCGGAGCGTCCCGTCCGGCATCCGCATATGGGCCCGCAGGATGCCGTCGAGCTGAGCGCCGAGCCGTTCGATGGCGCGGCGCGACTGGGTGTTCAGTCGGTGAGTGCGGAACTCCACCGCGATGCAGCCGAGCGTGTCGAAAGCATGGGTCAGGAGCAGGCGCTTGGCCTCGGTATTCATCCCCGTGCGCTGGGTTTCCGGCGCCATCCAGGTCGAACCGATCTCGACCCGGCGGTTTGTTGCGTCGGTCTGCATATAGGTGGTCATGCCCACGGCGCGGCCCTCGGGCGTCAGCACCGCGAAGGGCTGCATGTCGGGTAGGGCCAGGCGGCGGTCGATTTCGGCGGGAACGCCGTCCGGGGTGGGGATGAAGGTGTACCAGAGCGGCCCGAGCGCGGCGGCGGCGCGGGCCAGATCGGCGGCGTGGTCGTGGGAAAGCGGGGCCAGCGTCACCTGGGTTCCGGTCAGGGTGACTGGAGGGGGCCAGGACTCTGCCGGTGCGCCGGTCATTCCACGGTCACGGATTTCGCGAGGTTGCGCGGCTGGTCCACATCGGTGCCCTTGGCGACAGCGGTGTGGTAGGCCAGAAGCTGCGCCGGCAGGGCGTAGAGGATCGGGGCGATGAACGGGTCGGCGGCGGGCAGGACCAGGGTCTCCCAGACGCCGGTTCCCGCCGTTTCGGCCCCGTTCCGGTCGGTGACCAGGAGGACCTTGCCGCCGCGCGCCAGCACCTCCTGCATGTTGCTCACGCTCTTGTCGAAGAGCGGGTCGGTGGGGGCCATGACGATCACCGGCACGTGCTTGTCGACGAGGGCAATGGGGCCGTGTTTCAGTTCTCCCGATGCATAAGCTTCGGCGTGTATATAGCTAATTTCCTTGAGTTTCAACGCACCTTCAAGAGCAAGGGGATACATCGCGCCGCGGCCCAGGAAGAGGATGTCGCGAGCCTCGGCGAGGCGGCGGGAGAGCCCCTCGACCCGCTCTCCGATAGCGAGCGCCTGGTTCATCAGGCCGGGGAGGGCCTGTAGTGCCGTGCGTTTCTCGGCGAAGGCGGCGTCATCGATCCGGCCGCGGACCCGGGCGGCTTCGAGAGCGAGCAGGGCGAGGACGGTGAGCTGGCAGGAGAACGCCTTGGTCGAGGCCACGCCGATTTCCGGGCCGGCATGGATCGGCAGGATGAGGTCGCTTTCGCGCGCGATGGAGCTTTCGGCGACATTGACGACGGAGACGATTTTCTCCGCCTTTCCAGCGCAGTAGCGGAGCGCGGCGAGGGTGTCGGCGGTCTCGCCGGACTGGCTGACGAAGAGCGCGACGGTCCCGGGTCCAATGGGCGGTTCGCGGTAGCGGAACTCCGAGGCGACATCGACATCGACGGGGAGGCCGGCGATCTGCTCGAACCAGTATTTTGCCGTGAGGCAGGCATAGAAGGCGGTGCCGCAGGCGACCAGCGTCAGCCGCTCGATTCCGGTGAAATCGAGGCCCGGCTCGGGAAGCGTGATCACATCGCCCCTCAGGTAATGCGCGAGCGTGTCGGTCAGAACCGTCGGCTGCTCGGCGATCTCCTTCGCCATGAAGTGCTTATGGCCGGCCTTGTCGACCTGGCCGATATCGAGATGGATCAGCTTCACGGGCCGGTTGGCGATCCGTCCGCCGGCATCGCGGATCTCCGCGCCACCTCGTGTGATCACAGCCCAGTCGCCCTCCTCGAGATAGGTGATCCTGTCGGTCAGCGGGGCCAGGGCGATGGCGTCGGAGCCCACGAACATCTCCCCCTCGCCATGGCCGATGGCGAGTGGAGAGCCGCGCCGGGCGGCGATGATGAGGTCGTCCTCGCCTTCGAAAAGCAGGCAGAGCGCATAGGCGCCGGTCAGCCGGGCAAGCGTCTGTTCGGCGGCGTCGCGGGGGGCAAGCCCTTGATCCAGATAGTGTTCCGCCAGCAGCGCGACGGTCTCGGTGTCGGTATCGGTGTCATGACCGATCCCCTTGGCGGCGAGGTCTTCGCGCAGCTCCCGAAAATTCTCGATGATCCCGTTATGCACGACAGCGACCCGGCCGGCGCGGTGCGGATGGGCGTTCGTCACGCTCGGCGCGCCATGGGTGGCCCAGCGGGTATGGCCGATGCCGGACTTGCCCGGGAGGGGGTCGTGAACCAGCAGGTCGGAGAGGTTGACGAGCTTGCCCACCGCGCGCCGCCTATCGAGCCGCCCGGCATTGACCGTCGCAATCCCGGCGCTGTCATAGCCCCGATATTCCAGGCGTTTCAGCGCCTCCACCAGGATCGGGGCCGCTTCGTGATCGCCCAGAACGCCGACAATACCGCACATGGCTCAGGTTCCTTTCCTGCTCTTCAGCGCCCGCAGCCGCTCCATCAGCCGTTTCGCGAGGCCCGGCTTGGTCTCCTGCCGGGCGCGGGCGATGCCCAGGGCGCCGGCGGGCACATCCTCTGTGATCACAGAGCCGCTCGCGGTCATCGCATCGTCGCCGAGGCTGACCGGCGCCACCAGCATCGTGTCGGAGCCGACGAAGACCCGGGCGCCGATCTCGGTCCGGTGCTTGAAGACGCCGTCATAGTTGCAGGTCACCGTTCCGGCGCCGATATTGCTCGCCTCACCGATGGAGGCGTCGCCTATATAGCTGAGATGATTGACTTTTGCGCCGGCTCCGATTTCCGCCGCCTTGACCTCGACGAAATTGCCGATGCGCACATCCTCGGCCAATTCCGCCCCGGGCCGGAGCCGCGCATAGGGCCCGACGATGGCGCCGCGGCTGACATGGGCGCCTTCGAGATGGGAGAAGGCGCGGATCCGGGCCCCGGTCTCGACGGTGACGCCAGGGCCGAAGACGACGTGCTGTTCGATGATGGCATCGCGGCCGAGCGCGGTGTCGAAGGCGAAATGCACGGTGTCGGGGGCAGTGAGCGTGACGCCGGCGGCCAGCGCTGCGGCACGGGCGCGGGCCTGAAAGACGGCCTCGGCACCGGCGAGATCGGCGCGGGTGTCCACCCCCATCGTCTCCGTCTCGTCGCAGCGCACGACCCCGGCCGAAAGCCCGGCCTCTCGTGCCAGGGCGATGATGTCGGTGAGGTAGTATTCGCCGGCGGCGTTGTCGTTGGAGAGCTTTCCGACGAGCATCGCCATATGCTCGGCGCTCGCCATCATGATCCCGGAGTTACAGAGGGTTAGGGCGCGCTCTTCATCCGAAGCGTCCTTGAACTCCACGATCCGCAGCAGGGCGTCCCCGTCGGTCACCAGCCGCCCGTAGCGCCCCGGATCGGCGGCCTCGAAGCCGAGCACGACGACATCATATGCCTCGCGCGCCTCCCGCATGGCGCGGAGCGTCTCGGCCCGGATCAGCGGCGTGTCGCCGTAGAGCACGACGACGTCGCCGGAAAACCCCTCCAGAGCCGGCATCGCCTGGGCCACCGCATGGCCGGTGCCAAGCTGTTGATCCTGAATGACAATCCGCGCATTCGGATCGATGGCTGTCGCCGCTGTCGACACCGCCTCGGCGCCATGGCCCGCCACGACGACCACCCGTTCCGGCTCCAGCGCCCGGCCCGAGGCCATCGCATGGTGCAAAAGCGGCGCGCCCGCGATCTTGTGCAGCACTTTCGGCCGGTCGGACGCCATCCGCGTCCCTTGCCCCGCCGCAAGGAGGATCAGTGCCGTGCCCATACTGCCCCGCCATTTTGGTCTCGTTGCCCCCTTCTACCGCGCGCGGGGCACGAAACAAGGCCGGGGGCTTCACTTCAGATGTCGGTCGGTTACATCTGGCGCCGGGCGGGACGGGGCAGGAACGGGACATTGCGGACGGTCATCTTCGATCTTGACGGGACGCTGGCCGATACCAGCGGCGATCTGATCGCGGCGGCGAATGCGCGGTTTCGCGCGCTGGGACTCGGCGATGTGCTCGATCCCGTGCGGGATGCGTCGGTGGCGTTTCGCGGCGGACGGGCGATGCTGAAGGAGGGGTTCCGGCGCACCGGCACCCATGGGCCCGAGGAGGTCGACCGGCAGTATCCGCCGTTCCTTGAGGCTTACGCGGAGGCGATTGACGTCCATACAAGGCTCTATCCCGGGGCGATGGCGGCGGTGGAGGCGTTGCGCGCCGAGGGCTATGCGGTGGGCATCTGCACGAACAAGCCGGAGGGGCTGGCCGAGACGCTGCTGGCGCGGCTCGGGGTGCGGGAGGCGTTTGGCTCGCTCATCGGGGCCGACACGCTACCGGTGCGTAAACCGGACCCGGAGCCGCTGATCGAGGCGGTGCGCCGGGCCGGCGGCGATCCCAGGCGGGCCTGCCTGATCGGGGATACGGTGACGGATCGGGAAACGGCGCGGGCGGCGGGGGCGCCCTGCGTTCTTGTCACCTTCGGACCGGAGGGGCGCGGGGTGGCGGAGCTCGCACCGGAGGCGCCGCTCGATCATTTCGACGATCTGCCCCGGGTCGTCGCGGCGCTCGGCCTCTGAGCATTGACGCCGGCGGCTGCGCGGCTCAGGCTGCGCGCCATGACGGAGCGCTTCACCGGATCCTTCACCCAGCAGGAGCCGATCCCCGAGGAGGGGATCGCGGCGGCCCTTGAGGTCATGCGCCATGGGCGGCTGCACCGCTACAACACCGCGCCGGGGGAGGTGGCGGAGGCGGCCCGGCTTGAGGAGGAGTTCGCCGCGCTGACCGGGGCCAAGTACTGCCTGGCGCTCGCTTCGGGCGGGGCGGCGATGGCCATCGCGCTCCGGGCGCTTGGCGTCGGGCCCGGGGACAAGGTGCTGACCAATGCCTTCACTCTCGCGCCGGTACCGGGGGCCATTGCGGCGGTCGGCGCCGAGCCGGTCTATGTCGAGGTGACCGAGGCTCTGGTCATCGACCTCGACGATCTGGCGGCCAAGCTGGCGCAGGCGCAGGTGCTGCTCTTGAGCCATATGCGGGGGCATCTCTGTGATATGGACCGGCTGATGCGCCTCTGCGACGGCGCCGGGGTCACGGTGATCGAGGATTGCGCCCATACGATGGGGGCGGCGTGGAACGGGGTGCCGTCCGGCCGGCACGGGGGCATGGGCTGCTATTCGGCGCAGACCTACAAGCATATCAATTCCGGCGAGGGCGGGCTGCTGATCAGCGACGATGCAGAGGCGATGGCGCGGGCGGTGATCCTGTCGGGGTCCTACATGCTTTATGAGCGGCATGGCGCGGCGCCTGCACGGGAGGTGTTCGAGCGCGTGAAGTACCTCACGCCGAACATGTCGAGCCGGGTGGACAATCTGCGCGCGGCGCTCCTGCGGCCACAACTGAAGGCGCTGCCGGAGCAAGTGGTCCGGTGGAATGCCCGCTACCGGGCGATGGAGGCGGGGCTGGCGGGCGTGCCGGGGCTGACGCTCATCCCGCGTCCCGGGCAGGAGAGCTATGTCGGCTCCTCGATCCAATTCCTGCTGCTCGACTGGCCGCCGGACGCGGTGCAGGGGGTGATCGCGGGCTGCGCGGGGCGCGGCGTGGAGCTGAAATGGTTTGGCGGCGCGGAACCCCACGGCTTCACCTCGCGCTACGACAGCTGGCGTTATGCCCCGGTGCCGTCGCTGCCGCGGACCGACCGGGTGCTGGCGGGGCTTCTCGATATGCGGCTGCCGCTGACCTTCAGCCTCGACGATTGTGCGCTCATCGCCCGGATCCTCGCCGAGGAGGTGGCCGCCCGGGCTCCGGCGCGGGACGCGGCGGAGTAGCGATTTCCGACCCGGAAATCGTCAACGGATTTCGGATCGAAATCCGGCCCCCGCATTGAACGATTGACGGCGCCTCGTTCCGGGCCGTAGAAATGAACAAGCGTTCAATAAATGGAAGCCGAGCCCATGTTCACCTCTACCCTGGACTTCGATCTCGGCGAGGATGTCGGCGCGCTGCGCGACCTTGTCCATCGCTTCGCCCAGGAACGGGTCAAGCCGCTTGCCGCCGAAGCCGACCGCGAGAACGTCTTTCCCGAGGGTCTTTGGCGCGAGATGGGCGAGTTGGGCCTTCTCGGGATCACCGTGGAGGAGGAGTACGGCGGCGCCGGGATGGGTTATCTTGCCCATACAGTCGCGGTCGAGGAAATCTCCCGCGTTTCCGCCTCCATCGGGCTCAGCTACGGGGCGCATTCCAATCTCTGCGTGAACCAGATCCGGCTGAACGGCACCGCGGAGCAGAAGCGCAAGTATCTGCCGAAGCTCATCTCCGGCGACCATGTCGGCGCGCTCGCGATGTCCGAGGCCGGGGCCGGCTCGGACGTTGTCGGCATGTCGCTCCGGGCCGAGAAGCGTAACGATCATTACCGGCTGAACGGCGCCAAGTACTGGATCACCAACGGGCCCGACGCCGAGACCCTCGTCGTCTATGCCAAGACCGACCCGGATGCGGGGCCGAAGGGCATCACCGCCTTTCTCATCGAGAAGGACATGGCCGGATTCTCGACCAGCCCCCATTTCGACAAGCTCGGGATGCGCGGCTCGAACACCGCCGAGCTCATTTTCGAGGATGTCGAGGTGCCCTTCGAGAATGTGCTTGGCGAGGAGGGCAGGGGCGTCCGTGTGCTGATGTCCGGCCTCGATTACGAGCGGGTGGTGCTCTCCGGCGTCAATATCGGCATCATGGCCGGCTGCCTCGACGAGGTGATGCCCTATATGGGCGAGCGTAAGCAATTCGGGCAGCCGATCGGGTCGTTCCAGCTCATGCAGGGCAAGATGGCGGATATGTATACGGCGCTGATGACCGCGCGGGCCTATGCCTATGAGGTGGCGAAAGCCTGCGATCGGGGCACGGTGACGCGGCAGGACGCGGCGGCCTGCGTGCTCTATGCCTCCGAGGAGGGGATGAAGGTGGCCCATCAGGCGGTCCAGGCCATGGGCGGCGCCGGGTATCTGGCCGACGCGCCCGTCGCCCGGATGTTCCGCGACGCGAAGCTGATGGAGATCGGCGCCGGGACCAGCGAAATCCGCCGGATGCTGATCGGGCGCGAGATGATGGAGGCGATGGGATAGGTATGTCGGGGTTGATATGGAATTGACATACTCATATTTTATGGCATACTACCCGCTCAATCGATCCTGAGAGAACAGAATATGGTGACCGCAATCAGAAAGCGCCCCTTGCCCGGTTCCGTGACCGGGCGCGTCTGGTCTGCCGCGGACCGTCTGGTGGAGCGGCTGGGCCGTCTGCCGACCGGGGCCGAAGTCTATGGTGAAGTCCGCAAGGACGATCCGGCCGCGAACAGGGGCACCTGCCAGACCCAGTATTCCCATTGGAAGAAGGCCTATCTTTCCCATTTCGAGCGCGGGCCGAGGCCGAAATCCCTTGCGGACGGCACTCTGAGTGTCACCATCGGGCCGGACGGGCGGCTGGTGATCCCGGCCTCTTTCCGCGAGGCGCTCGGGTGGAAACCGGGGGAGCAACTCGACCTGCACAGGGACGGTGACACTCTGGTCATCGCAGCCCGGCGCGACCAGTTTCGGCGGGCGCAGGAGGTCTTCGCGGCCTTTGACAAGGGCCAGGGCTCCGCCGCCGACGAACTGATCGCGGAGCGCCGCCGTGAGGCCGCGCGGGACGGGGGCGAGGCACGGTGACGATCGTGCTCGACACTTCGGCCGTGCTCGCCTTTGTCCAGAACGAGCCCGGCGGGGCGCGGACCGAAGCGGCCTTGGCCGATGCCGCGATGTCGAGCGTCAACCTGGGGGAGCTGGTCGCCAAGCTGGTCGACCGCGGCGGCTCGCCGGCGCAATGCGACGAAATCCTGGCCGCGCTCTCCCTCGATGTCCGCTCTCATGACGAGGCGGGCGCGCGGGAGGCCGGCCTGCTCCGGGACCGCACCCGGCATCTTGGCCTGTCGCTCGGCGACCGCGCCTGCCTCGAACTGGCGCGGCGCCTCGACGCCCCGGTCCTGACGGCGGACCGGGCTTGGGCGGGGCTCGATATCGGGGTCGAGATCGAGGTGATCCGGTGATCCGGCCCGGAGATCGGGACGGCGTGGGGCGTCGGTGCCACGCGCTGCCCGGACGCCGCATGAATACGGGGACGGGCTAGGCCATGGCGTCGCTCTGGCAGATCGAGACCGAGGGCGGGATTCTGCACGGGGTCTTCGGCCCGGTCATCACCGTCTTCGAGTGGGCCGCGGCAATCATCGACATCTTCGCGATCCTCGTCCTGCTGATCGGGGCGGTGCGGTTCATCTACGGCGTCGCCCGGTCGGAGTTCCGGTCCGGCACCGAACGGGTGCGCGGCATGAACAGGGAGCGGATCGAGCTGGGCCGCTACATCCTCGCCGGGCTGGAACTTTTCATCGTGTCGGACGTGATCCACACCGCGCTCAGCCTCGCCTTCTCCGATCTCGTCTTTCTGCTGCTATTGGTCATCATCCGGTCGATCACCTCGTTCTTCCTCGACCGGGAACTCGATGAAGTGAAACGGGAGTTAAAGGAATGAGTGAGACTGGGTTACGCGCGCTCTTCATCAACACGTCGCTGAAGAAGACGGCCGATGAGAGCCATACGAAACTGCTGCTGAACGCCAGTGCCAACATCATGGCCGGGGCCGGGGTCGCGGTGGAGTTCGTCCATATGCTCGACCATGTCATCCCGCCTGGGGTCTATCCCGACATGACCCAACACGGTTGGGACCGCGACGACTGGCCGACGGTCTGGGAGAAGGTGAAGGCGGCGGACATCCTCGTTGTCGGCACGCCGCTCTGGCTCGGCGAGGAATCGAGCGTCTGCCGCATCCTGATCGAGCGGCTCTATGCGATGTCCGGCGAGTTGAACGACAAGGGGCAATCCTCCTATTACGGCAAGGTCGGCGGCTGCGTCGTGACCGGCAACGAGGACGGGGTGAAGCACGCGGCGATGACGCTCTGCTATGCGCTGAGCCATCTCGGCTACACGATCCCGCCCCAGGCCGATTGCGGCTGGATCGGCGAGGCCGGGCCGGGGCCGTCCTATGGCGACGATGACGGGCAGGGCGGCAAGGTCGGCTTCGACAACGCCTTCACCAAGCGCAACACGACGATCATGTCCTGGAACCTGATGCATCTGGCCACGCTCCTGAAGGACGGGATCCCGAATGAGGGCAATGACCGGCGCCGCTTGTCGGCGGGCGTGGACCTGCATCACGAGAACCCGGAATACCGGGCGTGACCGACGTTCCGTTCCGCCCGCAGGCCGGCTTGCCATGAGCCGTGACGCCCATCTCGCCGCGCTCGCGGAGGTCGCCGAGGCGGCTGCCCTGGCCCAGGCGGGTGGTGGCGATGCGGCGCGGGAGCGGCATGTGGCGCGGGGCAAGATGCTGCCGCGGGACCGGGTGGCGGCGCTGCTCGATCCCGGATCGCCGTTTCTGGAGGTGGGCGCCACGGCGGGTCACGGGATGTATGAGGGCGTGGCCCCCTGCGGCGGGGTGATCGCCGGGGTGGGTCGGGTCGCGGGGCGGCTCGCCATGGTGGTCTGCAACGACGCCACGGTGAAGGGCGGCACCTACTACCCGATCACCGTCAAGAAGCACCTGCGCGCCCAGGAGATCGCCGAGGCGTGCCTGCTGCCCTGCCTCTATCTGGTGGATTCGGGCGGCGCGAACCTGCCGAACCAGGACGAGGTGTTCCCCGACCGCGACCATTTCGGGCGCATCTTCTACAATCAGGCGCAGATGTCCGCGCAGGGCATTGCCCAGATCGCCGTCGTCATGGGCTCCTGCACCGCCGGTGGGGCCTATGTGCCGGCGATGGCGGATGTGTCGATCATCGTGAAGGAGCAGGGGACGATCTTCCTCGCCGGGCCGCCGCTGGTGAAAGCCGCGACCGGGGAGGTGGTGACCGCAGAGGAGCTTGGCGGCGGGGATGTGCATACAAGGCTCTCCGGGGTGGCGGACTATCTCGCCGAGGACGATGCCCATGCCCTGGCGCTCGCCCGGCGCGCGATGGCCTCGGTGCCGCTCCCGGAGGCGCCGGACCGGGCGGAGCCGGAGCCGCCCGCCAAGGACCCCGCGACGCTCTTCGACGCCATTCCCGCCGATCTGCGGACGCCCTATGACATCCGCGAGGTGATCGTCCGGATCGTGGACGGCGGCAGTTTCGACGAGTTCAAGGCGCGGTTCGGCGAGACCCTCGTCACGGGCTTCGCGCGGATCGACGGCTGGCCGGTGGGGATCGTGGCCAATAACGGCGTGCTCTTCTCCGAGGCGGCGCAGAAGGGGGCGCATTTTGTGGAACTGTGCTCGCAGCGGCGTGTCCCGCTGGTGTTTCTCCAGAACATCACCGGCTTCATGGTGGGCCGGAAATACGAGAACGAAGGTATCGCCCGGCACGGGGCGAAGATGGTGACGGCGGTGGCCACGACCTCGGTGCCGAAGATCACAATGGTCGTGGGCGGCTCCTATGGGGCGGGGAATTACGGCATGGCGGGAAGGGCTTACGGGCCGCGCTTCATGTGGTCCTGGCCGACGTCGCGGACCGCGGTGATGGGCGGCGAACAGGCGGCCGGGGTGCTGGCCACGGTCCGCCGCGAGGCGATCGAGCGCAAGGGCGGCACCTGGTCGGCCGAGGAGGAGGCGGGGTTCAAGGCGCCCACGATCGATCAGTTCGACAAGCAATCCCACCCGCTCTACGCCTCGGCCCGGCTCTGGGACGACGGCATCATCGACCCGCGCATGAGCCGCGAGGTGCTGTCGCTGAGCCTCGCCGCCGCGCTCAACGCGCCGATTGAGGAGACGCGCTTCGGCGTGTTCCGGATGTGATGACGGACGACGAACAACCGCGCTGGGAGGAACGCCAGGATACCTATTCCGGCATTCCCTGGGTCTATGTCAGCCGCGCGGAGGTCTGGGCGCATCCGAAAGGGCAGTTGACCGGGCTTCTCTGGGCCATCGCGCTCTACCTGATCCTCGCGGGGATCGGCAAAGCCGGGCTGCTGATCGGGCAGGGCGTGCCGGTGGGCTGGGCGCTGCTGCTCGGGGCGTTCCCGCTGGCCTGCGGCATGGGGCTCATTCTGCGCGCGCCCTGGGCGGTCGTTCTGGCGGCGGTTTCGGCGGGGCTGACGGTGTTTCAGCTCCTTGGCGGGCTCGGGCAGGTCGGGGCGCTGGGTGGTAATGCCGTGGACTTCGGCGGGCTCTCGCCGCAGTTCTGGACGCTGATCCATCTGCTGATCTCGGTCGGTATCGTGTTTTACCTGATCGACGGCGATCGGCCGAATTTCATCTACCGGCATCGCTACCGGAAATACTCTGCGGTGAGGGACGAATGACACTCGACGAAGCTCTTGCCCGCTACCCCGGGGCGGAAACCTTCACCTTCGGGGACAGCGCGGCGCTGTCGGCGGAGCTTCTGGCCCTTGTGCGGGCGGGCGTGAAGACGGCGACCTGCGGGGCGCTGCGGGATTTCGAGGCGGAGGGTGAGGCGCTGCCCCAGGTCGGGCGGCGGGATATCGCGCTCAACTGGGACGGCACGCCGGCGCTGGTGATCGAGACCATCGAGGTCGCGATCCGGCGCTATCGCGACGTGGATGCCGATTTCGCGCTGGCGGAGGGGGAGAACGACAGCCTAGACGGCTGGCGGGCGGATCATCGGCGGTATTTCGAGCGCAACGGCGGCTGGGATGTGGAGATGGAGCTTGTCTGCGAGCGGTTCCGGCTGGTCGAGGATCTCGCGCCATGATCCGCCGCCGGTCCGTGAGGTCATGGAGGCCAACGGGGCACTCCTCGGGACCAAAGCCTTCGAAGGCTTTGGCCAGTCCTTTCGAAAGGACTGGCGCGTCGGTCCGGTGGCTGTCGGGGCCGTCCCATGGCGCGCTTTTCCCGATTGTCGACCTGGGCGCCGGCAAAGCCTTCGAAGGCTTTGGCCAATCCTTTCGAAAGGATTGGGGCCACAAACCACTGGGTGCGCAGGCGTCGCGTTTCGGATCGTCACCGCCCTGCCGCGCTCAGAGGACGGCCTGATGTTCTCCCGCCTCCTGATCGCCAATCGCGGCGAGATCGCCTGCCGGATCGCGCGGACCTGCCGCCGGATGGGGATCGAGAGCGTGGCGGTCTATTCAGAGCCCGATGCCGAGGCGCTCCATGTCCGGATGGCGGACCGGGCGGTGGCGCTTGGCGGGCGCACGCCCGCGGAGAGCTATCTGCGCGGCGAGGCGATCATCGCGGCGGCCCTGGCGGAGGGCGCCGAGGCGATCCACCCGGGCTATGGCTTCCTGAGCGAGAACGCGGAGTTCGCGGAGGCCGTGGCGGCCGCGGGGCTCATCTTCATCGGGCCCTCGGCGGAGGCGATCCGGGCCATGGGGCTGAAGGACGCGGCGAAGCGGCTGATGGCGGAGGCGGGCGTGCCGGTGGTGCCGGGTTACCATGGCGAGAACCAGCATCCCGAGCATCTGGCCGGCGCCGCCGACGGGATCGGCTATCCGGTGCTGATCAAGGCGGTGGCGGGCGGTGGCGGCAAGGGGATGCGGCGGGTGGACCGGGCGGAGGATTTCGCCGAGGCCCTGGCCAGCGCCCGGGCCGAGGCCGAGGCGGCCTTCGGCAACGGCGATGTGCTGGTCGAGAAGTACATCCGCACCCCGCGCCATATCGAGATGCAGGTCTTCGGGGACGGGATCCGGGCGGTGCATCTCTATGAACGCGACTGTTCCCTGCAGCGGCGTCACCAGAAGGTGCTCGAAGAGGCGCCGGCGCCGGGGATGACGGCTGATATGCGCGCCGCGATGGGGGCGGCGGCGGTGCGGGCGGCGGAGGCGATCGGCTATCGCGGGGCCGGGACGGTGGAGTTCATCGTCGATGCCGCGGGCGGGCTGGAACCCGACGGGTTCTGGTTCATGGAGATGAACACGCGGCTCCAGGTCGAGCATCCGGTGACCGAGGCGGTGACCGGGCTCGATCTGGTGGAATGGCAATTGTGCGTCGCGGCGGGGGAGGCGCTGCCGCTGAGCCAGGACGAGGTGACGCTGAGCGGCCATGCGGTGGAGGTCCGGCTCTATGCCGAGGATCCCGGCAACGACTTCCTGCCGGAGACAGGGCGGCTCGATCACCTCGCGTTTCCGGAGGGCGTGCGGGTCGAAAGCGGGGTCGAGGCGGGGGACGTGATCTCGCCCTATTACGATCCGATGATTGCGAAGCTGATCGCCACCGGCGCCGACCGGGCCGAGGCGCTTGGCGCCCTGTCCCGCGCGCTCGGTGCGACACAGGTGGCCGGAGCGGTGACAAACCTTCGGTTTCTCAAAACCCTGGTAGACGATCCTGATGTCCGGGCCGGGGCAGTCGAGACCGGGCTCATCGCGGCGAAGCAGGCCGCTCTGACCGCTATGCCGGAACCGGCGCCGGAGGTTCTCGCCCAGGCGGCGCTGGCGGCGGCGGGGCTCTGGGAGGAGGCGCCGGCCCTGGCCGGGTTTGCGCTCTGGGCGCCGTTGCGGTTTCCGGTCGGGATCGGCGAGGAGATGGTGCTCCTCGAAGCCGCGGAGGGCGGCTGGGATATCTCGGTTTCCGCTGCCATGGTCCGCGCGGAGCGGGGCGCGCGGGGCTGGCGGCTCAACGGGCGGGCCGGGGTGCCCTTTGTTCGGCACGGGGACCGGATCACGCTCTTTGATGGGGGCGCCTGCGAACTGCGCCTCCCCGATCCGCTGGATCGGGCGTCGCAAACCGCAGGCGGGGACGCGGTGCTCGCCCCGATGCCCGGCCTCGTCAGCGGGGTCGCGGTGGCGCCCGGGGCCGCGGTGGCCGAGGGCGACCGACTTGTCGTGTTGGAGGCGATGAAGATGGAACATGTGCTGCGCGCGCCAAGGGACGGGGTGGTGGAGGCGGTGGGCGTCGCGGAAGGGGCGCAGGTCGAGGCCGGGGCGGTGCTCATCCGGTTGGCGGAGCGCGGGATGGAGGACACGGCATGACCCTGCGGCTGATCGGCTATCGGTTCAGTGTCTACACCTGGGCCGTCCGGATGGGCCTCGCCGAGGCCGGTCTGGTGGCGGGTTATGAGGAGGTCGATCCGTTCGACGGGTCTCTGGCCGCCGAGCGCCATCATCCGTTCGGGCGGGTCCCGGTACTCTATGATGGCGATTTCCGGCTCTATGAGACCGGGGCCATTCTGGGCTATCTGCTGCCGCCCTCGGCCGACCGGCGCCGGGCGGCGCGGGCCCGGCAGGTGGCCTCGATCGTCGATGCCTATCTCTACTGGCCGCTGGTCCGGCAGATCTTCGTCCATGGGGCGTTCCGGCCGCTGGAGGGACAGGCGCCGGACCCGGCGGAACTGGCCGCCGGGCTCGCCGCCGCGCCGCGGGGGCTGGGGGCGTTGGAGGAGATCGCGGCGGAGGGGCTGGTTCTCAGGGGAGAAGCGCCCGGCGCCGCGGAGTGCCATCTGGCGCCAATGCTGGCCTATTTCGCGGAAGCCCCGGCGGGGCGGGAGATGCTGCGGAACTATCCGGCCCTGGCCGACTGGTTTGCCGGCATTTCCGGGCGGGCGAGTTTTCGGGCCACACGGCCCGACTTACGCGCGGTGGAGGAGGTGCGATGATCCGGCTCCATCACGCGCCTCAGACCCGCTCGATGCGGACGCTTTGGCTGCTCCATGAGCTCGGGCTGGAGTTCGAGACCGTGGTGCGGCCCTTCGACAGCAGTCTCCGGGAGCCGGACTATCTGGCGCTGAACCCCGCCGGTCGGCTGCCGGCCCTGGAGATCGGCGGCGAGGTGCTCTGGGAGAGCGGGGCGATCACGGAACTTCTCTGCGAGCGGTTTCCGGAGGCCGGGCTGGGGCGCGGGCCGGGGGATCCGGAGCGGGCGGAATGGCTGATCTGGGTGCATTTCGCCGAGACGATCAGCCAGCATGTCGGCACGCTCACCCAGCAGCATGTCATGCTCTACGACGATGCGATGCGCTCTCCCGTCGTGATGAAGCTGGAGGCGAAGCGGCTCGGGAAATGCTACGAGGCGGTCGAGCAGGGGCTGGCGGGGCGGGACTACCTGCTCGCCGGCGGGTTTTCGGCGGCGGATATCTCGGTCGGGCAGGCGGTCTATATGGCGCGGCATTTCGCGGGGCTGGACGGGTTTCCGGAAATGGCGGCCTGGTATGGGCGGATCACGGCGCGGCCCGGGTTTCGTGCCGCGCTGCCGTCGGAGGGGGGCGAGCGGCTCTATGACCGGGACTTCTATCCGGCCTGGGAGCCATCCGGATGAGTGCCTGCGGCACGCTCCCTTATCTCGCGTCCCGCCTCCGGCGGGCCCGCTCGGAGCCGGGGCGCTGCCCCGGACCCCGGAGTATTTTCGGCCAAATGAAGGGCCGGGGCATTGGCTGAGTCTGTGGCGATCTATGAGGTCGGGCCGCGGGACGGGTTGCAGAACGAGGCCCGAGTGATCTCGGTGGCGGAGAAGGTGGCGCTGATCGATCTTTTGACCCGGTCCGGGGTGGCGGCTTTGGAGGTGGGGGCCTTCGTTAGCCCGAAATGGGTGCCGCAGATGGCCGATACCGCCGAGGTGCTGGCGGCGATGTCCTGGGAGCACGACTGCCGGACCTCGGTGCTGGTGCCGAATATGCGGGGCTGGGAGGGGTTTCGCGCGACCGGGGCGCCGGTGAGCGAGATCGCGGTGTTCATTTCGGCCTCGGAGGGGTTCAGCCGGGCGAACCTGAACTGTTCCATCGCCGAGAGCCTGGAACGGCTGGCGCCGGTAGTGGTGGCGGCGGTCGAAGCTGGGGTCGAGCTGCGCGGCTACATCTCCTGCGTCACCGATTGCCCCTATGACGGGCCGGTGGCGCCCGAGGCGGTGGTGGAGGCGGTGCGGGGATTACAGGGCCTGAGTCGGATGCCGGTGTCGCTTGGGGATACGATTGGCGCCGGGCGGCCCGAGACAGTGCGGGCGATGCTGGAGGCGGTGCTGGAAGTCCTGCCCGCCGATCGGCTGGCCGGGCATTTCCACGACACCGGGGGGCGGGCGCTGGGCAATATCGAGGTGGCGCTCGGGATGGGGCTGCGGGTCTTCGACAGTTCCGTCGCCGGGCTTGGCGGATGTCCCTATGCGCCCGGCGCGCCCGGCAATGTGGCGACGGAGGCGGTGGTGGAGCGGGTCGAGGCGCTCGGTTTCGCGACCGGGGTGGATGGGGGCGTTCTGGCTGAGGCGGGCGCGGTGGCGCGGCGGATGAGGAGCGGGTGATGGAGACGATTGCGATTGCCGTGGACGGGCGCGGGGTGGCGCGGCTCACGCTGCGGCGGCCGGAGAAGCACAATGCGCTCTCGGCTCAGATGATCGCCGAGCTGACCGAGGCGGCGGGCCGGCTCGGGCGCGATCCGGCGGTGCGGGTCGTCGTGCTGGCGGGCGAGGGGCCGAGTTTCTGCGCCGGGGGCGATCTGGGCTGGATGAAGGCGCAGATCGCGGCGGATGCGGCGACCCGGGCGAAGGGCGCTCTGGCGCTCGGGCGGATGCTGATGGCGCTCAACACACTGCCGAAACCGCTGATCGGGCGGGTACAAGGCGCGGCTTTCGGGGGCGGGGTCGGGCTCGCCTGCATCTGCGATGTGGCCGTGGCGGAGGCGGGCGCGCGGTTCGGGCTGACCGAGACTCGGCTCGGGCTCACCCCGGCGACCATCGGGCCCTACGTGGTGGCGCGGATGGGCGAGGCGATGGCGCGGCGGGTCTTCATGTCCTCGCGGCGGTTCGATGCGGGCGAGGCGGTGACGCTGGGGATTGTCGCGAAGGCAGTGCCGGAGGCGGAGCTGGACGCTGCGGTGGAGGCGGAGGTCGTGCCCTATCTCGCCTGTGCGCCGGGCGCCGTCGCGGAGGCCAAGGCCCTCGTCCGCTCCCTCGGGCCGCCGATCGACGAGGCGGTGCTGGCGCGCACCGTCGAGGCTCTGGTGACCCGCTGGGAAAGCGACGAGGCGGCGGAGGGGATCGCGGCCTTCTTCGAGAAGCGCCCGCCGTCCTGGGCGTGACGGTCATCGCTGGCCATCTCTACGCCGCCCTGGCGGGTATCGTCGTGCTGTTTCAGATCGCGCTGGTCTTCGGTGCCCCCTGGGGCCGGCTCACGCAGGGCGGCCGGCAGGATGGCGCGCTGTCGCCTTCCGCGCGGGCTCTCGCGGCGCTCTCGGTGGGTGTGCTGGTCTTCCTGGCGCTGGCGATCCTGTCCGCGGCGGGATTTCCGGGCCTCGGCTGGCCGCGCTGGACCGGTTGGGTGGCCCTTGTCCTGACGCTTCTGACCACCATGGCCAATCTCGCGACGCCGTCGGAACCCGAACGCCGGCTCTGGGGGCCGGTGACCCTGGTGATGTCGGCCCTGGCCCTGGTCGTGATGACCGCCCCCTGAGCCGGATTTACCCGATCTCCACCTTTTTGGGGGCAGGATCGCCCGATCAACAGATCGGAGGTTGCGGATGCTCGACAATCGCGAGGCGCAATTGGTGCGCGAGGCGTTCCAGCATATCTCGTTGCAGCTCGTGGGGATTTCGGCGCGGTTCTATGCCCGGCTTTTTGAGCGCGCCCCGGCGGTCCGGCCGCTCTTTGCCGAGGATATCGGCCCGCAGACGGCGAAGCTGGCCCAGACCCTGACCTATGTCGTCTCGGCGCTGAGCTCTCGGGACGAACTGCGTGAGCGGCTTCTGCTGCTGGGCAAGAGCCATGCCAAGCTCGGTGCCGAACCGGCGCATTATGCGCTGGTGGGCGAGGTGCTGACCGAGGTGCTGGCCGAGACGCTCGACAGCCGCTGGACGCCGGAACTCGATGCCGCCTGGGGCCGGCTCCTGACCTTTGTCGCGGAGACAATGATCGAGGGCGGGGCCGGCGATGTCGTGGATCTGCCGAAGAGCGCCTGAGGCCCGCCGCACCGGAATGGCTCCGCGCGCCAATGTCCCAGCGGATCGGGGGGCCTTCGGTTGACCCCGCCGGGGGCGGCGTCTATGCCGGGTTCAGCCGAAAACCGGCGCCCGGCCCTGTTCCTGGCTGCCCGGCGCTGCGGGACGAGAGGGGCCGATGGACGACTTCCTGAGGGAATATCTGCCGATCCTGGTGTTTCTGGGCCTGGCGCTCGCGATCTGCCTGGTCTTCATCCTCGCCGCCGCCATCGTCGCGGTGCGCAATCCGGACCCAGAAAAGGTCTCGGCCTATGAATGCGGGTTCAACGCCTTCGATGACGCGCGGATGAAGTTCGACGTGCGCTTCTACCTCGTTGCGATCCTGTTCATCATCTTCGACCTTGAGATTGCCTTCCTGTTCCCCTGGGCGGTGGCCTTTGCGGACATTTCGACGGCGGCGTTCTGGTCGATGATCGTGTTCCTCGTCGTGCTCACCGTGGGCTTTGCCTATGAGTGGAAGAAGGGCGCGCTCGAGTGGGAGTGAGTGCTCAGCCGCGCCCGTAAGCTGAGAGAAACACCCGAACGCATTCGGCGGCGTGGGCGTCTATCGCCGCCTGGCCGGCGAATTGCGCGCGGCCGAGCAGCATCGCTTCGCTCGTCGGGCCGCCCATCAGCAGCCAGTTGAAGGTTTCCGCGGCGCGGCGCGGGTCGGGCGTGTTGAGCTTGCCGGCCCCGTGCCAGCGGACGAAAGCGGCTTCGAGCCGGGCGATGGAGCTTCCGGGGCCCAGCTCGAACACGGCGCGCCCGAAATCCGGGAACCGGTCGGCCTCGGCGATGGCCAGGCGCCGGATGCGCATCAGGCCGGGATTCGTCGCCGTCCTGAGCTGCTCGCGCGCATGGGCCTGGAGGAAGGGCTCTGGATCGGCCTCCGGCCCGGGGGTCGGCGCGGCCTTCCGCAGGGCCTCCGCCGCGGCGCCGATCATCGCGTCGGCCATGGCCAGAAACAGCGCCTCCTTCGATCCGAAATGCGCATAGAGCGTCTGTTTCGAGACCCCGGCACGGGCCGCGATCCGGTCCATACTGGCTTCAAGATAGCCCTCGGCGAGAAACACCGCCTCCGCCGTTTCGAGGATGGTGGCCCGGGTGCGGCGGACGCGTCGGGGGAGGGTGGGAGCCTCGATCATGACCGGAGTCTAGGCGATCCCGGGTTGACAATCAAACTGGACGGTCCAGTCTAATTACGAGGAGAATCGCAATGCGGACAAAGCACATCACCTGTCGCTGCGGTCAGGTTCGCCTGGCGGTCACGGGTCCGCCGATCCTCAGCTCGGAATGCCATTGCACGAGCTGTCGTGAGGCGGCGGAGCGGGTCGCCACCTTGCCGGGTGCAGTGGAGGAGCGGGTGGAGACGGGTGGCACGCAGTTCGTTCTGATGCGCAAGGACCGGGTGGCGGTCGAGACCGGAGCAGAGCACCTCGCCGAATTCCGCCTGACGCCCGCGAGCGACACCCGCCGGGTTGTCGCGACCTGCTGCATGAGCCCGGTCTTTCTGGAGTTCAAAGGCAGCCATTGGCTGTCGCTCTATGCCGCGCGCTGGCCCGGGGCGGAGCGGCCTGCGATGGATCTGCGCACGATGACGAAGGACCGTCCGGAGGGCGCGCCGCCCCTGCCGGACGACATCCCGAACCCCAAGACCCACACAGCCGGCTTCATGCTGCGCCTGCTCGGCGCCTGGATTGCGATGGGGTTCCGGTCGCCAAAGGTCGAAGACGGCCGAAAGGAGCTGACGATTGTCTGACGAAACCATGGAGGTACTCACCGCCGAGGGGAAGCCCTGGCGGGTGGACAAGGCGAAGTTCGAGGCGATGCAGGCCGCGCTGATGGCCGTGCTCCCGGACAGCCCGCCGGGGATGAAGGTGGCGGACGCCAAGGCGGCGCTGCTGCCCCTTCTCGACGCCACCCTTTTTCCAGGCGGCGAGAAGGCGGGCTGGTGGCTGAAGGCGGTGCAGCTCGACCACGAGGCACGGGGCCTCATCGCGCGGGAAAAGGGCAGCCCGGTCCGGCTCTACAAGACCTGATCCCGGCGTTTGCGGCGCCTGAGGGCGGATGGTAGACTTGTCGCGTTGCAGTCGCGCCGGAGCGGCGCTAGGTCAGGACGCGACCCGGGGCCGAGCCAGCCCCGCGAACCGGGAGGTGCCCATGTCCGTCGCCACATCCGCGAATACCGCCGGAGCCGACAAGGAGCACGCCACCCAGGAGCTCAACCGCGAGCTTCAGGACAAGGGGTTTCTGGTCACCTCCACCGCCGACATCATCAACTGGGCGCGCACCGGTAGCTTGCACTGGATGACCTTCGGGCTGGCCTGCTGCGCGGTGGAGATGATGCACACCTCGATGCCGCGCTACGATCTGGAACGCTTCGGCACCGCGCCGCGCGCAAGCCCACGCCAGTCCGATCTGATGATCGTGGCCGGGACGCTGACCAACAAGATGGCCCCGGCGCTGCGCAAGGTCTACGACCAGATGGCCGAGCCGCGCTATGTGATCTCCATGGGGTCCTGCGCCAATGGCGGCGGCTATTATCATTACAGCTACTCGGTGGTCCGGGGCTGCGACCGGATCGTGCCGGTCGACATCTACGTGCCCGGCTGCCCGCCGACGGCGGAGGCGCTGCTCTACGGCATCCTCCAGCTCCAGCGGAAGATCCGCCGCACCGGCACCATCGTCCGCTAACCCGAAAGGCCCGAGATGAGCGACGAGATCCTCAAGGAACTGGGCGGCCATATCGAACTCAGGCGGCCCGATTGCGTGCTGTCCTGGCAGGTTGCCCATGGCGAGCTGACCGTCGATGTCGCGCTCGCCAGCCTCAAGGGGCTCGTGGAATGGCTGAAGGCGGACCGGACCTGCCAGTTCTCCACCCTGATCGACATCACGGCGGTGGATTACCCGGGGCGGCAGAAGCGGTTCGACGTCGTCTACCACTTCCTGAGCATGTACCAGAACCACCGCATCCGGCTCCGCGTCGCGGTGCGGGAGGAGGATATGGTGCCCTCGATCATCCCGGCGCACCCGTCGGCGGGCTGGTTCGAGCGCGAGGTCTTCGACATGTTCGGCATCCTGTTCTCGGGCCATCCGGACCTGCGCCGCATCCTCACCGATTACGGCTTTCGCGGGCATCCGCTGCGCAAGGATTTCCCCACCACCGGCTACACGGAGGTGCGCTACGATGAGGTGCAGAAGCGCGTGGTCTACGAGCCCGTCAGTCTGGTGCAGGAATATCGCCAGTTCGACTTCATGAGCCCCTGGGAGGGCGCCGACTACATCCTGCCGGGCGACGAGAAGACCGAGGACGGCAAGTCCGGAGCGGCCGGCTGAGCCGGATGGCAGACGGGACGCAGCCCGATCCGGCGGTGGATGCAAGGTTCGGAACGGTCGACCGGGTCGTGTTTGTGATCGGTGCGCAGAAATCCGGCACGACTTGGCTCTATCGCTACCTCGCCGGCCATGGCGACGTGCTGATGTCGGCCTGGAAAGAGCTCGACTACTGGAACCTGGTCGAGGGCTCCGCCGGGCTCAGCCGCGATCTGACGAACCACAAGGCCCGGATCGAGACCCGTTCCGCGCTTCAGAGGCTTCGCGTCGGTGCGGCGCTCTCGCGCTATGCCAGAAAGAAGAAGGCCGGCGATCTGGCGGTGCGCTTCGAGGAGGCGGTGGGCCCCCCCCATGACCGCTATGCCGACGTTCTCTTTGCCTTTCGCCGGCCGGGTCAGCACGTGCTGGCGGATGTCTCGCCGCAATACGCGCTGCTCAGGACGGAGACGTTCGCGGCGATGTCCCGGATCGCGGCGGATGTGCGCTTTATCCTGCTGATGCGCGATCCGGTGGACCGGTTCCTGTCCGGCGTGCGGCATACGATGCGGAAAGGCGGGGCATCCGACTTCGCCGGCAGTGCCGCGGCCGCTCTGGAGGATGCCGGCGGCTACACGCTGCTGCGTAGCCGCTATGAGAGGGCGATCGATCGGCTCGAGGCCGCGGTGCCGGCGGATCGGATCGGCTACTTCTTCTATGAGACGTTCTTCGATCAGGCCGAACTGGACCGTCTGTGCGGCTTCATCGGCGTGGCGCCGCGAAAGGGCCGGTTGACCAAGGTCGTCCATCGCGGATTGACCCCAAAGGACGATCTGCCGTCGGCCCTGCGGGTGCGGGCGCGCGCGGCGCTGGAGCCGACCTATCGGGCGCTTGCCGAGAGGTTCGGACCGGACCTGCCGGCCGCCTGGCGGCGGAGGCCCGAGGAGGGCGATCATGTCTGATCCGCTGATCCTGATCTGCGTCGGCGCCACCAAGGCGGGGACATCGTGGCTCTATCGGGCGCTTCATGAACATCCCGATTGCCACCTGCGGGCGGTCAAGGAAGTGCACTACTGGGATACCTTCGACGATGCGGCCCGGGCCAGGCAGATCGCCGCCTTTGCCGGGCGGCTCGACGGCTTTCTGCGGACACGGGACGAGGCGGAGGCGGCCGGGCGCGGCTGGCAGGTGCGCAACATGGACCGGCGCATCGCCGATATGAGCGACCTGATCGATATGCTCGACGGCGACCGGCGCGGCGATGCCGCCTATCTCGACTATCTTCAACAGGGCGCAGGAGAGGCGCGGCTGGTGGGCGAGCTGACCCCGGGCTATGCGCTGCTGCCCGGCGATCTCATCGCCCGGATGGCGATGGCGAGGGCGCGCGTTCGCATCCTCTATCTGATGCGCGACCCCCTGGCACGGCTGTGGTCCCATGTCCGGATGCAGGCGGAGCGTCAGAAGCGGCCGGATCAGGAGGTTCAGAGCAAGGCCAACGCCACGCTCTGGCGCATCCTCAACAAGGGCCATGAGACCCATGTGACCGCCCGGGGCGACTATGCCGGCACGGTCGCGAAGCTGCGCGATGCGGTGCCGGAGGAGAGGCTCATGGTGGCCTTTGCCGAGACCATGTATAAGGAGGGCGGATTTGCCGCGATCTGCGCCTGGCTCGGGATCGCGCCGGGGGTGTTCGACGGCGCCGAGAAGGTCCATGAGGGGCCGAAGGTGGCGATGCGTGACGATTTGCGGCCGATGGCCCTGGAGATGCTGCGCCCGCAATACGATTGGGTGGCCGAGAATGTCGGGCCGCTGCCTGCCGAGTGGCGGGCCAACCTGGAGAATGTGACGTCATGATGGACGGGCCAAGTTTCGAGGACGCGATCACGGCGGAGCAGAAGATCCGCAATTTCAACATCAATTTCGGTCCGCAACACCCTGCGGCCCATGGGGTTTTGCGGCTGGTTCTGGAGCTTGACGGAGAGATCGTGGAGCGCTGCGATCCGCATATCGGCCTGCTGCACCGGGGCACCGAAAAGCTGATGGAGACCCGCACCTACCTCCAGAACCTGCCCTATTTCGACCGGCTCGACTATGTCGCCCCGATGAACCAGGAGCATGCCTGGTGCCTGGCCATCGAGCGGCTGACCGGGGTCGAGGTGCCGCGCCGGGCCTCGCTCATTCGGGTGCTCTATTCCGAGATCGGGCGGGTGCTGAACCACCTCCTCAACGTCACCACGCAGGCGATGGATGTCGGGGCGCTGACCCCGCCACTCTGGGGCTTCGAAGAGCGCGAGAAGCTGATGATCTTCTACGAGCGCGCCTGCGGGGCCCGGCTCCACGCCGCCTATTTCCGGCCCGGAGGCGTGCATCAGGACCTGCCGCCGGAGCTGATCGAGGATATCGACGCCTGGGCGGTGGAGTTCCCCAAGGTGCTCGCCGATATCGACGGGCTCCTGACCGAGAACCGCATCTTCAAACAGCGTAATGTCGATATCGGGGTCGTCAGTGAGGAGGAGATCCTCGACTGGGGCTTCTCCGGCGTGATGGTGCGCGGCTCCGGCCTCGCCTGGGACCTGCGGCGCGCGCAGCCCTATGAATGCTACGATGAGTTCGAGTTCATGGTGCCGGTGGGCAAGAACGGCGATTGTTTCGACCGCTATCTGGTGCGGATGGAGGAGATGCGCCAGTCGATCCATATCATCCGACAGGCTTGCGAGAAGTTGCGGAACGAGCCCGGCGAGGTGCTGGCCCGGGGCAAGATCACGCCGCCGTCGCGGGCCGACATGAAGACCTCGATGGAGGCGCTGATCCACCACTTCAAGCTCTATACCGAGGGCTTCCACGTCCCCGAGGGCGAGGTTTACGCCGCCGTCGAGGCGCCGAAGGGGGAGTTCGGGGTCTATCTGGTGGCCGACGGCACGAACCGGCCCTATCGGGCGAAGCTACGCGCGCCGGGCTATCTGCATCTGCAGGCGATGGACCATGTGTGCAAGGGCCACCAGCTCGCCGATGTCTCGGCGATCATCGGGACGCTGGATATCGTGTTTGGGGAAGTGGATCGGTGAACGCCGCCCGTGTGCCGGTGCCTCGGGCCCTTGCACTGACCGCGAGGGCGTCCGTCGCGGCGACGTTCGGGAGACCCGGCCGATGAGCGGCACGTCGCCCGCAGCCGGACCCGCCGCCCCGAACGCGCCAACCCGGCTGATCCTCCATGCCGGGTTTCACAAGACCGGCACGACATCGATTCAGGCGCAACTGGCGAAATCGCCCCCGGCGGGCGCCGATTATCTCGACTGGGGCGACAGCCCGAACCATTCCCACGGCTTCCTCTTCGCCTTTTGCGGCCGCGACTGCCCGCGCTATTCGGGGCCGGACGGGTCGGCGCCCGACGCCCGGCGGGCGGAGATGCGCGACGATCTCGCCCGCGCCGTCCGGGCGGCGCGGCAGCCCGTCCTGATCGTGTCGGGCGAGGAGTTTTCCAATGCCGGCTACGAGGCGGCGCTGCGGGAGTTCAAGGCGGTGGTCGCGCCGCTCGTCGCCCGGATCGAGGTGAAGGCTTACATCCGACCGCCCGTCGGGATGGTCTGTTCGCAGTTCCAGCAGCTTCTGAAGCACGGGATTCGCCCGGCATTCCCCGGCACGGTGCGCTATCGCCGGCGCATCGCGGCGCTCGACCGGGTGTTCGGGCGCGAGGCCGTGGCCTTCCGGGTCTACGATCCGGCGCGCCTGCCGGACGGGGATGTGATCGCGGATTTCTGTTCCTTCGCGGGGCTCGAGCCGAGCGGTGCGGCCGGTCCGCTCCGGGCCAATGCGGCGATGTCGCGAGAGATGACGGCGATCCTCTACACCGCCGCGCAGGCCCCTGACGATGCCTGGCGCTTCGACGTTGCGGTCCGTGCGGGGGCCGGGATTTTGGGCCGGTTGCGGGATTTCGGGACCGCG
>JANQRL010000053.1 GCA_028284605.1 Paracoccaceae bacterium | reverse complement strand
CCGGCGCTCCTCCTCCTGGGCCGCGGCCACCGCCCCTTCGTCGATCGCCGGGCCGGCCAGGGCCGCGATCCGGGCCTCGGCCTCGGCGCGGAACTGCCCGTCGGGCCAGTCGCTCAGATAGCCGCGGTAGCCGTCGGCGCTGTTGGTCTCCATGGCGCGGTCCCAGGCGGCGCGGTCGGCGGCACTGCCGTCGTTCGCGCTCTCACCTAAGGCGGTGCGGGCGATCTGTGCAAAGAGCCCCTCCGGGTGGCGGTCGAGATAGGCGCGGTAGCCGGCCGCGTCGCCGCGCGCGCCGGTCTGGTCCCAGAACGCCCGGTCGGCCGCTTCCGCCGCCGTCCGCCGTTCCGCCTCGATCTCGCCGAGGCGGGTCTGGGCGAGGGTCGCAAAGAGCCCCTCCGGGTAGCGCTCCAGATAGGTCCGGTAGCCAGATTCGTCGCCCCGCGCGCCGGTTTCCTCCCAATAGGCGCGGTCGAGCCGGGCGGCCTCTGCCGCCTCGCGCTCGGCCTCGGCCTGCAATTCCGCCTCGCGCCGCGCCGCCTGGGCGTCGAGCCGGTCGATCTGCTCGCGGTTCAGATAGCCCGATTGCGGGAAACCGTTTTCCTGTTGCCAGTTGGTCACCGCGCCCCGTGTGCCGGGGCCGAAGATGCCGTCGATGCCGCGGGTGTTGAAACCGAGCGTGGTGAGGTCCTGCTGGATGCCGCGCCGGGCGGCGCGGGTGAGATCCAGGGCCTCTTCGGCCAGGCGTTCGGTGCGGAACGGTTCGTCGAGGATCGCGGCGACCTGCGCCTCCGCCTCCTCGGCGAAGACCCCGTCCGGCCAGTCGCGCAGGAAGCCCTGATAGGCGTCCAGGCTGTCGGCCTCCTGTGCCGCCTCCCAGGCCGCTTCCTCTTCGGAGGTGTCGACGATGCGGGGGCCTTCGGGCTCGGCCTGTTCCGCCTGTTCCGTGCGTTCGGGGATCAGGACAAGGCTGGGCGGGGTGAAGCCGGATACCTCGATGTCCCTTGCGTCGCGTGCGGCGGCAAGGAGGTCGGCGCCGGGCTGGGCGATGTCGTCTTCGAGGAGGTCGGCTACGCGCCAGGTCGGGCCGGAGAGAACGGTCACGCCCTGGGGGATATCCGGCGTGCCGATGCCCTCGCGGAGCCAGGGGTCGATCTCGTCGTCGCCGCCGCGGCTGCCGAGGATCAGGAGCGCGGCGCCGGGTCGGGTGGCGAGCATTGCGAGCACGCTTTCCACCGAGACCGCGCCGACGCCGGGGGCGAGGATCGAGGGCGCCTCGGCATCGCGCGGCAGGAGCCAGGACCGGGTGCCGTCGGTGACGAACTGCCCGGAGAGGGCGACGATCAGCCGGTCCGCCTCTGAAGCGGCCTCAAGGAACCCGGTGAGGGCCGGGGCGAGATCCTCGGCCGTCGCGTTGCGCAGGGCGGTGACCGCGAACCCCGCCGCCTCCAGCTCGTCCTGGGCCGCCATCAGATCATCGGCCCCCGCCACGCGGGAGAGGTTGTCGTAACGTTCGGTCCCGATCAGAAGGGCCGCGTCCTCGGCAGCGGCGGCGGCGGGGAGTGCGAGGGCAAGGCAGAAGGCAGGGATACGCAACATGGGGTCCTCATCAGGTGTCGTAAGTTCGTCGGTCTTCGATCACGAGGCCGTCGCGGGGCAGAGCGCCGGGGGCGACGATCTCGACGCTGCCGCGCAGCTTCAGCACGTCGCGGACGGCGTCCTCGGCGCTGTCGAGCGCGGCGCCCTCGGCCTCGAACTGGATATGCATGGTATCGGCCTCGCCTTCGCGGTCGGCGATGACGCGGGCGCGGCTCACGCCCGGCAGGCGGGCGACGAGGTCGGCGACCTGTTCGGGGCGCACGAACATGCCCTTGATCTTCGTCGTCTGGTCGGCGCGGCCCATCCAGCCCTTGATCCGCATATTGGTGCGGCCGCAGGGGCTCTGGCCCTCCATCACCGCGCTCATGTCGCCGGTGGCGAAGCGGATCAGCGGATAGTCGGGGTTGAGCGTCGTCACCACGATTTCGCCGACCTCGCCATGGGGCACCGGATCGCCGGTGCCGGGGGTGACGATCTCGACGAGGACGCCCTCGTCCACGATCAACCCCTCGCCCGGCGCGGTCTCATAGGCGATATTGCCGAGATCGGCGGTGGCATAGGCCTGGAGGCAGGTGATGCCGCGATCCGTGTACCAATCGCGCAAGCTGGGGAAGAGCGCGCCGCCGGAGACGGCTGCCTTTGTGATCTGCGTCTTGAGACCGGCGGCATCGGCGGCTTCGAGGATGGATTTGAGGTAATCCGGCGTGCCGGCATAGGCGGTGGCGCCGAGATCGGCGGCGGCGCGGGCCTGAAGCTCGGTCTGGCCGGTGCCGGCGGGGATCACGGTGGCGCCGATGGCCCGGGCGCCGTTCTCGAACATCATGCCGGCGGGGGTCAGGTGGTAGGAGAAGCAGTTCTGCACGATATCGCCCGCGCCGATCCCGCAGGCATGGAGGAACCGCCCGAAGCGCCACCAGTCGCGGCTGTCCATGCCTGGTTCGTAGATCGGGCCGGGGGACTGGAAGAGATGGGCGAAAGCCGCAGTCTCAGCCACAAAGCCGCCCAGCGGCGGGCGGGCCTTCTGCGCCTCGACCAGCGCCGATTTGCGCAGGACCGGCAGACGCGCCAGATCGGCGGGGGTCTGCACGTCGAGCGCACTCACATCCGCGGTGCCGAAACTCTGGCCGTAGGCCGGTATGGTCTGGGCATGGGCGATCTGAACCGGCAATGCGTGGGCGATGTCCTCGGCCCGCTGCGCCGGGCTCCGGGTTTCGAGATCGTCGAAGTGGTCGGTCATACGCTCCTCCCCAAGGGCCATGCCGTCAGCCTTGGGTGCCTCGGTTCAAAAGGCAAGGCGCGGGACGGCTATTCAATAGCAGATGCAGGCGGCCGCGGGCGGTGCCTTAAACCGAAGGCGGATCAGGCGAGCCAGCGCTTGCGCCGGCGGTAGCTGCGCACATCGCGGAACGATTTGCGGCCCTCCTCGGACATACCGAGGTAGAATTCCTTCACATCCGGGTTCTCGCGCAGTTCCGCCGCCGGGCCGTCCATCACCACGCGGCCCGATTCGAGGATATAGCCGCGATGGGCGAAGCGCAGGGCGACATTGGTATTCTGTTCGGCCAGCAGGAACGTCACGCCCTGTTCCTCATTGAGCCGCTTCACGATGTCGAAGATCTGCTCGACCAGTTGCGGGGCCAGCCCCATGGAGGGCTCATCGAGAAGGATCGTCTCGGGCCGGGACATCAGCGCCCGGCCGATCGCCGTCATCTGCTGTTCGCCCCCGGAGGTGTAGCCGGCCTGGGAGCCGCGCCGCTCCTTCAGCCGGGGAAAGTAGGAATAGACCATCTCGAGATCGGCCTGGACATCGCCGCGCCCGTCGCCGCGGGTATAGGCGCCGGTCAGCAGGTTTTCCTCCACGGTCAGGTGCTCGAAACAGTGACGGCCCTCCATCACCTGGATCACGCCGCGCTTGACGAGGGCCTCGGGGGAGAGGTCCTGCACCCGCTCGCCACGATAGGTGATCGAGCCCTTGGTGACTTCGCCGCGTTCGGAGTGGAGCAGGTTGGAGATCGCCTTGAGCGTCGTGGTCTTGCCGGCCCCGTTGCCGCCCAGGAGCGCGGTGATCCCGCCCTTCGGCACGGTCAGCGAGACCCCCTTCAGCACGAGGATCACGTGGTTGTAGATCACCTCGATATTGTTGACCTCGAGCAGGGTCTCGGTATCGGCTTTCGCGGTATCGAGCATGTCCCGGGCTCCTCACCCGTCTTTCTTTGGATCAGAAATATCCCGGGGGAGTCGCCCGTGGGGCGACGGGGGCAGCGCCCCCGGAATGGCGCCCGGGCAGCCGCTGGGACCGCCCGAACGCATCGTCCAGTTTAGGTGCAGCCCGGCTCGATGCCGTTCTCGGAGGCGAAGGCCATGCTGTCCTCCATTACCAGGGGCTCGATCACCGACTGGTCGCTCTCGATATACTCAGTGAGCGCGACCCATTCGCCGGCCTCGGCGTTCCACTGCTGGACGATGCCCATGCCGGAGCCGCCGTGATCCTCGCAGGTCACCGAGAAGACCGGGCCGATGCCCGGGGCGCCCCAGCTTTCCATGGTGGCCTCGGTCACTTCGAGGGCCTCCATCCCGTCGCGCATCATCTCCGGCGTGATGTCATCGGTGCCGTGCATCTCCTGCGCGGTCCGGATCGCCTCGGCGGCGAGCATCGCCGCGTACATGCCCCTCGTGTAGAGCACCGAGCCGATGTTCGAGCCGTCACCGGCGGCGAGGCCGGCCTCGATCACATGTTCACGGATCTCGTCGAAGACCGGGTACTCGCCGACCCGGTTCATGTTGAGCGCCTTGTAGCCGTTGGCGTCCATCCCCGCGGGCGTCACGTCATGCTCCGCGCCGGACCACCAGATGCCGATGAAGTTCTCCATCGGGAAGCGGATATTGGCGGCTTCCTGCACGGCGACCTGGTTCATCACGCCCCAGCCCCACATCAGCACGTAATCGGGCCGTTCGCGGCGGATTTGCAGCCATTGCGAGGTCTGTTCCTGGCCCGGGCTGTCCACCGCGATCTGGGTGAAGTTGAACCCATGCATGGCGCTCAGCGCCTCCAGCGTGGGGATCGGCTCCTTGCCGTAGGCGGAGTTGTGGTAGAGCAGGGCAACGGTCTTGCCCTCGAGGCTGCCCTCGTTCTGATCGAGCAGGTAGTTCACAGCGATGCTCGCCCCGTCCCAGTAATTCGCCGGGTAGTTGAACACGTTGCGGAACACCGCGCCATTGGCCGCCGAGGTCCGCCCATAGCCCATGGTGTGGAGCGGGATGCCATCGGCCGTGGCGCGCGGGATCAACTGGTAGGTGATGCCGGTGGAGAGCGGTTGATAGACCAGGGCCCCTTCGCCCTTGGTGTTCTCATAGCACTCCACGCCTTTCTCGGTGTTGTAGCCGGTCTCGCATTCCACCAGCCGTATCGGCACGCCGCCGATGCCGCCATCGCGGGCATTGAGCAGCGCAAAATAATCCTGATAGCCGTCCGAGAACGGGACGCCGCCGGCTGCGAAGGGGCCGGTGCGGTAGCTGAGGTCCGGGATCACCAGATCGGCGAGCGCCGGGCCCGAGGCCATGGCGCCGGCGATGAGCGCCGCCGCGAGGGTCTTCATCTTCATCGGTTCGTCCTCCCTTGGTTCTTGTCCGATGGTCTTGGTCTGCCCCGCCCTAATGCGGGAAGGGCCAGAGTCTGAGTTTCTCCTTCGCCAGCCGCCAGAGTTGGGCCAGCCCGTGGGGTTCCACGATCAGGAAGAGGATGATGAGTCCGCCGACGATCACGAGCTGGATATGGGCGACGATGTCCGTGGGCCATCCGAAGAGGTCGACGCCGAGCAGCTTCAGCACGACTGGCAGCAGGACCAGGAACGCCGCCCCGGCAAAGGAGCCGAAGATCGAGCCGAGCCCGCCGATTATGATCATGAAGAGCACCAGGAACGATTTCTGGATGCCGAAGGCTTCGCCGACCTCGATGGCGCCGAGATAGACCGCGAAGAACAGCGCGCCGGAGATGCCGATGAAGAACGAAGAGATGGCGAAGGCGGTGAGCTTTGCCCGAAGCGGGTTCACCCCGATGATCTCGGCGGCGATATCCATGTCCCGGATCGCCATCCACTGCCGCCCGAGCGAGCCGCGCGTGAGGTTGCGGGCGAGGATCGCGGCCAGGGTCACGAAGACCAGGCAGATGAGGTACTTCGCCCAGGCCTCGGTATTGGGGCCCGTCACGACGATGCCGAAGACGTCGCGTTCGGGCGCGGTGATCTGGCCCGAGGCGGAGTAGTTGTAGAACCACGACACCTTGTTGAAGAGCCAGACCAGGAAGAACTGCGCGGCGAGCGTGGCGACGGCAAGGTAGAAGCCTTTGATGCGCAAGCTCGGCAGGCCGAAGAAGACGCCGACGGCGGCGGTGATGAAGCCCGCGGCGATGATGTGGAGGACGATGCTGACCTCCGGAAACCCCGTCATCAGCTTGAAACAGGCATAGGCGCCGACGGCCATGAAGCCCCCGGTGCCGAGGCTCACCTGCCCGCAATAGCCCGTCAGGATGTTCAGCCCGATGGCGGCGATGGCATAGATCAGGAACGGCACCAGGATCGCGTTGGCCCAGTAATCGTTGACCAGGAACGGGATGATCCCGAAGGCCACCGCCAGCACCGCGTAATAGCGCCAGCGGTCGAAGGCGATGGGGAAGGTCTGGCTGTCGGCGACATAGGATGTCTTGAAGTCGCCGGCCTCGCGATAAAGCATCAGGCGTCCTCCCCCGTCGGCTCACGCAGATGTTCGGGCACCGCGCGGTTGGGTTTACTTGCGTATCCGGTCTCTTCGGAATGGCGGACGAGCCAGAAATAGGCGAGCGCGCCGATGGCCGCCCCGACGAAGGCGAGCACCGCGGCGATCACCATCTGGGAGGTATTGGCCGGGTCCGCCGAGAGCGCCAGATAACCGAAGGCCCAGAAGCCCGACCAGGCGACGACGTTCAGGATCGCGATCAGCTTGGCCATGCCCTACACCCTCTCGATGATCCGTTCGCCGAAGAGGCCCTGGGGCCGGAAGACCAGCACCAGGAGCGCCAGCACATAGGCGAACCAGTTCTCCGTCGCGCCGCCCACGAGGGGCCCGACGAGGAATTCGAAGAGTTGCTCTCCCACCCCGATGATCAGCCCGCCGACGATGGCGCCGGGGATCGAGGTGAAACCGCCGAGCATCAGGACCGGGAGGGCCTTGAGCGCGATGAGGGAGAGGGAGAATTGCACCCCCGACTTCGCCCCCCACATGATCCCTGCCACGAGCGCCACGAAACCGGCGAGCGACCAGACCAGGATCCAGATGTAGTTGAGCGAAATGCCGACCGAGAGCGCCGCCTGATGGTCGTCGGCCACGGCGCGCATCGCCCGGCCCTGCTTGGTGTATTGCGAAAACGCCACGAGGACCGCGACGAGCACGATGGCCACGCCGGCGGCCACGATATCGAGCTGGTCGATGAAGAAGCCGAAGAAATCCTCGCCGCCGAGGAACGCCGTCTGCTCCTCGATCCAGAACGAGGCGCCCTGCGGCAGGCCCACATCGAGGGTCTTGATATCGGAGCCCCACATCAGGTCGCCGACGCCTTCGAGGAAATAGGCGAGGCCAATGGTGGCCATGAAGAGGATGATCGGTTCTTGTCCCACGAGGTGGCGGAAGATGTAGCGCTGCACCGCCCATGCGAAGACGACCATGACCAGCGTGGTGAGCAGGATCGCGAAGAGCGCCGGCACCTGCCATCCGAAATAGTGGATCTCGGTGCCGAAGATCGCGTTGAAGAGATGCGCGAAGGGCACCTGTCCGTTCATGATGCCGACGAGCGTCATCGCGGCGAAGAGGGCCATGACCCCCTGGGCGTAGTTGAAGATGCCGCTGGCCTTGAAGATCAGGACGAAGCCAAGGGCGACGAGAGAGTAGAGCACCCCGGCCATGAGCCCGTTCAGGATCACTTCTATGGCGAAGTAGAAATCAGCGGGCATCGGTGCCTCCTTCATGGAGAAAGATCAGGGACCAGAACGGTTTCGGGTGGTCGGCGACCGGCGCAGGCTCGGCTCTGTAGGGCGGCGTGCCGGGCGCGATGCGGTGGACGACGATGCCAGCCGGATCAGGCGTCGAGACCTCCCATCCGATCCCGGTCTTCCACCGCTCCGCCTGGGCCAACGGGTCGGCTGCCATCCCGTCGACCCAGGCCGATACCTCCTCGCTCACGTCGTCCCAGGCGACCGTCAGGCTTCGGTTTTCCGGATCGTCGTCGGGCATGGCGATCCCCTGCGCGACCACGGAATTCACGGTATCGCCGTCCGCACCGACAAGACAGGTCACGACGCCTTCCGGGGTCTCGACATCCCAATAGCCGCCGTCGCCGACCGGGCGCAGGTCCGGCCGGTGATGCCAGGCTTCGGGCATCTCGCGGGCTGTCGACGCCCCGAGGAGGTCCTGCATCGTATCGAGAAGTCCGCTCACCGTCTGCATCCTCAGCCTGGCAGCCCTTGGGCGATTTTCCCGGGACCGGCGTCAATCATGGCTCACCCCCAGATAGGCGTCGATCACGTCCTGGTTGCTGCGCACCTCGTCCGGCGTGCCGTCGCCGATCTTGCGGCCATAATCCATCACCACCACGCGGTCGGAGAGGTCCATGACGACGCCCATATCGTGCTCGATGAGCGCGATGGTGGTGCCGAATTCGTCGTTCACGTCGAGGATGAAGCGGCTCATATCCTCCTTTTCCTCGACGTTCATGCCCGCCATGGGCTCGTCGAGGAGGAGGAGCTTTGGCTCGGCGGCCAGCGCCCGGGCCAGTTCCACCCGTTTCTTGAGGCCGTAGGGCAGGCGGCCGACGGGTGTCTTGCGGATGTGCTGAATCTCGAGGAAGTCGATGATCTTCTCGACCTGTTCGCGGTTCGCGACCTCTTCTTCCTCGGCGCGGCCCTTCCAGAGTGCCTGGGCGAAGATGCCGGCCTTCATATGGGTCAGCCGCCCGGTCATGACGTTGTCGAGCACGGACATGCCCTCGAAGAGCGCGATGTTCTGGAAGGTCCGGGCGATGCCCTGATGGGCGACCTGATAGGGCTTCATCGAGGGGCGCTTATGCCCGCGGAACCAGACCTCGCCTTCCTGGGGATGGTAGAAGCCGGAGATGACGTTGAGCATCGAGGATTTGCCGGCGCCATTCGGGCCGATGATGGCGCGGATTTCGCCCTCGCGGATGTCGAAGGTGATGTCCTTGATCGCGACGACCCCGCCGAAGCGCAGGGTGATGTTGCGCATCTCCATCAGCACCCCGCCGATGGTGCGGCCGTCTTCGGTGACGTGGCTTTGCATTTCGTCAAGCATCACAGTCCTCCTTCGTCCGAACGGAGGCACCAACGGCGTCGCAAGGGGCTCGCTCCTCGCATCGAAGGAATGCCCAAGTCGATTCGAAACCAAGACCAAATCGCATCCATTCGCTGCGGGCCCCGAAACCCGAAATTCCGGTCCGATGTGTCGGCGTCCAAAGTGTGATCAAGCCATCAGAACCCAACGCTCAGAAATCCCAGCACATTCCACAGCAGACCTTCTGTCCACAGGCGTAGCAGCAGGAGTAACAGCTAGTTTCCAGAAGGGCCTCCTCCGCGAGTGCCATGAACCTGCTCTGCAAATCCAGTGCGGTGTCGAGATCCAGAGCTTGAGAGAGCGGCACCGCCCAGTCCGTACTGCCGGTTTCCATAAGCTCGGCGGCGAGTTCGCCTGAACCTACCGCGCCATTCGTGATGCTGTTTGCGGCGTCGAGTGGAATGTCAGCCTCAAAAACCGTGACCCTGAGGCTCACGGCGATACAGCACGTCGGATTGCCACATATAGGCGTGCAGTCAGTGCGCTGGATCAGATCCTGATAAGCCGCAATCGTCGCCTCGGGATCGAACTCGTTTGGTTCAACGAGACTTTGAGCGAATGCTGCCTGGAACCCGAATAAGAAGAACAGGGTAGAGGTTATCGTCAGAAATCTATCGAACACTTGGCTTCTCCCTGCAACCTAGCATCATTCCGCCGCCACCTTCCGCTCCTCTTCGCCTCCCACAACCTTCGCGTCGCGGATGTCGAGGGTGGCGCTGATCTTGCCCTTGCGGCCGTCCTCGTAGGTCACTTCGGTTTCCGTGGAGACAGTTTCGGAGCCGTCATAGAGGGCAGAAATCAAATCAGCGTACTTTTCCTCGATGATCCGGCGGCGGACCTTGCGGGTGCGGGTGAGCTCGCCGTCATCGGCGTCGAGCTCCTTGTGCAGCACCAGGAAGCGGTGGATCTGGCAGCCCGATAGCATCTCGTCGGCGGCCACGCTTTCGTTCACCGCCTCGACATGGCCCTGGACGATTTCGAGCACCTGGGGGTTCTGGCTCAGCTCCTGATAGGAGGCATAGGCGATGTTGTTGCGCTCGGCCCAGTTGCCGACTGCGGTGAGGTCGATGTTGATAAACGCCGTGCAGCGGTCGCGGCCGGCACCGAAGACGACAGCTTCAAGGATATTAGGGAAGAACTTCAGTTTGTTCTCGACATATTTCGGGGCGAAGAGCCGCCCGTCGGCCATCTGGCCCACATCCTTGGCCCGGTCGATGATCCGCAGATGCCCGGAGCTTTCCTCGATGAAACCCGCATCGCCGGTGGCGACCCAGCCCTCCGGATCCTTGGTGGAGGCGGTGCTGTCGGGGTTCTTGTAGTACTCCACGAAGGTGCCGGGGGAGCGGTAGAAGACCTCTCCATTGTCGGCTATTTTGATTTCCACACCTGGAGAGGGCACACCGACCGTGTCGGAGCGCACTTCGCCGTCCGGCTGCTGGGTGATGAAGACGCTGGCCTCGGTCTGGCCGTAGAGCTGCTTCAGGTTGATCCCCAGCGAGCGGTAGAAGTCGAAAATCTCCGGCCCGATCGCCTCGCCAGCCGTGTAGCCCACGCGCACCCGGCTGAGCCCTAGCGTGTTCTTCAAGGGGCCGTAGACGAAGAGATGGCCGAACCGGTAGCTGAGCCGATCCATGGCGCTGACCGGCTTGCCGTCGAGGATCGCCGGGCCGACCCGGCGGGCAACGGCCATGGAACGGTCGAAGAGCCAGCGCTTGAACCGCCCGGCATCCTCCATCCGGATCATCACCGTGGTGAGCTGCCCCTCGAAGACGCGAGGCGGCGCGAAGTAGTAGGTCGGCCCGATCTCGCGCAGATCGGTCATCATCGTGTCCGGGCTTTCCGGGCAGTTCACGCAGAACCCGGTCCAGTAGGCCTGGCCGATGGAGAAGATGAAGTCGCCAACCCAGGCCATCGGCAGATAGGCGAGGATTTCCTCCCCCGGTTCGAGATGGTCGAATTCGGCACTGGCCCGTGAGGTCTCGATGATGTTGCGGTTCGAGAGCACGACGCCCTTGGGCCGCCCGGTCGTGCCGGAGGTGTAGAGCATCACACAGGTCGTGTCGGCGTCGAGCTTGGCCTCGCGGTCCCGCAGCACCGGTTCCAGCCGCTCATGACCGGCGCGTCCCTCGGCCTGCACATCGGCCATGGCGTTCATGTGGGTGTGGTCGTATTTCCGCAGGCCGCGCTTGTCGACATAGACGATCTGGTCGATGCCGTGGACGCTCTCCTGCACCTCGATGACCTTGTCGACCTGCTCCTGATCGCCGCAGATCACGAAGCGCGCGCCGCAATGTTCGAGGACATAGGCCATCTCTTCGGCCACGGCGTCCTGATAGAGCGGGACCGGGATGGCGCCGCATTTCTGGGCGGCGACCATGGCCCAGTAGAGCGCGGGGCGGTTGCGGCCGATGATGGCGACGCTGTCGCCCTCGTTCAGCCCCAGAGCGATGAGGCCCATGGCGAGCGCGTCGATCTCGTCCGCCGCCTCGGCCCAGGTCCAGCTCTGCCAGATGCCGAACTCTTTCTCCCGATAGGCGGGCTTGTCGCCGAACCGGGCGACATTGCGCGCCAGAAGCGCGGGTATAGACGAAGGCACGCTCTGCGGCGCGGCGCCCTGACTCACGGATATCCTCCCTTGCTGCCGGGCGGCTCCGTTGGCTCCCGGCGCGTTGGTAAGAATACTGCGTGAGGCCGTGCCCCCAGGTCAAATCCTTTTTTTGAACGAGCGTTCATTTAATGCGCCGGGCGGCGCGACAAACTGTCCGGGCTCAGCCGTTTCGCTGCGCCACGGCATGGGCGAGGACCTTTAGGCCGAGGGTCAGATCGGCCTCGTCGGTGTCCTCGGCGAAGGCGTGGCTGATGCCGCCGATGGAGGGCACGAAGAGCATCGCGGCGGGCATCCGTGCCGCGAGATTCGCGGCGTCGTGGAGCGCGCCGGAGGGCAGCTTGCGCCAGGCCCCCGGGCTGAGCGTAGCGGCGGCCGCTTCAAGCCCGGCGCGGAGGCCGGGATCCATCGCCACCGGGTCGATGCCGCGCATCGGGCCGAAGGCGGCGCCGAGGTCTCGGGCGGCAGCGATCTCGGTCACCGTCTCGCGGATCGCACGCTCCATGGCGTCGAGCCGGTCGGTGTCGCCGTCGCGCCATTGCATCGAGAAGACCGCCTTGCCGGGCACGATGGAGGAGGTGTTCGGGTGCAGCGCGACATGGCCGATGGTCCAGACCGTGGCGGCGCCGGCGATCCCGGCAAGGCGGGTGTCGAGGCGGGTGGCGATCTCGGCGAGGCCCTGGAACGCGTCGCGGCGGAGCGCCATGGGGGTGGTGCCGGCGTGGTTCTGTTCGCCGCTGAGCGTGATGCGCATGTCGCGGATGCCGACGATATCGGTGACCACTGCGATCCGGTCGCCGGAGCGGTCGAGGACCGGGCCCTGTTCGATATGCATCTCCAGAAAGCCGGTGAAGCGGGCGGGATCGATCCAATCGCCCGGGCGGTCGCCGAGGGCGGTGCGGGCGGCGCCGAAGCTGAGGCCGTCGCGGTCGGTGAGCGGGTCGGCCTGATCCAGGGTGATCGCGCCGGACCAGAGCGCCGATCCGGTGGTGACACCGAACCGGCCCTCCTCGTCCTGGAACGACACGACCGAGAGGTCCGTCCGCCCCGCTTCGCGCGCGGCGCGGACGACCTCAAGCGCGGCGATCACCCCCAGCGCGCCGTCGAGCCAGCCGCCTTCGGGTTGGGTGTCGCTGTGGGAGCCGAGGAGCAGGCCGGGCCCGTCGCCGAGGCCGAAGAGGTTTCCCGCGGGGTCGACATGCGGGGTCAGGCCGGCCTCTTCCATGCGGGTCGCGAGCCAATCCCGGGCGGCGATGTCCTCGGGCGAGAAGGCGGGGCGGACGACGCCCTTGCCCACGCCGGAGGCACCGAAGCTGCGCAGATGGTGCAGGTCGGCCAAAAAGCGGTCGGGATCGGGGGTGAACATGGGCGGCTCCTGCCCCGGCCCTAGGGCAGGCGGGGCCTCGCGTCAATTGATCATGATAAATTCGCCGGCTATTCCGCCGCGATCTGCTCCGCCTTCTCCACCCGTACCGCGGCGAATTTGAACTCCGGGATCTTGCCGTAGGGGTCGATGGCCGGGTTCGTCAGGATGTTCGCCGCGGCCTCCACATAGGCGAAGGGGACGAAGACCATGTCCGGGGCCACGGCGCGGTCGGCGCGGGCCATGATGTCGATCTGGCCCCGGCGGGTGATGAGGCGCACGGTGCCGCCGGGTTCGACGCCGAGCTGGCGCAGGGTGGCGGGGTGGAGCGAGCAGTTGGCCTCGGGTTCCACCGCGTCGAGGACGCTGGCCCGGCGGGTCATGGAACCGGTATGCCAGTGTTCGAGCTGCCGCCCAGTGGTGAGGATCATCGGGTAGTCGGCATCCGGGGTCTCATCGGGCGGGATCACGGCGGCCGGGGTGAACCGGGCGCGGCCGCCGGCCCGGGGGAAGCCGTCGCCGAAGACGATGGGCTGGCCCGGGTCCTCGGGCGAGAGCGAGGGGTAGATGACGGAGTTTTCGGCTTCGAGGCGGTCCCAGGTGATGTTGGCGAGCGAGGCCATGACCTGGGTCATCTCGGCAAAAACCTCGCGCGGATGGGTATAGGTCCAGCCGAGGCCGCAGCGGCGGGCGATTTCGACGGTGATCCACCAATCTTCCCTGGCCTCGCCGGGGGGTGGGACGGCGGGGCGGCCCATCTGGACCTGGCGGTTGGTGTTGGTCACGGTCCCGCTCTTCTCGGCGAAGGCGGAGGCGGGCAGGATCACGTCGGCATAGTTCGCGGTCTCGGTCAGGAAGATGTCCTGGACGACGAGATGGCCAAGTTTCGCCAGCGCGGCGCGGGCATGGTCCACGTCCGGGTCAGACATCGCCGGGTTCTCGCCGAGGATGTACATCGCCTGGATGTCGCCGTCATGGACCGCATCCATGATCTCGGTGACGGTGAGCCCCTTCTCGCGGCTGAAATCGGCGCTGTCCCAGATCTCGTCGAGGCTGCGGCGGGCGTCGGGGTCGCCGACCGGCAGGTAGTCGGGCAGGTAGGCCGGGATCAGGCCGGCATCGGAGGCGCCCTGGACATTGTTCTGGCCCCGGAGGGGGTGGAGCCCGGTGCCGGGTCGCCCGACATGGCCGCACATCAGCGCGAGCGAAATGAGGCAGCGGGAATTGTCGGTGCCGTGGATATGCTGGCTGACCCCCATGCCCCAGAAGATCAGGCCGGCCTGAGCGCCGGCGAAGGTGCGGGCGACGTCGCGGATCACCTCGGCCTCGATGCCGCAGAGATCGGCCATCTTCTCGGGCGCGAAGCCGGCGAGATGCTCTTTCTGCGCCTCCCAGTTCTCGGCGAAAGCTTCGATATATTGCCGGTCGTAGAGCTCTTCCTCGACGATGGTGGCCATGATCGCGTTCAGAAGCGCCACATCCGCGCCGGGGCGGAATTGCAGCATGTGGGAGGCGAAGCGCTTCAGCCCCTGACCGCGCGGGTCCATGACGATGAGCTTGCCGCCGCGTTTGGCGAATTGCTTGAAATAGGTGGCGGCAACGGGATGGTTTTCGATCGGGTTGGCGCCGATGACGATAGCGCAATCGGCGTTCTCGATTTCGTTGAAGGTCGCGGTGACGGCGCCGCTCCCGACATTCTCCATCAGCGCGGCGACCGAGGAGGCGTGGCAGAGCCGTGTGCAGTGGTCGACATTGTTGTGGCCGAAGCCCTCGCGGATCAGCTTCTGGAAGAGGTACGCCTCTTCATTGGTGCATTTGGCGGAGCCGAAGCCGGCGACCTCGGTGCCGCGGCCCTTGAGCCCGGAGGCGGCAAAGTCGAGGGCCTCGTCCCAGGTCGCCTCACGGAAATGGGTGTAGGGGTTGGCGGGATCGACGTTGAGACCCTTCGGCGGGGCGTCCTCGCGGCGGATCAGCGGTTTCGTCAGCCGGTGTGGATGGTGGATGAAGTCGAAGCCGAAGCGGCCCTTGACGCAGAGCCGCCCCTCGTTCGCGGGTCCGTTGATGCCGTCGACATACTTGACGGCGCCGTCCTTGACCTTGAGCGAGACCTGGCAGCCGACGCCGCAGAAGGGGCAGATGCTCTCCACCTCTTTGTCGAAATCGGCGCTGTCGCCGATCTGGGCCTCGTCGACCACAGTCGAGGGCATCAGCGCCCCGGTCGGGCAAGCCTGTACGCATTCGCCGCAGGCCACGCAGGTGCTCTCCCCCATCGGGTCGTCGAAATCGAAGACCGGGAAGGCGCCGTGGCCGCGCCCGCCCATGCCGATTACGTCGTTGACCTGAACCTCGCGGCAGGCGCGGACGCAGAGCCCGCACTGGATGCAGGCGTCGAGATTGACCGACATCGCCACATGGCTCGAGTCGAGAAGCGGAATGTGGTCGGGCTCCATCGCCGGGAACCGGGTGTCGGAGATGCCCTGGGCCTCGGCCATGTCCCAGAGATGGGAGGATTTGTCGTGGGCGACGTCGCGCTCGGGCTGGTCGGCGAGCAGCATCTCCATGACCATCTTGCGCGCCGTGGTTTCGCGGGTGCCTTGGGAGGAGACGACCATGCCGGCGCGGGGTTCGCGGATGCAGGAGGCGGCGAGCACCCGCTCGCCCTCGATCTCGACCATGCAGGCGCGGCAATTGCCGTCGGCGCGGTAGCCCGGCGCGTCCTTGTGGCAGAGATGCGGGATCGTTGTGCCCTGGCGCTTGGCGACTTCCCAGATCGTCTCGCCCGGGCGGGCGTCGACCTCGGCCCCGTCAAGCGTGAATCGGATCGGTTCGGACATGCGCGTTCTCCGTCGGACGCGCAGACTAGAGCACAGCTTGCGCCCCAAGCCAAAGCCCGCCTGCGACGCGCGCGGCCGGTTTTGCGCCACGGGGGCACGGGTTCGGTATCGGAAAACGATGAGGAGGACGGGGCAAAGCCCCGCCCTCCGGCCCCCCAGGGGATGCGTCCAAGGGGCGATCCGGCCCGGCCCATGGGGAGACCGGGCCGAAGGGGTCAGTTGAAGTTGTAGACCACCGAGACACCGAATGTGTTGTCGGTATCCTCGAAGCCCGGCAGCGGATCGGTCCGATACTCGGTCAGGACGCTGGTCCGCAGCGCCAGCTGCCGGCTCATAGCGACGTTGAGGCCAAGCTCGTTGGTCACAAGCGTGTCGGTCTCCGACCAGAGCACGTCCGTATCGGCGGTCACCGAGACCGTCGGCGAGAGCCGGGCGAAGTAGTTCGACGACAGGCTCACCGCGCCTTCTTCGACCTCCATGCCGTCGCTGGTTTCCAGGTACCGGTAGCCCGGGCCGGCCTGGATCGACCATTGCCGGTCGCGGGTGTTGAAGATGCGGTAGCCGAGGCCGACGCCGACGAAGGCATCGGTTTCGTAGGAGTCGAACTCGTCATAGGCGAGCTGCGCCTGCCCGTAGAAGAACGTGTTCGTCCCGAACTCCCGCGTGTAGTCGTAGCCGGCAAGCAGGCTGTTGTCGGTCGTGTCGCCGTCGTCCTCGCCATAGGTGTAGCTCAGCGTGAGGGCGTGACCGTTGACGCCGTCGAAATAGCCAACCCGGGCACCGATGCCGAGATCGGAATTGTCGGTGTTGCCGTCGGTGGCGGTGGCGCGGGCCGAGACCGACCCGGTCCAGCCCAGCGGGCGGCCGTCATTGCCGAAGCGCGGGCGTTCACGCTCGAAATCGTCGGAAACAGCGTCTTCGATGTCTTCGACGGCGTCGGCGGCGCGATCTTCTGCGCCGAACACCTGGGCTGTGGCCGGGGCCGCAAGGCCCGCGATCAGCGCGGCGATCAGCGCGCGCGTAGCTATAGTCGTCATGGCACTCGTCCTTCCATGTCACTCGTTATCGGGACGCCACGCATTTCGCGGCGCTTGGCCCTATATCGGACCTCCCAGCCGCGTCATGCACGGGGAAAATTCCAAGATGCAAACCATCACTGATGAAATCGGCGAAAATCTGCGCTTCTGTGCCCTTCGGGGAACGCGATTGCCCGCATCGCGTCGCATTGCGCCGCCGGATCGGGCGGCGTAACCCGAAACCCAGTCAGGAGGTGGGAATGGGTGAGATCGTTCTGGTCCGCCATGGGCAGGCCAATTCAGATGCGCAGGACGAGGCGAGCTACGATCGGCTCTCCGATCTGGGCCGCCAGCAGGCGGCTTGGCTCGGCGGCTGGTTCGAGGCGCAGGGCGAGCGGTTCGACAGCGTGCTGGCGGGTTCGCTCGTCCGGCACCGGCAGACCGCGGCGGCGATGGGGCGGGCCGAAGCCGCCACCGATCCGCGCCTGAACGAGATGGACTACTTCAACCTCGGCCGCGCGCTCGAAGAGGCCAATGGCGTCCCGATGCCGGGGCCCGACGAGTTCGCCGCCCATGTGCCGCAGGTTATGGAAGCCTGGCACCGGGCCGAGATCCAGGGCGATGAGAGTTTCGCCGCCTTCGAGGCGCGGGTCACCGGCGTGCTGGCGGAGGCGACCCAGCCGGGGCGGCGGGTGCTCTGCGTGACCTCCGGTGGGGTGATCGGGATGATGATCCGCCATCTCCTTGGGCTCGATCCGACCCGGTTGGCCCACGTGCTGCTGCCGATCCTGAACACCTCGATCCACCGCATCCTGGTGACGCCGCACGGGCCGATCCTGGCCGGATACAATGCGGTGCCTCATCTTGACACCGCCGACCGGGCCCATGCGAGGACGCATTACTGATGGCGCATCTGTGGCTCCGGGCCGAGGCGCGGCCGACCGAACGGCGCACGCCGCTTCTCCCGAAAGGTGCCGCGCATCTGATCGATGCCGGATTCGAGATTGCCGTGGAGGCGAGCCCGATGCGGGTCGTGCCCGATACCGATTTCGCCGCCGCTGGCTGCCGGATCGTGCCTGCGGGCAGCTGGCGCGAGGCGCCGCCGGACGCCTTCATCCTGGGGCTCAAGGAACTGCCGGAGGAGGAAATGCCGCTCCGCCACCGCCACATCATGTTCGCCCATGCCTATAAGGGGCAGCCCGGGGCGGAGGCGGTGCTCAGACGGTTCCGCGACGGCGGTGGGACGCTCTATGACATCGAATACCTGACCGATGGGGCGGGCCGGCGGGTGGTGGCCTTCGGCTATTATGCGGGATTTGTCGGGGCTGCGGTGACCCTGTTCGGTCTGGCGGCGCAGCGCCGGGGCGACCGGCTCGGCCCGCTGACCCCCTGGAGTTCGTCCGAGGCGCTCTGCGACGCGGTCGAAGCCGCCATTGGGTCGGCGGTCCCGGATGCGCTCATCGTCGGCGCCAAGGGCCGGGTCGGGACCGGGGCGTCCGATCTGTTCTCGCGCGTCGGGGTCACGACGCAGACGCTCTGGGATATCGACGAGACGGCCCATGGCGGGCCGTTCCCGGAGATTCTGGAGCACGAAGTCTTTATCAACGGGATTCTGGCGGGGCCGGGCGCGCCGGTCTTCGTGCCTCCGGAGGCCGTCTCGGCCCCGCGCCGGTTGCGGATGATCGGGGATGTGGCCTGCGACCCGGGCAGCCCCTACAATCCGATCCCGCTCTACGACGCGCCGACCTCCTGGGACGCGCCGCTGGTACAGGTGGCTCAGAACCCGCCGCTCGGCATCATGGCCATCGACAACCTGCCGTCACTGTTGCCGCGCGAATCCTCCGGCGAGTTCGCCGATCAGTTCCTGCCGCATCTGGAGACGCTGACCGCGCCCGAGGCGGGCATCTGGGGCCGCGCCGCTGCGGTCTTTGCCGAGCACGTGGCGCGTCTCGATCAGTAAAGGTCGTCCTCGGCGTCCTTGGCGGAAATGCCGAGCGCGTCGAGCCCGTTTTCGAGATGATCCGCGAGATGCGGCGAGCCCTTGAGATAAGTCGCGGTGGGGGTCGTCGCCTCCTCCCGCGCGGTCTCCACCGCTTCATCCCAATCCTCCGCTTCGAAGGCGCCGCGGCCGATCCAGAAGACGGCGACCAGTTCGGCCTGTTCGTCCTCGCTCAGCCGGTCGACGAAGCCGTCGAACTCCGCCTCCGCGCGGTCCAGTTCCCGGGCCAGGATGATGACCTCGGCCACCTTGTCCGTCGTGATTTCCATAAGCGCCTCCCTCGGCGTCGTCCCTTGCCTGCCAGTATCGACCGGGTGGCTACGGGCAGCCTTGATCTGAGACAAGCACCACTCATGTCACCGCTCGCTTCTCCGGACCTGACCCATGCAATCGCTTGTCGATCGATCGGGCCTGACACCAGGGGATCGACGGACCGGCGTTGTTTGTCGTCGCGGCCCGGCGCCTCGGATCGGAATGTCAGCCGCGGCGCCCCGCCCGGAGCAGGGCCAGCGCTTCGGCATGGATCTCGGAGTTGGCGGCGGCGAGGATGCGCCCGCCGCCATGGGCGGGGCCGCCGGTCCAGTCGGTAACGATACCGCCTGCGGCTTCGATCACCGCCAGAGGCGCGGCGATGTCGTAAGGGGCCAGGCCGCATTCGATCACCAGATCGGCCTGTCCCGCCGCGACGAGGCCGTAGCCGTAGCAGTCGAGCCCGTACCGGGTGAGTCGGACGGCGGTATCGACCCGGGCGAAGGCGCGGGCCTCTTCCGGCGTGCCGATTTCGGGGAAGGTGCTGAGTAGGATCGCCTCGCCGAGGGGCCGGGGCGGTCGGGTGCCGAGATCGGTCGCCTCGTGCGGCCCGGTGAGCCGCGCGCGCCCGAACCCGCCCTCGAAGCGCTCGCCGATATGGGGCTGGTCGATGATCCCGAAGAGCGGGCCGGAGGCGTCCGCAACGGCGATCAGCACGCCCCAGGTGGGCGCCCCGGCGATAAAGGCGCGGGTGCCGTCGATCGGATCGAGCACCCAGGTCAGCCCGCTGGTGCCGGCGGTGTGCCCGTACTCCTCTCCCACAACGCCGTCCTCCGGGCGCCGCTCGGCCAGCACGGCGCGCATCGCGCGTTCCGTCTTGCGGTCGGCCTCCGTGACCGGGTCGAATCCATCACAGAGCTTGTTGTCCGCCACCAGATCCGGCGCCCGGAACGGACCGAGGGCCACCGGGCGGGCCGCGTCGGCCAGCGCATGGGCGGTGACGAGCAGATCGGTTTCAAGCCCCGGGGCGAGTCGGCGCGGGCCGGCGGATTCTGGCGGCAAGGGACACCTCGACTGCGACCCCGCCCCGGTAGCCCGTCCCGCGTTCGGCGGTCAAGGGGTCGGCCGACCGATCAGGCCGCCTCGCTCAGCACCCGCGCGAGATCGAACAGCCGCCGGCGCTGGTTCTCGGGGATCGCATAATAGGAGCGCAGGAGTTCCAGCGCCTCGCGATCCGACAGGATGTCGTTGGGCATGTCGGAGGTCGGCAGCGGTGAGGCCCCGTCGCCCAGACCCTCGAAAAAGAACGAGACCGGCACGTCGAGCGCATGGGCGATGTCCCAGAGCCGCGAGGCGCTGACCCGGTTCATCCCGGTCTCGTACTTCTGAATCTGCTGGAACTTGATCCCGACCTTCTCGGCCAATTGCTGCTGGGTCGTGCCGTTCATCCAGCGGCGGTGGCGGATCCGTTTGCCTACATGCACATCGACCGGGTGTTTCATATCGTGTTGTCCTCACTTAACCTAACCGAGACTCCGGCTCCGCGGGCGGGGTGCGCGAGCGGAGTGACACAGTGTCGGACCCCTCGCCGTGGATTGGCTTATAGAACACGCCTCGGTTGCACTCGCCAACCTGACCTTTAGGACAGGTTCCCCGACTCGCCCGGGAGATGTATGCGCTGCCGGGCAACCTCCCTCCTGCTCCCGCCAGGCGGGGTGATTTCCGCGCGTTTATAGGAGGTTGCAGCTTATGTCAGAGGCTTTGGACACGATCCGCGCGTTCCGAGTGACGGCTCTTGACAGGGCGCCAGAGCTTCTTGACATGCCGCGACCGATTCCCGCTAAAGGCGAAGTCTCCATCAGAATCGCTGCGTGCGGGCTGAATTTCGCCGATCTTCTGATGGCGCGAGGGGAGTACCAGGACACGCCAGGGTTGCCGTTCACTCTGGGGATGGAGGTTTGCGGCACGGTGATCGGGCACGGGCCCGGCGTGGCGGCGCCGCCGCTCGGCGCCCGGGTGGCGGTCTTCGGCGGCCAGGGCGGTCTGGCGGAAGAAGGGGTCTTTCCCGCCGCGCTCTGCCGGCCGGTCCCCGAGGCGATGCCCGACAGTGTCGCGGCCGCGTTTCAGGTCGCTTACGGGACCTCGCATCTTGCCCTGACCCGGCGTGCCGGGCTCGGGCAAGCGGAGCGGCTCGCGGTGCTCGGCGCGGCCGGTGGGGTCGGGTTGACCGCGGTGGAGATCGGTGCAGCGCTCGGGGCCGAGGTCATCGCCGTCGCCCGTGGCCCGGAGAAGCTCGATATCGCCCGCGCGGCCGGGGCGCATCATCTGATCGATGCGCAGGCCGGCGACCTGACCGACCGGCTGCGGGCGCTTGGCGGGGCCGATGTGATCTATGATCCCGTGGGCGGCGGAGCGTTCAGGGCCGCGCTGCGGGCGTGCAACCCGGAGGCACGGGCGCTCGTTATCGGTTTTGCCAGCGGAGAGGTGCCGCAGATCCCGGCCAACATCCTCCTGGTGAAGAACATCGCCGTGATCGGGTTCTACTGGGGCGCTTATCTGCGGTTTGCGCCAGAGGCACTGGGCGGAAGCCTGGCCGAACTGATGCGGTGGTATGAGGACGGGCGCCTCAGACCCCATGTGAGCCATGTCCTGCCGCTCGACCGGGCACAGGAGGGGCTCGACCTGCTGGCATCGCGGCGCGCGACGGGCAAGGTCGTGATCGTGCCTTAGGCTCCGGACCCGACTGATCCGATAGGTGAATGTTGCTGCGGTGTTTGCGGCGGCGGGGGAGCTGCGGGCGGGCCTTTTGGTATCGCGTTGCGACCCGGCGCCCGTCGTTGCGCCGGCATCGCGGCCGCGCGGTGCGCCTCGATGTGAGAGGCGCCCATCGAGGCCATTCCCTGCGGGCGGTGGAGGTCGGGCCGGCCTCTGAGGACCTCGAATATCCGGTGCCGGATGCCCTGCCGCGACCAGCGGTTGAGGCGGTCGTAGACCGTTCTTTAGGGTCGGTCCATCGACCTCGGGACAGTCCCGCCGCCGCGCCCCCGACCGCAGCGGGGGCACGGATCCCCGGGATCCCCCACCTGTCGCCGACCCGGCGCGGCGGCAGCGGCCCGGTCCGCGCCCAGTCCGGATCATTCATCCAACGAAATCCCTTGGCCATGGCGATCCCCTGGTCGCCCGGCAAAACCGAATCACGGCACCGATCAAACGGGGATCCCTAGCGCGTACCGGGCCCAGGAGCCTCCTCGGCCCGGAGCTCGGCATCGAACTGGCGCAGGGCGACGGTTTTGTCGTCGTCGTCGTTCTCGCGATAGGTGGTCTCGATCACCCCCGGCAGCCGGCCGAAATCCCGCGCCAGGGAATTCGGGAAGAATGCCTGCCGCACCGAGCCGAAGCCGGGCAGGGCGCGGATGATCCGGGCGGTGGCGGAGGTACAGAGCGTCTGTGGCACCGGACCCGCCTCCTCGGCCAGGCGAAAGGCCATCTCCGCGGTCGCATCCGGCACCGCTATCTCCTGAATCTGAAGGAAAAATGTCGAGCGCGCGTGGTAGGAGATATAGAATTGCGCGATCCGCGGGGTGATCCCGTAATGCAGGTCGTTGCGCTCGGGGATCGATTCGTGGCCGAAGGTGCCGGCCGGGTCGAAGATCACCCGCTGGCTGGCATTGATCATCAGCCCGGTATGGGCGCCGTTCCCGGTTCCGACATTGCGCATCGTAAAGAGCGTCATCGAGGACGGGCCGGGCGCACGATAGGCGACGCGGTCGATGAAGTCCTGCGGCGCCCAGGCCGGCGACGTCGCGCAGCCGGCGAGCGCCAGAGGCGCCCCGATCAGGAAGGCCCGCCGCCTCATGTATTGATGTTCAGGAGCGCCAGGAGGATCAGGATAGCGATGATAACGACGGTTGTGCGCACCGACATGCGGATGAAGCCGTCGAAGGTCTTCTCATGGTCCGAGACATCCATCTCGCCGTGCTTGTGCTCCGCCATCACCGGTCCTCTGCCTTATCCGTGCGTCGTGGTGGGTTAGCCGATTCAGCGCGGCCTGTCACCTCGGACAAACGGTCACTCTTTCGTGGGCTCGGCCTCCGGCTCGAGGTCGCGAGCGAGACGGAAGCCGATGCGGTGCGGCTGTTTCTGGTCGACATTCTTGGGCAGGGCGCGGAGCATCACCGAGAGCTGGCTGACATGCTGGATGAGCTGGGTCTTGGCGCCGGTCGGGTCGGCGCCGTAGAAGGTCACGATATCGGGGTCGAAATAGCCCATCCCCTCGATCCGCAGGATACCGGTATCGCCGCCGGCGAAGCCCATGGCGACCTCGTGTTCGTTATCGAGCTGGGCCTCGAAGTTGCGGATATACATGATCAGCCGCTCATAGGCCCAGCGCGCGGGACTCTTGCCCTGAGCGGCTTTCTTGAGTTCTTCGGGGACATCGACCGGCGCCAGGTCCGGGTCGGTATGGACCTCGTGGACCCGGGGCAGGGCGGCGGCTTCGGCGGCCTCGGCGGTGGTGGCGATAGCGGTTTCTGGCATGTCCTCGGTCATGGGCGCGAGCGGAGCACGGCGGGCAGCCGGGGGCAAGGGGAGGATCGGCGCGCCTGCATCATCGCTCGCCTCGCCGCGAGCGGTCAGCCCACTGCCTGCCACATCCAGACATCGCCGTCCTTCCAGCGACGGGCCCGTCCGGCGTGCCAGAGATGCAGGCAGTGGGCGAGGGCCTCGACGAGGGCGAGGCCGTATTCCTTCGGGCCGATCTCGCGCAGGAAGAGCGGCGGCAGGCAGTCGGCGACGGTCCGGGGCTCCGCCAGATGGTCTTCGAGCCGGGCCAGGGCGCCGACATGGTTCTCGGCCAGTTGCTCGATCCGTTTCGGCAGCCCGCGATAGGGCAGCTTGTGGCCGGGCAGGACAAGCTGGTCGTCGGTGGCATGGGGCGCGAGGCGGGCGCAGGCGTCGAACCAGTCGGAGAGCGGGTCCGCCTCGGGCTCCGTCGGATAGACGCCGATATTGGGGCTGATCCCGGGCAGGAGCTGGTCGCCGCCGATCACCAGATCGTCGCGCCAGAAGGTGGCGTGTTCCGGCGCGTGGCCGCCGCCCATCCGGACTGTCCAGTCGCGGCCGCCGATCCCGATCACCTCGCCCTCCACGATGCGCCGGAAGCCGAGCGGCAGCGGCATCACCGTATCGGCGAAATTGAACGGACGCTCCTTGCTGCGCGCCTCGTAGAACGCGCGCGGCATGCCGGTGCTGCGGTAGAAGGCGAGGGTTTCCTCGGGCCAGACTTCCTGCTCGTCGAGGGTCAGCATCCGGGCCATCAGATAGGCGGTGCGCGGCATCCAGAGCTCCGCGCCGCGCCCGTGGAACCAGCCGGCGAGGCCGATATGGTCGGGGTGGTGATGGGTGCCGATGACGCGGCCCACGGGCTTGCCGGCGAGGGGACCGGAAAGCAGCGTTTCCCAGATCGCGCGGGACCGGTCCGAGGCGAGGCCGGTATCGATCAGGGTCCAGCTTGCGCCGTCATCGAGGGCGAAGATGTTGACGTGGTCGAGCGCCATGGGCAGCGGCAGGCGGAGCCACAGGATGCCGTCTGCGATCCGGGTGGCCTCGCCCTCGGCGGGCGGGTCGGGCCAGGGGTGGCGCAGGCCGTCCGCGTCCTTCATGCCGCCAGCTCGTCCGGCGTGATCGCGAGCAGTTCGTCGGCGCCTTCGCGGACATGGGCGAGCAGCGCCGCGTGCTCCGGCATCAGCCGTTTGATGTAGAAGGCGGCGAGCCGTTCCCGGGCGCCGCCTTCGGCCCGCGCGGCCAGCAGATGGTAGTGCCCACCGAGGACCCGGGCAAAGGCGCGGAGATAGGGCACCGCTCCGGCGAAACGGTCGTCGCCGGCCCGAGTGACCAGCCATTCGGTCGTCTCGCGCAGGGATTCCGCGGCCTGCCAGACCGCCTCGGCGAGCTCGGGATGGGTGGCTTTCGCCGCCTCCGACCCGGCCTCGATCTCGTCGAGCAGCCGGCCTGCGGCCTCGCCGCCATCGGCCATCTTGCGGCCGACTAGGTCCATGGCCTGGATACCATTGGTGCCCTCGTAGATCGTCGTCACCCGCACATCGCGCAGGAACTGGGCCGCGCCGGTCTCCTCGATATAGCCCATGCCGCCATGGACCTGCATGCCCATCCCGGCGACCTCGACGCCGATATCGGTGCCGAACGCCTTGGCGATGGGGGTGAGCAGCGCGGCACGGGCCGAGGCGTCCGCCGTACCGGTCGCGGTTTCGAGGTCGATGGCGACCGCGCAGGCGAGCGCAATGGCGCGGGCGGCGAAGGTCTCCGCCTTCATCGTCGCCAGCATCCGGCGCACATCGGCATGTTCCACGATGGCGCCGGAGCCGCCGGCGCGGCCCTGTTTGCGCTCCATCGCATAGGCGACGGCGGCCTGGGTCGCCGCCTCGGCCACGCCGATGCCCTGGGTGGCGACGCCGAGGCGGGCGTTGTTCATCATGGTGAACATCGCGGCCATCCCGCCATGTTCCGGGCCGACCAGCCAGCCGGTGGCGCCGGAATACTCCATCACCGCCGTGGGCGAGCCGTGGAGCCCCATCTTGTGCTCGAGGCTGACCGGCCCCATCGCGTTGCGCTTACCCGGGCTGCCATCCGTATTCGGAATGAACTTCGGCACCATGAAGAGGCTGATCCCCTTGGTCCCCGCCACCCCATCGGGCAGGCGGGCGAGGACGAGGTGGCAGACATTCTCGGTAAAATCGTTATCGGCCCAGCTGATATAGATCTTCTGTCCGGTGATCGCGTAGGTCCCGTCGCCGTTGGGCTCCGCCTTGGTGCGGAGCGCGCCGACATCGGAGCCGGCCTGGGGTTCGGTCAGGTTCATCGTGCCGCACCACTCGCCGGAGATGAGTTTCGGCAGGTAGAGCGCCTTTAGGTCGTCGGAGGCGTGGTGTTCGAGGGCCTCGATCTGGCCCTGCCCCATGATCGGGTTGAGCTGGATGGCGAGGCAAGCCCCGGCGATCATCTCGTTGATGCAGGTGGCGAAGGTGATCGGCAGGCCGAGCCCGCCGTAATCCGGGTCGGCGGCCATGCCGATCCAGCCGCCCTCGGCGATGGCGCGGTAGCCGGCGTCGAAGCCCGGCGAGGTGCGCACGACACCGTTTTCGAGCCGGGCCGGTTCCGCATCGCCGGCACGCTGGAGCGGGGTCAGCACCTCCTCGCAGATCCGCCCCGCCTCGCCGAGGATCGCGTCGGCGAGGTCCGGCGTGGCCTCGGCGAAGCGGTCGGTGGCGGCGACGGCACTGAAGCCAACGACATGGTCCATCAGGAAGCGGAAGTCGGAGACCGGGGCGCGGTAGGGCATGGGGTTCTCCTTTCGGTCCGGCCTTTTCGTCAGGCGGCTTGGCAAGGCGGCGGAGCTATGCGACGTGCTTGAAATCTCCGGCGCGAGCCTAGCCCGGGGTCTGGAGAGCGGGAACCGGAACGCCACGTCATGACGGAGAAGCTGCGCCACCTGCCGCCCGATGCGCGGGGTCTTGCCGAGGCGGCGGGGCTCATGCGGGTCGGCGGGCTCGTCGCCTTTCCGACCGAGACGGTCTACGGGCTCGGCGCCGATGCGGCGGATGACCGGGCCGTGGCGCGGGTCTTTGCGGCCAAGGGGCGGCCGGAGTTCAATCCGCTGATCGTCCATGTGGCGCCGGGGTTCGACCTCGACACCTTGGTCAAGACGCCGCCCGAGGCCGAGCGGCTGGCCGATGCGTTCTGGCCCGGCCCGCTGACGCTGGTCCTGCCGCTGCGGGACGGGGCGGGGGTGTCTCGGCTGGTCTCCGCCGGGCTCCCGACGCTGGCGGTGCGGGTGCCGGATCATGCCGTCGCGCGGGGGCTGCTGGAGGCGTTCGGCGGTCCCGTCGCGGCGCCGTCGGCCAATCCCTCGGGCCGGATCAGCCCGACCTTGCCGGAGCATGTCGCGGCGGGGCTGGGCGACCGGATCGACGCTGTGGTGGAGGGCGGCGCGACCGGCGTCGGGGTCGAGTCGACCATTCTGGGGTTCGATCCGGAGCCGGTGCTGCTGCGGGCGGGCGGGTTGCCTCTGGAGGCCGTCGAAGCCTGTCTCGGCGGCTCGGTGGCCCGGCGGACCGGGGCGGCGGGGCGCCCCGAAGCACCGGGCCAGCTCGCCTCGCATTACGCGCCGCGCGCGGCGCTGCGGCTCGGGGCGGAGGCGGCGCGGCCGGGGGAGGTGCTGCTCGGCTTCGGGCCGGTCGAGGGGGCGGCGCTGAACCTTTCGGTGGCGGGCGATCTGACCGAGGCGGCGGCGAATCTCTTTGCCCATCTTCACAGGCTCGATGCCGAGGGGTTTGAGCGCATCGCGGTCGCGCCGATCCCGGAGCACGGGCTCGGGCTCGCGATCAACGACCGGCTGCGGCGGGCTGCGGCGCCGCGGAGATAGGCCCAAGTCTTCGCGAAGACTTGGGCGCGCCATTGGCGCGCGGCAATTCTTCGTCGAAGAATTGATCTTACCCGGCACGACATGGTGGCCGCCGGTCCGGGGTCGGCGATGAGGCCGGGGTCCAGCGGGGTCCAAGTCTTCGTCGAAGACTTGCCTCCGCTCAGCCCGGAGCCTGGCAGCCCTGGATGTCGACCGCGCGGCCGGCGCCGAGCAATGTGAAGCGCAGCGCGCCCCGGTCCACCGCGAAGCCGCCGCCGGAGACATGGACCATCTCCGCCCGGGCCGTGAGCCAATCGCCGTCCCGCGACAACTCCGGCTCCGACACCCAGACCGCGGGGTCGCCGGCTTCGATCACCGCCTCCTCGCGCGGTCCGGTCGGAGGGATTTCGATCCGCGCGGATACGGCCAGACCGTGATCGGTCGGCGCGATCTCGCAGGTTACCGACCCGACCCCGGCCTCGGCGGCGCTCATCGGCCGGTCCACCAGCGCGCCGACGATGGCGGCATCCCTCGGCGCTGCCGGATCGAGCACCGCGTCGAAGGCGACCCGGACCGGAATGCAGACCTCCTCACAGACGCCCAGTTCCACGATCCCGGCCATCCGCATCGGGTCATCCGCCGTGCCGGGCGTGATCTCGATGGGCAGGATCAGCTCGTTCGCATAGCCGATGGAGCGGGTGCCGTTCTGCCAGATCACCTCCGGCGCGGGCCAGTGGAAGGCGGCACCGGCGATGTTCTCCGAGCCTTGCCAGTCGAAGGCGGGCGGGATGCCGGAATCCCCCGGGGCGCGCCAGTAGGTCTTCCAGCCCGGGGCCAGCCGGACGTGGAGCGCGGCCATATGGGTGCCCTCGTCGGTGCGCCAGCCGGGGCGGATATCGACCTCGAACACATCCTCGAGACCCTGCGCCGGAGCGGTGGCGGGCAGGGCGAGGGCGAGGGCCGTCAGGACGGCGGGAAGGCGGGCGGGCGCAGTCATCGGCGCCGACAATAGGCGGCGCCCGGCCGATGGAAACTCACGATCGGGCGACCTCCCCGTGACCCGCCCCTTGCGCGTGGCGGCTCTGCATCACATCCTTTGGGGATGGACCTGCCTGAGGAACATCTGACCGGCCAGCTCCTGATCGCCATGCCCGGCATGGGCGATCCGCGATTCGAGCATTCGGTGGTCTATATGTGCGCCCATTCCGATGAGGGGGCGATGGGGCTGATCGTCAACAAGCCCGCGCCGGAGGTGCGGTTCGCCGACCTGCTCGACCAGCTCGGCATTTCGCCGGGCCCCGAGTCGCGCGACATCCGCATCCACTTCGGCGGGCCGGTGGAGAACTCGCGCGGCTTCGTGCTGCATTCCGCCGATTACCCGGGCGGCAATGCGACGCTTCAGGTCGATGATGAGATCGGATTGACGGCGACGCTCGACGTCCTCGAAGACCTGGCCCAGGGGCGCGGGCCGGAAAGCTCGATTCTGGCGCTGGGCTATGCCGGCTGGGGGCCGGGGCAGCTCGAAGGCGAGATCGCGCGCAACGGCTGGCTCACCTGCAAGGCGCGGAGCGATCTGGTTTTCGGTCGGGCCAATGAGCACAAATGGACCGCGGCGCTGAAATCCCTCGGGATCGATCCGATCCTGCTGTCGTCGGAAGGCGGGCGCGCCTGAGGCCGTTTCAGGCCCGGCGGCGCAGCCCGTAGGCGAGGGCGCCGGCGAGGTAGATCACCAGAAGCACCACGGCGAGCGCGGCGATGAAGAGGCCGAAGACCGGCAGCGTGCCGGTGGCGAGCATCGGCAATGCTGCGGTTAAGGCGGGCAGGGGGGCGCCGGTGACGACGACGGGGCCGAGGGTCAGGGCGAAGACGGCCAGCGCAGCGAGGGCCCCGAGGAGGGCCGGTACCTTCAACCCCGCCTCGGCGGATCGGAGGCCCCGACGCGCCGCCTGCACCTGCCGCCCGACATCCTGCTGCATCGCCATCAGGGCCGGCACCACCATCAGCACCAGCACCATCCCGAAGCCGAGCCCGTAGACTAGGGTGATGACGGTGGGCTTGAGGAACTCCGCCTGGCTCGACCCCTCATAGAGAAGCGGCATCAGGCCGAGCACGGTGGTCAGCGTCGTCAGCATCACCGGGCGCAGCCGGTCCGCCGCGCCGTCGATGATCGCCGGGACCAACCCGCGGTCCTCGGCATATTCGTCGATGGTCGTCACCAGCACAATGGAATCGTTGATGATAATCCCGATCATCCCGATCAGGCCCACCACCGTGAACATCGACAGCGGAATCTCCCATTGCCAGTGGCCGTAGATCGTGCCGACGAGGCCGAAGGGGATGATCGCCATCACGACAAGCGGCCGCGTCCAGCTTGAGAAGATCCAGGCCAGCGTCAGGAAGATGCCGAGCAGGACCAGCATCGCGCCCACTTGGGCGTCGGCGAGGAAGTCGCGCTCGTTCTCGGCGAGGCCGGACAGCGCCGTCTCGACACCGTGATTGCTCTCCACCCGGGGCAGGATGTCGTCCTGAAGCAGCGTCATGATCTCGGCGGCGCGTTCGTCATTGTCGTCGGTCAGATCGCCGGTGACGGAGATCAGCAGCACCCCGTTCTCGCGCCTTATCGTGGAGAAGCCGGTGCGCCGGTCGACGGTGACGATATCGGCGAGCGGGACGTAGTCGCCATTGGCGGTGCGCATCTGGGTCCGGTCGAGGAAATCGGCGGTCAGTTCGCCGGCCGGCAGTTCCACCCGGATCGTGCCGGAGCGGGGGCCGACCGGGAAGCTCGCCGCCTCGATCCCGCCGAGGCGATTGCGCAGAACCCGGCCCAGCTCGTCGATCGTGAAGCCGAGGGCCTGTCCCTGGGCTGTCAGTTCCAGGATCAGCTCTTCCTTGTCATAGGCGAGGTTGTCCTCGATGGAGGACACTTCGGGGAAGGTGGCGAGTTCCGCCTTCAGCTCCTCCGCCGCGCCCTTGAGGATTTCCGGGGTCGCGCCGAAGAGCTGGATGTCGAGATCGTCGCCCCCGGGGCCGGACGCCCAGCTTCGGAAGCTCACCGTCTCGGCGAGGGGGTGCTGGCGCACCTCGTCCTGGAGCGCGGCGACGAAGGCGAAACTGGAATAGGGGCGCAGGTCGGCATCGATCATCTCGATGGAAAGCGCGCCGAGCTGGTCGGGCTCCTTCGCCTCGGTCCCGGCGATGGCGCGGCCGGAATTGCCGCCGATCTCGGCCAGCGCGTAATCGATGGGGTTGAGGCCGTATTCCGCCTCGTAGCGGGCGCCGAGATCGTTCGCCGCGCGCTGCATCTCGCGCATCATCTCGAGCGTATCCTCGCGGCTGGCGCCCGGCAGCATCGCGAAATTGCCGGTGACAGAGCCCTGTTCCGGCGCGTTGAAGAAGCGCCATTGCACGTCGCCTCGGACGACGAGCGCGACCTGGCTCGCGAGGATCAGGATGACCCCCGCCAGCACTGGATACCGGGCCCAGATGACACCGGCCATGAACGGTCGGAAGAGCCGCTCGCGGACCCAGGTGAAGCCTTTGTTCACCGTGCGGGAGGGCCAGTCGTACCAGTGCTCCTTCGCCGTGGAGGCGATGGATTTCGACATGTGGTGCGGCAGGATCAGGAAGCACTCGATGAGCGAGGCGATCAGCACCACGATCACGGTGAAGGGGATGTCGGCGATCAGGTCTCCGAAGCGACCGCCGATGGCGGTCAGGCCGAAGAACGCGATGACGGTGGTCAGCGTGGCCGAGAAGACCGGGGTGAACATGCGTTTGGCGGCATTCTCGGCGGCTTCCACCGGCCCCTCGCCCAATCGTCGCATCCGGAAATCGGCGTGCTCGCCCACGACGATGGCGTCGTCCACCACGATCCCCAGCGTGATGATCAGCGCGAAGAGGGAGATCATGTTGAGCGTGAGCCCGGCGAGATACATCAGCGCGATGGCCGCGAACATCGCGACGGGGATGCCGGCGGCGACCCAGAAGGCGGTGCGGGCGTTGAGGAAGAGGAAGAGCAGCGTCACGACGAGGCCGAGGCCCAGGAGGCCGTTGTCGAGCAGGATGTCGAGGCGTCCGGTGATGTATTCGGCGCGCGCCCGGATCAGATCGATGGTGGTGCCGGCGGGGAGCGTCGCCTCGACTTCGGCCACGACCTCTTCGACGCGGCGTTGGATGTCGATGGCATCGCCCCGGTCGGAGCGGTCGACACGGAGCGTCATCGCCGGATCGTCGCCGACGAAATAGGCGCGTTCCCGGGTCACGCCCTCTTCGGTGACAAGCGCCACATCGCCGATGGTGAGCTGGGAGCCGTCGGGATTGTTGCGCAGGACGATGCCCTGGATTTCGTCCGCTGTGCGTTTCTCCACCCCGGTGCGGACCCGGGACGTTCCCGCCACGTCGCCCGCGGGATTGGCATCGGCCTCCGCCGCGATGGCCTGGGCGATCTCGGCCATGGAGATGTCGTGCCGGATCAGCGAGAGCGAGGAGACCTCGACGATGGTCGAGGGCGCGGCCATCCCGCGGATCGTCGTCTGGGTGACCCCGGCCTCGCGCAGGCGCAGGACCAGCTCGTCGGCGAACCGCGCCAGTTGCTCGGGCCCGACCGGGCCGGTGACGACGAGATCGGTCACCCGGTCCGACCAGGTGCCGCGCCGAACGCTGGGATCGTCCGCGGCCTCTGGCAGGTCGCTGACCAGGTCCACCGCTCCCTGCACGTCCTCTTCGGCACGGGCCATGTCCCACCCGGGCTCGAAGTCGAGCGTGATGTAGCTGCGGCCCTCGGTCGAGGTGGAGCGGGTCTCGGTCACGCCCTCGACGGTCGTGAGCGCGGGTTCGAGAAGCTGCACGATGGCGCGGTCGACATCCTCGGCCCCGGCGCCGTCCCAGGTCGTGCTCACCGTGACGGTGTCGACGACCACATCGGGGAAGAACTGCGCCCGCATCTGCGGCATCGCCCAGAGCCCGGCGGCGATCATCAGAACCATCAGCAGATTGGCGACGGTCCGGTGCCGGGTGAAGTAGGAGAGGATGCCGCTCGCCCCGCGCGCGATCGCCATGGCTCAGCTCCCCATCCGGCTTTCGAGGCGGGCGACCATCTCGGCGGGCACCTCCGCCTCCTCAAGCTGGCTGAGGATGCGGGATTTCGCCTCGTCGGGCATCCGGCTGCCTTCGACGAAGGCGACGAGCCGCGCCTTTCGGTCCTCGTCGAGGGTGACCATGTCCGGCGCCTGCGGGCCTGCTGCGGCGGCATCGGGCGTGATCGGGCGCACCCGGATACCGGCGCCGAGGAGCGGGGTGCGTTCGGCCACGATCAACTCGCCCGCCAGATCGCTTGCGCCGATCAGCACATCGTCCCCCTGCCGCCGGAGAAGCTCGACCGGCACGGTCCGGAGCCGTTCGCCCTCGCCCACGGCGAGGACGGTGTTGTCGGCGGCCACGGCACTGGCCGGGACCCGGGCGACGAAGGGGAGCGGCGGTTCGGCGATGGAGACGGTCACGAAGTCTCCGGGCCGGAACCCGGGGGCGGCGTCGAGCCGGGCGAAGATCAGCCGACCCGTGGCGCCTTCGCCCACCGCCGCGCTCTCCCGGCTGATGGTACCGGTGGCGGTCAGGTCGAGGCCCTCCACATCGAGCGTGACCGTGACGTCCGCCTCCATCAGGTCGCCCTCCTCGCCCAAGAGCCGTGCATATTGCGAGGTCGAGACGCGGAACGCGACTTCGAGCCGGTCGGGGTCGATGAGTTGTGCCACGCGCTCATTCGCGGTGACCCGCCCGCCCTCGATGACGGTGACCTCGGAGAGCGCGCCGTCAAACCGGGCGGTGATCGCGGTGTCCGCGAGGGTGCGCTCGGCCTCGCCGAGATTGATTTCCTCGCGCTCCAGACGGGTCGCGGCCTGATCGAGCCGCGCCTCGGCCTGGGCCTCGGCCTGACGGCGCGAGAGCACGGATTGGTCCGCGGCGGCGAGGGCCAGTTCGGCGGTCTCGATGGCCGCTTCGGTGCCGACGCCGCGATCCGCCAGGTCCTGCTGCCGGGTCAGGGCGCGGGCGCGCAGCTCGGCCTGGGCCTCCGCCGCCGCGAGTTCGTCGCGGGCGAGCGTCAGCGCCCGTTCGGCGTCGCGCAACTCCGCCTCGGCATCGCGCAGGTCAGCGCGGACCCGGGCCAGCGCCGCCTCCGCCTCCACCGGGTCGATTCGCAGGAGCAACTCGCCCTGCCCCACCGCGCCGCCCTCGACAAAGCTCTCGGCCACCTCGACCACCGTGCCGCCGACCGAGGGCCGGAGGTCGAGGATGCGCTGGCTCCGCAGTTCACCGAAGACCGTCAGCACCGGCGCGATGGTCTCCGGCTCGACCCGGATCACATTCACGGCAAGCACCCGTTCGTTCTGCGGAAAGCTCCGCGGTTCGGCATTCATCCGGTCCTGCACCGCCACCACGACCGTCCGCCCGGCAAGGGCGATGACGGCGAGCGTGACGCCGAGGAGGAAGATGCCGATCAGGCTGCGGCGCAGAAATCTCATATGTCGTCGGCCTCTGTGGCTTCGCGAACTGGCTCAGGGCATTGGCCCACAGATAGGGCCGGCGCACGGAAATCCACGCACCGACACTATAACGTGTCATACGGCGGTTTCCGCCGGTTTGGACTACTTTCGCCGCAGATGCTCGTCGAGGCGCGGCATGATCTCGACGAAGTTACAGGGCCGGTGGCGGTAATCGAGCTGCGGGGCGAGGATCTCGTCCCAGGCGTCGCGGCAGGCCGAGGGGGAGCCGGGCAGGGCGAAGAGATAGGTGCCCCGGGCCACGCCGCCGGTGGCGCGGGACTGCACGGCGCTGGTGCCGATCTTGGCCATCGAGACATGGGTGAAGACGGTGCCGAACGCCTCGATCTCCTTTTCGTAGACGTCGCGATGGGCCTCCACGGTGACATCGCGCCCGGTGAGGCCGGTGCCGCCGGTCGACAGGATGACGTCGATCTCCGGCTCGGCGCACCAGGCGCGGAGTTGCGCGGCGATGGCGGTGCGGTCGTCGGGCAGGATGGTACGGGCGGCGAGGTGGTGGCCGGCAGTCTCGATCCGGTCGGCCAGGGTGTCGCCGGAGCGGTCGTCGACGGCGGTGCGGCTGTCGCTGACGGTCAGGACGGCGATGCGGACGGGGAGGAAGTCGCGGCTCTCGTCGATGCGGCTCATATGGGGTCAGCTCCGTCCTGCGGTGGCGGCCATGCGAAGGGCGAGCGCCCCGAAGACCGTGGCGGAGGCCCAGCGCAGTACCTTCTCCAGCACCGGGTTGCGGGCGAGCGCGGAGCCGATCCCGCCCGCGGTCAGGCCGACCAGGGCCTTCACTGTGAAGCCCATGACGGCGATGATCCCGCCATAGACCAGGAATTGCGGCAGGATCGCCCGGGCCGGATCGACGAATTGTGGCACGAAGGCGAGGATGAAGAGGATTACCGCCGGGTTCGACATGTTGACGATGAGCCCGTCGCGGAAGGCGCGGGCGGGGCGCACGGCGGGGCCGGTCCCGTCGAGCCGGGTGGTGAGCGTCTTCCAGGCCAGGTAGAGCAGATAGGCCACGCCGAGCCAGCGGATGACGCCGAAGAGCCAGGGCGCGGCGGCGACGAGCGCGCCGAGGCCGAGACCGACGAGTGCGGAATTGACGAAGGCGCCGGTGGCGATCCCCGCCGAGGCCGCCACCGCCGCGCGGCTGCCGCCCCGAAGCCCCTGGGCGAGGGCGAACATCATGTCGGCCCCCGGGGTCAGGACCAGCGCCAGCACGGCTGGCACGAAGGCGAGGAGCATGATCAGGTCGACGGGCAGGGTCATGCTCTGAGCCTCGCTTGCAGGTCCAGGAGATCGGCCCAGGCCTCGCGCTTCGCCGCCGGATTGCGCAGCAGGTAGGCCGGGTGGAACATCGGCAGGACGGGGCGGCCCAGCGCCTCGGTCCAGGTGCCGCGCATCCGGGTGATGCCGGAGCGGCCCAGGAGGGTCTGGCAGGGGGTGTTGCCCATCAGGACGAGCACTTCGGGGTCCGCCAGCGCGATATGGGCCTCCAGAAACGGCAGCATCATCGCGATTTCGGCGGGTTCCGGGGTGCGGTTCTGCGGCGGGCGCCAGGGCAGGACATTGGTGATGTAGACGGCGTGCGCCGGGTCGGTGGCGGTGCGGTCGAGCTGGATCGGGGCGAGCATCCGGTCGAGGAGCTGGCCGGCGCGGCCGACGAAGGGTCGCCCGATCCGGTCCTCGTCGCGGCCCGGCGCCTCGCCGATGATCATCACCCGGGCGACGGGGTTGCCGTCGGAGAAGACGAAGCTGCGGGCGCCGCGTTTGAGCGGGCAGAGGTCGAACGCCTCCATCGCGGCGGCGAGGCCGGCGAGATCCTTTGCGGCCGAGGCGGCCATGCGGGCGGCAGCAACGGGGTCGACCTCGGGCTCCGGCGCTGCCGGTGCGGACGGCAGCGCTGCGGCGCGGGGGGTGCGTTTCGGGGCCTCGGCGGGGAGGGTGTAACGGTCGATGGGGGCATCGCAAATGGCCTCGTCGGCGCCAAGTTCTACCTGCCAGGCGAGCAGCGCAAGGACGTCTTCGGAAGAGCGGGGCGATTCCATGGGCCGGACTCTAGCGCGACGGCGAAGTCCGGCGCGACCGCAATTCTTCGACGAAGAATTGACCCCCGCGGCCGCCGTTGCGCGCAAGATGGACCGCGTTTCGCTGCCGCCACCCGGCCGGCCGCCTGTGCCCACGGATGCGGCGGGGCCCGATTCTTCGACGAAGAATCGGGCCCACGGCACCGGTCAGCGCACCACCAGCCTTGTGCCCGGGCCGATCCGGTCCGCGATCCAGCGCAGGTCCCCGGGCCGCAGCGCCACGCAGCCTTCGGTCGGATGGCCCGGCTTGCGCCAGCGATGCACGAAGATCGCCGAGCCGCGCCCCGGCACGGCGTCGGGCCAGTTCCAGTCGGTCAGCAGGATCAGATCGTAGAGCGGATCGGCGCGAAAGAGCCGCTCATGGCTGGGCGCATAAGGCGCCCGCACCATCCGGTTGTAGGCGGCGTCGCTCGGATCATCGGACCAGAGATCGCCGGGCCGGATCGGCAAGGCCCAGGCGGCAGGCTGCGCCCTCCGGTCCGGACGGTAGAGCAGGCCCACGATCCGGTGGACGCCGCGCGGCGTCGCCCCGTCGCCTTCCCGTTTCTGCGCCGAGATCCCGCCGCGCCCGACCGTGCAGGGAAAGCGCCGCCCGAGGCAGCGCAGATGGGTCGGCGTCAGGACGAGATCGGCATGCGTCATCGCACCGCCCCTAGCAGCCGCGCCCCGGATCGCCAATCCCGCATACCTGTGGACAGATCGACCGTTCGACACACAAAATAAGGTGTGAGACAAGGCGCCATCCCTTGAGCCACCGGGCTCCGGACCCAGATCAGAAATAGCGGGGAGAGACGGGTGGCCGACGCGATCACGGGCTACATCTTCTACGAGATCGCGGCGCTCCTGGTGCTCGCCGCGGGCGTCGGCTTTGTCGGCCTGATGCTGCGTCAGCCGCTGATCGTCAGCTTCATCGCCGTGGGCATCCTCGCCGGCCCTTCGGTCCTCGGCATCGCCCATTCGACGGAGGAGATCGACCTCCTCGCCGAGCTGGGCATCGCCGTGCTGCTCTTCCTCGTGGGTCTGAAACTCGACCTCAATCTGGTGAAGAATCTCGGGCCCGTGGCGCTCGTGACGGGGCTGGGGCAGGTCGCCTTCACCACAGTTTTCGGCTTCCTGATCGGCCTCGGGCTCGGTTTCGACTGGGTGACGAGCCTCTACATCGCCGTCGCGCTCACCTTCTCGTCGACGATCATCATCGTGAAGCTGCTCTCCGACAAGCGCGAGATCGACTCGCTCCATGGCCGGATCGCGCTGGGCTTTCTGATCGTGCAGGACGTCGTGGTGGTGGTGGCGATGATTGCCCTGTCCGCCCTCGGCGCGGGGGAGGGGGGCGGCTTCCTGACCTTCCTCAGGGTCGCGATCCTGGGCCTCCTGATGGTGGTCTTCGTCGCGCTCTTCATCCGCTACGTTGCGACGCCCCTGGTGGAGCGGCTGTCGCGCTCGCCGGAGCTGCTCTTGTCCTTCGCCATCGGCTGGGCGGCGCTGCTGGCGGCGATCGGGCATTATCTCGGCTTCGGCAAGGAACTGGGCGGGTTGCTGGCCGGGGTCTCCCTCGCATCGACCCCCTATCGCGAGGCCATCGCGGCGCGACTCTCCAGCCTGCGGGACTTCCTGCTGCTGTTCTTCTTCATCGCTCTCGGCTCGGCCCTCGACCTGACCGTGCTCGGCGCGGCGGTCGGCGCGGCACTGGTCTTCTCCGCCTTCGTGCTCATCGGCAACCCGCTCATCGTGCTCGCGATCATGGGCGCCATGGGCTACCGCAAGCGCACCGGGTTCCTGGCCGGGCTCACCGTGGCGCAGATCAGCGAGTTCTCCCTGATCTTCATGGCGATGGGCGTGGCCTTGGGGCAGGTCGGGGAAGAGGCGCTGGGCCTCGTCACCCTCGTGGGCCTCGTGACCATCGCCGCCTCGACCTACATGATCACCTATTCGCACCAGCTCTACGGGGTCTTCGGGCCCTATCTCGGGGTTTTCGAGCGCCGACGCGCCCTGCGTGACGATGCCGAGACCGGGGCCGAGGGGCGGGATTATGACATCGTGGTCTTCGGGCTCGGGCGCTACGGGCTCGGGATCGCGCGGGCCTTGCAGGAGGAGGGGCGCAAGGTGCTGGGTGTCGATTTCAGCCCCGAGGCGGTGCGGGCTGCGCGGGCCCGGGAGGTGCCGGCGCTCTTTGGCGACAGCACCGACCCGGAGGTCCTGGCGCATCTGCCCCTCGACCGGGTGGACTGGGCGATCTCCGCCGTGCCTGAGCACGATACCGGCATCACCCATGACGATCCGCGCCGGTCGCTGATCGGGCATCTGCGGGAGATCGGCTTTCGCGGCCGGATTGCCGTGGCCGCGCATCGCGAGGAGGTGGCCGGCGACCTCCACGCAGCGGGGGCCGATCTGGTCCTGCGGCCCTTTACCGACGCTTCGCAGGAGGCGGCGCGGCGGATTGCGGGCCCCGGGGCGACCGAAGAGGCCCAACCGCTCGCCGAACCGACCGGACAGAAGGAGCTTGCCCCATGACCGATCCCGCCTTCGGCCCCGTCGTCGCGGTCTGTGCGCTGGAGGACGGGGATACCCGCGTCCTGGCGGAGGCGGCGCGGCTGGCCGGTCCGGCGCCGCTCTCCGCGCTCCTGCCCATCGGGCGGCCGGGCCATCTCGGGCTCTTGCCGCTCGACCCGGAAGAGGCGGAAGCGCGCCTCGCCGCCGATCTGTCGGAACGGCTCGCCGAGAGCTGCGACGCCGCGCTTTCGCGCCACGTCCCGGCCCATATCCGGCTCGGCAAGCCGTTTCTGGAGACCATTCGCCATGTCGCCGAGACCGGGGCGGGCCTGCTGGTGAAGGCTGCCGAAGACCTCGACGGTCTCGCCGCCCATCTGCTGGCCAGTACCGACCAGCACCTTCTGCGCAAATGCCCCTGTCCGGTGCTGCTCCTGCGCCCCGAGGCGGCGGTCCCGCCCAAGCGTATCCTGGCGACGGTGGATGTGGATCTCAGCGATGCCGATCAGCCCGAGACCCAGGCGGCGCTCAACCGCGACATCGTGCTGGCCGCGGCGCGGCTTGCGGCGCTTTCGGAGGCGGAGGTCGAGGTGCTGCATGCCTGGGAGGCGCCGCCTGAAGGGATGCTCTGGCTCTTCGCCGAAGATCGGCTGGCCGGGCAGACCTACACGATGGAGATCGAGCGCGACGCCGCCGCGTCCCTGCGCGCTTTCGAGGAGGAAGTGCGGGGCGATCTGGAGGCGGCGGGTCTGGCCGAGGTTCCGGTCCGATTCGCCCTGCGCCGGGGCGCGCCGCAGAGAGCGATCCCGGAGGAGGTTGCGGCAGGGGCGTTCGATACGCTGGTGATCGGCACAGTCGCACGGACCGGGGTGCAGGGGCTGATCATCGGCAACACCGCGGAGGATGTGCTCAATTCGGTGGATTGCTCGATCCTGGCACTGAAGCCGGAAGGGTATCAGAGCCCCGTGCTCTGAAGCGGACGATCTGGCGGTTTGAGTGTTGTGGGCCGGTTGGGCCTGCAAGTCTTCGACGAAGACTTGATCCGATCCTTCGCGAAGGATCGGCCCCCCGGTGGGCTCGAGCGCCAAAACCCTTCGAAGGGTTTTGCCAGACCCTTCGAAGGGTCTGCGGCCGCCGTCGCGATCCGGCGCGGGGCAAGGGATTTCGAAATCCCTTGCAAGACCTTTCGAAAGGTCTTGCCGGCCTCAGAGGAGATGCCCGGACTTCTTCGCTTTCGTCGCCAGATAATGGTGGTTGAACCGGGTCTCGCCGACCTTGAGCGGCACCCGTTCGGTCACCTCCAGCCCGCATTGCGCCAGCCGCTCCACCTTCGCCGGGTTGTTGGTCATCAGCCGGACCTTGGAGAACCCCATCTCGGTCAGAAGACGGGCGCCGATGCGGAAGTCGCGCTCGTCATCCTCGAAACCCAGCCGGTGGTTCGCCTCCACCGTGTCGAAGCCCTGATCCTGCAAGGAATAAGCCCGCATCTTGTTGGCGAGCCCGATGCCGCGGCCCTCCTGATTGAGGTAGAGCAGCACCCCCGCCCCTTCGGCCCCCATCTGGGCCATGGCGGCGCGAAGTTGCGGGCCGCAATCGCATTTCAGCGAGCCCAGCAGGTCGCCGGTGAAACAGGCCGAATGCAGCCGCGCCAGGACCGGCGCGGCGCGGTCGGGCTGGCCGATCTCGACGGCGTAGTGCTCCTCGCTGCCATCGGCGGGGCGGAAGACGTGGAGCCGACCGGCCTCCGACACCTCGAGCGGCAGGCGGGCCGAGACGATCTCGCGCAGGACGGTCGCGTCCACCGGAAGCGCGGCGACATCGACCAGAGTGAGCCCTTCCGAGGCCGCGAATCCGGCCGGGTCGTCGAGCGGCACGACCACGGCCGCCGGCAGGAGCCGCGCGGATTTGGCGATCGCGATCGCCGCCCGCGCGAACCCTGCCGCCCCGTCGCGGAGGGACCTCAGCGGTCCCTTCATCGGGCGGCGCAGGTCATCGGCCGGGTCGGCCAAGGCCATCACCCAGCCGCAATCGGCCTCTGCCGGCAGAACGATGCGGGCCAGATCACCGTCATAGGCCCGGGCTTTGAGCGTCTCCGCCCGCCAGGCGGTGATCGCCAGCGCCGCCGGTCCCAGGGCCCGGGCCGCCGCCAGACGCTCCGGCTGCAAGGTCTCCGCCGCCAGGCAGAGTGCGCCTGCCCTGTCCTCGGCCAGAACCACCGCGCCGCCCATGCGCAGATCGGCCCGCGCCCGGGCGAGGATTTCCGATGGGGTGGGGGAGAATGCCATGCCGTGGTCCCGCGCTCCGCCCCGCCCCATAGCCTGCCCGGTGTCAAAAGTGAAACAAATGGGCAGCCGGTGACACGAGCCCGTGAACGGAACGTTGCAGAACTTGCCCGTCGGTGCGCCGCTGCACATTTCGGCTGAAACCGATACGGAGTTCGGACATGGCACAGCTCAAGAAGATACTTCTTGTCGACGACGACGAGGACCTGCGCGAGGCGCTGAGCGAACAACTGGTGATGACCGAGGATTTCGACGTCTTCGAGGCCGGCGACGGATCGGAGGCGATGAGCCGGGTCAAGGAGGCGCTCTACGACCTCGTCATTCTCGATGTGGGCCTGCCGGACACCGACGGTCGCGAGCTTTGCCGGGTCATGCGCAAGCAGGGCGTGAAATGCCCGATCGTGATGCTCACCGGCCATGACAGCGACAGCGACACGATCCTCGGCCTCGATGCGGGCGCCAACGATTACGTCACGAAGCCGTTCAAGTTTCCGGTGCTGCTCGCGCGCATCCGTGCACAGCTCCGCACCCATGAGCAATCCGAGGACGCGATCTTCCAGCTCGGGCCATACACGTTCCGCCCAGCCCAGAAGATGCTGATCACCGAGGATGAGAAGAAGGTCCGCCTGACCGAGAAGGAAACCAACATCCTGAAGTTCCTCTACCGCTCCTCGGAGCGGGTCGTGGCGCGGGATGTGCTCTTGCACGAGGTCTGGGGCTACAATGCCGGTGTGACCACGCACACGCTCGAAACCCACATCTACCGGCTGCGCCAGAAGATCGAGCCGGACCCGTCGAATGCGCGACTTCTTGTCACAGAGTCAGGGGGTTACCGGCTGGTCGCCTGACGAAATCATTGATCCACGTCAAATTCCGAGGTCTGGAATCGCTCTAAGTTGACGACATCCCCCCGGTGGTGGGGTAAAGCCACCAACCTCCCTGTTGGACTTGCCCGGGCCTCGCGCCCGGGCCTTTTTTTGGCCGCGACGGGCCCGGCGCGGTCATTGCCCCACGCAGCGGCTTGGCAAGCGCGGCCGGGTCCTGTCTGTTGCCGTGGAGGCGGCGCTTGGGGCGGTCGCTTGGTGTCCGGGAGCGAGACTTGGGATGAAGATCGAACCGTTCGGCGTCGAGCAGTGGATGAATGCGTGGGAGACCCGCTGCGCGCTCAACCTCGCCGAGACCTGTGTCGAGAGCCTGACTGTCGAGAAACTCCTGCGGATCGCCGGGCGGACCCAGGCGATGCCCTCGGACCTCGCCGCGATGAAGCTGACCTATGGCGCGATCCCGGGGTCGGAGCGGCTGCGGGCGGCGGTGGCGCGGCTCTTCGCCCGGCAGGGGGCGGAGAATGTGCTCATCACTCACGGCACGATCGGGGCCAATCACATGGTCTATCAGACCCTTGTGGAGCCCGGGGACCATGTCGTCGCGATCACCCCGACCTACCAGCAGCACACCGCGATCCCGGCCAGCATCGGCGCGGCGGTGACCGAATTGCCGTTGCGCGAGGCCGAGGGCTGGCTGCCCGACCTTGACCGGCTGGCGGAGCTGGTCACCCCGGAGACCAAGCTGATCGCCCTGACCAACCCCAACAACCCCACTGGCGCCCGGATCGGGGCCGAGGGCCTCAGCCGGATCGCCGAGATCGCCGATGGGGCCTGGGTGCTCTGCGACGAGGTCTATCGCGGGACCGAGCAGGATGGCCGCATCACCCCTTCCGTCGCCGATCTCTATGAGAAGGGCCTGTCGACGGGATCGACCTCGAAGGCGTTTTCGCTGGCGGGGTTGCGGCTGGGCTGGATCGTGGGGCCGGAGGCGTTCCTGAAAGAGGCCGAAATCCACCGCGACTACACCACGATCAGCGTTGGCATGATCGACGACTACTTCGCCGCGATGGCGCTCGAGAATGCCGAGGCGATCTTCGCCCGGGGGCGCGAGATCACCGGCACCAATCTCGATGCGCTGGGTGCCATGGTGGACCGGACCGAGGGCCTGGACTGGGTCCGCCCGGAGGCCGGCACCACGGCGCTCCTGCGTTGCGATCTCGATATGCCAAGCTATGCGCTTTGCGAGCAACTCATTGCCGAGACTGGCGTCATGCTGACCCCCGGCTCGGTGATGGGGATGGAAGGGTATCTGCGCATCGGTTTCGGCAATCCTTCGGATGAGTTCGCCGAAGGGCTCGGGCGGCTCGAGGAGTGGTTCGCCATGCGCTGACCCCTCTGGCCCTTCCCCCGGCCTCCACATAGGGTTCGGCCATCCCCTGCCGGAGCCCCAAACATGCCCTTCACCCTCGCCACCTGGAACATCAACTCGGTCCGCCTGCGCGAGGCGCTCGTCGCCCGGCTCCTGACCGAGGAGGCGCCGGACATCCTTTGCCTTCAGGAATGCAAGTCGCCGGTGGAGAAGATCCCCCTCGAAGGCTTCCGGACGCTCGGCTACGGCCATATCGTGGCGCGCGGGCAGAAGGGCTATAACGGCGTCGCGATCCTCTCCCGCCTGCCGCTCGAGGATGCCGGCGATCTGGATTTCGCCGGCCTCGGCCATGCCCGCCATGTCGCCGCGCGGCTGGAGACCGGCGTGACGATCCACAATTTTTACGTCCCCGCCGGCGGCGACAAGCCGGACCGGGAGGTGAACGAGAAGTTCGGACAGAAGCTCGATTACGTGGCCGATATGCGGGACTGGGCGCGCCAGAACCGCCCCGAAAAGGCGATCCTCGTCGGCGATCTCAACATCGCCCCGCGACAGGACGATGTCTGGTCCCACAAGCAGCTCCTGAAGGTGGTCAGCCACACACCCGTCGAGGTCGAGGCGCTGGGCGCGGCGCAGGAGGCCGGCGGCTGGGTCGATGTCACCCGCACCGATATCCCCGAAGGGCAGCTCTATTCCTGGTGGTCCTATCGCAGCCCGGACTGGGACGCCGCGGACAAGGGCCGGCGGCTCGACCATATCTGGGCCAGTCCGGACATCGCCGGCGCGGCCCATGGCAGCCGCATCCTGCGCCCCGTGCGCGGTTGGGAGCAGCCGTCGGACCACGCGCCAGTCTTCGCCGATTTCGACCTCTGAGCGCGGTCTCCCCGGCGCCGAAACACCGGCAAATCGTCCTCTCCGCGCCACGGCACCGCCGCATTTAACTACGATCCTTGACGGCAATCGCCAGGAGTGTTCGCCATGCACGCCGTACTTCGGGTTGTTACAGGGTTCTTTCGTCTTGGGCCGATTCCGCTCGGCCTGATCGCCGCCGTGCTCTTCGGCGGTGGCATCTGGCTACAGATGCAGGAGAACCGCACCAATTTGGCCAAAGCGGAGGCCCTGCGCGCCGGCCCGCCCCCCGCGGTCGGTCTCTCCAACTTCAACCCGGTCCATGACCTGCATGCGTTCGACGAGGTGGCGATCCGGGCCCAGCTCGACCTGACCCGGGACGCGGAACTGACCATCGAGCGGCGCGGCACCGACGATCTGGCGGTCATGGTGCCGCTGCTTGCCGTTGCGGCGACCCTGGGCGAGGACGGTGTGTCCGCGCCCGAGGTTCTGGGCGTCGCCCTGTTCACCGCGGATGATTTCGGGTTCGACCAGCTCACCCGGGCCGATCTGCGCGGGATGGCCAACGAATTCGGCGTCTATGGCCCGATCCTGACGCTCAATGGCCGGCTCGGCGATCCCGGCGATTTCGCCGACCTGATCGGCCAGTCCTTTGCCGAGAGCGGCGCGGTCCTCGCCCCCGGCGCGCTCTATGTCTACCCGTTCCTGGAGGGCCGTGTCGCCGCGTTCGGCCCGGACTGGCCCTTCGAGACCTCGATTTTCGGGGTCTTTGCCTGGGTGGCGGGGGCCTTCGGCGTCCTCGCCCTGCTGAAATTCGCCTTCCGCTCCAAGCTGCGCAGCGACTGGACCGATGAAGAGCTGTTCGGCGCGGCCGAGCAGGAGCCCGATTATGCGGCTGCCGACTTGGCGGATGACGACCTGGCTTATCCGGACAGCGCCACGGACGACCTGGCCTATGCGGATCCGGTCGCTGATGCCGAGGGTGGTGACCCCGCCCCGCGTCCGCGCAGCGCACTGAAGACGCTGAAGCTCATTGTCGCCGGATTCGTGGTGCTCTGGGGCGCCGGGGTCATCGCGATGCTCTGGCAGACCGGGCAATTCGCGACCCTGGCCGAGGCCGTACCGGGCCAGATCCAGGGCCTCCAGACGCTGCCCGCCGATCAGCAGGTTCCGTCCGATGCGGGGCTTCTTGCGCAGGCCCGCGCGTTCCTCGACCGCGCACTCGCCGGCGATCAGTTTGCGCTGATGATCCTGGTTGTCACGGTTCTGTTGCCGCTCGGCATCTACAGCCGTCTGCGAAAGCTCTTCGCCGAGCGCCGGGCCGCCTGAGCCTCAGAAGTCCACCGTTACGCCTGGCAGCCGCAACTCGCGGACCAGTTCGCGCAGCTCCTGCCGGGCCGCGACGTTCGAGATGTTGAGATTCTTGACCCCGATATCGCGCAGGTCGAGCAGGGTCAGTCCGCGCGGAAACAGCTCGCGGAAGATCACCCGCTCGTTGAAGCCCGGCGCGGTGCGGAAGCCGATCCGGCGGGAGAGCAGGTCCAGGGCCTTCTCCATCTTCTCCTTGTTCACCATCGCCTGGGCGCCGAGCCGGTTGCGCACCACGACCCAGTCGATCGGCGGCAGCCCGGCCTGGGCGCGAAGCTGCCGCGCGCTCCAGACCATTTCGGAGTAGATCGAGGGCGCTTCGATCTCGGTCGCGTCCTCGTCGACATGGGCCAAGAGGTCGAAATCGACGAAACTGTCGTTGAGCGGGGTGATCAGGGTATCGGCCAGGGAATGGGCGACCTGGCTCAGCCGGGTATGGGAGCCGGGGCAGTCGATCAGGATGAAGTCGCTGTCGGCCTCAAGTCCGGCCACTGCCGCAGACAGCCGGTGGTCGAAGACGTTCTCGCCGGGCTTGAGCTGGCTCTGCTCGATCTCCGGCAGATCCTGGTAGTCCGGACTGGGCAGGTCGAGGCCGGTCCGCTTGAGGTAGCGGGTGCGGTTGGCGATGTAGGTGCCGAGGGTCTTCTGGCGCAGGTCGAGATCGAGCAGGCCGACCTTGTGCCCCATCCGCGCCAGCGCCGTGGCCACATGCATCGAGACGGTGGATTTCCCGGCCCCGCCCTTCTCGTTGCCCACGACGATGATATGCGCCACTGCCCCAACCCCACTGCCCGGGATGTCGTTTTGGGTACTATATGGGCGCGCGCCGGGTCTTGAAAGCACATGCGCCGGTTGGGCTGGTTTTCCGGCTCGTCCAGCGCCGCGAGCCGGAGCGCCCTAGGGAGCGGTGTGTGCCGGGTGGAACTCTGTGAGTGTTTCTGATCCTGGGGGCGGCAAAACCCTTCGAAGGGTTTTGCGCAGACCCTCCGAAGGGTCTGCTGCATTGAACCGCCGCATTCAAGGATCGGGCTGTCTGCGCGCGGTCCGGCCCGACCATACAAAACTCTTCGAAGAGTTTTACCAGACCCTTCGAAGGGTCTGCCCGCCGCCGGCCCAGGCCGGGTGCGCATCGGGGTCGCCGTCGAGCGCCGCCCCGGTCGCATCGCCGATCCGCGCTCATCTCCGGCGGTGCGGCGTGGTTGTTTCGAACGGTTAAGGCGCATTTTGGAACGTTTAGTCCGGGCTTAAGGACGGTTTGCAGCCTCTCGGGCGAGGGTGGGTCAACGGATCATAGGACCCCGAAAGGAGCCGACCGATGGCTTTTCTCTCGCTCGACAGCCCCAGGAAAACGCACCGGGCCCGGCAGACCCTGGCCGAGCTTTGGACGCGGCTCACCTCTCGTCACGCCCCGCGGAGCCCGGAACAGATCCTGGCCGCGCAAGCCCGCCGCGAAGCCGCACGCGGCGCCGTCGACCGCCTGCTGCGCTAGTCGGGAAAACCGGTCTCTTTCAGCGCGTCGGTCACCAAGGTCAGAAAGCTCTTGCTCCGTTGCGGGACGGTGCGGGCGAAGGTCGACACCGTCATCTCGGGCACCTTGTCGCGCAGCCAATCCGCCATCTGCTGGGCCTCGTCATGGCGACCAAGCGCCCAATAGACCCCGATCAAGCCCAGTTGGTTCGAGGCAAATTCCGGGTACTCGGCACGCGCGATCTCGTAATAGGTCACCGCGCCCTCCAGATCGCCTTTCTGGGTCAGCGCATTGGCGATGCCGGAATTCATGACGGCGGTATGCGGATGCAGCGGGCTGATGCGCTTGGCCCGTTCCAGCTGCGCGATGGCCGCGTCGTTCTGTTCTTCGTAGATCAGGACCCAGCCGAGCAACATCGAGACCGTGGCGGAGTTGGGATTCAGCCGCTCCGCGAGCCGCAGCGCTGACAGGCCCTCGCTGTAATCGTGGCCGATATAGGCCATGTAGTGGCCGGCATAGCACAGGGCCAGCGCGTCCTCGCGTTCCTGGTCGAGCACCTCGCGGGCGAGGGGAAGCGCGGCCTCAGCCTGCTCGAAGGTCCACCACCTTGTCGCAAAGGCGGAGGTATGCGCGTAGCAGATCATCGCTTTGGCTTTGATATAGCCCGGGTCGAGTTCCAGGGCGCGATGGAGCAGTGTCAGACCGGTCTCCAGGTTCCCGATCGAGTGCAGCCTGAGGGTCAGGGGCGCCGCCTGCAGGCAGAGATCGTAGGCCGTGAGGCTGTCGGTCGGCTTGGTGCGCGTCAGCTCGGCCTCGACCGATTGCAGCTTCGGTTCGAGCGCGCCGGCGACATGCGCCGCCACCTCGTCCTGCAGATCGAAGATGTCCTCGCTCGACCCGTCGAAGCGCTCCTGCCAGATCGTGTGCCCGGCTTCGGCCTCGATCAGTTGCGTGAAGATGCGCAGCCGGTTGCCCGCCGCCTGGATCGAGCCTTCGAGCAAGTATCGCACGCCCAGTTCCTGCCCGACCTCCGCGAGATCGACGCTGCGGCCTTTGTAGGTGAAGGTCGAAGTCGAGGAGATCACGAAAATCCCCGACACGCGGCTCAGCGCCGAAATGATCTCGGTCACGATCCCGTCGACCAGATAGTCCTGATCCCCGGACCCGGTCAGGTTCGCGAACGGCAGCACGGCCAGCGAGGGGATTTGCGGCAGGTCCGGTCGGCGCGCGGTTTCCGGGGCTTGGGTCTCTGGCACCGCTTCGGCGCCGGTCAGGCGATAGCCCACGCCCGGCACGGTCTTAATGCGATCCTTGCCGAGCGCCTTGCGCAGGCCCGCGATCTGGACCGAGAGATTGCCTTCCTCGACGATCATGCCGGACCAGACATGCTCCAGCAGTTCCGCCTTGGACACAACGCGGTCGGAATGGGCGAAGAGGTAAGCCAGCACGTCAAACGCCCGCGCGCCGATGCTGAGCTCCCGCCCATCAAGCTGCGCGCGGCGCTGATCGTCAAAAACCTCGAGGGCCATGGGCGGGTCCGGCATGTCGGTCGGTTGCCACAGCAGCGATGCATGGTGCGGGGCAACCTGTCAAATCCGCGCCCCGCAATGAAAAACGCCGCCCTTCGGGGCGGCGTTTCGCTGTTTCCGGTCTGCGCGGTCTCTCAGAAGCCGAGGCCGGCGTACTTGTTCTTGAACTTCGACACGCGCCCGCCGGTATCCATCAGGCGGGTGCCGCCGCCGGTCCAGGCCGGGTGCACGGTGGGGTCGACGTCGAGAGACAGGGTGTCGCCCTCGGCGCCCCAGGTCGATTTCATCTGCACCACGGTGCCGTCGGTCATCTTGACCTCGATCAGGTGGTAGTCGGGATGGATGTCTTTCTTCATCTCGTGTCCCCTCAGGCCTCGGCGCCGCTCTTGAGCGGGCGGTAGTTGGTCTTCTCGGCGATCCGGGCGGATTTGCCCCGGCGCGAGCGCAGGTAGTAGAGTTTCGCCCGGCGCACCTTGCCGCGGCGCACTACGGTGATCTCTGCGATGTTGGTGGAATAGAGCGGGAAGACGCGCTCGACGCCCTCGCCGAAGGAAATCTTGCGCACGGTGAACGAGCCCGAGATGCCGTCGCCGTTCTTGCGGGCGATGCAGACGCCCTCGTAGTTCTGCACCCGGCTGCGGGTGCCCTCGGTCACCTTGTAGCCGACGCGCACGGTGTCGCCCGGCTTGAAATCGGGGATGTCCTTCCCCAGCGAGGCGATCTGCTCCGCCTCCAGTTCCGCGATCAGGTCCATCTGACCGTCTCCTTTTGGTACGCGCGGTTGTGCCCGCGGATGATGTCCTTGCCAGAGGGGCCCGGCGGCCCGTGGCGCGGCTCTTCGTTGTCGTGTCCTGAACGGACCTGCGGGCGGTACACCGGGCCGGGACGCAAATCAAGGGGCGGGTCGGCCGCGATCCCAGCTCATATCGTTGGCACAGTGGGGCGAAAGGCGCGCCACGACCGTCGCGCCTGCACCGTCACCGGTTGGCGCGCACCGGTCTTCGAGCTGAAACGAAAGGACCCGGGCGCAACCGCCCGGGTCCGAACGCATCTTTCCGGTGCCGGCGTCAGCCGACGAGGCCGCCGTCGTCGCGCTTGATCGCGATCACAGCCGAGCGCGCCAGCGAGCCATTGTGGTCCGGCCAGGTGCCGTCATCGTCGCCCGGGTGCTGGATGCCCACGAACATCGTGCGGCGGTCCGAAGACCAGGTCAGCCCCGTCACCTCGCAGCCCTTCGGACCGGTCAGGAAGCGGCGGATCTCGCCGGTTTCGGGATCACCCGCGAGCATCTGGTTGTTGCCCATGCCCTCGAAATCGCCCTCATTGCCGTCATTGCCGTCGGTCTGAATCCAGATCAGGCCGGTGGTGTCGATCATCATGCCGTCGGGCGAGTTGAAGAGATTGCCCGCGTTCATGTTTTCGGACCCGGCATATTCGTCGTCATGCACGGTGGGGTTGCCGACCATGACGTAGAGGTCCCAGTCGAAGGTGGTGGCGCCGTGGTCGCCGCCGTCGGGCCGCCAACGCACGATCTGACCGTAGCGGTTGATGTCACGCGGGTTCGGCCCGTTGGTGATCATCGGCTCGCCACCGGCGTTGGTGCGCACGGTGCCGTCCTCGTTGATGAGGCCGCGACGCGAATTGTTGGTGAGGCAGCAATAGGCCTCCGGTGCGGTCGGGTTCACGGCGATCCACTCCGGGCGATCCATCGTGGTGGCGTTGACGGCCGAACCCGCCATCCGGGTGAAGACGGCGATCTCCGCCTCGGACATTCCGGTGGTGCCGGGCGTCAGCGGCACCCATTCGCCGGACTGGTCGTCATTGAACACGGCCACGTAGAGCGTACCGTCGACCATAAGCCGCGAGGTGTCGCCGCCTTCGACGTAAGGCTCGGCGCTGACCCACTTGTACATGTACTCGCCGCGCTCATCGTCTCCCATGTAGACGACGAAGCGGTCGTCATCGGCGATGGCATAGGCGGCGTTCTCGTGCTTGAAGCGGCCGAGCGCGGTGTGCTTGACCGGCGTGGCGGTCGGATCGGCGGGATCGATTTCCACGATGTAGCCCGCGCGGTGCGGTTCGTTGGGGTTCTGGCTGGTATCCCAACGCGCGTCCCACTTGTGGTAGTCGTAGCCCCAGCCGTCGGTGCCGATGCCATAGCGCTGGAAGCCGACGCTCACATCGAGCGGCTTCTGGTCCTGTGCGGTTTCGGTCGAGCCGAAGTAACCGTTGAAGTTCTCTTCGCAGGTCAGGTAGGTGCCCCAGGGCGTCCGGCCCGAGCCGCAGTTGTTCATCGTCCCGAGCGAGTTCATGCCCGTCGGATCGGCCGCCGTCTTCAGCAGGTCATGACCGGCGGCGGGGCCGTCGAAGCTCATCGGCGAATTGTGGTGGATGCGGCGGTTGTAGGGGCTGTCGACCAAGATTTCCCAGCCGTCCGCACCTTCCTGGATCTCCAGGACGTTGACACCTTGGAGGTGCTGGAGGATGCGCACATCGTCGAGGCCCGTCGGTACGCCCTCTTCGGCATGGGGCAGGTTCACCGGGCGGTTGGTGTATTCGGAGTTGACCACGAGGATCTCGCGGCCGTCGATGCTGAAGAGCTCCATGCCGTCGGTGTTCTCGCCGAACACCTTGTCGGACATCTCGACCGAGACGCCCGCCGCCGGATCCCAGGCGCCTTCGGCTTCGGGCATCAGCGGGTCGCCCCAGCGGACGAGCACGTCCCAGCTATAGCCTTCGGGCACGTGGACGGTGTCGTCGGTAGCGATGTCGATGCCCTCGAAGGCGAAGCGCGAGGCGCCCTGTGCCATGGCGCTCGTTCCCTTCAGGAACGAGGTGCCCATGACAGCGGCGCCTGATCCGAACGCGAGCACCCCGCCGAGGAAGCCGCGACGCGAGATCGCGCGTTCCACGACGTGATCGAAGTCCTGAACTTCGGGACGGGGGAAGTTTTGCTCATCCCAATCGTCCGCAGACAGATTCGGGGGGACCCTCTTATCCATACCTGGCTCCTGTTTTTGCTAGGGTTAAAACTGGGTGGGGAGTGTCATACTGCGCGATTGTAACAGCTCTTCCACACCGCCCGGTCCACAGGCCGGTTAGGTTCCGGCGACCGGCAGGCCCGACAGCGCCCCGGAACCATCGTCACCGGCTGCCGGCAACGCAGTCATGCCTTGTGTTTTGCCCAGAGGTCCGGCCGACGCTTCTTTGTCAGCCGTTCGGCCTCCTCCCGCCGCCAACGCGCGATGCGGTCATGGTGCCCGGACAGGAGCACATCCGGAATGTCGTGACCCTCCCAGCGTACGGGCCTGGTGTAGTGCGGGTGTTCGAGGAGCCCGTGCGAGAAACTCTCCTCCTCGGTCGAGGTGTGATTCCCGAGCACACCCGGAATCAGGCGGACACAGGCGTCGATCAGGGCGGATGCCGCGATCTCTCCGCCGGTGAGGATGAAGTCCCCCAGCGACACTTCCTGGATGCCGAAATGATCGAGCACGCGCTGGTCGACGCCCTCGAACCGCCCGCAGAGGAGTGTGGCGCCGGGGCCGGCGGCGAGGTCCCGGGCCATGGCCTGATCGAACGGGCGGCCGCGGGGGGAAAGGTAGAGAAGCGGCAGCGCCGGAGCGCGGCGGCGGGCGTCGTGAATGGCACGGCCGACGACATCCGGGCGGAGCACCATCCCCGCCCCGCCGCCCGCCGGTGTGTCGTCGACATTGCGGTGCCTGCCTTCGCCGAAAAGGCGCAGGTCGATGGCGCGGAGTTGCCAGAGCCCGTCCTTCAGCGCGCGGCCGGTCAGGCTCGCCCCGAGCAGGCCGGGAAAGGCGTCCGGCAACAGCGTGATCACCTGCGCGGTCCAAGCGGCCGCGAGATCGGGCCGGTCGGTCATCAGTTCGCGCGGCGCGGCGGTCGCGGCGATCGACTTGCGGCCATGGGATTTCGGCGTCTCCGACATGGCGCCGCTCATAGGGGAGCCTGGGCGGCTTGGAAAGCGGCGGTTCAGGGCACAAACTTGACCACGGCGGCCGCGGCGGCCGGAAGAAGGCCGAGCCAGGGAGCCAGCGGAAGGGGGTCGGTGATCCTGGCGAGGCCCCAGCCGAGCAACAGCAGCACGAAGACCAGACCGGCCAGAAGGGCCGCCAGCATGAGCATGGCGAGGGAGTTCATGATCGCCCCCTGCCGCGTCTCCCAGGCCTGGGAGATCAGCTTCAGCTCGCCGCTTCGCGCCATCCAGATCAGCGCCAGAGGCACGATCAGGACGGCGAGCCCGAAACCGCCGCCGCACCAGCCGACCAGAATGGCCCCGAGGGCGAGGAGCCCGGGGCAGGTCAGCCGTTCCGAAGAGGTCATCGCGCGGTCTCCGGTCGTGGTCCTACCCGCCAAGCAATAATGCGCCCGCGCCCCGGGGGGAAGCCCGGTCGGGCCGTGCCGTGCCGGCGGTCAGACCAGCCCCTCGGGCGGGTCGGCGACGATCCGGCCGGCGGCGAGATCGACGGTGGGAACGGCGGCGCGGGTGAAGGGCAGGAGGAGGCTTTGCTTCAGTCCCGGCCCTTCGATTTCGAGGAGATCGCCGGCGCCGTGATCCATCACCGCGCGGACCCGGCCGAGCGTCGTGCCGGAGGTATCGACGACCTCGAGCCCGATCAGGTCGGCGTGGTAGAACTCGTCGTCGGGCAGGCTTGGGAGCACCGCACGCGGGGCATAGAGCGCCTCGCCCTTCAGCGCATCGGCCTCTTCCTTGGTCCGGACGCCACCGATCCGCGCGGTGAGCGCGCCCTTGGTCTGGCCGGTCACCGCGACGGGGCCGAACTCGCGGCCATCCTCGGTGCTGAGCGGAGCGTAGCGCGCGATGTCCTCGGCCTCTGCGCAGAAGCTCTTCAGCCGCACCTCGCCGCGGACCCCGAAGGCCCCGGCGAACGCGCCCACAACGATCCGCTCTTCGCTCATGGCGCGCCCGGGGCCCCGGGAACGCGCGCGGCGGCGCGCGAACCCCGGGGCCGGTCCCGGATCACTCCGCCTTCTCTTCGGCGGCCGCGTCGTCGGCAGTTGCCTCCTCCGCGGGCGCCTCCTCGGCAGCGGCGTCCTCGGCCGGTGCCTCCTCGGCGGCCGCCTCTTCCACCGGGGCGTCCTCCGCAGCGGCGTCTTCCGCCGGCGCCTCCTCCTCGGCCGGGGCGGCAGCCGCCTCTTCGGCGGCCTTCGCCTTTTCGGCCTTGGCCTCGGCGCGCTCCTGGGCCGCCTTGCCCGGAGTGCCCTTCTTCGGGTTCGAGCGTTCCTTCTTCTCGACGACGCCCGCGGCTTCGAGGAACCGGCTCACCCGGTCGCTGGGCTGGGCGCCTTCGCCGAGCCAGTGCTGGATACGCTCCACGTTCATCTTCACCCGCTCCTCGCTGTCCTTCGGGAGCAGCGGATTGTAGGTGCCGAGCTTTTCGATGAAGCGCCCGTCCCGGGGCATGCGGCTATCGGCGGCCACGATGCGGTAAAACGGCCGCTTCTTGGACCCGCCGCGGGCCAGTCTGATCTTCATTGCCATGGGTGTTCTCCTTTGGATGGCAGAGGGCGTCGCGCCCTTACGATTGGTGCCGCTGGTGATGCCGGATCACCTCGGCGATGATGAATTCGAGGACCTTCTTGGCGAAGTCCGGGTCGAGATCGGCCTCTCTGGCCAGCTCTTCGAGCCGCGCGATCTGCGCCGCCTCCCGGGCCGGGTCGGAGGGCGGCAGGTCGTGTTCGGCCTTGAGCCGGCCCACGGCCTGGGTGTGTTTGAACCGCTCGCCCAGGGTGTAGACGAGGATCGCGTCGAGCCGGTCGATGGAATCGCGGTGCTCCTTCAGGAGATCGGCGGCGCGCGTCGTGGCATCGGTCATCTCAGGTCCTCCGGGCCGGGATGGCGCCAGACCGGCGTTTCCCCGTGGTTGGGAATGTCGAACGTGCCCTCGGGCCGGGCGCCGAGCCGTTCGGCCAGGGCGACGGACCGGGTGTTGGCCGGATCGACGAGGCTGATCAGGGTGGTCATGCCGAGCGCGCCATAGGCATGGGCGCGGGAGGCCGTCGCGGCCTCGAAGGCGATGCCGCGGCCCTCGGCGGTCTCGAAGAGCGACCAGGCCAGTTCCGGTTCCGGCCAGTTCTCGGGGTGGAGGATGCCGACGACGCCGAGCGGATCGCCCGAGGTCCGGTCCGTCACCATCCAGCGGCCATATCCGAGCCGTTCCCACTGCGCGCCGAGCGTGGCGAAGTGTTCGGCGGCCTCCTCCCTTGTGTAGGGTCCGCCCACGCCCTTGGCCCGGGCCGACATCCGAAAGGCGGCGTAGGCCGGGAAATCCTCCGGCTGCGGGCCACGCAGGATCAGGCGGTCGGTCGTGAGGGTCGGGATCTCAGTCAAGGGCCCAGCCTTTCGGTGTGAATGCCGGGTCGGCATAATGGGCGATTTCGAGGGCGATGCCGTCGGCGAGCTGACTGTTACGCAGGTTCTCGGGGGTGGGGTGGCGGTAGACCACATCGTCCTTGTCGATGGTTGTCGCCTCGCGGTCCTTCACGGCGCCGAGCCGTTCCGCGAGCCGCACGCTGTCGAGATCGTAGGGGTCGAGATAGCTCACGGCCCCGTCCCAGCCCTGGGCCTCGTAGTAGTGCCGCCGGGCGGCGTCGACGGCTTCGAGCGCGATGCCCCGGCCCGCCACATCGGGCCAGATGAACCAGGCGATCTCGCGTTCGGGCCAGAGCGCCGGAAACCAGCCGCCGGCCATGCCGTAGGTGGCGTCGGTGGCGCGGTCATGGATCATCCACATGCCAAAGCCGCGGATCTGCCAATGGCCGATCTCGGCGGCGTAGAGCATCCACGTCTCGTAGGCGTTCAAGGGTCCGCCCATGTAGCGCGACCGGTAGGAGGCGAAGGTGGCCTTGAAGCTCGGGTAATCCTCGGGCTCCGGCCCGCGCAGGACGAGGCGTCGGGTCTCGATCACGGGGATCTCGGTCATCGCAGCGCCTCCGGAGCCGGGTGGCGCCAGACCTGGGTCTCGTCGGGGCTTTCCCCGTCGGGCAAGGGGGCATCGGGGTCATGGGCGCAGCCGAGACGTTTGGCGAGGGCCAGGGAGGGGGCGTTCTGCGGGTCGATATAGCTGACGAGCCCGCCAAGGCCGCCGGAGCCGTAGGCCCAGTCGCGGGCGGCGCGGGCGGCTTCGGTGGCGTAGCCCTTGCCATCGAAGTCCGGGTAGAGGTGCCAGCCCAGTTCGATTTCCGGGAAGTGATCCGGCTTCTGGAGGCCGACCTGCCCGGCGCAGGCGCCGCTTTCGCGTTCGTCGATGGCCCAGGCGCCGAAGCCGAGAAGCGCCCATTGCGCCACGTCGGAACAGAAGCTGTACCAGGCCTCGCGGCGGTCGAGCCGGCCCATGAAGCGGGCGCGGTCGCTGGCAAAGAGCGTGGCATAGGCGTCGAAATCCTCCGCCCGGTGCGGGCGCAGGGTGAGGCGGGCCGTTTCGATGACGGGGGCGAGGGTCATGTGCCGGCCTCCGCGCCATGGCGGTAGACGAAGGGCCGGTCCTCTGCCGGGAAGGCGGCTTCGGCGGTTGCGTCGCGGCGGGCGCCGACGCGTTCGGCGACCCGGGCGGAGGGGGTGTTGTCGCGGTCGATATAGCTGACGAAGCTGCCGTGACGGCGGCGCGCGATTTCGGCCGCGACCTGCTCGGCAGCTTCGTCAGCTATATCGACCGCG
>JANQRL010000052.1 GCA_028284605.1 Paracoccaceae bacterium | reverse complement strand
CGCGGTCGATATAGCTGACGAAGCTGCCGAGCAGGTCGCGGCCGAAATCGCGCGCCGCCGTCACGGCCTCGGTCGCGTAGCCCTGGCCGCGGGCCTCGGGGGCCAGCATCCAGCCCAGCTCCGGCTCCCGGTCGCCCCATTCGAGGCCAAGGAGGACGAAGCCGATGGCGGCGCCGTCCGCGCGGCGCTCGATGGTCCAGAGGCCGTGGCCGTGGAGCATCCAGCCGGCGACGTAACTGGTGAAGCTGAGCCAGACGTCTTCGTCCTCCGTGGCACCGCCCAGAAACGCCCCCGGCTCGGCATGGAGCGCCTGCCACACGGGGAGGTCGTCGAGTGTTGGCGCGCGCAGGATCAGCCGCGCGGTCTCCAGCACCGGAACCGAGCCCCGGTGCAGCGCCGCTGCCGTCTCGGCCTTGCCCCGGGGCGGTCGGAGGCAGCGCTGGCGGGTCACCGGAGCGCGCCCTTGCGGTGGCGGTAGACGGTGAGAGGGCTGGTATCCTTGGGGTCGTAGAGTGGCGAGGTCGGCCGGGTCATCGCCTCGGTCGCATCCGCATCCGGCACCGCGCCGAGGGCCTCGGCCACCCGGGCGGAGGCCGCGTTCTCCGCGTCGACGATGGAGATGGCAGTGTCGGTGCCGCAGCGCTCCCACGCCCAGGGGATGACCCGGCGCATCGCTTCGGTGACGAGGCCCTTGCCCTCCGCCTCCGGGGACCAGAGCGACCAGCTGAATTCCAGTTCCGGCCAGACCAGGGGGTAATAGGGGCCCATCATGCCGATCGGTTCGTCGGAGCTGCGCAGCGTGGCGACGAAGCAGGAATAGCCGCGCAGCACCCAGAGGCCCGCGACATGGCCGAAGGCGCGCATGGAGTAGCGTTGCGGCACGTTGGGGCCGCCGACGAAGCGCGAGCGCTCGGTGTCGAGGAAGGCCATGAAGGGCTCTGTGTCGTCCATGCGCGGCGGGCGCAGGGTGAGCCGGTCGGTTTCCAGCACCGGGATATCGACGGTGAGGCCGGTCATGCCGGCTCCGTGGCGAAGTGCCGGAACGCATCGCAGCCCGGCATCGGCACAGGCGTGTCCGGATCGGGCCGGGCGCCGAGACGTTCGGCCAGCACACGCGACGCGGTGTTGTCGGGGTCGATGTAGCTCACGACATCCGTCCAGCGGTGATCCCGGAAGAGATGGATCAGGACGGCGGCGCAAGCTTCCTTTGCGAGGCCCTTGCCCTCATAGCGGTCGTCAGAGAGCAGCCAGGACATCTCCGGTTCGGCGAAATGCGCGGGGTGGTGCGGGCCGGCCAGACCGAGGGTCGCGCCGGTCTCCCGGTCGGTGATCGCGAAGAAGCCGTAGCCGCGGAGCCTCCACTGCCCGACATAGGCGGCGAACTTGTGCCAGGCGTCATTCTCGGAGAGCGGGCCGCCATAGAACCGGGCGCGCTCGGAGCCGAAGAAGGCCAGCAGCGCCGGTTCGTCGCGACGGTCCGGGGCGCGCAGGCGCAGACGGTCGGTCTCGAGGACCGGGGTTTCGGAGGTCGCGTTGCTCATCGGGAGGGGCTGATCCAATTGCCGCGCTGCCGCGCGTCTCTTATTCCGCCAGCGGCGAGGCGACGCTCCGGACGGGCGTGAGCGCGGGTCGCGCCGGAGGGATCGCCTCCGGCGGGAGTATTTTCGGCCAAATGAAGGGGGTGGGGCGCACCACAGGGTCGTGGCGCAGGCGTCGGGCCGGTCATTTCTTCTTCCCGAACCCGCTGAGGCCCGGGGGCAGCGCCGCGCCGCCGCCGAGGCCGGGCAACCCGCCGGGAAGACCCCCCGGCATCCCGCCGCCCGCGAGACCGCCCATCTGGGCCTGGGCCTTGGCCAGATCGTCCGGCGAGGGGCCCTTGCCCATCATGCCGCGCATCATCTGTTTCAGGGCGCCGCCTTTGCCCATCCGGCCCATCTTCTTCATCATGTCGGACATCTGGCGGTGCTGTTTCAGCAGTTTGTTGAGGTCGCTCACTTCGAGCCCTGCTCCCGCCGCGATCCGCTTCTTGCGGCTGGCCTGGAGGATCTGGGGCGCCGCGCGTTCTTTCTTCGTCATCGAGTTGATCAGGGCGATCTGGCGCCGCAGGATGCCGTCGTCGAAGCCGGCCTCGGCCATCTGCTTCTGCATCTTCCCCATGCCGGGCAGCATGCCCATCATGCCTTCCATGCCGCCCATCTTCATCATCTGTTCGAGCTGCATCCGCAGGTCGTTCATGTTGAACTGACCCTTCTGGAAGCGCCGCATCATCTTCTCGGCCTGTTCGGCCTCGATGGTCTCCTGGGCCTTTTCGACGAGGGAGACGATGTCGCCCATGCCGAGGATGCGGCCGGCGATGCGCTCCGCGTGGAATTCCTCGATGGCGTCCATCTTCTCGCCGAGGCCCACGAAGCGGATCGGTTTGCCGGTGACCGCGCGCATCGAGAGCGCCGCGCCGCCGCGGCCGTCACCGTCCATCCGGGTCAGGACGACGCCGGAAATGCCGATCTTGTCGTCGAATTCCTCGGCGACCTCGACCGCGACCTGACCGGTAAGCCCGTCGACAACGAGCAGCGTCTCGCGCGGCTGGGCGATGTCGCGGACCTCTGCCGCCTGGGCGATCAGCTCCTGGTCGATATGGAGCCGGCCCGCGGTGTCGAGCATGTAGACATCGTAGCCGCCGAGGCTCGCCTGGGTCTTGGCGCGTTTGGCGATGGCGACCGGGTCCTCGCCCTTCACGATGGGCAGGGTGTCGACGCCGATCTGCTGGCCGAGGATCGCGAGCTGTTCCATCGCCGCGGGGCGGTTCACGTCGAGGGAGGCCATCAGGACCCGCTTGCCCTCACGGTCGGTCAGCCGCTTGGCGAGTTTGGCGGTGGTGGTGGTCTTGCCCGAACCCTGAAGGCCGACCATCAGGATCGGCGCAGGCGGGTTGTCGATCTTCAGGACGCCGGGGTCCTCGTCGCCGGTGAGCGTGTGGACCAGCTCGTCATGGACGATCTTCACCACCTGCTGGCCGGGGGTGACCGATTTCGTCACCGCCTGACCGGTGGCCTTCTCCTGCACCGCCTTGATGAAGTCCCGCGCCACCGGCAGGGAGACGTCGGCCTCCAGCAGCGCCACACGGACCTCGCGGAGCGCCGTCTTGACGTCGTCCTCGGAAAGCGCGCCCTGCTTGGTCAGCCGGTCGAAGACGCCGGAGAGGCGTTCTGACAGGTTCTCGAACATCCCACGGCCTCCTTCGCCGGTTTCAGGTCTGCCCGTCCAAGATGGGAACGGGCGGCGCAATGCACAAACGCCCCCACGGGCGAACCTCGCTGGTGGGGGGCGATCCCGGGGCCTTGCCCGGGACCGGAAGCGCTGGGACTTCCGGAATGGCGGCGCGGATAGGCGGGAAAGGCGGCCGAGTCAAGCGCGGCGGCGGTGTGCGGGCGCCCCGGCCGCCTCGGCCTGCTTACGGTGCGACCGTGTAGCTGAGCAGGACCAGGCCGTCCTCCATTCGCTCCATGGCGTCGCGGCGTAGTCCGAGCGGGGCGGCGAGATTGGCGAAATCCAGCATCCGGGTCCGGCCCGATTTGCCCACGATCACCGGATGCACCAGCAGGTGAACCTCGTCGACAAGCCCCTCTGCCAGAAGTGCGGCGTTCAGCGCACCGCCGCTCTCCGCCCGGATGGTCTTCGCGCCGTGCTCCTGCGCGAGCATCGCGAGAGCGGCGCCGAGATCGACATGTCCCTCTCCGGCGGTGCGGTGGACGATGCCGAGATCGTCGAGGCGCTGGATATGCCTGTCGGGCGTCGCTGCGCTGCACAGGGCCACGCCGCCCTTCCACATCGGTTGCGACGCCCAGTAGGCCCAGTGGCCGAGCCGGCCACGGCTGTCGACCACGGCCAGGACCGGCCGGGTATCGTCGGATGCTGCCGGCGCCGGTTCCGGGCTGACCTCTCCGGCATCGGGCGGGGTCGCCGCGAGCAGCGTGTCGCATCCGGCCAGGGTCACGTCCTCGTTCCAGCGCGGCAGCAGCCCGTAATAGGTGCCCATATCGACCGGAAAGCCGGTGGTGCAGCCGTCGAGGCTGACGGCGTTGTAGAGAATGACCTTCGGTTTCATGGGGCGATCCTTCGGCGTAGGCTTGCAAGGTTGGGAGCCCTGCCTAGACCGCGCAGAGCCGGATGTCTCGTGGGTGGCTGGGTATGTCAGCAGTCGACCGCGATGTCTCCTGACAAGATGCGCCGGCTCGGACGCCGTCAGGCGAGACGACACCTGGGCCCGCGGCGGCGGCAACGGCCCTGTTGCTGGGGTCCGGGCGAGGGCCGGACGCAGCCCTCGCAGATCCCCCAGCGCATCCCCGGCGGCCCGCCGGGGCAAGTCTGCCGGCCATCGCTTCAAACCTGGCTCGGGTCCCGAGGCTACGCCGGGGACCGCGATGGCGATCCGGGTGGCGGCTGGGACAGGAAGGAGGCTCCCGCCCGGCCGAGTGGGAGCCTCCCGGTACTGGCCGGTCTTTGACCGGGAGTCGGGCGCCGATCAGGCTGCGCCGGCACGCCGGGCGGCGAGTACCACCGCCGGGATCAGGGACGGGCCGAGCACGAAGATGTGGAACAGGACCGCCGCTGCCATGGTCGCGACGAGGAGCCCGGCGCCGGATATTCGAGGCCCTCAGAGGCCGGCCCGGCCTCCACCGCCCGCAGGGAATGGCCTCGATGGGCGCCTCTCACATCGAGGTGCACCGCGCCGCAGCGGGCGCAAGAGGGGCGCCGTCGCACCGGGCACAGGCCGCTCGCACCGGGCACGGGCCGCGCGCGCGGGGGCCCGGACCTCGAAGCGGCACGGGCCGGCCGATGCTGCTTGTCGGCCCCGGGTCCGGCGGCGCTCTGCAGGCGATACCGAGGACATAGCCCCGGCTCGACCGTTGGTGGAGGCCGGACGACCCGCCTCGAGGCCGCTCCCGGACCGCGGCGATGACGCCAATCGGGCCCGCGCCCTGCCGGCCGCTCGCGGACCCGAGGCGGCGATCTCCACCACCACCTCGCGCCGGAGCCCGCTCCCTCCGCAGACGCCCAGCAGGCCGGACACCTCATCGAACCGCTCCGGGGCCGGCGCAACGACGGGCGCCGGGTCGCAACGCGATACCAAAAGGCCCGCCCGCAACTCCCCTGCCGCCGCCAACACCGCAGCAACATCCACCTCGCGGATCAGTTCGGTCCGGAGCCTAGCGGCGCCCCTCGCGGAGCCAGGCGCCGAGGATCAGCAGGGCGGCGAGCAGCAGGAAGGCCCAGGCCGGCAGGAGCGGCGTCACGGTGACATCCGCCGTCCGGTACGCCTCGCGCGGGGTGATCCCGATCCAGCCGCGCCCCGCCGCCGGCCGCCCGGGCCGCACGGCCCGCACATCCACCGCCCCGTCCGCCATCGCCATCACTCCGCCACGCTGGCTCTCGACGAGCGGCTCCAGCAGCACGGCGCTGGCGATGGTCTGCTCGAATTCCCGCGGCGCCGAGGGGCCGAGCGCGATCACCGCCTCCTCCACCCCGTCGCTCAGCCGGTAGAGCCCCACTTCCGGCGCTTCCCAAAGCGTCTCGAACCGCCCGGGCCGGGTCTCTTCCAGTGTCAGTACCGTCTCGGACCCATCGGGATGGGTCACCGTGACATCCCCGGTCTCCTCCGCCAGGCTCCGCCGGATTACCCGCATCGTCTGGCCCTGCGGCTCGACCCAGAGCGCCTCTTCCTCGAGTTCCGGCTCCTTCATCATCCAATGCGCCAGCCGCCGCAGCAATTCGAGCTGCGGCCCGCCGCCCTCATAGCCCCGGTTCCACAGCCAGATATGGTCCGAGGCCATGAGCGCCACGCGCCCCTCACCGACCCGGTCGAGCACCAGGAGCGGCAGATCGCCCAGCCCCGACATCAGGCTCATCGCCTCGGGCCCGGTCGGCACCACCTCGATCTGGCGGAACCAGCGGCCCCAGCCGGGCCCCTCCTCGCCCGCAGGCACAAGCGCGTCGAGCCCCTCGGTCACCGGATGCCGGGCGCCCAGTTCGGTGATCCGGGGCAGGAGCGGCTCTTCATAGACCCGCGCCGTGGGCCGGGCGGGCAGCGCTTCGCCCAGGGGAGAGCGGTAGAGGCTGTCGGCGCTGGCGTAATCCGGCCCGGCCGCGACGAGCACCGCGCCGCCGGTCTCGATATAGGAGCGGATATTGTCGAGATAGAGCGCCGGCAGGATGCCGCGGCGCTTGTACCGGTCGAAGATGATCAGGTCGAATTCGTCGATCTTTTCGAGAAACAGCTCCCGGGTCGGGAAGGCGATCAGGCTGAGCTCATCCACCGGCACCCCGTCCTGCTTCTCCGGCGGGCGCAGGATGGTGAAATGCACGAGATCGACGGAACTGTCGGATTTCAGGAGGTTGCGCCAGGTGCGCTCGCCGGGATGCGGCTCGCCGGAGACCAGCAGCACCCGCAGCCGGTCGCGCACCCCGTTGATTTGGATGACGGCGGCGTTGTTGCGGTTGGTCAACTCGCCGTCCGCCTCGGGCACCTCGAATTGCAGCACGTTCATGCCGCCATGGGGCAGGGTCACGGGCAGTTCCAGGTCCTCGCCCGTGGGCACCTGGAAGATCGCCGGTTCGCCGCCATCGATGGCGATGGAGAGGTCGACGAGCTCCGCCGGCGGCGCATCGCCCTGATCCTCGATCCGGAGCGTCAGGGTGACCGGCTCGCCGAGGATCGCGAAGGCGGGGGCGTTGCGGACGATCAGGCGGCGGTCCCAGTCGCCCTCGCGGCCCGAGAGGATGACGTGGAACGGCGCGGGCAGGTCCGGCGCCGCCTCGATGTCATGGATGCGGCCATCGGTCAGGAGCACCAGTCCCGCGATCCGGGCCCGGGGCTCTTCGGCGAGGGCCGCTGAGAGGGCGGTCATCGCGAGGCTGCCGGCATCGCCCTCGCCATCGCCGAGCCGGATGATGCGCAGCTCGGTGTTCTCCCGCCCGGCGATCTCGGCTTCGAGTGCGGCGAGGGCGTCGGCGGTCTGTGAAGGCCGCTCGGCGATGCGCTGGCTGGCCGTCTCGTCGACCACGGCGATCACGATGTCGGAGAGCGGCTCGCGCTCCTCGCGTTGCAGAGACGGATTGGCGATGGCGGTGAGCAGGGCGATGGCAGCGAGCGCGCGCAGCCACCACCCGGCGAGCCGCCGCGCCACGGCGATCCCGATGCCGAGGGCCGCGAGGCCGGTGGCGATCCAGAGGACAACCATCGGCAACAGCGGGTCGAGGATCACCTCGCCACTCATTGCCCGAGCCTGTCGAGCAGGGCGGGGACATGGACCTGATCGGATTTATAGTTGCCGGTCAGCACATGCATGATGAGGTTCACGCCGAAACGCAGCGCCAGTTCCCGTTGCCGCTCCCCGGCCATGCCGCGCCCGATGGGCACCATCCGGCTGCCGGCCTCGTCGATGGCCCAGGCGGCGGCCCAGTCATTGCCACCGATCACCACCGGCGTCACGCCATCGTTGAGGTCGCGGAACGGCATCCCTTCGGCTCGTTCGGCGCCGGGCGGGGCGGCCTCGACCCAGACATCGCGGCTCGCATGCCGGCCCGGGAAGTCCTGGAGCAGGTAGAAGGTGCGGGTCAGCACATGGTCTTCGGGCACCGGTTCGAGCGCGGGGATGTCGAGGGGACGGGCGATGGCCTGGAGCATGCGGCCTTCGGGGCTCGAGGAGCCGAACCGCGCGGTGTCGGCGTCCCGGGTGTCGAAGAGGATCAGGCCGCCGGTGCGCAGGTAGCGGTTGAGCTTGGCATAGGCGTCCGCCGAGGGGATCGGCTGATCCGCGGTGATCGGCCAGTAGAGGAAGGGGAAGAAGGAGAGCTCATCGGTCTCGATATCGATCCCGATGGGGGCGGCGGGTTCGATGGAGGTGCGGCGGAAGAGCGTGTCGGAGAGACCGAAGAGCCCGCGGGCGGCGAGGCGGTCGATCTGGTCGTTGCCGGTCAGCACATGGGCCAGCACGACCTCCGAGGTGGCGCGGAGGGCGAAGTCCTCCTCTTGCGCCTCCGCCGGCGGCGTGCCGGAGGTGAGGAGCGCGAACGCGGCCAGGGCCGCAACCGCGCTCCGCCCGAGCCGCCCCGACAGCGCCAGAGCGGCCAGGATGTCGATCAGGAGCAACGTCAGAGCGGCGCCGAGGAGCCAGCCCTTCAGCACGGTCTCGCGCACCACCTGAAGCCCCTCGACCGGCACCCGGTCGGGCCAGATGGCGGGCGCCAGCCCATCCTCCGGCCCGAGCACGTTGACCGCGATGGCGCGGTCCTCGCCTTCATAAAGGCCCGGCGGCAGGTCCGGTCCGGGGGTGCCCTCGGCGAGGGCTTCCCCGGACACGCCGGGCAGTGTCCCGGCTTCTTCGACATCGCCAAACGCCGTCAGCACCTCGCGCGCGGCCCAGGTTGTGCCGGCGAGGTCCTCGGCCTCGAGCGCGGCCGGCCGGGTGGACACGGCGAGCCGCTCCAGCATCTGCACGAAGAGCCCCGAAAGCGGCAGGCTCGACCATTCGGCATTGGCTGTGACGTGGAACAGCACGATCTGGCCCTGGCCCTGATCCCGGCGCGTCACCAGCGGCGTGCCGTCGGCGAGCTGGGCGATGACCCGTTCGGCAAGGCTCGGATCCGGCTGCGCCATCACCTGCGCGGAGACGCTGACATCGTCCGGGACCGGCAGGCCGAAGAAGGGCGAGCCCTCGGCAAAGGGGGCAAGCGCCTTGGGCTCCCCCCAGCTCATGGCGCCGCCGACGCTGCGGCCCCCCGCGCGCAGGCGGACGGGCATCAGCGGGTCCGCCTCGGCCCGGGCGATATCACTCGCCGCCACCCGGGGCCCGGCGAAGCGCACAAGCAGCCCGCCGGCGCGCACCCAGTCGAGCATCTCGTCGGCCTCGATTTCGGTCAGGGCGGCGATGTCCGCGAGAACGATCACATCCGGGTTCGCCAGCAGCACGTCGGCCAGAGTGCCCTCGATCAGGTCGGCGGTCGGCTCAAGGGCCTGTTCGAGATAGTGCAGCGGGGAGAGGAGTTGCAGCTCCTCGCGCCCGCCACCGGGGCCGATCAGCGCCACCTCCCGGCGTTTCAGGGCGTCGTCTGTCAGGGTGACCGCGCCGGCGGAGCGGATGCCCGAAAGCTCGAACCGGGTGATCCGGTTGCGCAGTTCCGGCGGCAGGCTGAGCGCCACCTCCGCCTCGATCGCGCCGTCCTCCCAATTCATCTCCGTCACGGCGAGTTGGCGTTCGATCCCGGCCGGGTCGAGGCCCACCGCAGAGAGCGTGGCGCTGGCCCCGGCGCCCGGTGCGGCGCGGAGGCCGGTCACGATCACGTCGCCGTCCTCGAACCGGGCCGGGCGCAGGGCGCGGACCGGACGGGGGCTCTCGAAGACGCGGACATCGCCGTGGGTTTCGAGGGCTTCAAGGAGCGGCGCCCGGCTGTCCCGCGCCAGCCCGTCGGAGAGCCAGAACGTATCGAAATCGCCGTTGAGCGTATCGGCCCAGGCGGTCTGTGCCTCGGGGTCGGGCGCCCAGGCCATCGGCTCCAGCGTCGGCAGCCGCGTGGCCACGGCGTCCGCGGCCTGGAAGGTCAGGCCCTCGGCGGGCAGGTCGGTCAGAGAGGCCAGCGCCACGGTCCGCCCGGCGCGGGACGCCTCGTTCAGCGCCGCGTCGATCCGCGCCTCGCGGCGCTGCCAGTCCCGGGCATCGGCCCAGGTGCCGTCGACGAGCACCAGCAGGGGGCCGCTACCCGGCGCCTCGTCCTCCGGGTTCAGGACCGGCCCGGCGAAGCCGAGGATCACCAGCGCCACCGCCAGCATCCTGAGGAGCAAGAGCCACCACGGCGTGCGGTCGGTCTGGCTCTCGTCATCGGTGAGCCCGAGGAGCAGCGCCACGCCGGGAAACCGCCGCCGGATCGGGGCGGGGGGCACGGCGCGCAGGATCAGCCAGAGCAGCGGCAGCAGGATCAGGCCGAGGAGCAGCCAGGGCGCGGCAAAGCCGATGGGCCCGATGGTCCACATCAGACCCGCCGCTCCAGCGCGCCGTAGAGCCAAAGGAGCGCGGCAGAGGCGCTGTCCCCGGTATGGTGGGTGTGGAATTGCCAGCCGGTCTCCCGCGCGAGCCGGTCGAGCCGGTCCTTGCGCGCGGCGAGCCGGTCGAGATAGCGGTCCTTCAACTTGCCCGCCTTCAGGGTCTCGTGGCGGAGCGTTCCGGACATCGATTCGAAGATGGTGCGCCCATCATAGGGAAACGCCTCTTCCGCCGGGTCGAGCACCTGGAGGAGCGCGCCGCGCACACCCCGGTCGGCGGCGCGGGTGAGCGCAGCCTCGACCGGCGCGATCTCGCCCATGAAGTCGGAGACGAAGAGGGCGCGGGAATGGGGCAGCATCCCCGCCGCTTCCGGGCTGCCGTAATCCTCCGTGCCGTCCTCGGACAGCAGGTCGGCGAGCCGCACGAGCTGGCCCTGGCCAGAGCGGGCCGGCAGGCGGCGGCCCGAGAGGCCGACCCGCTCCCCGCCCCGGATCAGCAGCACGGCCAGGGCCAGGGCGAGGGTCCGGGCGCGGCTCGCCTTGGTCTCACCGTCCTTCACCGAGGCAAAGCCCATGGAGGCGGCGCTATCGACCCAGATCATGATGCTCTGGGCGATCTGCCATTCCTTCTCGCGCACGAAATTGGCGTCTGCCCGGGCCGAGCGGCGCCAGTCGATGGCGCGGGCCTCGTCCCAGGAGAGTGCGGGCCGGTATTGCCAGAACGTGTCGCCGATCCCGGCGCGCCGCCGCCCATGTTCGCCCAGCAGCACGGTCGTGGCCAGATGCTCCGCCTCCGCCAGAAGCGGCGGATAGGGCGCGGCCAGTTCATGGGCCGCGCGGCGCAGGGCGGCGGGTTGGCTCACGCAGCCGCCTCGACCTTGGTGATCCGGGTCGCGACCTCGTCGATGACATCGAGCAGCACCTCGCCGCGCGCCCTTGCGGCGAAGGAGAGCGCCATGCGGTGGCTCAGGACGGCACCGGCCATCCGCCGCACATCCTCGGCATTGGGCGCGAGCCGCCCGTCGATCAGCGCCTCGGCGCGGACGGTGAGCATGAGCGCCTGGGCGGCGCGCGGCCCGGGGCCCCAGCTCACCGAGTTTTGCACGATATCCGGCGCGGTCTCATCGCCGGGACGGCAGGCGCGCACGAGGTCGAGGATCATCTCCACCACCGCATCGCCCACCGGCATCCGGCGCAGGAGCGTCTGCGCCTCAAGCAGTTCGGCGGGGGTGAAGACCGGCTCGGCCTGGGCCTCTTCCACGCCGGTGGTGGCGATCAGGATGTCCCGCTCGGTGGCGCGGTCGGGATAGGGGACGTCGATCTGCACCAGGAACCGGTCGAGCTGTGCCTCGGGGAGCGGATAGGTCCCCTCCTGTTCGATCGGGTTCTGCGTGGCGAGGACGTGGAACGGGGTGCCCAAGGGGCGGTGCTGACCGGCAATCGTGACCTCACGCTCCTGCATCGCTTGGAGGAGCGCCGATTGCGTCCTCGGGCTGGCGCGGTTGATCTCATCGGCCATCAGGAGCTGGCAGAAGACCGGCCCCTCGATGAAACGGAAGCTGCGGCTGCCGTCGCTGCCGGTTTCCAGCACTTCGGAGCCGATGATGTCCGCGGGCATCAGGTCCGGGGTGAACTGGATGCGGTTCGCATCGAGCCCCATGACGGTGGAAAGCGTGTCCACAAGCCGCGTCTTGCCGAGGCCCGGCAACCCGATCAGCAGGGCATGGCCGCCGGAGACCAGCGAGACCAGCGTCAGGTCCACGACCCGGTCCTGCCCGATGAACCTCTTGGAGATACTGTCCCGGGCCGCGCCGAGCTTTGCCCCCAGCGCCTCAATCCCGGCGACGAGGTCTGCGTCGCTGCCCATGGTCATCCCTCCTGCCGCTCTATATCCTCATTCCACCAGATATGCCGTCCCGGCCCAATGGCAAAACCCGAACGGTCTCTATCATGAGCGCACAAAAGATCGTGACCCCCACTGCCGAAAGTCTCGCCGCGACGGCGCGGCAGGCGGCACAGCGGGGATTGCCGCCGGTGGAGGCGTGGAACCCGCCGTTCTGCGGCGATCTCGACATGCGGATCGCGCGGGACGGGACCTGGTTCTATCTCGGGACGCCCATCGGACGGGCGCCGCTGGTGAAGCTCTTTTCCTCGATCCTGCGCAAGGACGGGGACGATTATTTTCTGGTCACGCCGGTGGAGAAGGTCGGGATCACCGTCGAGGATGCGCCCTTCGTGGCGGTGGATTTCGAGGCGACCGAGGACGGTCTCGACTTCGTCACCAATGTCGGGGACCATGCGCTGGCCGGGCCGGATCACCCGATCCGCGTCGCCCGCGATCCGGAGACCGGGGAGCCGTCGCCTTACGTCCTGATTCGACGCAATCTGGAGGCGCTGATCGACCGCAAGAGCTTCTACCGGCTGGTCGATCTCGGTGAGGTGGACGCGCATAAGGGGGCGGATTGGTTCGGCGTGCGCTCCGGGGGCGAGTTCTTTCCGATCATCCCGGCCGCCGACCTGCCCTAATGCCCCGGTTCTGCGCCAACCTCTCGATGCTCTTCACCGAAGTGCCGCTGATCGAGCGGCCCGCGCGGGCCAAGGCGGCGGGGTTCGAGGCGGTGGAGATCCTCTTTCCCTATGACAGCAACGCCGCCGAGCTGGGCCATGCCATCGCGCGGGCGGGGATGGAGCTGGCCCTGATCAACTGCCCGCCGCCGAACTACACCGACGCGGAGGGGCCCCGCGGGTTCGCCGCCGTGCCGGGGCTGGAGGACCGCTTCGCCCATGATTTCCGCCGGGTGCTGCGCTATGCGGGCGCGCTCGGGGCGCAGCAGATCCATATCATGGCGGGCGTCGCCGAGGGGTCCGCCGCGAAAGAGACCTTCATCGGCAATCTGAAGCGGGCGGCGGAGATGGCGCCGGACCAGCGCCTGACCATCGAGCCGATCAACCCCCAGGACATGCCGGGCTATTTCCTCGCCGATTTCGACCTGGCCTGCGCGGTGCTCGATGCGGTCGCCGCGCCCAATCTGGCGCTGCAATTCGATGCCTATCACGCGCATCGGATCGCCGGCGACGTGCTCGGGACCTGGGATCGGGTGAAAGAGCGGGTCGCTCATGTCCAGATCGCCGGCCATCCGGGGCGCCATGAGCCGGATCAGGGCGAGATCGACTACCCCGCCTTCTTCGAGCGGCTCGATGCGGACGGCTATGATGGTTGGGTCAGCGGGGAATACAGGCCCCGGGGCCAGACCGGCGACGGCCTGCGATGGCTGGCGGAATCCTCCTGACAGAACCTTGTCAGCAGGGGTGTGCGAAGAAGATGCATCCGCAACCCCCCGGAAAGGAGCAATCCGATGTCCAACCCGCCCGTCCTCGTCTGGTGTGAAATCCCCGTCACCGACATGGAGAAAGCCTGCGACTTCTACGCCAAGGTCTTTGGCTACAAGATGGAGATCGACACCAACGGTCCCAATCCGATGGCCGTGCTGAACGGTATGTCCGAGGCCACGGCCGGCCATCTCTATCCCGGCTCGCCCTCCGAAGTCGGCAGCGGCAATACCGTGCATCTGGCGATCCTCAATGGTGACAGTGTGGAGAATGCCGCCAAGCGCGCCGAGGAGAATGGCGGCACCGTCGGCGGGCCGATCATCGAGATCGAATTCGGCCGCTGGCAATACGGCACCGACCCCGACGGCAATTCCATCGGCCTCTTCGAGCCGGTGAAGGCCGCCTGATCCCATGCGCCGCGCCGACCGCCTGTTTCAGATCGTCCAGTACCTGCGGGGCGGGCGGCTGGTGACGGCGGCGCAGCTTGCCGAGAAGCTCGAGGTCACGCCCCGGACAATCTACCGGGACGTGGCCGATCTGATCGGCTCCGGCGTGCCCATCGAGGGCGAGGCCGGGGTCGGCTATATCATGCGGGCGGGCTACGATCTGCCGCCGCTGATGTTCAATTCCGAAGAGATCGTGGCCCTGGTCGCCGGGGCGCGGCTGATCCGCGCCTGGGGCGGCGCGTCGATGGCCGCCGCCGCCGAGGAGGCGCTCGTCAAGATCGAGGCGGTGCTGCCCGACGGCGCCCGCGACCGGCTCGGCGCGGTGCCGATCCATGCCTTCACGATGCCGGAGATGAGCGGCGCGGTGCGGACGGCCATCGACCGGATCGAGGCGGCGGCCGAGGCCCGCATCCGCCTGCATCTGACCTATCGCGACGAGGCCGGGGCGGCGAGCGAACGCTGGGTCCGGCCCCTGGGCCTCTGGTTCTGGGGCAAGGTCTGGACCGCCGTGGCCTGGTGCGAGCTGCGCGAGGACTTCCGCATGTTCCGCCTCGACCGGATCGATGCAATGGAAGAGGGCGAGCGGTTCCGCGATGAACGTGGCAAGACCCTGCGCGACTTCTACGCGAGCCATCCCCACAGCGCCTAAGCGGGTCGCGGGCTCCCCGACATTCGCCCGCGAAGACCCGCTCGCGCCGGTCGAAGGAGCCGCATCATCACCGGGTCATGCGATACCGGCAGAGATGCGCTGTCAGGTGGGCCGTCGCGCGGCGTTTCCGCCGGGGGCCAGACCCTTTGAAGGGTCTGGCAAAACTCTTCGAAGAGTTTTGTCGCCCGGTTGCAACGTTGCCCTCCGCACGTCGCCTTGGTGCTTTCCGAAGACGGGTCCGGTCAGCGGGTGCGCCCCGTGCAGACGCACCCGCTGCCGCTATTCCGCGAGGCTCTCCGCCAACCGCATGAGCTGCACCGCCTCGGTCCGATAGCCGAAGGCGTCCTCGCCCCGGTTCGCATTGGCCAGCGCGATGGCCTCGTCCCAGCCCCAATCGCCGAGATAGGTGGCGCCGGTCAGAAGCTGCCCGAACCCGGCGATGGCCGCCGCGAAGAGCGCCTCGCCGCCCGGCGTGCCGCCCCCGGTGATCGGCGCCTCGATCAGGTGCGACACATCCTCCCCCGGCGCCTTGTAGCGCAACCGCAGAAAGCCCAGCTCGTCGCTCTCGCCCGCCACCGGGGTCTCGGTCTCATAGCGCAGCGGATCGTTCAGCACCGCGGGCGAGCCCACCGGCGTCACCTCATAGATCGCCGTCACCGAATGCCCGGCGCCAAACTCCCCGGCATCCACCCGGTCGTTGTTGAAATCCTCGCGCCTGAGCGCCCGGGTCTCGTAGCCGATCAGCCGGTATTCGGCGATGACCGCGGGGTTGAACTCGATCTGCACCTTCACGTCATCGGCAATCGGGAAGAGCGCACCGGTGAGCTGGTCCACGAGCACCTTCTGCGCCTCGCTCAGCGTGTCGATATGGGCCGCGGTGCCGTTGCCGTTCTGCGCCAGCGCCTGCATCGTCGCGTCGTCGAGATTGCCGCGCCCGAAGCCCAGGACGCTCAGATAGGTGCCGCTGTCGCGTTTCTCCGCGATGAAGTCGGTCAGGCGCGCCGGGTCCGAGAGCCCGACATTGAAATCGCCGTCGGTGGCGAGGATCACGCGGGAGACCTCGCCGTCCTCGGCCATCCCCTCGGCCACAGTGTAGGCCTGTTCGAGCCCGCCCTGGCCGTTCGTCGAGCCGCCCGCCCCAAGCGCATCGAGCGCGGCGAGGATCGCGGCCCGGTCGCTCGCTGGTGTCGGCGCAAGGACCTGCCCGGCGCTGCCGGCATAGGCGACGATGGCCACCTCATCCTCCGGCGCCAGATTGCCGAGCATCAGCCGGAAGGATTGTTTCAGGAGCGGCAGCTTGGCCGGGTCGTCCATGGACCCGGAGGTATCGATCAGGAAAACGAGGTTCAGCGGCGGCCGGTCAGCGATGGCCGGAAGCTGGCCCTGGAGCGCGATATGGACGATCTCCGTGTCCGGGTTCCAGGGCGTCTCGAAGATGCTGATTGTGGGGCGGAACGGCGCCTCGCCCGCGTCCGGGGCGGGGTAGTCGTAGGGGAAGTAGTTGATCATCTCCTCGATCCGCACGGCGTCGCGCGGCGGAAGCTGCCCGCGCATGAGCGACGACCGGATGACGGCATAGGACGCGGTGTCGACATCGATGGAGAAGGTGGAGACGGGCTCTTCCGCCGTCACCTTCACCGGGTTCGCATCGGCCTCGGGGAAGGCTTCGGTGTCGGCCTCTGCCGGGAGCGGGATGGGACGCTCGACGACAGGGCCGTCCAAGAGAAACCCAGCCTCCGCGTCGGCGCCGGGCCCGCCCGAGGCAGCCGGGGCAGGCGTCGCGCGCAAGGCCGGTGCGGCCTCGCTGAGGCCAACGCTCCGGGAGGTCGCCCGTGGCTCGGAGCGGGGGTGGCTCGCGGATGTGCCGCCGGACGTAACCGGCTGGACAGCCTGAGGGATGACCGGGACCGGTTCGGCCATCGGCGCTTCCTCGGCTGTGTCGACCGCCAGGTCGGCCTCATCCAAGGCGACCGGCGCGGCTTCCTGCGGCGGCGCGACCGTCAGGCCCCCCGGCGCGGGCGGCTGCCAGATATTGCGGCCTGCGGGGCTCAGAAACAACACGCCGCAGGCGACGATGGCCGTGGTCATGGCGAGGCCGCCGCGGGAGGTGAGGGTGGTCAGCATCTGTCGAACTCCTGTCATCAGGCCGGATCGGCCGGTTGCAGGAGTGGGACGCGCCTCGGTGCGCGATCCTTGGAGCGCGGCGAAGTTTTCCGCCGCGCGCGCCATGTTTTCGGCCCGTTTCGCCGGGTCCGGAGCGGGGGTCGCGGCCTGCATCGCCGCTTTCAGATCGTCGAGGTCGTCTCTGTCGGCGGTCACGGGGCCACCTCCTCTTCCTCTCGCATCGCGCGGAGCGCCTTGCGCGCCTCGGACATCCGCCAACTCACCGTGCCCTCGGAGATGCCGAGGATCTCCGCCGCCTCGGCATGGGTCAGATCGTCCAGCACCAGCGCCAGCGTGTCGCGCAGATCGGCGTTGAGCCGCCCCATCGCGGCATTCAGCCATTCGCCGGCCTCCCGCGCCGCCTGCGCCTCGGCCCGCGCGGCGATCTCGCGCTCGCCCCAGCCTTCGGCGGCCCGGGCCAGCGTGGCCTGCCGCCGGCGCCGGTCATGGGCGGCGTTGACCGCGATCCGGTAGAGCCAGGTCGTCACCTTCGCCTCGCCACGGTAGCCGGAGAGCTTGGCGGGCAAAGCGGCGCAGATATCCTGGGTCAGATCCTCCGCCTCCTCCCGCCGCCCGGTCAGGCGAAAGGTCAGCGCGAAGAGCCGGTCATAGACCCGGTCGAGCAGCGTCGAGAAGGCCGCCGCGTCGCCCCCGGCAGCGGCCAGCGCCAAATCCTCGTCGCTCGTCTCCATGCGCATCACCCTTCTTGGACGCATGTCAGGGGTCAATCCTTGGCGGATCCGGTCAAAAAAGTCCGGTGAGCCGTCCCGGACCCGGTGCTGCCGCGAAAATGCCGGGAACGGGGCCTATGCCGGCTCCCATGAACCAGACCGTCCGCTCCCCGCTGAACCGCCTGCTCCGGGGCGTCGCGACCGATGATGTCGCGACGATCCGCGATGCGTGGACCGCGCTGCTGGCGGAGGGACAAAGCGCGGTGCCGGCGGTGCGAGAGAAGCTCGACTCTGCCGCCTGGGCCGAGGCGCCGAAAGGGCCCGCGGCGCGCTATCTCGGTGTGTTGCTCCTGCTGCTCGACGAACTCGACCAGACGGCGTTTGCCGAGGAGATAGACCGGCTTCTCGGCGGGCCGCTCGATGTCGTCCACAGGCACATTGTGGGCCTCCTGGCCAAGCGGCGCGGGACAGAGCCGCTGGGGCGGATCGGCCCCGGCGTGCCGGTCTTCGTGGCGCCGGACATCGGAGCACCGGAGGTCGTGCTGGAGAACCTGACGTGCTGGAGCCGGACATCGGGCCTCGATCTCGACGGGCTGACGCGGATTGACGTCATCGCCCGGCGGCCGGAGTTCGACTATCTCGGTCGCTTCGATCTGCGCTTCAACGGCATCATCCTGACTTGGCCCACGACGCCGGCGAAAGGTCTCTGGCTCGCGCTCCAGCGGCTCGACGCCGAGTTCACCTTCTACCACGAGGTCGGTCATTTCGCGCATGGACATCTCGAGGGCGGTCAGGTGGCGGAGCAGGAGGACGAGGCCGATGCCTATGCCCACCGCATGATCCGCGCCGCCCGACCCGCGGTGACAGGCGCTCCGCTTGCCGGGATCCTCCTTGGCCTGCGAAGAGCCGCTCGGCACACATGAAAAAACGGGGGGCCGAAGCCCCCCGCGGAACCGATTGAAAAGGTCTGACTGAAACTCAGAGCTGACCGATGGAGAAGAACAGTGTCTCGCCGGAATGGTCGTCCACGCCGTCATTGTCGGTGGAGACCCAGGCGCTGCCGTCCTGGAAGATCGCCAGCCCTTCGACCTTGTCCATGACATAGCCGTTAAGCTGCATCAGGTCAGGGATCAGGTCGCGCACCACTTCCTTTTCGACCACCGGAAGCGCTTCGCCCAGCGGTGCCGGCACCATCTGGCCGGCGGAGACCCGGGTGATCTGCTTAATCGCGGCACGGTCGGCGATCTGGTTGTCGCGCTCGATGAAGTAGACATGGTCGCCATGGGCCACGATCTCCGAGAGCCCGACCCAGCCGGTCTCGGGGTCCTCTTTCGGGTAATGCACCGCGCCCCATTCCTCGGTCTCGAGGTTATAGGCGAGGACCTTTACATGGTTCTCCGGGTCGTCGTCGAACTCGCGCTGGATCGCGACCCAGAGCGTGTCGCCGACAAGCGTGATGCCCTCGGCGGCCCAGCGGCGCTCCACGGCCATGATCTCCTTCGGGAAGGGGATCGTGGCGGCGATCTCGCCCTCGGCGGTCACGTGGTAGATCGCGTGCAGGATGCCGCGGTCGAGCCGGCCTTCGGAGGCGACGTAGAAGTTGCCATCACCGTCGCGGGTGATGCCTTCGAGATCCATGAGCTGCGCCGGGGCGCCCTCCCGCTCGATCCGGATCACATCGGTGATGCGGGCCGGCGTCTGGCTCACATCCACTTCGAAGATCGAGGGCTGCATGCCGTAGAAGCTGTCATTGACGAAATAGAGGGTGGAGCCTTCGCCCGCCACCATGCCGGAATTGGCGCCCCAGCCCACGGGCATGCCGTCTTCTTCGAGACCGGCGGAGGTCAGCATCGGGTATTGGGCCGCGCCTTCGGCGTATTCGAAGATCATGACGTGGGAGCGGGCGCCGCCATCCTCGATCAGGTCGACCTCGTTGGCGACGACGAAGAGGTTGCGCTCGGGGATCGCGACCGCGCCTTCGGGCCCGATGCCCGAGGGCAGGAGCTGGGTCAGGACCGGGCTCGCCGGGTCGGTCATGTCGTAGACGCCGACGACCGAGCCGCGTTCGGAGAGCAGGAACACCATCGGCGTACCGTCGATCACCGCGAATTCCATGCCTTCGGGCTCCACGCCCTTATTGCCGGAGCGGTCCTCGGGGTAGTGGCCGATCTCGGCGACGGCGTATTCGAAGGCGAGGCCGCTTTCGTAGACTTCCGTGCCGTCCTTGCGGAACACCGTGAAGCCGCGGGAGCCGCCGTCCATGTCGCCCTCATTGGCGATGACGACGTGGTCGTTGTCGATCCACTGGATCGCGTCCGGCTCGCGCGGCACGTCGGTGAGCGTGTCGGTGAAGCGGAGCGCGCCCTCTTCCTCGGTATCGACGCCTTCGAGCGTCACGGCGCCGGCGGAAAAGTGGGAGACGACGCTGCCGTCGGAGCCGAGGATGACGATGTGGTTGTTTTCCTGAAGCGTCACCGCGATCTCGCCGGCGGCGGAGACGTCGACGAATTCCGGCTCGGGGTCTTCGGGGGCCACATCCGCGAGCCCGGTGACATCGGCCATCACCATGGCGTCGCATTGCATCATGCCGTTGCCGTCGAGCGGGATGATCGCGACATAGCCGCCAGGCATCTGGCCGACGCGGCCGTCGCCGAGGTCTTCGTCGCGCTCATTCTCGATGGCGACGGTGACGAAAGAGCCGTCCGGCGCCACGGCGGTCGAATCGGGCTGGCCGCCCAGATCGCAATCCGCCGCCAGCTCGCCGGTCTCCAGCACGTAATGGGCGAGATGGCCCGAGGGCTCGGTGTAGCTTTCGGAGGTGTTGATGCCGACGAAGACGGTACCGCCGAGGACGCTGACCGCCGTGGGCTCGCCGTCGAGCGCGATGGTGCCGGCGGGCTGGGGGTTCGCGGGGTCGGAAATGTCGATCATGCCGATGACCTCGAGCGGGCTGTCGGAATAGACCAGCATCATGCCATCGGGCGTGGCCGAGATGATCTCGGCGGAGCTTTCCTCGCCGGACATGTCGCCGTTGTTGAGATAGGTCCCGAAGCTCGCGATGCGGTTGAAGTTCATGTCGGCCAGCGCGCCGCTGGCGATCAGTGCAAAGGCCGAGGTCAGCCCGACGGTCTTGATGGACATCTGCGTCCTATCCCCCTGTTGAATGTTGCGGCGACCGTCTTGGCGGGGGGCGGTGACGCGAATGTAACGGGCGTGTTTCAGGTTTGTGAAAATCGGGAGGCCGACAGGCGATCCGCCGCACGGTGGGGAGATCGGCCTTGGCCTCTATCGATCATGCGAACACGTCGCGCAAACGATGGCGTGGGCGTGGCGGGGGAAACCGCCGCCGGGCGCGGCACCTCAGACCGGTGCGGCGATGCTCGCTTTTGCCTCCAGAGGCGAAACGGCGCCGAGGCGGTCGCGGAGCGGCGGATAGCCGCGCCATTGCGGCACGTGGAGCCGCAGGTATTCGCCAGGCTCGATCCGGCCCGGCCGCTCGACCCAGGCGACGAGGCCGCGGCGACCGCGGGCATGTTGCGGGAAGGACAGGCCGGCACCGGGGAAGAGCCCCTCGAGCAGCGCGGCCGGGTGGCGGCAGGGGGTGTTCTCGGTATCGACGACAAGGGAACAGCCGCCTTCGAAGATCAGCCGGGACGACGGCGGGACCTGGGTCAGTTGGGGAATGCCCGACAGCGCGATATTGGCGCCGAGCCATTCCGGTCTGATCTCGGGGATGCCCATGGATTCGGCCACCCCGGCCAGCTCCTCTTTGGAGACGAGGGAGACCTGCCGGGTGTTGCGGATTTCCGTCCCCATCGGATACTGGCGCTTGACCCGGCTGCAGGAGCGGCGGGTCAGGCCGCCGTGATGCTCGCCGCTGATCCCTTCAAAGTCGAGGCTCAGCGCACCCACCGGCGTCGAGGCGAGCGTCTCCTTGCGGTCGAGGACGCGGCCCAGCCAGAGGACTTCGCCTTCGATCTTGGTCGGCAACAGAAAGGACATCGGCAAGGCTCCACAAGTCACGGCGCCCGGGCACTGGATATTCACTCCCGGCTGCGGCAGACTGAGCCAATCTGGAGCTTTGGTCAAGAAACTTGAGGAGGCGCGCTTGGCAATCGTTCAGACGCCCGTGGCCGGAGATCTCGGGAGTAAGCTGCGGATGCTGCGCCGGGCGCAGTCGAAGACCCTGAGCGGGGTCGGGGCCGCGGCCGGATGCTCGGAAAGCATGGTCTCGAAGATCGAAAACGGTCGGGTCAATCCGTCGATCAGCCTGCTCCACCGTCTCGCCGACGCGCTGGATACCAACATCGCTGCGCTGTTCGACACGCTGCCCAGCGACCAGGTTGTGCATCGCGCCGGAGCGCGGCCGCGCCTCACGGCCGCCGGACCGCGCCATGGGATCGGCCATGTGATCGAGCAGATCATCCCGGTGCATCCGAGCGTCGCGCTGCAAGCCAATATGCACATAATCGCGCCCGAGGGCACCACGGGCGAGGCCATCCGGCATTTTGGCGACGAGATGGGCTACGTTCTGTCCGGGCGGATCGAATTGCAGATCGAAGATGAAATCTGGGGCCTCGGCGCCGGCGACTCGTTCTATTTCAAGTCGGACCGCACCCACACCTATCGCAACCCGGGCCCGGAGGAAGCCCGCCTGCTCCTCGTCAACACGCCGCCGTCTTTCTGACGGATTGGACGAAAATCTGCACGTTTTTCGGGCGGTGGAGCTCCGATATGGAGGTCTGTTCAAGAAACTTGACTAACGCCCCGACCCTCCGTGTATCGTGGGACGTCGTACGAGTGAGCGTGTATCAGGGGGCGGCATGGACGAAGTTCTGAGGGTCGAAAGCGTGACCAAGCGCTTTCCCGGCGTGCTGGCGAACGACGCGGTCTCGTTCTCGGTGCGACATAGCGAAATCCACGCGCTTCTGGGCGAGAACGGCGCCGGCAAGTCGACGCTGGTCAAGATCCTCTACGGCGTGCTCCAGCCCGACGACGGCACCCTCTCGCTCGAGGGGCGGCCCTTCACCCCGGCCAATCCCGCCGCCGCGCGGGAGGCGGGCGTCGGCATGGTGTTTCAGCATTTCAGCCTGTTCGAGGGGATGACCGTCGCCGAGAACATCGCGCTCGGCCTGCCGGGCGAACGGCCCGATGAGGGCTTCGCGGCACGCATCCGCACGCTCAGCGAGGAATACGGGCTGCCGGTCGAGCCTTCGCGGATCATCGGCGATCTGAGCGTGGGCGAGCGGCAGCGGGTCGAGATCGTGCGCTGCCTGATGCAGTCGCCCCGCCTCCTGATCATGGACGAGCCGACCTCGGTGCTTACCCCGCAGGAGGCCGACGAGCTCTTCGTCACCCTCAAGGGGCTGCGCGAGCGGGGCCTGTCGATCCTCTATATCAGCCACCGCCTGTCCGAGATCCGCGACCTCTGCCAGGCGGCGACCGTGATGCGGGGCGGCAAGGTCGTCGCCACCTGCGATCCGCGGACCGAAACCGCCCGCAGCCTCGCCGAGATGATGATCGGCGCCTCGCTGGTGCAGCCCGTCGCCGCGCCCTCCGATCCGGGCCCGGTGCGCCTGTCGGTGGAGGCGCTGGACGTGCCCGCCGAGGGACCGTTCGGTGTGACGCTCGACGGCGTCTCGCTCACCGTGCGTGCGGGCGAAATCCTGGGCATCGGCGGCGTGGCCGGCAACGGCCAGACCGAACTCATGGACGCCCTGATCGGGGAATGTCCGGTTGCGGGCGGCGACATCCTCCTCGACGGCGCCTCGGTGCTGGGCCAGAGCCCGAGCCAGCGGCGCGGCATGGGCATGTGCTTCGCGCCGGAAGAGCGGCTGGGCCATGCCATGTCGCCGGGCATGACGCTGACCGAGAACACCCTGATCTCGGCCCGCCGGCGGGCCGGGCTGTCGTCGCGCGGGGTGCTCGATTTCGGCGCGGCGGCGCGTTTCGCGGCGGATGTCATCGGGCGGTTCGACGTGCGCACCTCCGGCCCGCAGCAGACGGCGCGGGCGCTGTCGGGCGGCAACCTTCAGAAATTCTCGATCGGGCGCGAAATCGCGCAAGCGCCCATGGTCCTGGTCGCCGCGCAGCCCACCTGGGGCGTCGATGCCGCGGCCGCGGCCACGGTCCACCGGGCCCTGATCGCCCTGGCCGAGGCCGGCAGCGCCGTCTTGGTGATCAGTCAGGACCTGGACGAGCTACGGTCTCTCTCCCACCGGCTCGCGATCCTCTCGGACGGGAAACTGTCCGAGGCGCGGCCAACGGCGGAGCTGAGCCTCGCCGAGATCGGCGCGCTGATGGGCGGCAGCAGCCTCGAGGGAGACCTTCATGCTACGGCTTGAGCCCCGCCCCGAACGCTCTCGCGTGCTGCTCTGGACGACGCCGCTCCTGGCGGCAGGCATGACCATCGTCTCGGCCTATCTGCTGTTCCTGATCATCGGGGTCGATCCGCTGAAGGCGCTCGGCCACGTGATCATCGACCCCTTCTCCAACAGCTTTTCGCGCTCGGAACTGCTGGTGAAGGCGGCACCGCTGGCGCTGATCGCGCTGGGCCTCAGCCTCGGCTTCCGCGCCAATGTCTGGAATATCGGCGCCGAGGGCCAGTTTACGCTGGGCGCGATCTGCGGCGGCGCCACCGCATTGGCCTTCTATGGTGTCGAAGGGCTGTGGCTGTTCCCGCTGATCTGCCTGGCCGGCATGCTTGGCGGCATGGCCTGGGCCTCGGTTCCGGCCGCGTTGCGGACGCGCATGGGCGTGAACGAAATCCTCGTCAGCCTGATGATGACCTACATCGCGGTGCTCCTGCTCTCGGCCCTGGTCAGCGGGCCCTTGCGCGATCCCGACGGGTTCAACTTCCCCGAAAGCCGCATCTTCCACGACAGCGCCATCCCGCCGATCCTGATCGAGGGGACCCGCGCCCATATCGGCATCGCCATCGTGCCGATTGTCGCGATCTTCCTGTGGTGGCTGACCCGCTATCACGAGATCGGCTTCAGCCTGCGGCTCCTCGGCGACACGCCGCGCGCCGGGCGCTTTGCCGGGTTCTCGGAAAACCGCGCCGTGTGGTTCTGCCTGATGGTGTCGGGCGGGCTCGCGGGGCTTGCCGGCGCGCTGGAGGCCACGGGGCCCATCGGACAGCTCGTCCCGGGCATTCCCGTGGGCTACGGCTTCACCGCGATCATCGTTGCCTTCCTCGGTCGGCTGCACCCCATCGGCGTGGTCTTCGCCGCGCTGGCCCTTGCCGTGAGCTATATCGGCGGCGAGTCGGCCCAGATCGCCATGAGCCTGCCCGCCGCGCTGGTCGGCGTCCTCCAGGGCCTGCTGCTCTTCTGGCTGCTGATCTTCGATCTCTTCGTCGGCTACCGGCTGCGCCGCGTGGCCCCCGCGAAGGGCGGGCCGCGCCCCGCCGCCGAGACCGGCCCCAAAGTCTCTGAATCGGGAGGCGCGTGATGGACCTGCTCGCCGAGATCCTCTTCACCTTGACGATTGCCTCAACGCCGCTGGTCTACGCCGCGATTGGCGAGCTTGTGGTCGAGCGCGCGGGCGTTCTGAACCTCGGCGTGGAGGGGATGATGATCGTCGGCGCCATCGGCGGCTTCGCGGCCGCCTTCACCAGCGGCTCCTTCGCGGCGGGCATCCTCGGCGGGATCCTGGCCGGCGCGACGCTCGCCCTTCTCTTCGGGATCATCACCCAGCTCTTCCTCGCCAATCAGGTCGTCACCGGGCTCGCGCTGACGATCTTCGGCCTCGGCATCTCGGCACTGATCGGGCGATCCTTCACCGGCCAGTCCCTCGAGACCTTTCCGCGCCTCGACATCCCGGTCCTGAGCGATATCGAGTTCCTGGGCCGGGTGCTCTTCCAGCAGGACATTCTGGTCTATGGCTCGATCCTGCTGACCGCCGCGGTCTGGTGGACGATGAGCCGGAGCCGGGTCGGGTTGATCATCCGCGCGGTCGGGGAGGACCATGAGGCGGCCCATGCGCTGGGCTTCGCCGTGATCCCGATCCGCCTTGCCGTTCTCGCCTTCGGCGGCGCCTGCGCCGGGCTCGGCGGCGCCTATCTGTCCCTGGTGCAAACGCCGATCTGGGTCGAGGACATGACCGCCGGCCGCGGCTGGATCGCGCTCGCCATCGTGGTCTTCGCGGCCTGGCGGCCGTGGCGGGCGCTGCTTGGCGCCTATCTCTTCGGCGGCTTCACCATCATTCAGCTCCATGCCCAGGCCTTCGGCGTAAACATCCCGCCGCAATACCTGTCGATGATCCCCTACATCGTCACGATCCTGGTGCTGGTGGCGCTCTCGACCGACGCCGCGCGCCGGCACCTGCGGCCGCCCGCCTGTCTCGGCAAGACCTTCTTCACCGCACGATAGCCCCCTCCCAGCGAAAGGAGTTCCCTACAATGATGAAACGACGCACCTTCCTCGCCGGCGCCACCGCCCTCGCCGCGCCGCTGCCGCTCCGGGCCCAGTCGGACCCGCTTAAGGTCGGCTTCCTCTACCAGGCGCCGCGCGACGACAAGGGCTGGACCGAGCGCCACGAGCTGGCCCGGGTCGAGCTTCAGGAGCATTTCGGCGACCGGATCTCCACCACCTTCGTCGAGAACATCTCCGAGGGGCCCGATGCCGAGCGCGTCATCCGGCAGCTCGCACAGCAGGGTCATGAGCTGATCTTCACGACCTCGTTCAGCTTCATGAACCCGACCGTGAAGGTCGCCCGGCAGTTTCCGAATGTGCGCTTCGAGAATTGCACCGGCTATCAGCGCGCGGGCAACCTCGCCACCTATGCGGCCCGCTACTACGAGGGCCGGCACGCGATGGGCACGCTTGCCGGGCTGATGACCGAGACCAACACCATCGGCTATGTTGCCTCCTTCCCGATCCCGGGCGTCCTGCGTGGCGTCAACGCGGCCTATCTTGCCGCCAGGAAGGTCAATCCGGATGTGCGGATGCGGGTGATCTGGATCAACACCTGGTTCGACCCGGGCAAGGAGGCCGATGCCGCCACCGCGCTGATCCAGCAGGGGGCGGACATGATCATGCAGCATGTCAACAGCCCGGCGCCGATCCGTGTCGCCGAGGAGAACGGCGTCAGCGCCTTCGGCAACGCCATCGATATGAGCGAATTCGGTCCCACCGCCACGTTGACCTCGATGGTGTTCGACTGGGCGCCCTATTACGTCCAGCGGGTGCAGGACGTCCTCGACGGGACCTGGGGCTCGGGCGATACCTGGGCCGGGTTCGGGCCGGGGATGGTGACGCTGGCGCCGCTGAACGACCGCGTGCCCGCCGATGTCAGGGCGAAGGTCGAGGCCGAGATCGCCACCCTGAGCGGCGGCGGAGCGCATCCCTTTGCCGGGCCGCTCAACCGGCAGGACGGCTCGCTCTGGATGGCCGAGGGCGCGACGCCGACCGACGAGGAACTCTTCGGCATGGATTTCTATGTCGAGGGCATCGACGGCAGCCTGCCGACCTGATGGCACCTGCGCCGCCGGAGCGATCCGTTTCGGCGGTGCGGTCCCCGCGGAACTCCTGTGGCCCCCGCCGGTGTGGCGTCAGCTACCCCGCTCTGCCCTGCCCGCCGATTGACCGGCATGGCAAGGCAGCGCGATGATCGGTGGCGGTTCACCAGGGCGGGGCCGGCTCTGACGACTGCCGCTCGCGGCCCGGGGTCGGCCATGGCCGTGATCGAAGCCACGTGCAAGAACGGCCATGCCGGCGGAGCTGTCGCCGGGATGGCGCGTCCATCGAGGGGCTCGTCCGGAAGATCGAGACGACCTTCGGACCGATCAGGTCTGTCGCTCAGGGCCTTCCGCCCCTAGCTGTGGCTCGGCCCGTCGCCGCTTCGCGCACCGCTTCGGAATAGGTCGGGTGGGCGTGGCAGGGTCGGGCGCGGTCCGGCGCAGCCGGCGAAAGGTCCAGTGGACCTTTCGAGCGTTCGACGGGCGGAGCCCAAGGCGCGGTCCGGCGCAGCCGGCGAAAGGTCCGGTGGACGTTTCGAGCGTTCGACGGGCGGAGCCCGACCTGCCTAGCTGTGGATCGGGCCGTCGCCGCAGGCCAGGGCCGCTTCCCGTACCGCTTCGGAATAGGTCGGGTGGGCGTGGCAGGTGCGCGCCACATCCTCCGCCGCGGCGCCGAATTCCATCGCCACGCAGATCTCGTGGATCAGGTCGCCCGCCATCGGCCCGATGATATGGGCGCCGAGGATGCGGTCGGTGGTCTGGTCGGCGAGGATCTTCACGAAGCCGTCGGCGGCGAAGTTCGCCTTCGCGCGGCCGTTGCCCATGAAGGAGAACTTGCCGGTCTTGTAGGCCCGCCCCGCCGCCTTCAGCGTCTCCTCGGTCTCGCCGACATTGGCCACCTCGGGATGGGTGTAGATCACGCCCGGGATGACGCCGTAATTCACATGGGGGCTCTGACCGGCGAGCCCTTCGGCACAGGCCATGCCCTCATCCTCGGCCTTGTGGGCCAGCATCGGGCCGGCAATGCAGTCGCCGATGGCGTAGATGCCGGGGACGTTGGTGGCATAGCGGGCATCGGTCTTGATCTGGCCGCGTTCGGTGATCTCGACGCCGAGCGTGTCGAGGTTGAGCCCGTCCGTATAGGGTTTGCGCCCCGTAGCCACGAGCACCGTGTCGGCATCGATCACCACCGCGTCGCCGCCGTCGCGGGGCGCATAGGTGACCTTGGCCTTGGTCTTCGTCGCCTCGACCTTCTGCACTGCCGCCGAGAGGATGAACTCCAGGCCCTGCTTCTTCAGGAGCTTTTGGAAGGTCCGGCTGACCTCGGCATCCATGCCGGGCGTGACGTGGTCGAGATATTCCACGACCGTCACTTGGGAGCCAAGGCGGGCATAGACGCTGCCCAGTTCGAGGCCGATGACACCGGCGCCGATCACCACCATGGTCTTCGGCACCTTGCCGAGCTCCAGCGCGCCGGTGGAGGTCACCACGACCTTCTCGTCGATCTCGACCCCCGGCAGCGATGTCGCCTCGGAGCCGGAGGCGATCACGATGTTCTTCGCCTCATGGGTCTCATCGCCCACCGTCACCTTGCCCGGCGCCGGGATCGACCCCCAGCCCTTCAGCCAGTCGATCTTGTTCTTCTTGAAGAGGAACTCGATGCCGCTCGTGTTCTGGCCGATGGTCTTTTCCTTGTAGGCGAGCATCTGTTTCCAGTCGACCGAGGGGCTTTTGCCCTTCAGCCCCATCTCGGCGAAATTGTGCTCCGCCTCGTGCAGCATGTGGGTGGCGTGGAGCAGCGCCTTCGACGGGATGCAGCCGACATTGAGGCAGGTGCCGCCGAGGGTCTCGCGCCCCTCCACAACGGCGGTCTTCAGCCCGAGCTGCGCGCAGCGGATGGCGCAGACATAGCCGCCGGGGCCGCTGCCGATGACGATGACGTCGTAACGTGCCATGGGGTGTCCTTTTCTCTTGCGTTCCGGACCGGGGGGCCAGCCCCCCGGACCCCCCGGGATATTTTCGATCCAAAGAAAGTCAGATGAGTGCCGCGATCAGCATGAAGGTAGTGGCGAGGAAGCCCACGAACCAGATCAGCGAGCGCCAGGGGCGCAGGCCGAAATAATAGGCCGGGATATAGGCGATGCGGGCGCCGAGATAGGCCCAGGCGCAGGCGGCGGTGAAACCGGTGGACTGCTCGCCGAGCATCACGACGAGAACGGCGAGGGTGAAGAGGATCAGCCCCTCGAAATGGTTGTTCATCGCGCGGTAGAGGCGGGCGGTTCTTGTCGAGAGCTGCTCCTCGATCGGCTTGCCGAGCCGGTCCGCGTCTCGGGGGGAGAGGGTCTTGCCGACGCCCAGTTCGAGGTTCGCCGGCACCGCCATCAGGGCGTATTGGACGACCTGGAGCAGCCCGGCGAGGGTGAGGGCGGTCAGTTCGGGGGTCATGTCATGAGCCTCCGGGCCGCCCCTGCCGGTGTGCGATGCCGTCTGTCTGTGGAGGATCCTCGCGTCATGTCTTTGTCCGGGCGACCCAGATCGCCAGCGCGGGAAAGATCAAGAGCTCGAAGGCGAGTGACGGCAGCAGGCTGCCGCGGGCCAGGATGTCGAAACCCGCCTGGGAGAACCGGAAGAGGGCGCCGCAGGCGGCAACCGCGAGGAGCAGGACGAGGCCGGGCCGGAGCGCCCGGAACGCGATGGCGCCGGCGATCAGGGCGGCGCCGACTGCCGCGAAGACCCCGCCGAGATAGCGGACATGGTTGTCCTGATCGAAGAACGCCTCCGCATCCACCTCGGCCACGAAACCCGGATCGACCTGAAGGCCCATCGTGCGGATGCCCCCAAGCCCGACATTGGCCCCGATGACCAGGACGCCGGCGCCGGTCAGGGCCAGTAGGAAGCGCAGGGCGAGGGTCATAAACTCGGGGGTCATGCGGTCCGAACTGCCTCTGCAATTACTTCCGCCTTCTCCCTGTTTGAGCCGATACGAGCGGATGGGTGTGGAGCAGGAACAAACTCGATACCAAAATGGCGAAGTACGTTGCCCGCATCTGTGCCAAGTGCAATCGGACGTCGCCCAAGTAATTCATATCTCGTGATCCCGTCGAAGGAGGCTCGAACGTCAGCAACTTTCAACGGATATGAGCGGGTCGGGACAAGAAGGTGAAACGCCTGAGTCAGATAGACGTCGGCTCGCTCTATGCCGGCGAGCTCGAATGCCAAGTCGAGCACGTTGTTGTATTTGATGCCGGGCATATACCCCAGCCGCAGCAGGACTTCCCTGTTCTGGATCGCCGAAGGCAGATCGAACCAGTCCTTGGCAACTAATATAGGGCCCTCGAGATTTCCCGAACTGATTTGAATGGGTGAGACATACTCGCCGTCAAACCCTGCATCGGCCAATGTCGCAAAGCCGTCGCGCGAGAATGAACGGCGGCGTCTGACAGCATCTCGATATGCCGCCGCTTTGGACATCACAAATCCATCAAAAGCCGTCGCGGGTCCTCCAGGGCTTCCTTCACCCGCACCAGGAAGGTCACCGCGCCTTTGCCGTCCACGATCCGGTGGTCGTAGCTGAGGGCGAGGTACATCATCGGGCGGATCACCATCTGGCCCTTCTCCACCATCACCCGCTCCTGGATCTTGTGCATCCCCAGGATGCCCGATTGCGGCGGGTTCAGGATCGGCGAGGACATCAGCGAGCCGTAGACCCCGCCATTCGAGAGCGTGAAGGTCCCGCCCTGCATCTCGGCCATGGTCAGCTTGCCGTCGCGGCCCTTGGCGCCCAGTTCCGCGATCTCCTTCTCGATCGTGGCAAAGCTCTTCTGGTCCACATCCCGCACCACCGGCACGACGAGGCCCGTGGGCGTGCCCACGGCGACGCCCATATGGACGAAGTTCTTGTAGACGATCTCGTCGCCGTCGATCTCGGCGTTGATGTCCGGGACTTCCTTCAGCGCATGGGCGCAGGCTTTGACGAAGAACGACATGAAGCCGAGCTTCACGCCGTGTTTCTTCAGGAACAGGTCCTTGTATTCGTTGCGGATTTCCATGACGCCGGACATGTCCGCCTCGTTCCAGGTCGTCAGGATCGCGGCATTGTTCTGGCTGTCCTTGAGGCGGCGCGCGATGGTCTGGCGCAGCCGGGTCATCTTCACCCGCTCCTCGCGGTCGGCATCCGCGGCGGGCGAGGGCGCGCGGGGCGGCGCCTTGGCCTCCTGCGCCGGGGCGGCGGGGGCCGGGGCGGTCAGGGCGCGCAGCACGTCCTCCTTCATGATCCGGCCGTCCTTGCCGGTGCCGGGGACCGCGTCGGGGGAAAGACCATGTTCGGCCATCATCTTCTTGGCCGAGGGCGCGTTCTCCACATCCGTATGAGCACTGGCCGCCGGGGCCGGGGTAGCGGCGGCTGCGGGGGCGGCCGCGCCGGCGCCCGTCGTCATCACGGCGAGCTTGCCGCCCGCCTCCACCGTCTCGCCCTCGCCGGCGAGGATCTCCGTCAGCGTCCCGGCGGCGGGGGCCGGCACCTCGACCGAGACCTTGTCGGTCTCCAGCTCGCAGAGCATCTCATCGGCCACGAAACTGTCGCCCGGTTTCTTGAACCAGGTCGAGACGGTGGCCTCGGTCACGCTCTCGCCCAGGGTCGGCACCATGATGTCGAGGCTCTCGCCGCCCGCCGCAGGCGCGGCGGCGGGGGCGGCGGCCGGTGCAGCAGGGGCCGCGGCCGGCGCGGGTTCGGCCCTGGCCGGTTCCGCGCCGTTCCCCTGACCCTGAACGAGGCCGGGGCGGGTCAGG
>JANQRL010000044.1 GCA_028284605.1 Paracoccaceae bacterium | reverse complement strand
GGTGAGAGGCTGGACAACGACCCAAGCGGGGCTCGTTACGGCTGCTTCCTTCCGGACCTGACCGGGTTGGCGAGGCGCCTGCCCGCGCCAACCTCTCGGCGCTTGATATAAGCCCCGGCGCCGGGCCGCGCAAGCCGGGGCTCAGAACCCGCCGGCGCAGAACAGCCGTGCGAAGACCGCCGTGCAATCGGCGCTGCGGCCGAAGCCGCGCAGGCCGACGGTCGCGTAGAGCACCCGGTCCTCATAGGTGGTCTCGATGGCCTGCCCTGCGAGATCGGCGCAGGCGGCGGCATCGCTTCGGCAAAGGCCCAGCAGCAGCACTGCGGCGGGATCGGCGCCGACATCGATCTCTCCGGCCTCGATTGCGGCGCGCAGATCGGCCGCGATAAGGGCCTGCACATCGGCCTCCGAGGGCTTGGTGAAGAAGGCCCCGGCGGCGATCAGCGCCATCAGAACGAAGAGCGTCTTGAGCATGGTACGGGTCCCGGTCGTCGCCGCTCCTTCCTGCCCGAAAGAGCGGCACGGTTCCAGTCCGGCGGGCGTCGCACCGCTCAGAGCGGTATCTCGAAACGCTCCAGCCCGCTTCCGGCCGGCCCGGCATGGCGGATCCCCGGTGGTATGTGGGCGTGCGCGCCGGGGCCGGTGTCGTAGAGCAATGTGGTGCCGGGCATCGGCGCGAATCTCCAGCTCTCCCGCGCCTTCGGTGTGATCGGGCTGTTGGTGCGGATGAAGTCGGCGAGCAGGTCGCGGTTCAACCGCTGCCCCTCATAGAGCACCCGGCCCGACGCGGCGGCGCGGAACCCGCCGCCGCCGGCGGCGCGATAGCTGTTGGTGGCCACTGCGAACCGGTCGGCCGCCCGCAGGGCGCGGCCGTCATGGCAGAGATCGCCGACGCGCCGGGCGCGGGCATCGATCTCCTCGCCTTCGGGGTCGAACCGGGGCCGGCGGGCGAGGTCGATCCGGTAGGTCAGCCCGTCGATCACGTCGAAATTGTAACTTGCCTGCCGCGGGTCGATCAGCGCGGCGGTGCGGGCTCCGGGAGCCACCTGCCGGAAGATGCCGGCGGAGCGCTCAAGCCAGTCGATCAGTAGTGCGCCGGTGACTTCGACGACGCAGAGCGCGTTCGGGTAGAGAAAAATCTCCGCGGCGTGGCGCAGGGCGAGAGGGCCGGGCGGGATGTCGACATACTGACCCGGCTCCGCGCCGCCGCCGCATTTGAACGGGGCGACGGCGGAGAGCAGCGGCAGGGCGGCCGCCGGCGTTCCGGCCAGGGCGGCCGTGGCCGCGGCGCGCTGGGCGTCGGCCATGAGCTGCAGGGCGGCGTCCGGCGCGGCGAGCGAGAAATAGCTCTGGAGGGAGCCGGTCGTGCTGCCGATGGGTTCACGGATGCGTTTCAGCGTGCGGGCATGGGCGCTGCGGGTCGCCTTGACGATGGCCGGCGCCTGGGGCGCCGCCTCGCCACCCGGAACCGGCTCGGCGCGGGCGGCATGACCGATGACGGTCCAGCCGCTGCCGGTCTGCCGGAGCCGCAGATCGATCACCGCGAGATGCGAGCCGTTGCAGCCGGCCATCACCGCGGGCCTGCCGTGGAGCGTACCGGCGACGGGATCGACCGCCGCCGTCGCGGCGACGTTAGGCCCGGGGAACACACCGTGGGTATGGCCCAGCAGAAGCGCGTCGATCCCGGGCAGGGCGGCGAGCGGAACCGCAGCGTTCTCCATGCCCCGCCGCGCCGCCTCGGCTCCGATCCCGGAATGGCTGAGCGCGATGATCAGGTCAGCCCCCGCGGCCCGCATCCGGCGCAGCTCCGTCTCGGCCGCGGCGAGGATGTCGAGGGTCTCGATCCGGCCGGCGAGATGCTGGCGATCCCAGGTCACCAGTTGCGGCGGTGCGAAGCCGATGACGCCGATCCGTATCTCCGCCGCGCGGCCATCGGCGCGGCGCAGCCGCCGGCGCAGGATCGTCCAGGGCGGCAGGAACGCGGCGCCGCCGGTGCGCCGGATATTGGCCGAGACCCAGGGGAAGGCGGCATCGCGGAGCACCCGTTCCAGATAGTCGAGCCCGTAGTTGAACTCGTGATTGCCGAGCGTGCCGGCATCGTAGTCGAGTGCGTTCATCGCCGCGATCGCCGGGTGCGGCTCGAGCGCACCCAGCACCCCCGGCTCCGCCATCAGGTCGGAAAGCGGCGTGCCCTGGAGCCAGTCGCCGTTGTCCAGCAGCAGCGTGGCCGGCGTCCCGGTCCGCAACTCCATGATGCGGGCGGCGAGATGCGCCAGACTGCCGTGCCGGGACGGCCTGTCGGCATGATAATCGTAGGGGATCAGATGGGTATGCAGGTCGGTGGTGCCGAGCACGCGGAGCAGGGCGTCGCTGGGATCTGCGCCGTGCCGGTCCTCAGCCACGGTCTGTCGCCTTGCAGCTCATCGGTTTCCGACCCCCACCGGACTTCTGTCGCTCACCTTAGGTCCAGGTGGGCAGGGGTTAAAGCGATTGCGGCGGGTGAATTGCGCCGACCGGTCGGCCATGGCACTGAGGCCGCGATGCGGAATGCGGAAACGGTCACTTTCGGCGGGTCGGCACTCGACCGGGCGGCGGAGCTGCGCGGCGATGACGCTGCGATAGCGGCGCTGGCCGCGGCGCCCGACGCCCGGGCCATCGCGCTCTGGCGCGGCAAGCCGCTCCTCTCCGCGCCGGGCCGGGATGCGCTCTTGCGGCTGCCCCTCGGCCACGATCTCTTCGCCGATGCCGGGTTGCGGCTCTTTCTGGGCCGGGCGCCGGAACCGCTCTTTGCCATCGATCTCGAGGGCTGGGTGCCGGGAGACCTCGACGATGCGACGCTCGGCGCCTTCGTCGATCCCTCCGAACAGGTACATCCGGCGCTGGGCGAACCGGGCGTCTTCGCCGAGCTTCGGCGCGTCATGGCCGCCCTCTCGCCCCGGGATGCCGAGCTTGCCGCAAGCGCCAGGGCGGTGCTCGACTGGCACCGGACGCATCGGTTCTGCGCCCGCTGCGGGGCCGAGAGCGCCCCGGCCCTGGCCGGCTGGCAGCGGCTCTGCCCGGCCTGCGGCGCGCATCATTTCCCGCGCACCGATCCGGTCGTCATCATGCTGGTGACGGACGGCAACGACGTGCTGATCGGCCGCTCGCCGGGCTGGCCGGAGGGGATGTATTCGCTCCTCGCCGGGTTCATCGAGCCGGGCGAGACGATGGAGGCCGCGGTGCGCCGGGAGGTCTTCGAGGAGGCCGGTATCCGGATCGGGCCCGTCGATTATCTGGCCAGCCAGCCCTGGCCGTTTCCCGCCTCGCTGATGCTCGGGTGCATCGGACGGGCGACAAGCCGGGAGATCACCCTCGATCCGGTCGAACTCGAAGACGCGCTCTGGGTCTCGCGGGAGCGGATGATGGGCATCTTCGCCGGCCGCGATCCCGCGATCCGCCCCGCAAGACGTGGCGCCATCGCCCATTTCCTGCTGCGCAACTGGCTTGCGGATCGGCTCGATTGACGCCTAAATGCCGCGCGCGGGGCAGAAGGCGGCATCGATGGAATTCAACAGCCAGGAAGACATCGAGGCCCCGGTTGATTTCATCTGGGGCAAGATGACCGACACCGCGTTCTTCGAACGGGCCGCCCTGCGGCGCGGGGCCGATCTGACCCGGACTGACGGCGGCACCGGGTTCGGGCTCGGGGCGAAGTGGCATGTCGGCTTCAGCTTCCGCGGCAAGTACCGCGAACTCGATGTCGAGGTCATCGAGATCGAACCACCGGACATGATGGTGGTGGAGCTGGTCTCCAAGAACATCCATTCGGCGACCCGGGTCGAGTTGGTGCCGCTCTCCAAGACCCGGACGCGGCTCACGACAAAGGCCGACATCAAGGCCAAGACGCTTTCGGCGCGGTTGCTGCTACAATCGCTTCGGCTCGCCAAGGGGACGGTGCAGCGCCGGGCCAAGACGCGTTCCACGGAGCTGGTCCGGCGCCTTGAGGAGAGTTACCGGCAATCGCGCGCGGGATAGTCAGGCTGCCGTTGTCCCGGCGCGAGGTCGGCGGGAAGGCGCGTCGACGCGCCTTGAGCAAGCGCCGTCGACGGCGCTTGGCGACGCCGCGTCGACGCGGCGTGGACGCGCTTGCGCAAGCGCGTGGTGACGGCCCGTCGACGGGCCGTTCTGCCCTGTTCTGGTCTGCGCTCAGGCGCGCTCGGCCGGCTCGAAGCGGCGCGATGCGGCCGGAAAGACCCCCAGAAGCCGGAGCTGCTCGGTGAAATAGTCGAGTTCCTCGAGGGCCAGTTGCACGTTCCGGTCGTCGGGATGCCCCTCGATCTCGGCATAGAACTGCGTCGCCGTGAAATGCCCGCCGACCATGTAGCTTTCGAGCTTCGTCATGTTGACATTGTTGGTCGCGAACCCGCCCATCGCCTTATAAAGCGCCGCCGGAATGTTGCGCACCCGAAAGACGAAGCTGGTCATCATCGGCCCGGATCCGCGGCGCTTGAAATCGGGGTCCCGGGCCATGATCACGAAACGCGTCGTGTTGCGGTCCTCGTCCTCGATATGGCGCGCCAGAACCTCGAGCCCGTAGATCTCCGCCGCCAGTTCCGAGGCCAGAGCCGCCATCTTCGGATCGCCCATCCGCGCCACCCGCTCTGCCGACCCCGCCGTGTCGGCGCCGATCATCGGAGTGATGTTGTTCTCCCGCAGAAAGCTCCGGCACTGGCCGAGGAGCACCGTGTGGCTCATCGCCGCCTCGACATCGGAAAGCCGTGCGCCGGGCGTGCCGAGCAGGTTGATATGAACCCGCACGAAGGCCTCGTCGACGATGTGAAGCCCGCTTTCCGGCAGCAGCGAATGCACATCCGCGACCCGGCCATAGGTCGAGTTCTCCACCGCGATCATGCCGAGATCGGCATCGCCCTTGCGGACCGCCTCGATCGCGTCCTCGAAGGTCGGGCAGGGCAGGGGCGTGTGATCGGGGCGCGTCTCGACGCAAGCCTGGTGCCCATAGGCGCCAAGCTCCCCCTGAAAGGCGATCGTCCCGCCGCTCATGATCCGCCGCAATCCCCCCGGAAGATGCCGCCCGCCCCTTTGGCACACAGGAAAAACGGCGGGCATTTGGTCGCGCACCTACACCTTGCGCCCCCAAGGCGGAAGTGCATAAAGACGCGCGAGGAATTGCCGGGAGCGGAACGCGACATGTTCGACACAATGACCCTGACCAAGGTGGTGGGCGGCCTTTGCAGCACGCTTCTCGTCTACATGCTCGGCGCCTGGTTCGCGGACTCGGTCATCCATGCCGGCGGTCACGGTCACTATGACGAACTGGCCTATGTGATCGCCGTCGATGACGCTGCCGGCGGCGACGAACCGGTCGAAGAGGGTCCGAGCTTCGAGGAGGTCTTCGCCACCGCCTCGGCGTCCGAGGGCGAGGGGCTCTGGCGCGCCTGCCAGGCCTGCCACTCGCTCGAAGCCGGCGTGAACGGCACCGGACCCTATCTGCTCGGGATCGTCGGGCGCGATATCGGCGCGGCGGACGGCTTCGGCTATTCCGGTGCCCTGAACGAGGTAGCGGAGGTCTGGACGCCCGAGAACCTCAACGGCTTCCTGGAGAACCCGCGCGGCTGGGCGCCGGGCACGTCGATGAGCTACAATGGCATGCGCCGGATCGCGGACCGGGCCAACCTGATCGCCTATCTCGAAAGCCTCGGCGGCTGATCTCCGTACAGGACCTGAGGAAGGGCCGCCCCAGGGCGGCCTTTTGCTTGCCGCGCAACGCCCTGCGCGCGGTGCGTTCACCGTCGGATCACGCATTCTCAACTTGAATGTTCGACAAGGCGCACTTTAGCTACAGTTTAAGCCGGACCCACGACCCCGAGGAGAGAGCCATGCCCCGTCCCCGCGCCATCGCGACGAGCCGAGATCAGGAGCGCCGCGGGGGGATCGGGTGGATCGCGGCGGGGGCGCTGCTGCTGGCCGGAGCGCTCTGGGCGGCGGAGGTTCGGGCCGAGGGCGATCTGATCGTCTCCCACGCCTTCTCCAACTTCGGCGAGGTGAAGTACGGGCCGGATTTCGCGCATCTCGACTACGTCAATCCCGATGCCCCGCGCGGCGGCGAAATCTCCTTCTCCGCACGCGGCAATTTCGACAATTTCAACCCCTGGGCTTTCGATGGCGTCGCCGCCGCCAACGCCAATATCGGCGCCGAGGGCATCCTGACATCGACCGCCGACGATCCTTACGGGCTCTACTGCTTCATGTGCACGACGATGGAGTATGACGAGGACCTCTCCTTCGTCACCTTCAATCTGCGCGATGATGTCACCTTCGCCGACGGCACGCCGATGACGGCCGAAGATGTCGCCTTCAGCTTCAACCTGTTCCTGGAGCAGGGCATCGCCGAGTTCCGGCTGGTCCGATCCAACTGGATCGATCAAGTCACCATCGAGGACCCGTACCGCATCACCTTCACCTTCGCCGACGTGGCCCCCCGGCGGGAGCGCATCTCGTTTGCCGGCGCCACGCCGGTCTTCTCCAAAGCCTGGTTCGAGGCCAACGAGCTGCGCCTCGATGAGCCCATCGACGTGCAGATCATGGCGACGGGTCGGTATGTCCTGGACGATTTCGATTTTGGCCGTTTCGTCAGCTACCGGGTGAACCCGGAGTACTGGGCGGCAGACATCAACTGGATGGTCGGGCGGCAGAATTTCGAGGCGATCCGGGTCGAGTATTTTGCCGATTCCGAGGCTGCGTTTCAGGCGTTCACCGCGGGCGAGTTCACCTACCGGGTCGAGAATACCTCGCTGATCTGGGCGACCCGGTACGACTTCCCCGCACTTGAGAACGGCTGGGTCGTCCGCTCGACGCCCGCAGACGGCACGGTCGGTCGCCGCCAGGCATTCCTGTTCCAGCTCGACCGCGAGAAGTGGCAGGACCAGCGCACGCGCCGCGCGATGGGGCTGATGTTCAACTTCGCGTGGACCAACCAGGAATTGCAGTACGGCCTCTTCTCAAGGCCCACGAGCTTCTGGCCCGGGACCGATCTCGGCGCCTCCGGCCTGCCTTCGGAGGCCGAGTTGGAGCTTCTGCGGCCGCTCGTGGACGAGGGCCTGATCGAGGCGTCGATCCTGGAAGAGGAGGCGCGGCTGCCCTATCCCGGCGATGCCTCCGACAACACGCCGCGACGCTCCGTTCGGGCCGAAGCCCTTGGGCTGCTGGCTGAGGCCGGATGGGTGCCCGGCAGCGACGGCGTCCTGCGGCGGGACGGTGAGGTGCTGAGCCTCGAGATCATCATCTTCTCGCCCACCTTCGAGCGGGTGATGAACCCCTTTGTGGCCAATCTCCGGAGCATCGGCGTCGACGCAAAGATCAGCCGGTTCGATGTCTCGACCTATCAGGAGCGGCTGCTGAACGGCGACTTCGACCTCGCGACCGGCGGGTATCTCGGCAGTTTCGAGCCGGGGACGGAGCTGAAGCAATGGTTCGGCTCGGAAACCGCCGGTGACCGGCAGAGCTCCCGAAACCTCGGCAATCTGGCCGATCCGGCAGTGGACCGGCTGATCCCCCTTGTCGAACAGGCGACGACGCTGGAAGAGCTTCAGACCGCGACGCGGTCCCTCGACCGGGTGCTGCGGCATATCGAGTTCGATATTCCGCAATGGTTTAACAGCGAGCACTGGGTGGCCTATTACGACATGTACCGCCACCCGGATCCGATCCCGCCGCTCGCGCTGGGGACACTCGATTTCTGGTGGTACGACGCCGAGCGGGCCGAAGAGCTGCGCGCCGCCGGCGCCTTCCAGTAACGCCGCGCCGGGGCCGGGGCCGTGGGCGCCTATATCCTCCGCCGTCTGCTTCTGGTGATCCCGACGCTGTTCGGGATCATGGTCCTGAATTTCGCCCTGATCCAGTTCGTCCCGGGCGGCCCGATCGAACAGATCATCGCCCAGCTCGAAGGCCGGGGCGACGTGTTCGAGGGCATCGCCGGCGGCGGCAGCGAGGTGCTCGACAGCGAAGGCGGCGGATCGGACTATATCGGCGGCGTCGGCCTGCCGGCGGAGTTCATCGAGGAGCTGGAGCGCGAATTCGGCTTCGACAAACCGCCGCTGGAACGGTTCCTCAACATGATGTGGAACTACATCCGCTTCGATTTCGGTGAGAGTTATTTCCGCAATATCAGTGTGGTGGACCTCGTTCTTGAGAAGATGCCCGTCTCGATCACCCTCGGCCTCTGGTCCACGCTGATCGCCTATCTGGTCTCGATCCCGCTCGGCATCCGTAAGGCGGTGCGCGACGGGTCGTCCTTCGACACCTGGACCTCCGGCGCGATCATCGTGGGCTACGCGATCCCCGGCTTTCTCTTCGCGATCCTGCTCATCGTGCTCTTCGCCGGCGGGTCCTACTGGCGCGTCTTCCCGCTCCGCGGCCTGACCTCGGACGATTGGGAGGCGATGAGCTGGCTCGGCCAGTTCGGCCTCTACCTGCCCTATCTGATCGCGGCCTTCGCCACCTCGATGGTCGCCGGCACCGTGGCGTGGAGCCGGGCGCTCGGGCGCACGCCCGGAGAGCGGGCGCGGGCCTTCGGATTTGGCGCGGTCGCGGCGCTGGCGGTTGTGGGGTTCGCGTTCGCGCTGGTGGCCCGCGGCGTCTTCGGCGACGGGCTCGGGCATCTCTGGATCGTGCTTCTGCCGGTCGCGCTCGCCATCCTCTGGGCGATGCGACGGCTGAATGCCCGCGACCGCGTCTCGCTGCCCGAACGCCTTGGGCCTTTCGTGGCGCGGATCAGCCTCGCCGCGATCCCGGGCCTCCTCTGGGGTATCTTCGCCATCGCCTGCCTGTCGGTCGGCGGGCTGATCTCGGCGACCCCGGCGGGGGTCGAACCGGGCTCCGGCACCGTGACGCTCTTCGGCCGGGTCGGCGACTATTTCTGGCATATCGCCCTACCGGTCCTGGCCTCGACCATCGCGGCCTTCGCCACCCTGACCCTGCTCACCAAGAATTCCTTCCTCGACGAGATCAAGAAGCAGTACGTAATGACCGCCCGGGCCAAGGGCCTCACAGAGCGGCGGGTGCTCTATGGCCATGTCTTCCGCAACGGGATGCTGATCGTCATCTCCGGCTTCCCGGCGCTCTTCATCGGGGTCTTCTTCGGCGGCTCGCTGATCATCGAGACGCTCTTCAGCCTCGACGGGCTCGGGCGGCTCGGCTTCGAGGCGGCGGTGGCGCGCGACTACCCGGTGGTCTTCGGCACGCTCTTCACCTTCTCGCTCATCGGCCTCGTCGTCGGGATCCTCACCGACCTGACCTATGTGCTGATCGACCCGCGCATCGATTTCGAGAGTAGGCGCTGATGGCGGACGCGACGGATACCGGCATCGCGGCCGAGGCGCCGGCGGCCCCCCGCCCGCGCCGGCGCCCGTGGCTTTCGCCGCTCAACCAGCGCCGCTGGCGCAACTTCACCCGCAACCGGCGCGCCTTCTGGTCGCTCTGGCTCTTCACCTTCCTCTTCGTTCTCAGCCTCTTCGCGGAGTTCCTCGCCAACGACAAACCGATCCTGGTGAACTACCGGGGCGATCTGCGGATGCCGGTCCTGAGCTTCTATTCGGAGCAGGATTTCGGCGGCGATTTCCTCACCGAGGCGGGCTATGGCGATGTCGAGGTGCGCTGCCTGATCCTCACCGGCGGGCTGTCGGATCTGTGCTTCGACGCGCCGGAGGAGACCATCGAGGCGGTCGAGGCCGGCACGATTGACGATCCGGAGTTCCGGAGGGGCTGGATCGTCTCGCCGATCATTCCCTATTCCTACGACACAATTGTCGATGTCGCCGGCGTCGCGCCCTCGCCGCCGAGTGCCGAGAACTGGCTCGGCACCGACGATACCAAACGCGACGTGGTGGCCCGGGTGATCTACGGGTTCCGATTATCGGTAATGTTCGCGATCATCGTGACGCTCTGCGCCTCTTTGATCGGAATCGTCGCGGGGGCAATCCAGGGCTATTTCGGCGGCTGGACGGACCTGCTGTTCCAGCGCTTCGTCGAGATCTGGACCGGCATCCCGTCTCTCTACGTCATCATCATCGTCTTCGCGATATTGGGGCGAAGTTTCTGGCTCCTGGTGTTCCTGACCGTCCTCTTCGGATGGCCGGCCCTGGTGGGCGTGGTCCGGGCGGAATTCCTGCGGGCGCGGAACTTTGAATACATCCGGGCCGCGCAGGCGCTCGGCGTCTCCGACCGGGTGATCATGTTCCGCCACATGCTCCCGAACGCCATGGTGGCGACGCTGACCATGCTGCCCTTCCTGATCACCGCGGCCATCGGCACGCTCGCCTCGCTCGACTTCCTGGGCTTCGGCCTGCCATCCTCAGCGCCGTCGCTGGGCGAGATGACGCTTCAGGCGAAACAGAACCTCCAGGCGCCCTGGCTCGGCTTCACCGCGTTTTTCACCTTCGCGATCATGCTCTCGCTCCTGGTCTTCATCTTCGAGGGCGTGCGCGACGCCTTCGACCCGCGAAAGACCTTCACATGAGCGTCCTTCAGGTCTCGGGCCTCACGGTGAACTTCCGCCAGGACGGCGAGGTCACCCATGCCGTGCGCGGCGTGAGTTTCGAGGTCGGCAAGGGCGAGACCGTGGCGCTGGTCGGCGAGAGCGGGTCGGGCAAATCCGTCACCGCGCTCTCCACCGTGCAGCTTCTGGCCGACAGCGCCGAGGTCTCGGGCTCGGTGACCTATGAGGGTGAGGAGATGGTCGGCGCCGACGAGGGCCGGCTGCGCGCCGTGCGGGGCAACGATATCAGCTTCATCTTTCAGGAGCCGATGACCTCGCTCAACCCGCTCCACACCCTCGAAAAGCAGCTTCGCGAGTCGATCGAACTGCATCAGGGCCTGCGCGGCGCGGCGGTGCGGGACCGGATCGTGGAACTTCTGGAGAAGGTCGGGATCCGGGACGCCGAGCGCCGCCTCGCCGACTACCCGCACCAGCTTTCGGGCGGGCAGCGTCAGCGGGTGATGATCGCCATGGCGCTCGCCAACGACCCGGAACTGCTGATCGCCGACGAGCCCACCACGGCGCTCGACGTCACCATTCAGGCGCAGATCCTCGAACTCCTGGCGGACCTGAAGCGCAAGGACGGTATGAGCCTTCTCTTCATCACCCACGATCTCGGCATCGTGCGCCAGATCGCCGACCGGGTCTGCGTGATGAAGGAGGGCGAGATCGTGGAACAAGGCCGGACGGCGGACATCTTCGATGCCCCGTCGCACCCCTACACCCAGATGCTGCTCGCGGCGGAAAGCGCCGGGGTCCCCAAACCGGTGCCCGCGACCGCGCCGGTCGTGGCCGAGACCGAGGACCTGCGCATCTGGTTCCCGATCCAGCGCGGGCTCCTGCGGCGCACCGTGGGCCATATCAAGGCGGTCAATGCCGCCACCCTCACCGTGCGTGCGGGCGAGACCGTGGGCATTGTCGGCGAAAGCGGCTCTGGCAAGACCACGCTGGCGCTGGCGATCATGCGGCTCATTCGCTCCGAGGGGCGCATCGTCTTTCGCGACCGCGACATTCACGGGCTGAACCAGCGCCAGGTCCGGCCCCTGCGCTCGGAGATGCAGATCGTCTTTCAGGACCCCTATGGCAGCCTCTCCCCCCGTATGACGGTGGCCGAGATCATCGCCGAGGGCTTGGGCGTTCACGGCATTGAGCCGGGCCGGGACAAGCGTGAGATGGTGGGTGAGATCATGGGCGAGGTCGGCCTCGACCCTCAGATGATGGACCGCTATCCGCACGAGTTCTCCGGCGGCCAGCGCCAGCGAGTGGCGATTGCCCGGGCGATGATCCTGCGGCCCAAGCTGCTGGTCCTCGACGAGCCCACCTCGGCCCTCGACATGACGGTTCAGGTGCAGATCGTGGACCTCCTCAGGACCCTGCAAGAGCGTCACGGCCTCGCCTACCTCTTCATCTCCCACGACCTGAAGGTGGTCCGCGCGCTCAGCCACAAGGTCATGGTGATGAAGCAGGGCGATGTGGTGGAGGCCGGGGACGCCGCGCAGGTCTTCGACAGCCCGCGCACCGATTACACCCGCGAGTTGATGGCCGCGGCGTTCGGGACCGAGACGCTCAGGTCAGCGTGACGCTCGCCGGTTCGAGCCCCTCGATCTCGACGATGCAGGTCTGACCGCGGGCGAGCGGGCCGACGCCGGCCGGCGTGCCGGTCATGATCAGATCGCCGGTTTCCAGCGTCACCAGACCGGACAGATGGGCGATGATCTGCGGCACGGTCCAGATCATGTCCGAAATGGTGCCGTCCTGCCGCGTCGCGCCATCGACGGTGCAGAGGATGCGGGCGGTTTCGGCGCCGGGCGCATCGGCCCGGGGCGTTGCCGCGCCGAGCACCGCGGAATTGTCGAAGCCCTTGGCCATGTCCCAGGGCCGGCCCTTGCCCTTGGCGGCGGCCTGAAGGTCGCGGCGGGTCAGGTCGTTGCCGGCGGCATAGCCCCAGATATGGGCCGGGGCGTCGGCCGCGTCGATCCCGGCGCCGCCCCGGCCGATCACCACCACCAGTTCGGCCTCATGGTGCAGGTCGTCCGTCGCCGGCGGGAACGGGATCGTGGCGCCGGACGGGACCAGCGCGCTGGCCGGTTTCATGAAGAAGATCGGCGGATCGGCCGAGACGGTGCCGCCCATCTCGCGGACATGATCGGCATAGTTCTGACCGACGCAGAAGATGCGATGGACGCCGATCTCGCCGCCGGAGGTAGTGGCGAGCCGAACCGGCGCGGGCGGGGTGAGGACGAGGTCGGACATGGCGGCTCCTTTGCGACGTGGCCTGCGCAGAGAACCCGCGCGCAATGGGAAAGGCAAGTGCCTGGCCGGGTCTGTGCCTCCGCCGGGCGCGGCGCGGGGGGCCGGGCGGGGAAGGCGCGTCGACGCGCCTTGCT
>JANQRL010000035.1 GCA_028284605.1 Paracoccaceae bacterium | reverse complement strand
CCCTTCGCGGAGAGGTGCCGGAGTGGTCGAACGGGGCGGTCTCGAAAACCGTTGTGGGTGCAAGCCCACCCAGGGTTCGAATCCCTGTCTCTCCGCCATCCGCTACCGATCGTGCGATGTCTTACGCCGCCGCTTCGTTGAACACAGTGCGAGATTAAGTCGCCGTTGACCCCGGTATATCGAGCTTCCCTATTTGCCACGACATGTCGCCGCGAGCGCCAAGTCAAAATGCAACGCGCCGTCCGGCTTCAATTAGACGACGGTCCCCCGGCTTCTTTAATCCTGAAGAAATCCTGTGACATATCAGCTTCGGCCATTTCCTTTTCGAACCAAAGCTGAGCCTCGGTCGAGAATATACCTTTTGATTCCTGCCACCAAGAATGAATGCCGCTGTACGGAAAGAACCTTGAGTGAAGGATGTTGCGCAGGGTTTCGGTGTGTTCATCATCAAAGAAGCCCAGACCTTTTGAGAAAAGCGCCGAGGCGACCACCGTGAACCAAGATGAAATCACACTATCAAATATCAGTTTTTCACGACCCTGCAGGTTCTCATAATTAAGCAACCCACGAATGATCGTTTCTCCATTGTCGCCTTCAATCATCTCATGATGGCTAGAAATCGACAGTGCCAAAGTGCTCTTGAACGTTGCGTCCCATGAAGCCTGATTGCTGTGACGGATCTGAATACTCAGATACACAATCGATATGATAACTCCAATGACGCCAGCAGTTTGCGCAATAGCGGTGATTGCCTCCCAATTCATCTCAGGGTCCTTTCAGATGAGTCTTCATGGTATCGGGTGTGGTGTTTGGATGAAGTATAGCCGATTGACGGCTTTGATCCACGTGGCGGCCACCGATATGGCGGAGCCTTGTCTCAATACCCACAAACGACCGTAAATGGCCGGCGCAGCGCGCTTGCGGACTGCATAGCAGAATGATCAATACTCCTAGTCTCGTGGCCATGTTATCGTAGTGCGACAGCGAAGGAATAGGTCGCATTTTCGGTGCGCATGGCCCGCCATTTGCCCGCGATCCCTACGATACACCGATTGGCGGTGCCGCTTCTGGTCCAAGTCCCAGGCACGGGCGCCGCGCAGACAGCCACCGGCGCAAATCATCGGACACCGCCGATCCAGGCGCCACGGGATCAGCCCGGCTTCCGGGTCACCAGGTGGATCGCCGCCATAGTGTCGCGATCGGTCTCGACGACCTCCCGCATCGCCAGGATGCGTTTGCGGGCGGCGGGGTTCAGCGCGGTGTTCTTGGCGATCCTCGGGGCGCCGAACGGCCCCTCGCCGGCGATCATCCGGCGCGGGCGCACAAGGTGCATCGGCGCGGCGCCATGCGTCTCGACCACGAACCCGGCCTGTTCCATCAGTTCCGCCGAGCCGGCGAGCCGCAGCGACCGGGCGCGTCCCATAGATTGCTTGCCAATGGTTCGGATCTGGCAACACCGTTCGGTCTTTGCACCAGGACCAACGAAGGGCCCGACGGCATTGCAGGGACCGAGGTCCGCCCCCGGGCAATCGGATCCGATCGCCGAGACGACGATGTCGGAACGGACCTCAGACGGCCCATCGCCAGGGTGCTGAGGCGAACCTCAGCCTGCCCGCGCTGCCGCCGCCAGCGCATTGCGCCGGTCGGTAAGCTCTTCGGCCACGAGAAACGCCAGTTCCAGGGATTGCGACGCATTCAGCCTCGGATCGCAGGCGGTGTGGTAGCGGTCCGAGAGGTCCTCGTCGGTCACCGCACGCACCCCGCCGGTGCATTCGGTGACATCCGTGCCGGTCATCTCGAAATGCACGCCGCCGGGGATCGTGCCTTCGGCCTTGTGGACGGCAAAGAACTCGCGCACCTCGCGCAGCACGCTGTCGAACGGCCGGGTCTTGTAACCCGAGGCCGACTTGATCGTGTTGCCGTGCATCGGGTCGCAGGTCCAGACCACATTGGCCCCCTCCTCCTCCACGGCCTTGATCAGCCGCGGCAGATGCTCGCCCACCGATCCGGCGCCGAACCGCGTGATCAGCGTCAGCCGCCCGGCCTCGTTCTCCGGGTTGAGCCGCGCCATCAGTGCCTTCAGGTGGCCGGAGGTCATCGACGGTCCGCATTTCAGCCCGATCGGGTTCTGCACACCCCGGGCGAACTCCACATGGGCGCCGTCCGGCTGCCGGGTGCGGTCGCCGATCCAGATCATGTGACCCGACCCCGCCAGCCACTTGCCGGAGGTCGAATCGAGCCGGGTCAGCGCCTCCTCGTATTCCAGCAACAGCGCCTCGTGGGAGGTATAGAACTCCACGGTCGAGAATTCATGGGTGGTGTCGGCGGTGATACCGGCGGCGGCCATGAAATCGATCGTGTCCTGAATGCGGGCGGCGATGTCGCGGTAGCGCGCGGCGTCCTCGGCATCGGTGAAGCCTAGGGTCCACTGATGCACCCGGTGCATATCGGCGAAACCGCCGGTGGAGAAGGCGCGCAACAGGTTCAGCGTCGCCGCCGCCTGGGTGTAGGCCTGGAGCATCTTCGCCGGGTCCGGGATGCGGGCCTCCGGCGTGAAATCCAGCTCGTTGATGATGTCGCCCCGGTAGGACGGCAGCTCCTGATCGCCCTTCGCCTCGGTGGGCGCCGAGCGCGGCTTCGCGAATTGCCCGGCCATCCGGCCGACCTTCACCACCGGCACCTTGGCGCCGTAGGTCAGCACCATCGCCATCTGGAGCATCACCTTGAACGTGTCGCGGATCGCGTCGGCCGAGAAATCCTTGAAGCTCTCGGCGCAATCGCCCCCTTGCAGGAGAAACGCCTCGCCACGGGCCACGTCGCCGAGATGGGCCTTCAGCCGGCGCGCCTCGCCCGCAAAAACGAGCGGCGGATAGGTCCCCAGCTTCTCCTCGACCGCGCCGAGCACGGCGGCATCGGGATAGTCGGGCATCTGCACCCGCGGTTTGTCGCGCCAGGTCGTTTTCTGCCAGTTGCTCATCTCTCAGACTCCGTCGGAGGATCGGTCCGGGTCGTCCCTATAGCCGCGCGGGGCCGTGGCGCCAATCACAAATCATGTCTCCGGCCCGGCCCATGGCGCCAACCTATTGATCCCGGATCGCAAACCTGATCTGGTCGGCCCGCTGAGCGAATACGGTTCTCCGATGAGCGACGGACATCCCCCCCTTGTCGAGGTCGACACTGACGGCGCCCGGGCGCGGCGGTTCGCCTTCGTGCTCTTGGAGAGCTTCACCCTGCTCTGTTTCTCCTGCGCGGTGGAATCGCTCCGCATCGCCAACCGAGTCGCCGGCAAGACGCTTTATGACTGGGTTCTGGTGGGGGAGAACGGCGATCCGGTGGCCTGTTCCGCCGGCGTGCGCTTTCCGGTCGATCTCGGGCTAGAGGAACTGGGCCGCGACGACACCGTACTCCTTTGCGGCGGGCTCGACGTGCAGGAGGCGACGACCCGGCCGATCCTGAACTGGCTGCGGCGCGAGGCACGGCGCGGGGTGACGATGGGCGGGCTCTGCACCGCCGGCTATACGCTCGCCAAGGCCGGGCTGCTGGATGGCAAGCGCGCCACGATCCACTGGGAGAACCAGGACAGTTTCGCCGAGGAATTCGACGAGGTCGAACTGACCAAATCCGTCTTCGTGGTGGACGGCAACCGGATGACCACCGCCGGCGGCACCGCTTCCATCGACCTGATGCTGAAGCTCATCGCCGACGACCATGGCGAGGAACTGGCCAATGCCGTGGCCGACCAGCTCATCTATTCCTCGATCCGCACCGATCAGGACACCCAGCGGCTCTCGATCCCGACGCGGATCGGGGTGCGGCATCCGAAGCTTTCCCAGGTCATCCAGATGATGGAGCAGAATATCGAGGAGCCGATCTCGCCCTCGATCCTGGCGCGCGACGTCGGCATGTCAACGCGCCAGCTCGAACGCCTGTTCCGCCGCTACCTGAACCGCTCGCCGAAGCGCTATTATATGGAGCTTCGGCTGCAAAAGGCGCGCAACCTGCTGATGCAGACCGATATGAGCGTGATCAACGTGGCACTCGCCTGCGGCTTCGCCTCGCCGTCGCATTTCTCCAAATGCTACCGGGCGCATTACGACACCACCCCCTATCGCGAGCGCGGCGCCCATGCGGCGCGGCTGAGCGTGTGAGGTCTTCGGGCTGGGCCGCGGCGGCCGTCCGGAGCCTGATCTTCGGGCTGATCATCGTCGTGGTGCTGGCGATCGCGGCGGTCGTCGGAATCCGATGGCTTGTCGGGGAGGCGCCGCGGATCGCGCCGGCCGAGGTCGTGGCGCGAGCCCATCGGTAGATCTGCCGACTCCAAACCGCTCGTTTCCGGGTTCCGGCGACTGCGACCGCACCCGCGCCATCCGCCCCGACGTCAATGAATGACTCGCTCCAACTGCGCCGCACCGCTTCCCTTTTTGCGAATCGCGCCCTAACTTGTCGGCCGGACAGGAAGATCCACCAGGGAGACACATCATGAAGAGACTTCTGACGGCGACCGCCGCCGCCGCGCTGATGGCCGGCCCGGCACTGGCCGACGGCGAGATCAAGATCGGCATCATTCTCGGTTTCACCGGGCCGATCGAATCGCTGACCCCGCATATGGCGGATTCGGCGGAGCTTGCGATGGCCGAGGTCAACGAGGCCGGCGGCCTGCTCGACGGCCACATGGTCGAGCCGGTGCGCGCGGATTCGACCTGCGTCGACAGCGCCGCCGCGACCGCCGCCGCCGAACGCCTGATCACCTCCGACGGCGTCACCACGATCATGGGCGCCGATTGCTCGGGGGTGACCGGGGCGATCCTGGCCAATGTGGCGGTTGCCAATGGCGTGATGATGATCTCGCCCTCGGCGACCTCACCGGGGCTCTCGACCGCCGAGGATAACGGCCTGTTCTTCCGGACCGCGCCGTCCGACGCGCGCCAGGGCCAGATCCTCACCGACGTTCTGATGGATCGCGGCTTTGGCGAGGTCGCCGTGACCTACACCAACAACGATTACGGCAAGGGCCTTGCCGACAGCTTCCAGGCGGCGTTCGAGGCCGCCGGCGGCGCAGTCACGATCTCCGCCGCCCATGAGGAAGCCAAGGCGGACTACTCGGCCGAGGTCGGCGCACTGGCCGCCGCCGGCGGCGAGGCGCTGGTCGTGGCCGGCTATGCCGATGGCGGCGGGCTCGGCGTGATCCGCTCCTCGCTCGACACCGGGGCCTTCGACACGTTCCTGCTCCCCGACGGGATGTTCGGCCAGAGCCTGATCGACGCGATCGGCGACGAGTTGTCGGCCTCCTTCGGCGTGGTGCCGGGCACCGATAGCCCGGGCGGCGCGACCTTCGTCGAGATGGGCGCCGAGGCGGGATTCGACCCGACCTCGTCCTTCACCGGCGAAAGCTACGACGCGGCCGCGCTGATCATGCTGGCGATGGAAGCGGCGGGCTCGACCGCGGGGACCGACGTGGCCGCCGAGGTGATGGCCATCGCCAACGCGCCCGGCGAACAGATCTTCCCCGGAGAACTCGGCAAGGCGCTCGAGATCATCCGCGGCGGCGGCGATGTCGACTATGTCGGCGCCACCGCGGTGGAACTGATCGGCCCCGGCGAGAGCGGCGGCAGCTACCGCGAATACGATATCGAGGACGGCAGCACGGCGACCGCCTCCTTCCGCTGAGACCGGCACATTCGACACCGAGGCGCCCCGGCCATCCGACCGGGGCGCCTTCATTCTGGGGAGCCCGCCCTTGATCCGCGTCGCCAGCCTCCACAAGCAATTCGGCGGATTCCACGCCGTGGATGGCGCCAGCCTGGAGATTTCCAAGGGCTCGATCACCGGGTTGATCGGCCCCAACGGAGCCGGCAAAACTACTCTTTTCAACGTGATTGCGGGCGTTCTTAAGCCGACATCCGGCACGGTGACGATGGAGGGCGAGGACATCACCGGCCTGCCGCCCCACACGCTCTTTCACAAGGGATTGCTCCGGACCTTTCAGATCGCCCATGAGTTTCACTCGATGAGTGTCCGCGAGAACCTGATGATGGTACCCGGCGGACAATCGGGAGAGACGCTCTGGAACGCCTGGTTCGGCCGGGGCCGGATCGCCGAAGAGGAGCGCAGGCTCGCCGCGAAGGCCGACGAGGTGCTGGAGTTCCTCACCATCGACCACCTCGCCGACGAAAAGGCCGGCAACCTCTCCGGCGGACAGAAGAAGCTCCTGGAGCTGGGCCGCACCATGATGGTCGATGCCCGGATCGTGTTTCTCGACGAGGTCGGCGCCGGGGTGAACCGGACCCTGCTCAACACCATCGCCGACGCGATCCTGCGGCTGAACCGCGAGCGCGGTTACACCTTCGTGGTCATCGAGCACGACATGGATTTCATCGGCCGGCTCTGCGACCCGGTGATCGTCATGGCCGAGGGCAAGGTCCTGGCGGAAGGAACGATCGGCGAGATCAAGGCCAACGAACAGGTCATCGAGGCCTATCTGGGCACCGGGCTCAAGAACCGGGACAAGGTGGGGGCATGACCGACCCCTATTCGGACCGCGGCAACAAGGACCGCTCGATCACCCGCGAGGCACCGGCGCATCTGGGCGATCCGGTGCCGCCCGGCGGCACGGCGTCGCCGGTCGAGGGCACCACTCCCTTCCTGATCGGCCGCGCGATGACCGGCGGCTACGGCAGCGGCGCCGATATCCTGCACGACTGCACCATCGCCGTGGAACCCGGCGAGATCGCCGTCATCGTCGGTCCGAACGGCGCCGGCAAATCGACCGCGATGAAGGCGGTCTTCGGGATGCTCAACCTGCGCCAGGGGGAAGTGCTGCTCGACGGCGAGGACATCACCGGGCTCTCGCCTCAGGCCCGGGTGCTCAAGGGCATGGGTTTCGTGCCGCAGACCGCCAACATCTTCACCTCGCTCACTGTCGAGGAGAACCTGGAAATGGGCGCCTTCGTGCGCCGCGACGACTTCTCCGGCACCATGGAGCAGGTCTATTCGCTCTTTCCGATCCTGCGCGAAAAGCGGCTCCAGCCGGCGGGCGAGCTTTCCGGCGGCCAGCGCCAGCAGGTCGCGGTGGGTCGGGCGCTGATGACCGAACCGAAGGTCCTGATGCTCGACGAACCCACAGCGGGCGTCTCGCCCATCGTGATGGACGAGCTCTTCGACCGGATCATCGAGGTCTCCCGCACCGGCATCCCGATCCTGATGGTAGAGCAGAACGCCCGGCAAGCCCTTGAGATCGCGGATAAAGGCTATGTCCTGGTCCAGGGCAGCAACGCCTATACCGGGACCGGCAGGGAGCTCCTGGCGGATCCCGAGGTCCGCAAGAGTTTTCTGGGGGGATGAGGATGGCCGCTGCTCTCGGGATTGCCCTCGGAGCCGGCGCGCCGCCGGTCCTTGCGCAGAACCTGACCTGCACCCTCGCGGAGCCCTGTGAAGACGGAGCGCCGTGCAATGCAGCCCCGACCTCTTTCCGCTTCGCCATCGACGAGGCGCAGATGCGCGCCGAGGAAACCGCGACCGAGCCCGGCCCGGTCCCCTTCACCATCATCACCATGGACGAACGGACCGTCTTCGCGGCGGAGGTGCTCTGGATGCATGGCGGTCGCCTCAGGGGGTTCTACGAGGAGGCCGGGGCGCTCGGCACCCGCATGTTCCTGCTGCGCGAGGACGGCTCCGCCACCTATTCCGAAACTCCCTCGGGCCTGCGGCTCGCGGGCACCTGCATGGAGACCGGCCCCTGATGGACGCCCTCAACGCGCTTGTCGTCTTCGCCAATTTCGTGCTGATCCCGGCCACCGCCTACGGCGCGCAACTCGCGCTCGGGGCGCTTGGCGTCACGCTGATCTACGGCATCCTGCGGTTTTCCAACTTCGCCCATGGCGACACGATGGCCTTCGGCACCGCCGTCGCGATCCTCGCCACCTGGGCGCTGCAAGCGGCCGGCATCGGGCTCGGGCCGCTCCCGACCGCCCTCCTCGCTTTACCCGTCGGCATACTCGGGGCCATGGCGCTTGTGCTTCTCACCGATCGCGGCGTCTATCGCTTCTACCGCGCGCAACGGGTGAAGCCGGTGATCTTCGTCATCGTCTCGATGGGGGTGATGTTCGTCTACAACGGTCTGACCCGCTTCGTGATCGGCGTTGACGACCAGCGCTTCGCCGATGGCGAGCGGTTCGTGATCTCGGTGCGCGAGTTCCGCGAGGCCACGGGGCTGGCCGAGGGGCTCGCGCTGCGCACCACGCAGCTTCTGACCGTGGTGGTGGCGATCATCGCCGTCGCGCTTCTGTTCTGGTTCCTCAATCGCACCCGCACCGGCAAGTCGATGCGGGCGTTTTCCGACAACGAGGACCTCGCCCTGCTCTCCGGCATCAATCCGGAGCGGGTGGTGCTGGTAACCTGGCTCATCGTTGCCGCGCTGGCCGCCACCGCCGGGGTGCTCTACGGGCTCGACAAGGGCTTCAAGCCCTTTGTCTATTTCCAGCTCCTGTTGCCGATCTTCGCCGCCGCCATCGTCGGCGGCCTCGGCAACCCGCTGGGCGCCATTGCCGGCGGCTTCGTCATCGCCTTCGCCGAGGTCACCATCACCTACCCGCTGAAACGGGTGCTGGGGTATCTCCTGCCCGAAAGCCTGGAACCCGACGGCCTCGTGCAACTGCTGACCACGGACTACAAGTTCGCGGTCAGCTTCGGCATCCTGCTGGTGGTGCTGCTGTTCCGCCCCACCGGCCTCTTCAAGGGCAAGGCGGTATGACCGAGACCCTGCGCTCCCCGCTTCTCTTCGCCCTGGTCGCCGCGCTGCTGATCGGCACCGGGATCGTCCAGGGCTGGAACTCGGCCCTGGTGATCCTGAACATGGGGCTGATCTCGGCGATCATGGCACTGGGCGTGAACCTGCAATGGGGCTTCGCCGGCCTCTTCAACGTCGGTGTCATGGGCTTCGTGGCGCTGGGCGGGCTCGCGGCGGTGCTGGTCTCCATGCCGCCGGTCCCTGACGCCTGGTCGGCGGGCGGCCCGCGCATCGTCGTCGCGATGCTGCTCGGCGCCGCGACGATCTTTGTCGCCATGGTGGTGCAGCGCCGGATACCGCCGGGCCGGAGCCGGACCTGGGCGACGATAGGCGTCCTTGTCGCCGGCTTCATCCTCTACCGGCTGGCCTTCGATCCGGCGAAATCGGCGGTCGAGTCGGTGGACCCGGCCTCCACTGGCTATCTCGGCGGGCTTGGCCTGCCTATCGTCCTGGCCTGGCCGGTGGGCGCCGCGCTCGCCGCCGGCGCCGCCTGGATCATCGGGAAGACCGCCCTCGGCCTGCGCTCGGACTATCTCGCCATCGCCACGCTGGGGATCGCCGAGATCATCATCGCGATCCTGAAGAACGAGGATTGGCTCGCACGCGGGGTCAAGAATGTCTCCGGCCTGCCGCGGCCGGTGCCCCTCGAAATCGACCTCCAGCAGGACCCCGGCTTCGTCGAGCGCGCCGCCGGGCTCGGTTTCGACCCGGTGCTGGCCTCGACCCTCTATGTGAAACTCGCCTATGCCGCGCTCTTCGCTCTGGTTCTGATCGCTCTGATCTGGCTTGCACAGAAGGCCCTCGCCAGCCCCTGGGGCCGGATGATGCGGGCGATCCGCGACAACGAGGTGGCGGCCGAGGCGATGGGCAAGGACGTCACCGCGCGGCACCTGCAGATCTTCATCTTGGGCTCGGCGATCTGCGGGCTGGCCGGGGCGATGATGACCACCCTCGACGGTCAGTTGACGCCCGGCACCTACCAGCCGCTCCGCTTCACCTTCCTGATCTGGGTGATGGTGATCGTCGGCGGGTCGGGGAACAATTTCGGCGCCGTTCTGGGCGGGTTCCTGATCTGGTGGCTCTGGGTGCAGGTGGAGCCGATCGGGCTCGGCGTCATGAACCTGATCACCTCCGGAATGGCGGATGGCAGCTGGCTCAAGGACCACCTGCTGGATTCGGCCGCCCATATGCGGCTGCTGACCATGGGGCTGATCCTGCTGATCGTGCTGCGGTTCTCGCCGCGAGGGCTGATCCCGGAGCGCTGAGAGAGGCACGAACCGACGCCGCGAAAAAGGGAAGGGCGCCCGGCAGAGCGCCCGTCCCGTCAGACCCGAAAGCCCTTAGAACTTGTAGGACGCCCGCAGGCTCAGCGTGTCGGCATCGAGATCGATGTCGTCGAACTGATGCTGAAGGAACTCGCCGCCGATCAGGATGTTGTCGGTCACGGCGAAATCCGCGCCGATCCCGTAGAACACGCCCGACTCGTTGTCGATGGCGAGATCGTCGCTGTCGATCTGCGCGAAGCCGAGGGCGAGATACGGCAGAACCTGTCCGGCATCGTAGCCGACCCGGCCCTTCAGCCGGATCACGTCCGCTTCCGGGTCGCCCGCGGCGTCGAATTCGTAGCGGCTCAACTCGAGCTCGCCGCCGACCACCCAAGTGCCGAGGTCCGCCAGATAACCGCCATGCAGGCCGAAGCCGTTGCCGTCGAGATCGGCCAGATCCGAGGTGTCGATATTGGCGATCGCACCGCCGACATAAAAGCCGGTCCAGTCGGCGGACGGCGCCACCGGCGCGAGCGGCACGACGGGCGCCGGCGTCGGGGTCGGTTCGGCCAGGCCGCCGGCAATGGCGGTCCCGGCAAGTCCGGCACTGAGCGCACCGGCAATCATAATCTGTCTTAGTTTCATCTGCTCCCTCCAGGGGTTACTGCAATGGGCGGCCCTGAACTGAACCGCTTGGTTCAGCAGCTAGGTCAGCAGATGTAACGACGCAATCTGCGCCTTCGCCGTTGTTGAGCGGCAACCTGCCGATTTCCCCGTGACAGGGTCTCTCGTCACGCAGACGTGACGATGCCGGGGCCTTGCGCGGCTCCTCACCCTCCCGGCCAGCTGATCTTTCCGCCGCCTACCGGTGTCCGCACTCCGGTGGTGCCCGGCGCGCTCGTCGGCAGGCCGCGGGCCACCCGGGTGGCGAGATAGGCGAAGGCTTGAGCTTCGATCATGTCACCGTCGAACCCGGCGGCCTCCACCGCCAGGACCGGACAATCGAGCCCGGCGCCGAGCATCTCCATCAGGACCGCGTTCCGGCGCCCGCCGCCCGAGACCAGCAACCGCTTCGGCGGGCTCGGGCAGAGCCTGATCCCGCTGACCACCGCCGAGGCCGCGCAGGCCGTCAGCGTCGCCGCCGCGTCGGCATCAGGCAATCCGGCCACCGCCGCGCCGAGATCGGCGAAGGTATCGCGGTCAAGGCTCTTCGGGGCCATCCGGTAGAAATAGGGCCGTTCCAGAAAGGCCGAGACGATCTCCGCCGCCACGGTCCCGCGCCGCGCCAGAGCGCCGTTTTCGTCCCGCGCCGCCCCGGTCCGTACCCGGATCAGATCGTCGATCGGCGCATTGGCCGGTCCGGTGTCGAACGCCAGGAGCGCGCCCTCGCTCTCCGGCCGTGGCAGGGCCGGATCGATCCAGGTCAGATTGCCGACGCCGCCGAGATTGAGGATCCCGAGGGGCTCCACCGCGCCGACCCGGCAGGCCAGGGCGAAATGGTAGAACGGCGCCAGCGGCGCCCCCTGCCCGCCCAACTCGACATCCGAGGTGCGGAAATCCCAGACCACCGGCGCGCCGAGGAACTCCGCCAGGACCCGCCCGTCGCCGACCTGATGGGTGCCACGTCCGCCGGGGTCATGGGTCAGGGTCTGGCCGTGAAAGCCCACCAGGTCCGGGGTCTCGAAGCGGCCCAGAAGCTCCGCATGGGCGGTCTCCACCACCTCGGCCGCCTCGGCCACCCCGGCCTCGTCCGGCCAGCGACCCAGGGCGGCCCGCAGCACCGCCCGCTCCTCGGTGCTGTAGGGCCGGTAGTCCCGGGCGCCGAATTCCAGGACCTCATGCCCGTCTGTGACGATCTCCGCCGCATCCACCCCATCGAGCGAGGTGCCCGACATCGCCCCCAGCACCCGCACCGGCCCGGCCTTCAACATCCGCTTTCCCTCATCCTGCCCCCGCCCTATAGACTGCCCCCGCAAGGCGCCGAAGGACAAGTCCATGACCAGCCATCCGAAGTCCGATTTCCTGGCCGTGATGAGGGCGCGCGGCTATCTCGCCGACTGCACCGATTTCGAGGGGCTTGATGAGGCGCTGAGCCACGGCGTGGTGCCGGCCTATATCGGCTACGACGCCACCGCGCGGTCGCTCCATGTCGGGAATCTGTTGAACATTATGATGCTGCGCTGGTTGCAGAAGACCGGCCACAAGCCGATCACCTTGATGGGCGGCGGCACGACGAAGGTGGGCGATCCGTCGGGGCGCGACAGCGAGCGCTCGCTGATGACCCCGGCGCAGATCGACGGCAACATCGCCGGGCTGAAGACCGTCTTCGCCCGGCTCCTGACCTATGGCGACGGGCCGACCGACGCGGTGATGCTGAACAATGCCGAATGGCTCGACGAGCTGCGCTATCTCGACTTCCTGCGCGATATCGGGCGGCATTTCTCGATCAACCGGATGCTCAGCTTCGAGAGCGTGAAGTCGCGGCTTGATCGGGAGCAGTCGCTGAGCTTCCTCGAATTCAACTACATGATCCTGCAAGCCTATGATTTCATGGAGCTTCACCGGCGCTATGGCTGTCTGTTGCAGATGGGCGGGTCGGATCAGTGGGGCAATATCGTCAACGGGATCGACCTGACCCGGCGGGTGCTGGAGACCGAAGTCTACGGCCTCACCTCGCCGCTCCTGACCACGTCCGACGGGCGCAAGATGGGCAAGTCCGCGGGCGGGGCGATGTGGCTCAATGCGGAGATGCTGAGCCCCTACGAATTCTGGCAGTTCTGGCGCAATTCCACGGATGCCGATGTCGGGCGCTTCCTGAAGCTCTACACCGAATTGCCGGTCGAGGAGTGTGCGCGGCTCGGCGCCCTCGGGGGGGCCGAGATCAACGAGGCCAAGATCGTGCTGGCAAATGCGGTCACCACCCTGCTCCACGGCAAGGACGCCGCGGAAGCCGCGGAAAAAACAGCCAAAGACGTGTTCGAGAAGGGGGGCGTCGGAGACGACCTGCCGACGCTGACGCTCTCGGTGGAGGAGGTGGCCGACGGCGTGTCGGTGGTGCAGCTCATCGTGCGCTCCGGGCTGGCGGCGAGCGGCAAAGAGGCCAAGCGGCTGATCGCGGACAGAGGCGCCCGGCTCGACGATGCGCCGCTGACCGATCCGGGACTGATGCTCGACGCCGCGGCGCTGGCCTCGCCGGTGAAGCTCTCGGCGGGCCGGAAGCGGCACGCGCTGGTGCAACTCGGCTGAGGCCGGCCGCCAGATCGTTCGAACGATCTGATAAAACTCTTCGAAGAGTTTTTGGCCCCCGCGGCACCGGTCAGTGTTTGTGAAGGCACGGTGCTCCCCGGCGCGTCAGACCCTTCGAAGGGTCTGGCAAAACTCTTCGAAGAGTTGTGCGCCCGTCCCTCGACCGCTGGCCCTCCCCACGCCGAGCCGCTACACCAATCCCAAGGGAGCCGGACATGGGCAAGACGATCGAGCAGCGCTGCGAGGCCAGGGGCATGCGGATGACCGCGCCCCGGCGCACCATCGCCCGCATCCTCGACGGCGCCGACGACCACCCCGATGTCGAGGAAATCCACGCCCGGGCCAGCGCCGCCGATCCCGGTATCTCCATCGCCACGGTCTACCGCACCGTCAAACTCTTCGAGGAGAGCGGCATTCTCGACAAGCTCGATTTCGGCGATGGCCGGGCCCGCTACGAGACCGCCGACCGCGACCACCACGACCACCTCATCGACCTCGAAACCGGCGACGTGATCGAGTTCGTGGAGCCCGAGATCGAGGCGCTCCAGGAGAGGATCGCGGCCAAACTCGGCTACCGACTCAAGGGCCACCGGCTCGAACTCTACGGCGTCCCCCTCGACCGGCCGGAGAAGCGCCGCGAGGACGACGGGTAGGCCCATGGAGAACCTCCGCGGCGCGGCGCTGATGACCGCCGCCATGGCGGCCTTCGCCATCGAGGACATGCTGATCAAACAGCTCTCGGCGAGCCTTCCCACGGGCCAGATCATCGCCATCATCGGGACCGGCGCGGCGCTCTTCTTCGCCGGCTACTTCCTGGTCCGGGGCGAGCGCATCTGGTCGCCGCTCTATCTTCATCCCCATGTGCTGGCCCGTTCCGGCCTCGAAATCTTCGGCACGCTCTGCTTCGTCACCGCGCTGGCCCTGATCCCGATCTCCACGGCCTCCGCGATCCTCCAGGCGGTGCCGCTCTTCGTCACCCTCGGCGGCGCCCTCTTTCTCGGTCAGCCGGTGGGCTGGCGGCGCTGGACCGCGATCGTGATCGGATTTCTCGGCATGCTGCTGATCGTGCAGCCCGGCCTCGACGGGTTCGAGCCCGCTGCCCTCTTCGCCGTCGCCGCCATGGTGGGCCTCGGCGCGCGGGACCTGCTGACCCGCGCCCTGCCCGTCCCGGTTCCCGGGCCCCGCCTTTCGATCCACGCCTTCACCGCCTTGATCCCTGCCGGCCTGGCGCTGATGTGGGCCACCGGCACCCCGCCGGTCCGGCCCGAGGGGATCGATCTGGTCCGCATGATCGCCTGCGTCGGCGTTGCCATCGTTGCCTATCTGACCATCGTCGGCGCCACGAAGATCGGCGATGTCGCCGTCATCTCCCCATTCCGCTACACCCGCATCGTCTTCGCCCTCATCGTCGGCTTCATGGTTTTCGGCGAACGCCCCGACACCCTGATGCTCACCGGTGTCGCGCTCATCGTCGGCTCCGGCCTCTATGCCTTCCTCCGGGAGCTTCAGATCGCCCGCCGCGCCGCTTCCACTGAGAGCGCTAACTCGCTATAGCCGACATGAACCCCAGATCGCCGAGGGACCCGACATGAGCACCATCATCGACATCCATGCCCGCGAGATTCTCGATAGCCGCGGCAACCCCACGGTCGAGGTCGACGTGACCCTCGAAGACGGCACGCTGGGCCGCGCCGCGGTGCCCTCGGGCGCCTCCACCGGGGCCCATGAGGCGGTGGAAAAACGCGACGGCGACAAAGCCCGATACAAGGGCAAGGGCGTCCGCGAGGCGGTGGCCGGAGTCAACGGCGAGATCGCCGAGGCCCTCGTCGGTTTCGACGCGACAGAGCAGGAAGCCATCGACGGCGCGATGATCGAGCTCGACGGCACTCCCAACAAGGGCCGGCTCGGCGCCAACGCGATCCTCGGCGTGTCGCTCGCCACCGCCAAGGCGGCCGCCGAATTCACCGCCCAGCCGCTCTACCGCTATGTCGGCGGCACCGCGGCGCGGGTCCTGCCGGTGCCGATGATGAACATCGTTAATGGCGGCGAGCATGCCGACAATCCGATCGATATCCAGGAATTCATGATCATGCCGGTGGCCGCCCATACGATGGACGACGCGGTGCGCATGGGGTCGGAAATCTTCCACACCCTGAAATCCGAGCTCTCCGCCGCCGGGCTCTCGACGGGGATCGGCGACGAGGGCGGCTTCGCGCCGAACCTCTCCTCGGCCCGGGACGCGCTCGATTTCATCATGAAGAGCATCGAGAAGGCGAGTTACAGACCCGGCGAACAGGTCATGCTCGCGCTCGATTGCGCTGCCACTGAGTACTATAAGGGCGGCGCCTATGCCATGGAAGGGGAAGGAAAAACCCTCACGTCCGACGAGAATATCCGGTATCTCGAAGCCCTCGCCGCCGACTACCCGATCCTCTCCATCGAGGATGGCTGCGCCGAGGACGATTGGGAGGGCTGGGTGGCGCTGACCGAAGCGCTCGGCGGCAAGGTGCAGCTCGTCGGCGACGATCTCTTCGTGACCAACCCCGAGCGCCTGAAGCGCGGCATCGACACCGGCGCGGGCAATTCGCTGCTGGTCAAGGTGAACCAGATCGGCACGCTGTCTGAGACGCTGAAAGCCGTCGACATGGCCCACCGCGCCGGCTTCACCTGCGTGATGTCGCATCGCTCGGGCGAGACCGAGGACGCCACCATCGCCGATCTCGCCGTGGCGACGAATTGCGGGCAGATCAAGACCGGCAGCCTCGCCCGCTCCGACCGGCTGGCGAAATACAACCAGCTTCTCAGGATCGCCGAGATGCTGGATGAGACGGCGATCTACGCAGGGACATCGATCCTGCGGTGAGCGTCGCGGTCCGAGAGGCCGGACCGGGCGACATGGGCGCGGTCCGCGCGCTCTGCCGGGCCTATCGCGCGATGCTGGTGGCACGGAACCCGGACCTGCCGGAGATCGTCGATCAGTACTATGAGGCGGCAGCCTACGAGGCGCTCCTCGACCGGCTGCCGGAGGTCCATGCCCGCCCCGATGGCGCGATCTTCGTGAGCGAGCGGGACGGGACGGTGCTGGCCTGCGGGATGACCCAGCGGCTCGACGGAGAGACCGTTGAAATCAAACGGGTCTTCGTCGATGAGGCGGCCCGGGGCGCGGGGCTGGGCCGGGCGCTCTGCGTCGCTGCCATGGACCGCGCCCGGGCCGGCGGCTACCGGCGCATCGCGCTCGACACGATGGTGACCCTGCCCGAGGCGATCGCGCTTTACGAGGGGCTCGGCTTCCGCCCCTGCCCGCCTTATCACAAACTGCCGCCCAACCTGGCACCGCGGGTGCTCTTCCTCGGCGCCGACCTGTGACCGCCGACGAGATCATCGCCCTCCTCGCCCTCGCCCCCCATCCCGAGGGCGGGCATTACCGGCAGACCTGGGTGGCGGAGGCGGCGGAGGGGGCGCGGCCCGCCGGCACCTGCATCTACTTCCTGCTCAAGGCCGGGGAGCGGAGCCACTGGCACCGGGTCGATGCCACCGAGATCTGGCACTTCCATGCCGGCGCGCCGCTGGTGCTGAAGCTGGCCGAGACGAAGGCCGGCCCGAGGGCCGACCACCGCCTCGGCGCCAACCTCCGGGCCGGAGAGCGGCCCCAGGGCATCGTGCCAGAGGGCTGGTGGCAGGCGGCGGAGACGACCGGGGACTGGACATTGGTCAGTTGCACAGTCAGCCCCGGCTTTCGCTTCGAGGGGTTCGAGCTGGCCCCGCCCGGTTTCGACATTTCCTGACGGAGGCCGATTTCCGAGACGGAAATCGGGGGGGGCTCCGCCCCCGCCGCGCCTACGGCGCGACTCCCCCGGGATACTTTCGATCCAAAGAAATAAGAGGAGAAAGGCCTCGGCAGAGGGTCGCCAGGCGCCATGCCGAGGTGGAGCTTTCTCCGGATACGGTCATCGGCGTCCCCGCCTGTACCGCCTCCCCAGCCTCGTCCATTAACCTTAACAAGACCTTTCTTTGGATCGAAAATATCCCGGGGTGAGGCCGCAGGCCGAGGGGCAGCGCCCCTAAATCCCGAGGCGAAGCCGAGATGACCGGCCTGCGCAGCAGACAATTGGATCAGGGTACCGCCAAAGGAAAAGGGGGGCCGAAGCCCCCCTGAGTTTCGTCGCTTAGGCTCGTTCATTGTACCGCCCGGTTTCTGCCTGCGGCCTAAGCTACGGCCGAAGAGAGCGCACCCTCTCCGTGTCCGTCGAACGGCCCTCAGGCCCTTCGACGGCGGGACAGAGCGGATTGCAACGCAATCTGCGGAGTCCCGCCCGATCTCGTTCAACTACACCCGCTCGTCGCGCCGCAAGTGTTGCACTTCATGCAGGTCCCGTTCCGCACGAGCGTGTAGTTCCCGCACTCCCCGCAAGGGTCGCCCTCGTAGCCCTGCATCTTCGCCTTGTCCCGGGCCGAGAGCTCCACCGTGGAGCTCGCCGTCACCGTCGCCTTGCCCACGGTCACGCCGGAGACTTCCGGCACCAGGGTCTCCAGCGTCGCCACCGGGTCCCCGGCCCCGTCGAGCGCCACCGCCCCGGACTGCCCGCCCTGGAGCACGACAAGCCCCTCGGGCACGCGCTTCCTCATATACCCCGTGGACGCCACCTGCTTCAGCACCTCCAGCGCGTCCGCCCCCCGGCTCTCCGGCACCGGGGTGAAGTTCGTCACCCCCTCTTCCTCGCCGCGGCCGATATCGTCGAAGGTCAGCCCCTCCGGCTTCACATGGGCCAGGTCGGTGCGGTCGAGATAGCTCACCGCCAGTTCCCGGAAGATGTAGTCGAGGATCGAGGTGGCGTTCTTGATCGAGTCGTTGCCCTGCACCATTCCCGCCGGCTCGAACTTGGTGAAGGTGAAGGCGTCGACAAACTCCTCCAGCGGCACGCCGTACTGGAGCCCCACCGACACCGCGATGGCGAAATTGTTCATCATCGCGCGGAACCCGGCGCCCTCCTTATGCATGTCGATGAAGATCTCGCCGAGCCGACCATCGCTGTACTCGCCGGTCCGGAGATAGACCTTGTGGCCCCCGATCACCGCCTTCTGGGTGTAGCCCCGGCGCCGGTGCGGCATCTTCTCGCGATCCTTGGCGATCTCGCGGATGATGACCTTCTCGACGATCTTTTCGGCGATCACCGTGGCCTTCTCCTGCGGGCTGCCGCTTTCCAGCACCTCCGCGGCCTCGTCGTCATCCTCGATCAGCGCCGCGGCAAGCGGCTGGCTGAGCTTGGAGCCGTCGCGGTAGAGCGCATTGGCCTTCACCCCCAGGGACCAGCTCAGCTCATAGGCCTTCTGGCAATCCTCGATCGTCGCATCGTTCGGCATGTTGATTGTCTTGGAGATCGCGCCGGAGATGAAGCTCTGCGCCGCGGCCATCATGGTGATGTGGCTGTCGACGGAGAGGAAGCGCTTGCCCTTCTTGCCGCAGGGATTGGCGCAGTCGAAGACGCTCAGATGCTCGTCTTTCAGATGCGGCGCGCCTTCGAGCGTCATCGTGCCCAGCACATGATCGTTTGCCGCATCGATCTCGGCCTTCGAGAAGCCGATCTCGCGGAGCAGGTCTAGCGTCGGGTCGTTCAGCTTTTCCGAAGCGATCCCAAGGGCTTCCGTGCAGAACTTCTCACCCAGCGTCCACTGGTTGAAGACGAAGCGGATGTCGAAGGCGGAGGCGAGCGCGGCTTCCACTTTCTCGATCTCCGCGGGGCCGAAGCCCTTGGCCGTCAGCGTTGTGGAATTGATCCCGGGCGCATTGCCGAGGGTCCCGTGGCCGACCGCGTAGCTGATGATCTCCTCGATCTCGCTGGAGGAATAGCCCAGCACCTCGAGCGCCGCGGGGACCGAGCGGTTGATGATCTTGAAATAGCCGCCGCCGGCGAGCTTCTTGAACTTCACCAGGGCGAAGTCCGGCTCGATCCCCGTGGTGTCGCAATCCATCACCAGACCGATGGTCCCGGTCGGCGCGATCACGGTCGCCTGAGCGTTCCGGTAGCCGTGCTGCTCGCCCAGCCGCAGCGCCTCGTCCCAGGAGGCCGTGGCCACATCGACGAGGCCGGGCACCGGGCAATTCACCTGATCGAGCGGCACCGGCTTCACCGCCAGCCCCTCATAGCCCTCGGTCTCGCCATAGGCGGCGCGACGGTGGTTGCGGATCACCCGGAGCATCTGCTCGGCATTGCGCTCGTAACCCGGAAAGGCGCCCAACTCGCCCGCCACTTCGGCCGAGGTCGCATAGGCCACACCGGTCATAATCGCGGTCAGCGCACCGCCCAATGCCCGGCCCTCGGCAGAGTCATAGCCATAGCCCATATTCATCAGGAGCCCGCCGATATTGGCATAGCCGAGACCCAAGGTCCTGAAATCATAGGAAAGCTGGGCGATCTCCTTCGACGGGAACTGCGCCATCAGCACAGAGATTTCCAGCGTCAGGGTCCAGAGCCGGGTCGCGTGCATGTAGTCTTCGATCTGGAACTGCCCGTCCTTGTAGAAGGTCAGCAGGTTCATCGAGGCCAGATTGCAGGCGGTGTCGTCGAGGAACATGTACTCCGAGCACGGGTTCGAGCCCCGGATCTGCCCGTCCTTGGGGCAGGTATGCCAGGCATTCACCGTGTCGTGGAACTGGATGCCCGGGTCCGCGCAGGCCCAGGCGGCATGACCGATCTGGTCCCAAAGGTCCAGCGCCTTCACGACCTTCGACACCTGACCGTCCTTGCGGTTGATCAGCTCCCAATCGGCATCGTCCTCGACCGCCTTCAGAAAGGCATCGGTGACCCGGATCGAGTTGTTGGAGTTCTGCCCCGAGACGCTGGAATAGGCCTCGCTGTCCCAATCGGTGTTGTAGGTCGGGAACTCGATGGAGGTGTGGCCCTGCCGGGCATAGTCCAGCACCCGCTTGACGTAAGTCTCCGGGATCGCGACCTTTTTGGCCTCGCGGATCGCCGCTTTCAGGGCGCCGTTCTTCGACGGCTCATAGGCATCCGCCTCGGCGCCATCCCACTGACGGATCGCGGCGAAGAGGCCATTGAGCTTCTCTTCATGCATCTTGGAGCCGGCGACGATGGACGCCACCTTCTGCTCCTCGATGACCTTCCAGTTGATGAAATCCTCGATGTCGGGATGGTCCGCATCGACGATCACCATCTTCGCTGCCCGACGGGTGGTTCCGCCTGATTTGATCGCGCCGGCCGCCCGGTCACCGATCTTGAGAAAGCCCATCAGCCCCGAGGACTTGCCACCGCCGGAGAGCTTTTCGCCCTCGGCGCGCAGGGAGGAGAAGTTGGTCCCGGTCCCGGAGCCGTATTTGAAGAGCCGCGCCTCCCGGACCCAGAGGTCCATGATGCCGCCCTCGTTCACCAGATCGTCGGCGACGGACTGGATAAAGCAGGCATGGGGCTGCGGATGTTCGTAGGCGCTCTTTGATTTCGTGAGCTTGCCGGTCTTGTGGTCGACATAGAAATGGCCCTGGCTCGGCCCGTCGATCCCGTAGGCCCAGTGCAGGCCGGTATTGAACCATTGCGGCGAGTTCGGCGCGGCGCGCTGGGTGGCGAGCATGTAGCGCATCTCGTCGAAATAGGCGCGGGCATCCTCTTCGGTGGAGAAATAGCCACCCTTCCAGCCCCAATAGGTCCAGGCCCCGGCGAGCCGGTCGAAGACCTGCCGCGCCGAGGTCTCGCCGCCGAATTCGGCGTCACTGGCGGGCTTTCCGCGCCACAGGAATTCCGGGACGCCCTTCTCCTTCACCTTCTCGATCTTCGACGGCACCCCGGCCTTGCGGAAATACTTCTGGGCGATCACGTCGCTCGCCACCTGACTCCAGCCCGCCGGGATTTCGCATTCGTCCAGCTTGAAGACGGTGGTGCCGTCGGGATTGCGGATTTCAGAAGAGGTGATCCGGAACTCCACGCCTGCATAGGCGTCGTCATCTGCTCGTGTGAAAGTGCGTTCGATCTTCATGCCGCGTCTCGCCTTCCTGTCTCATCATTGATTGCGGCCGTGCGGCCGTCTTGCCCATCTCAACGCGGCATGCGCCGCCCGTTCCCCGCCGACCGTCCAGCCAGGAGCAGGAACGAGCTTTCCCGTGCCGGGACAGGCCCAGCCGCAAATCAACCGAGATCACCGAAGCCGGTGGCCTGTCTGAAAGTCCGCTATCCCCGCCGCCCCTGCCACTACATATTGTGTTGTTCTGGTCGGCCAGCACAACCTGACGCAGGTGCCCATAGAGGGTCAACGGGGTTTTTCACGAATCCGTCAAAAAGATTCCTTGACGGGGATATGTCCCTCGGCTCGCTCCGATTCCTCCACAAGAGCTTCACAGCTCGGCCCACATCGAGCGGCGCAGGCCGGCGCGATGTTCGAAAAGGGAAAGCGGTCGCAGACCGGCACCTTAGGACGAAACGCTCAGAAATCGGGTGAAGCGGGCCCACGCGACTTGCCATCCGCTCCGCGCCGCTATCTGATTCCCCGGCGCCGCCCCGGACCGCTCCCGCAGGGTTGCGCGATTGCAACGAAAGGCCGCCCATGCGCTTCGCCCTCGCCTGTCTCGCCAGTTTCGGCCTCGGCGCCTGCACCGCCCCGGCGACCTCGCCCGAAAGCCTCGCCCGGGCGGTGGAGGCCGGAGCGCCCCAGGCGCTCTATGAAGAGTTCCCCGCCGATCTCTTCGCCTTCCACGCCGAGGTCTGCGCCAGGCCCGGCGAGACATTGGTGCAGCCTTCGCCCCGGGAAGTGCGCTGCGAGATTCTGCTGCCGCCGGAGATGACCGGCGGGATCATCCTGCAATTCGACGGCACGGTCGAGGATCTGCCGAAGCTGGTGATGGCGCTGATTGCCCAGCCCTCCGGCGATGGCTATGTGGTGACCTCCGACAGCTACCTGCGGATCCCGCAACAGGATGGCCGCGTGCGGCTGGTCCGGCTGCCGAACGCGGAGACGCGTGCCTCGATCCGCGAGCTTTTCGAGGTGTCCGGCGGGGTGCCGCTCTGACGCCGCGGTTCTCGGCCCTTTGGGGGCGGGGATCGCGGCGGCTCCGACCCCCGCGCTCCCGCGCGGACCGGAGCCCCCCCGCGCCCCCCATCCCCCCAGAGCTGCAGGCTCCGCCAGAGCAGCGCCGCGCGCCGGGCGAATTCCGATTCGGCCAGATGGCCTGCGACGATCGCCTCTGGGGTCCGCAACGCCCGGATCACGATCCCCCGGGCGCGCCAGGCGGCCAGTTCCGCGATCTTCTGCGCCCGGGCCGGGCGCCCGGCGGTGGCGCGATCGGCCTCGGCCAAGACCTCGGTCAACAGCGCCTCGAAGTCCCGCTCCGACATCTCCGGCAGCGGATTGACCCCCCGCGCCAGCAGCGCCGGAACCGCCAGCAGGTAGTTCGCCAGCGCCGAGAGCGTGCCCGCGGCCTCGGCCCGGGCCGCGTCGGACGGCCCCCAGCCCCGCCCCGGATCGAGCGCCCGGGTGGCGGCCCAGATCAGCGCCCCGCCGGTCGCCGCGAGATACGCGCGAAGCTCCGGGACCGTCTCCAACCGCAACCGTTGTGCATCGCGCCGCCGCGCGTCGATGCAGCGCTCCAGTATCCTCGCGCCGTCGGCATCGAGTACGTCTGCCAGAGGCGTGGCCACCTCATGCCGCCGCACCGGCCCGCCGCCCGCGATCTCCCCCAGCGCATCGGCCCACCATTGCAGCCGCATCTCGGCGATCAGCGGCTCCTCGCTCATCCAGGGCGCCCGGGCGATCTCGACATTGAAGGCGTAGATCGGGAACAGCACGTCGCGCGCCGCCACCGGCGCCGCCATCGCCGCGAGGAACCGGTCCGGGTCGCCCCGCTCGACAATGGCCGCGCAGGCCGCGACGCTCATGCCGGGCGCACCACCGAGAGCAGATAGCCGGTCTCGGCCCGATGCGCGCGCCAGAGCCGGATTTCCTCCGCCTCTGAATCGAGCACGGCCGTCAGGTCCGGATCGGCCTCGGGGTGCAACGCGGCGATCCGCGCCTCCATCGGCCCGTAATAGGCTTCCCAGGCGGCATCGGAGACCGGCCGGGTGGCGAGGGTCTCATAGCCCGCCGCATTCACCCGCGCCGCGATACCGGCCGCATCGGTGACCGGGTCGTGGTCGCCCCACATCGCCCGCGCGCCCTCAGACGGATTGGCAGTGAAGAAGACCGGTTCCGAGAACGCCACCGCGCCGCCGGGCGCCAGGACGTCACGCCAGATCGTCAGCGCCTCGGTCACGCCCAGGAAATAGGCCGCCCCCGCGCACCAGATGAAATCGTACGGACCGATGAGCCGCGCCATGTCCCCCTCGATCACCGTCACACCGGGATCGTCGGCGAACCGCGCCCGTGCGGCCGCCACCATATGCGGCGTCATCTCCACCGCCGTCACCTGACCCTCCGGCGCCAAAGCGCGCAGCGCCGCGATATCGCCGCCGGGCCCGCAGGCCATGTCGGCGATCCGGGCCGTGGCCCGAACCCCCGCCACGCCCGCCGCCCAGGCCACCTCCTCGGCGCTTCCCGGCCCTTCCCGCGGCAGATCGCGGTGCAGGGTGAAGAACGGATCGCTCACGCCGCGCCCTCCTGCACCAGCTTCCAGCGGATCGCATCGACCAGAGCGGCAAAACTCGCATCGACGATATTCGCCGACACCCCCACCGTGGACCAGCGCCGCCCGGCCCCGTCCTCGCTGTCGATGATAACCCGGGTCACGGCCTCGGTCCCGCCGCCGGTGATCCGCACCTTGAAATCAACGAGGCGCATATCCTCGATCAGCCCCTGATAGCGCCCGAGATCGGAGGCGAGCGCATGGGAGAGCGCGTTGACGGGCCCGGCATCCTGCTGCTCGGTCGGATTGTCGTTCTGGTAGAAGCTGGTGCGCGGCCCGTCGGCGGTGCGCACGGTGACGACGGCCTCGGAGACGATGACCATTTCGCCCTTCGCGTTGCGGCGGCGTTCGGAGATGACGCGGTAGCGCTCCACCTCGAAGACATGCGGCAGCAGGCCCAGCTCGTCGCGCGCGATCAGTTCAAAGGAGGCCTGGGCGCTGTCGAAGGCAAAGCCCTGGGCCTCCTTCTCCTTCACGATGTCGAGGATGCGGCTGAGCGCCGGGTCGCCCTTCTCCACCGCGATGCCGGCCTGGGCCAGCCGCTCGCGCAGGTTCGATTGCCCGGCCTGGTTCGACATCGGCACGATGCGTTCGTTGCCCACGGCGCCCGGGTCGATGTGCTCGTAGGTCGCCGGGTCCTTGACGATGGCGCTGGCATGGAGCCCGGCCTTATGCGCGAAGGCGGAGGCGCCGACATAGGGCGCCTGGCGATGCGGCACGCGGTTGAGGATGTCGTCGAGGACACCCGCGGCCCGGCGCAGCCCTTTGAGCGCGTCGAGGCTCACGCCCGTTTCGTAGCGGCTGGCATAGGGCTCTTTCAGGAGGAGGGTCGGGATCAGGCTGGTGAGGTTGGCGTTGCCGCAGCGCTCGCCGAGGCCGTTCAGCGTGCCCTGAACCTGCCGCGCGCCCGCCTCCACGGCGGCGAGGGTGCCGGCCACCGCGGTCTCGGTGTCGTTATGGGTGTGGATGCCGAGCTTGTCGCCGGGGATGCCGGCTTCGATCACCTCTCCCACGATCTCCCCGATCCGATCCGGCAGGGTGCCGCCATTGGTATCGCAAAGGACGACCCAGCGGGCGCCGGCCTCAAGGGCGGCCTTGAGCACGGCAAGGGCATAATCCGGCTTCGCCGCGTATCCGTCGAAGAAGTGCTCCGCATCGAAGAGCGCCTCGCGCCCCTCGGCCACCAGATGGGCGATGGAAGCCGCGACGTTCTCGCGGTTCTCCTCAAGGGTGAGGCCGAGGGCTTTTTCGACATGGTAATCATGGGCCTTGCCGACGAGGCAGACGGCCTTGGTGCCCGCATTGACCACGCCGGCCAGCACCTCGTCATTAGCCGCCGAGCGCCCGGCCCGCTTGGTCATGCCGAAGGCGGTCATGGTGGCGCGGGTCTTCGGGGCGGCGTTGAAGAAGGCGCTGTCGGTCGGGTTCGCCCCTGGCCAGCCGCCCTCGATATAGTCGAGGCCAAGCTCGTCGAGAAGGGTGGCGATCCGGGTCTTCTCCTCTGGCGAGAACTGGACGCCCTGGGTCTGCTGCCCGTCGCGCAGGGTGGTGTCGTAGAGAGTGAGGCGCTCGCAGGTCATTGGCTTGCCCCTTTGGCATCCGGCCTTCCATCCGGTCGCCGGCGATCCGGTTCGTCACCGACCCGATCCGGTCCGCCTGCGGACCGGTTCGCCCCCGACCGGCCGTTCGGTGGCGATCCGAAGAAATGACATTGCTCCGAAATCCCACCGGATCGCTTGCGATCCGGTTTGCGCCCGACCCGCCCCCCCAGGGCGGGCGCAAGCGCCCACCCCGCGTGCCGGGCGCGAACCTCTGTTCTGTACGGAACGGTCGTCATTCCAGCGCCTCCAGTTTCCGCGGGTCAAAATCCGGCCCGGTCTCCCAGGTCGCTCCGGCGCTGCCGTCCTTGATCGTGACGCCGGCATCCGCGAGCAAATCGCGGATTGCATCCGCCCGGGCAAAATCCCGGCTCTCGCGGGCCGACTGCCGTTCTTCGAGGAGTGCGCCAATCCGCCGGTCATCCTCCAGAGACACCATCTCCTTCAAAACCTCGAACCCGGAAAGGTCACCCAGGCCCAGCATGTCGAGTCCGGCGCGCAGCCCTGGCCCATCGCTTGTCCGTGCCGCCTCGTGCAGCGCCGCGATTGCGCCGGCAGTGTTTAGATCGTCCGCCAGCGCCGCGAGGACCCCGCCCGGAACCGCACCTGGCTTCACCCCTTTTACCAACGCCGCCCAACGGTCGAGGACCGTCTTTGCCTCCTCCCGCTTCTTCTCCGTCCAGTCCATCGGCTTGCGGTAATGCGTCGAGAGCATCACGAAGCGGATCACCTCGCCGGGGACGCCCTGATCCAGCAGATCCCGCACGGTGAAGAAGTTGCCCAGGGACTTGGACATCTTCTTGCCCTCCACCTGCAACATCTCGTTATGCATCCAGATCGAGGCGAAACCGCTCTCAGGATGGGCGCATTTGCTCTGGGCGATCTCGTTTTCGTGGTGCGGGAAGGCGAGGTCGATGCCGCCGCCATGGATGTCGAAGCTCTCGCCCAGAAGCTCCCGGCTCATCGCCGAGCACTCGATATGCCAGCCCGGACGGCCATAGCCCCAGGGGCTGTCCCAGCCCGGCTGATCGCCCTCGGACGGTTTCCAGAGCACGAAATCCATCGGGTCCCGCTTATAAGGCGCCACCTCGACCCGGGCGCCCGCGATCATGTCCTCCACCGAGCGGCCCGAAAGCGCGCCGTAGTCCCGATAACTGTCCACGGAAAACAGCACATGCCCCTCCGCCTCATAGGCATGGCCACGCGCGATCAGCGTCACGATCATGTCCTTCATCGCGCCGATCCAGTCGGTGGCGCGGGGCTCATGGGTCGGGCGCAGGGCGCCGAGCGCGTCCATATCCTCGTGATACCAGCCCACGGTCTCGTCGGTGATCTGGCGGATCGGACGGCCCGTTTCCGCGGCGCGCGCGTTGATCTTGTCGTCCACGTCGGTGATGTTGCGCACATAGGTGACGTGCTCGGCCCCATAGACATGGGCCAACAGCCGGTAGAGCACGTCGAAGACCAGCACCGGCCGCGCATTGCCGAGATGCGCCCGGTCATAGACCGTCGGCCCGCAGACATACATCCGCACATTGCCGGGATCGAGGGGCTCCAGCCGCTCCTTGCGGCGGGTCGCGGTGTTGTGGAGATGGATGTCAATCATGGCTCGGCTCACGCGGAAGTGCCCGCGGGCCTGGCAATTTCGATGTTTGGGAGAAACGTGAAAGAGCGGCCCGCGACGGATGTCAGCAGGGAATGATGCAGCAGATGCAGATCAGGCTCTTCATGGGTGCGTCATAGCAGCGGCGCCGGCTCCGGTCCATCGCAAATCGCTCAGAGCATCTTCACGAGCTTCCGCAGGGTGTTGAGGTTCCGCGCCGTGGTCCCGGCGCCGACGATCCGCTGCATCCGCTCGGCGACCTTCGATCGCCCGATCCCGGAGGGTGCGTGGAGCCAGGCCACCCGGCCCTGGAGCGCGAGTTCTTCGTCTGGCGCCTTGAGATCGCCGAAGAGGTCCCGGTCGATCTCCCCCTCGGCGAAGAGGAAGAAGCCGTGGACCTTGGCCGGATCGTCAGGGGTGAACGGGCACTCCCCCACCGCCATCTCGAAGGCCCAGCCGGGAAGGACGAGGATCGGGACGACGAGCCCGGCTTTTTCGGCCATCGCGGTGCCGAGCGCGGTGGCGAGGTCCCCCGGTTCGCCCTCGGCGGAGAACACGAGGTTGCCGCTTTGAATGTAGGTTTCGACGTCGACCCAGCCGAGCCCTTCGGCCAGGGCCCGGAACTGCTCCATCGGCAGCGCATTGGCGCCGCCCACATTGATCCCGCGCAGGAGCGCGACGAAACGCGCCATGGCCGGCCCTCCCCGGCCCGTCCTTCCGCTCTCGGCCGAGCTTGCCCGGGATTGCCGCACCGACCAAGCCGAAAGCGACCGGCTTGCCCGGCCGGTCGATTGTCGACGCCGGAGCCCGAAGTCCCGGTCAGGCCGTCCTGTAGAACCGCTCGGGATCGCCCTCATCGAGACCGCTGAGTTCGCCGCAATACCGCCACCCCGCCCTGTCGAGCAGCTTGCGCATCGGGTTGTTCGATCGGTTGGTGGAGGTCCACAGCTCTGGGTGGGCACGCGCGTGATGCGACAGCAAGCCCGTCCCCAGGCCAAGCCGCCTCGCGGCGGGCGAGACGATGAGCAGGGACACGAAGGGTTTTTCGAAGAAGTAACCGTGATCGAGACAGCAGAAGGCTTGCACCTCGCCATCTCGGGCAGCCACGCTCAAGCCGCCGTTCTCAGCCACCGATGCGATGTAGTCGGCCCTTTCACTCGACGCAAGAAGAGCTCCGTCGATCGCGACGGCTCGGGCGATGTCATTCGGCGACGTCGCTTTCCTGATCTCCAAGGCAGCCTCCACGGAACCGGCAACGTCCGGACCCTAACTTGCGCGAGAATCGATGTCAGCCTTGTCCTGCAATGCCCGTCCGTCCGCACGAATCGGTCGCTCGTTCGGCTCGAGACCGGGGCCGGACGGCCTCCAAAATCGACCCCTGACACAGAGTGTCAATCGAGGCACACTAACCCCATGGGACGCGATACCGTGAACCGGATTTGCAACCCGCTCCCCGGGGCCGAATGGTCCGATCCCTGGGGCGGCGGGCACGATGCGTGGAAGGTGGGCGGCAGGATGTTCGCCTGTATCGGCGTCGCCAATGACGGCGTCTCGGTGAAGACCGCCTCGGTGGAGGATGCGGAGTTCCTGATCGAGCTCGGCCGGGCCGTGAAGGCCCCCTATTTCCACCGCTCCTGGGTCCGGGTGGATTGGGACGCGGTGCCCGAGGACGAGCTGCGCGACCGGATCGAGACGTCTTATGGGATCGTCCGCGCCTCGCTCACCAAGAAGCTCCAGGCAACGCTCGCGCCCTTTCCCGGCTGACACTGCATCGGCGGGGCGGCTTCACGCCCCGCCCGCCGGCGAACGCGCTGTCAGAACTTCCCGTTATTGTGGGCCCATTCGTCCGGGATCGGGGCGACCGTGTCCCAGTGCTCGACGATCTTGCCGTCCTCGAGACGCCAGAGATCGAAGAACGCCCAGGGCGCCCCGCTGACCGTGGCGTCCGAGGCCACGAAGACGAAATTGCCCTCGGCCACGACGATCTGCGGCTCGAACCTGGTGATGACGAAGCCCTGCTCGGCCCAGGCCTCGGTCCCCGCGATCAGCCCGGCCAGCCCGTCGGCGAGGTTCGGGTTGTGCTGCATATAGACCTCCGGGTCCATATACAGGGGCGCGTTCTCCGGCGCCGCGCCGCCCAGCACGTCGCGCACGAAGCCCAGCACCAGGGCCTTGTTCTCCTCGGTCCGGTCGAGATCGGTGATCTCCGTCGGCCCGTCGGTCATGCCCCGGCCCGAGACCGTGGTCTCCGGGATCGGCTGCAGGTTGTCCCAATGCTCGGCGACCAGACGGTCCTCGACCCGGAAGATGTCGAAGGCGGCCAGCGAGGGCGCCCCGAAGGCCATGGCGTTGTCGAAGGTGCTGTGCAGCACGACCAGATCGCCCTCGGCGATCACCCGGTGGGTGGTCACGCTCATGCCGGATTGCTCGACAATGGGGATGAATCCCACGAGCCCTTCGGCCCCAGTGGGAATCTGCGGATTGTGCTGGATATAGTCGGGGGTCACCAGCGCGCGGGCCGCCTCGGGATCGTGATCGACGAAGGCGGCGGTGAAGAGGGCGAGGACCAGTTCCTTGGGCGTCATCGGGCGTTCCTTTCGATTCGGTGATGGCACAAGTTGGTATCCAAAATGCACCACGTTGCAATTACGCACTTTTATGGAACGTGGTTGTGCCAAGGATACCATGTTCGGAATCAGAGGCTTGCGAGCCGCCAATCCGGTATTATGATGGGCGTTGGTATTCACCCTGCACCGGAGGTGCCCATGCTCCCCATCGGCGTGGCCAGCAAAGCCGAAGCCTCGACCTGCTCGATCCGGTCGGTGCTTTCCAATGTCACCGGCAAGTGGCGGATGATCATCATCCTGGCGCTGGAGGACGAGCCGAAACGGTTCGGCGAGATCAAGCGCTGCATCGGCGACGTGACCCAGCGGGTGCTGACGGAGAACCTGCGCGGACTGCAACGCGACGGCTATCTCACACGCAGTGTCGATCCGGGACCGCCGGTCGCGGTGTCCTATGAACTGACGCCGCTGGGCCGAAGCCTCGTGGAGATGCTCAAGCCCCTGGTCTACTGGTCGCACGCGCAGATGGACGCGGTGAAGGCGGCGCGCCTGGACTATGACCGGTCGCAGACCATGTGACCGCGGCGGGCTGTCGCGGACAAAACTCTTCGAAGAGTTTTGCCAGACCCTTTGAAGGGTCTGCTCCCCGCCTGACGCGGAACCGAGGAGCGTCGTGCCCCGTCCGGTGCAGCGCCAAACTCTTCAAAGAGTTTGCTCAGACCCTTCCAAGGGTCTGCGGCCCTAAAGGCGCCCGATCCGGCGGCCCATGCGCATTGCCTGCCGGGCGCGCTTGGCGCTCTGCTTGGCCGCTTCGGCCTCCTGTTTGGCCTCGGGGCTCTTATCGTTCGGGTCGATGCCGCGCTTCGCGACCATATCGATTCCCTTGTTGATGCCCTGTCTCATGAACAGGCGCAGGAACATGCGCAGCATACGGTCCATAACGGTCTCTCCGGTCTCTGCCTCAGAACGTAGGATCTTTTCGCCTTCGCGCCAATCCTGCCCCGGGAATGCGGCGAAAATCCGGCGCTACTCCTCGAACATCTCCGACTGGTCGGTGTCCTCTTCCGCCTCACCGGGTGCCCCCGGTGGCGGGCGGTTGTCGAGAAGGCCCGCGGCGCGCAACTCCTTCAGCCCCGGCAGGTCGCGGGCGCTTTCGAGTCCGAAATGGTCGAGGAACGCCGGCGTGACGACAAAGGTCACCGGCCGCCCGGGGCTCATCTTGCGCCGCCCGAGCTTGATCCAGTCGAGTTCCAGAAGCTGGTCGATCGTCCCCCGGCTGACGCTCACGCCGCGGATTTCCTCGATTTCCGCACGGGTCACCGGCTGGTGATAGGCGACGATGGCGAGGGTCTCGATGGCCGCGCGGGAGAGCTTGCGGGTCTCTTCCACCTCATGGCGCATGAGGAACCCCAGATCGGCGGCGGTGCGGATCGCCCAGGCCTCGCCGACCTTCACCACCCGCACACCACGCCCCTCATAGCGCTTCTTCAGAAGCTCCAGCGCCTGAGCCGGCTCTGATCCGTGCGGCAGCCGGCCGAGGAACTCGCGCAGGGAGACCGGCTCGGCACTGGCGAAAAGGATTGCCTCCACCATGCGCTCCTGTTCGGCCATCGGCGGCGCCTCGAAAAGGCTCTCCTCGGGCCCGTCCTCGTGGATGTCGGTCTCAGGCATCGGGCCTCTTGCGGATCTGAATGGGCGCGAAGGTCTCGGACTGGCGGATATCGATACGGCCCTCCTTGGCCAGTTCCAGCGTGGCGGCGAAGGTCGACGCCGTCGCCGACCGCCGCCTGCCCGGCTCCGCCGTCCAGCCCTCGGGCAGGTAGACGGAGATATCGGTCCATTCCCCGGCGAAGCCGATCAGCCGCCGGAGCCGATCAAGCGCCTCCTCCATCGTCATCACCGCGTCCCGGTCCATCACATAGGGACGGAACTCGTCGCGGGTGCGGAGCCTTGCATAGCCCTGCATCAGGTCGAGGAGTGTGGCGGTATAGGTGATCTTGCGGCTCGACGTGACGTCCTCGGTCAGCCCGCGGGCGAAGAAATCCCGCCCCAGCCGATCCCGGGCCATCAGCTTCGCCGCCACGCCGCGCATCGCTTCGAGCCGCTGAAGCTGGAACGCCAGATGCGCCGCCAGTTCCTCCCCCGTCGGGCCCTCCTCGGAGGGGTCCGGCGGCAGCAGCAGCCGGGATTTCAGGAAGGCGAGCCAGGCCGCCATAACGAGGTAATCGGCGGCCAGCTCGATGCGAAGCGCCCGGGCCTCTTCGATGAAGGCCAGGTATTGCTCGGCCAGGGCCAGCACGCTGATCTGGCGCAGGTCGACCTTCTGGGTCCGGCCCATGGCCAGGAGCAGGTCGAGCGGGCCCTCGAACCCGTCCACATCGACGATCAGCGCCTCGGAGGCCAGCCGCTCGGCCACCGGCAGCACGGCACCTTCGGTGAAATCGTCGCTCATCGCGGCCCCTCAGCCCAGAAGTGCCTCAAACTCTGCCGCAAGGGCGGGCATGTCAATCGGCGCGGGCGGTTTGCGGCGCGAGAGCGCGGCGTCGGACCGGGCCAGGCCAGCCGGCGACAGCGGCGGCGCGATCGCCGCCAACGCCGCCATCTCCGGAAAATCTGCGTTGCAGTGCAGGACAAGATCGCAACCCGCGTCCCACGCGGCCCGCGACCGGTCGGGCACGGTGCCACTCAGGGCCTCCATGGAGATATCGTCGGTCATCAGAAGGCCCGAGAAGCCGATCTCCTCGCGGATCGTGGCGATCCCTTGGGGCGAGGTCGTCACCGGCCGGTCGGCGTCGAGTGCAGTCACGAGGATATGGGCCGTCATCCCCAGCGGCAGGTCGTTCAGCGCCCGGAACGGCGCGAAATCCCGCACTTTCAGCTCCTCCAGGGGCGCCTCGACCCGGGGCAACTCCAGATGGCTGTCCACCGCCGCGCGCCCATAGCCCGGCAGATGCTTCAGCACTGGAAGAACGCCGCCGCTGAGATGCGCCCCGGCGCAGGCCCTCGCGGCCTCCACCACGGTCTCCACATCCGACCCGTAAAGCCGGTTTTTCAGCACCGGATGGGTCTCCGCCTCGGCGATATCGGCCAGCGGCGCGCAATTCACATCGATCCCGACGGCATGGAGCTCCGCCGCGATCAGCCGGTTCCGGAGCCAGAACGCCCGCATCGGATCGGCGGCGCGGGCCATCTGATCGAGCGCCGGCGGATACTGCCGCCAATGCGGCGCCCGCATCCGCTGCACCCTTCCCCCCTCCTGATCGATCAGGATTGGGGCGTTGCGCCCCACCGCCTCCCGCAGGCCGCCAGTCAGGGCGCGCAGTTGCTCAGGGTCGGCGAGGTTGCGGGCAAAGAGGATGAACCCCCAGGGCTGCGCCTCGGCAAAGAGCGCCTGCTCTTGTTCAGAGAGTTGGGTCCCGGCGCAGCCGAAGATCAGCGCCGCTGCCACCTAGCGGACCACGACCGGGATACAGGGCGCGTCCGCCGCCACCAGGGCCGAGCAAAGCCGCCGGGCATCGGCAAGGTCGGCGAAGCCGCCGGTGCGCAGCCGGTAGAAGGTGCGCCCGCCGCTCTGCGCCTCCTGCACCACCGGATCGCGGCTCGCGAGCAGTTCCGAGAACCGCGCCGACAGGCG
>JANQRL010000027.1 GCA_028284605.1 Paracoccaceae bacterium | reverse complement strand
TTCAGCAACGCCTCGCGACGCGCGAGGAGACCCACGCGCCAGCCCGCCGCCAGGAACGCCTCCGCCGTCGCGCGGCCGATGCCGCTGCTGGCCCCGGTGATCAGCACGCTTCTCATTCGGTCTCTCCGGTCAGGCTGAGCGGCGCGGGCTCGGCGGTCAGATCGGCGGTATCGAGGGGCACCGTCGGCCGCGCGAGCCGGTTCCGCACCACCCAATGGACCCGATGCACCGCCCGGGTGATCGCCACATAGGCAAGCCGTTTCCAGAGTGGCTGGCCCGCCTCGGACCGGCCCATCCGCGCGGCGGCGTAGATGTCGGGGGCGAAGACCTGCACATCGTCCCATTGCGAGCCTTGCGCCTTGTGGATCGTCACCGCCGCGCCGTGCAGGAACGTGGCCCCCATCCGGGCGGCATAGGGCAGGAACGGCTCCTCCTCGCCCTCGCGCTCGATCTTCACGATGCTGGCGGCGCTGACCTGGGGGTCCTCGGCGCCGATCACATGGAGGCGCGAGAACCCGTCGCGTTTGCCTGGGCCGAGATAGATCACCTGGGCGCCCTTGATCAGCCCCCGCGCCTCCAGGTCGAGGCGGCGGCGGCGATGCTTCATCGGCAGTTCGATCCCGTCGCAGATCAACGGCTCGCCGGGCAGGAGCGCGTCTTCGGGGGCGGCATGGGCGGCGCGGAAGGCGTGGATCAGGCGGATGCGGGTCGCGTTGCGCCAGACCAGGACCGGCGAGCGGGCCATCATGTCCGCCTCCACGCGCTGCGCCCAGATCACCCGCTCATCGCGCTGCGCGGCCTCCTCGATGCGGCGCTCGAACGCCTCGAAGCCCAGCTCCGGGTCGCCCAGCGCATGGGCCAGATCGAGGATCGGGTTGTCGGCGTCCTGGCGGTGGATGCGGTGGAGCGTGAGCGTCGCCGGGGCCGGGAGCGCATCGAACACCATGCCGCCCTCGCTTTGCACCGGCGGAAGCTGGGCCGGATCGCCGAAGAGCAGGAGGGCCGGGAAGATGTCCTGAAGGTCCTCGACCTGGCGGGCGTCGAGCATGGAGCTTTCGTCGACGAGGCCGATATCGAGAGGGTCCTCGCGCCGCTTCCAGCCGATAATGAAATCGCTGCCGCGCAGGCCCGCGGCGGCAAGCGCGGCGGGGATCGAGCCATGGACGGCGTAGCTCTCCGCCGCGCGGTCGAGGGCGGTTGCACTGAGATCTTCGATCTCGGGGCGTTCGCCCTCCCCCGCCAGCCATTCCGCCACCTTCTCGTATTGGGGATCGTAGACCGGGGTGTAGAGGATGCGGTGGATCGTGGTCGCCGGCACGCCGCGCTGGCGCAGCACGCTCGCGGCTTTGTTGGTCGGCGCGAGGATCGCGACGGAACGCCGATCCTTGCGCCGCCGGCCCTCCCAATCGCCGGAGACGACCTGGGCGCCCGCCGCGCGGAGCGCCTGATAGAGGGCGGCCAGCAGCATCGTCTTGCCCGAACCCGCCTTGCCGAGCACCGCGAGCATCCGTGTCTCGCCCTCCGCCGGCGGGGTCGTCTCTTCGGCATCGATGTCGATGCCCACGGGGCGCAGCGCCTCGGCGATGCGATCCCAGGCCTCGGCCTGATCGGTGGAAAAGGAGAGCGCGGTCATGGCGCGACCCTAGAGCAGGACGAGACCCGGTTGAACAAGGACCTGCGGCCTCGGCGCCCGTGTTGGCCATAGCAAGCATGGCAAGCCGGGCATCGACAGACCGGGGGATGGCGTTCCAGCGGCTGAGCGACTTCGATTTATGCCAGCCACGCACATCCCCCGCTCCGAGCTCCGCGCCCGACTTCACCATATCGCCAGCCCGTCACGCCGGGGGCGTGCCGACCCAAAGTGGCGCACCTCCGGTGCGACGGACCGGTCTGTCGATGCCCGGCGCCTGCGGCTTGAGTCCGGGCGGGGAAGCGAACCAACCTTGCGAGGTCGGACGAGTAGCGCTTAAGGGCCCTGCTTCGCGATCACGCCACCGCGGTGGCGGGGCGCGACTGCACCGGCCGGCCGAAGCTGCGCTCGAACCAGAGCTCGGAGAGGTCCGACGAGATGCCGGCCTTCCTGAGCACGCCCGGCCGCGCCTCGCCCTGGTACTCCCAGAGCCCCACGCTGATCCGGTCCCGGCCCTGGCCGGCGCTGCCGATGATCTCCGGCGAGGCGCCGATCATCCGGTAGATGCGGACCATCCGCGCATCGAACACGCCCAGCATATGGGCCAGCGAGAACCCCCGCATCAGCTCGCCGCAGGCCAGCATCAGGGCCGCCGCGACGCGCCCGTCAGAGCCCGGCGCGAGGCAGAACCGGGTGCATTCCCAGATCAGCGGCGAATGCAGCGGCACGCCGTCCATCAGATCGAGGAAATGCTCGTTGACCATGGTCCGCCCGGTCGTCGGCAGGAACCGCATCGATCCGCCATGGAGCCCGTCGGGGCGCTGCCAGATCACATAGAGCGGATTGAGATCGTCGTATTCGTCGCGCTCCAACCCGTTCTCATCGACGCTGACCGCCCAGCCCAGCCGGCGCCGGAACTGATCCGCGCGATCCCGGAACATCGCGTCCCGCAGGCGCGGCAAGTCCCTGAGTTCGCTTGCATAATGGTAGCGCAGCATCCGAGCGTCCCTCCTGTCCAGGCACCGAAGTGCGGTGGGGTCACGCTAGGGGAAGGATGGTTAAGGGCGCGCTAACGCTAAGCCCCTGAAAGGTTGCGGAAATCTTAAACCGCTATTCGGCGGCGACATCCGCCTCGCGCAGGCCGGGCCAGTCGCCCTTGGCCGCCCGGCTCGCCCCGCCGAGGACGATCTGCCCCTCGGCCACGGCCCGGGCCACGGCATGGGTCGTGTTGAGCGCGCCGAGCTTGAACCGGGCGCTCTCGATATAGGCGCGGAGCGTGTGTTCGGAGATCGCCAGCATCTCCGCCACCTGAGCCCGGCCATAGCCCATGGCGAGGAAGGTCAGCGCATCGGTCTCCCGCGGCGACAGCGTCTTCGACGGCTCCGGCGTCCGGTCCCCGGCCAGTTCCAGGCCCTTCTGATTGAAGAAATGCCCCAGCAGGATCAGGTCGCGCTGGTGCGCCCCGGTGAACTCTGCCCAGCTCGCGTCATCGGTGGTGTGAGAGACGCTGAAGAGCGCGAATTGCCCGTTCGGGCCGCGCACCGGAATCGAGAAACCCTGATTGCCGACCCCGTGTTCGATCGCGTCGGCGCGAAAGGTGCGGGCCGCCTTCGACGACCAGTCGAGCCGTTTCCAGTCGACCGGGTGGAAGCGTTGGAAACAGCCGATGATGACCGGATCGATGCGAAGATAGTCCGCGACCACGTAGCGGATGCACCAGTCCCGCGAATAGGTCCCGCAGCCGTATTGCTGCCCGTCGGTGCTGACCCAGTGATAGACCATGTGGTCGACGCGGTAATGGTCGCGCAGGGCCTCGATCAGCCCCTGAAGGCCCTCAAGCCCCTCGGCCGCCTCCAGCCGCGCGAGAAATCCGTCCAAGCGATGCGCCGTCATCCAATATCGCCGCTATCGGCGTCCCGTCCCGGCTCGACGCGATCTCGGCGGAGGCGATACGGGCGGTCTCGTCGAGCTGCCGGGCAAGCGCCGGCAGATCGTTTTGGTCCGCATAAGCCTTCAGATCCGCGAGGACGTCGAGTATCCAGTCATGTCCCATGGGCCACTCTCTCGGCGATTGGTTAATGATCTATTAACAGCTTATTCTACCATTCCATCCACAGGCCCGACACCTGCGTATTCTTTCCCCCCCAGAATAGCGGGGGGCGGCGCGGGCAAGCCGCTGAAATGGCTAGAGCGGGTTCGGCCCGGTTGACGGTAGCCCCGGGATGGCCCCTGTCAGCACCGGCCGACAAGGGCGCCTAAACCGCGCGGGTTACGCCTTCGATTCGGCGATCACCTCGTCGAAGGTCTTCATCCCGGTCTTCTGCGCCTGGACCAGCACCGCCATGTTGCCGGGCTTATGCTCGTTGGCCAGCATCTTCATATGCGCCTGCGGGATGTCGGCCCAGGGGAAGACCTCGGACATGCAGGGGTCGAGCCGGCGTTCCAGCATCAGCCGGTTGGCGGCGGCGGCCTGTTTGAGATGGGCGAAATGGCTGCCCTGGAGCCGCTTTTGGTGCGACCACATGTGGCGCACGTCGAAGGTGCAGTTGAACCCGCTGGTGCCGGCGCAGATCACCACCATGCCGCCACGCTTCACCACGAAGGTGGAGACCGGGAAAGTGGCCTCGGCGGGGTGCTCGAAGACCATGTCCACATTCACGCCCTTGCCGGTGATCTCCCAGATCGCTTTGCCGAACTTGCGGGTCTCGGCGAACCATTCGGCATATTCCGGGGTGTTGACCTTGGGGAGCTGACCCCAGCAGTTGAAATCCTTGCGGTTGATGACGCCCTTGGCGCCGAGATCGAGGACGAATTGCCGTTTGTCCTCGTCGGAGATCACGCCTATGGCATTCGCGCCGGCGGTGTTGATGAGCTGGATCGCGAAGGAGCCGAGCCCGCCCGCCGCGCCCCAGACCAGGACGTTCTGACCGGGCTTCAGGTCATGGGGCTCGTGGCCGAAGATCATCCGGTAGGCGGTGGCCAGCGTCAGCACGTAGCAGGCGCTCTCCTCCCAGGTCAGATGCTGCGGGCGCGGCATGAGCTGCTGGGCCTGGACCCGGGTGAACTGGGCGAAGGAGCCGTCGGCGCTCTCGTAGCCCCAGATGCGCTGGGTGGGCGACAGCATCGGATCGCCGCCATTGCATTCCTCGTCATCGCCGTCGTCCTGGTTGCAGTGGATGACGACCTCGTCGCCGACCTTCCAGGTCCGCACCTTGTCACCCACCGCCCAGACGATCCCCGCGGCGTCGGAGCCGATCACCGCGTAGGGCTGTTTGTGCTGGTCGAAGACCGAGACCGGCTCGCCCAGGCAGGCCCAGCAGCCGTTGTAATTCACGCCCGCGGCCATCACGAGCACGAGGACTTCGTGGCTATCGATGGCCGGCGTGTCGATCACTTCGAGCTGGAGCGCCTTGTCAGGCTGGCCGTGGCGTTCGCGGCGCAGGACCCAGGCATGCATCTGGGCCGGGACATGGCCGAGCGGGGGCATCTCGCCCATCGCGTAGAGGTCCTTTTTCGGCGCGTCATACGCGGCCGCCGTGGCGTTGTCGTCGAGGGCCATGGGGGTCTCCGTCCTGTCCGTGCTCGGTCTCCCGGGATTCTGCGGCGCAGAATCTTCCGGATGCCCTTCCCTAGTCACCGGCCCGCAACATAGCAACCCCTGCGGGGGTGATCTTGAAACTTTATTGCTCGGCCAATTCGCGCGTCCGGGCCAGCGCCGGGGCGCGTTCGGCGGGCTCCGGCAGGAAGTGATGGGCGATGGAGGCGGCGTAGAAGGTGAGCACCGGTTCGGCGTCCGTGGACGGGGTGCCGTCCGGGGTGAGGAGCTTGCGCTTGGTCAGATTGGCGATCCCGGCCGCGGCGAGGTGGTCCGCGCCCTCCCCCGACGGCAGCAGGCCACGCGCCGGATCGAGGAGGGCCAGATCGGCGGCGATAGCACTGGCGATCTCGTCACCCCGGGCACCGCGCAATACAGCCCTCGCGACGAGCGGGACCGGGAGAACCGGGATGCACTCCGCGATCCGCGCCATCAGTTCGATGGCCAGAGACTCCGTCGGCTCCCCACGATGGGCGGCGACGAAATCGGCGAGGCTGAGCGGGGTGCCGAAGCTCACCATCGCCTGGCCGAACCCCTTGAACCGGCCGATGAGCCGTGAACCGACATGGCCGAGGAAGGCGACGCCGAGCTTGCCCAGCCGGGTGCGGAACCGCCGTTCCCCGGCCGCATCGGCAGCCACCAGAATCCCATCCTCCAGCACCCGGTCGTAATTCAGCGCGACGGGCACGAAGATGACGTTGCGGCCCTCGGGATCGTGGTCGGTGACGATGTAATTGAGAAGCCCCATCTTCGGCTCCGCCAGCCGCCCGTCGAGGCTGAGCCCGCCTTCGGGAAAAAGCGCCTGGGTCACGCCGCCCTCAATCGACATCTGCACATAACGCGCCAGCACCCGGCGGTAGAGCAACCCGCGGGAGTGGCGGCGGATGAAATAGGCCCCCATCATTCGCACCATGGCCGAGAGCGGCCAGATCCGAGCCCATTCGCCCACCGCATAGGAGAGCGCCGAGGCGCGGCTGACCAGATAGGTGACGAGCACATAATCCATGTTCGAGCGGTGGTTCATCACGAAGACCACCGCCGCCTCGGGGTCAATGGCCGCAAGCCGCTCGGCATCGTAGCGCCCGACCCGGACGTCGTAGAGCGTCTTCGAGAGCCACCGCGCGATCCGCGTGCCGATGGTGAAATAGGCGGTGGCGCTGAAGCCGGGGACGATCTCGCGGGCGTAGCGGCGGGCGGTCTCGAAGGCGACGTTTTCGGGGATGCCCTCGGCCTTGGCATGGGCGACCACGGCGTGGGTGATTTCAGGGTCGTAGATCAGCCGCTGGATCATGTCGTAGCGGTGGGCGAGCTTGAACGGCTCAATGGGCCGGGCCAGGCGTTCGTTCAGCCGCGCGATGACCCGCTCGGCGCGCTTGCGGAAGAACCAGCGGACCGAGGGAAAGAGAAAGTGCGACGCGAAGGTCACCGCCGCGAAGAGCACGATCAGGATCAGGAGCCAGAGCGGCACCGGGACGGTCTGCGTCATGGGGCGCGACCCTGCCAGTTCCGCGTCAGGCGGGCAATGGCGGGGGGCCGATGGCCACCGGGCGGATCAGACCCTTCGAAGGGTCTGACGAAACTCTTCGAAGAGTTTCGGCCCCGCGATCCGCTGAGCCGATGGGCGCCGTCATGCCGCACCGCGCATTCCCGGGCGGGCCCAGACCCTTCGAAGGGTCTGGCAAAACTCTTCGAAGAGTTTTGCCCGCCTCAGGGCAAAGTCACATCGATCCAGACCAGCCGATGATCGGAGGCGGAGAGCCACTCGGCACCCTCTTCCCCCTCCGCGGGCCAGAAGACGCCGGCATCGGTGAGGTCGAGCGTGGCGGAGGGCAGCACGTAGTCGACGCGAAGGTTGCCGGGGTTGTCGCCCTCGTCCCTGAAATCGGCTGTGTCGAAGCGCGGATCGCCGCTCTGGCCCGCGTTGTTGCCGCCCTGCGCCGCCGCCGCCGCGACCGCCCCGTCGCTGCCCGGGGTGATCGAGGTATTGACGAGGGGGTGCTCGGTGAGCTGCTGCGCCGCGCCGGGCAGGCTGCTGCCGTCGAACGGATCGGAATTCAGGTCCCCGGCGATCACGAAATGGGAGCCTTCTGGCAGGCCGCCGGTCTCGCCCGCATCGTCGTAGAAATAGTCGGCGCCCGAGACGTAATCCGCCCAGAACCTGATCTCATCGGCATTGCGGAGCCCGTTGCGGTCTTCCTCGTCGTCGAAGATCGGCGGCGTCGGGTGGCTCGCGAGCAGATGCAGGCGGGCATCGCCCACAATCACCGGCACATCCCAATGGCTCTTTGAGGACAGCCGGAAGACCTCCAGAGCCGCCTTGGAGTAGTAGGACCTGCCATCCGGGTTCACCGGCAGCCGCGCATCGGGCATATCGACCCAGCGGAAGGTCTGGAAGGTGCGGATCTCGTCCTCCGCGAGAGGCAGTTTCGAGATCACCGCCATGCCGTACTGACCCGGAAACATGCCGAAGCCGAAGGCGTCATTGGCGTAGGCGAAGCTCTCGGACCCGATCTGGCCGTCGCCATTCAGGTCGATGCCCGACGCGGCGCCGGTATTTGACGGCGCCTCGAAGACGTGGTCGTAGCCGGCATCTGCGAGGAAGGCGGCGACAAAAGCCGCCGCATTGCCCGGCCCATAGTCGAACTCGTTGATCAGGAGCACGTCCGGGTCCACCGCCCGGATGATCCGCGCGACATTCCCGATCTGCGGATCGCCCGCCGCAATGGCCTCGCCCAGCGCGCCCTCGGCGTCGCGGTACATCGAGGCGTTGAAGGCGGCGATGCGAAGGTCTTCGGCGGCGGCGAACCCCGGGATGAGGGCGGCAAGCACAAGAATAGGTAGTCTCATAGCGGGCTCCTTTGGAAATCCGACGCGATCCTCCCCGAGAACCGCGACAGAGAGATGTCATGCCGCAGCGCGGCGAATTGACTCCGGCATAAAATGTCCGCTACTCACCCCATCGTGCAACAATCTTACCCGATTGCGGAAGGCAAGCCCATGGCCGAGACCCCCCGTCCGAAGGATCGCCCCTGGCTCTTCCGCACCTATGCCGGGCATTCCACCGCCAAGGCCTCGAACGCGCTCTACCGGTCGAACCTGGCAAAGGGGCAGACCGGGCTCTCGGTGGCCTTCGATCTGCCCACCCAGACCGGCTATGACAGCGACCACGAACTGGCGCGGGGCGAGGTCGGCAAGGTGGGCGTGCCGGTCTGCCATCTCGGCGATATGCGCGCGCTCTTCGATGCGATCCCGCTCGAAGAGATGAACACCTCGATGACGATCAACGCCACCGCGCCCTGGCTCCTCGCGCTCTATATCGCCGTGGCCGAGGAGCAGGGGGCGGATGTCTCGAAACTCCAGGGCACGGTGCAAAACGATCTGATCAAGGAATATCTCAGCCGCGGCACCTATATCTGCCCGCCGAAACCGTCGATGCGTCTGATCACCGACGTGGCCGCCTATTGCTACCGCCACGTGCCGAAATGGAACCCGATGAATGTGTGTTCCTATCATTTGCAAGAGGCCGGGGCGACGCCGGAGCAGGAATTGGCCTTCGCGCTCGCCACCGCCGTCGCGGTGCTCGACGATTTGAAGGGCAAGGTGCCGGAGCAGGATTTCCCGGTCTTGGTCGGTCGGATCAGCTTCTTCGTGAATGCCGGCATCAAGTTCATCGCCGAGATGTGCAAGATGCGCGCCTTTACCGAGCTTTGGGACGAGATTTGCCGCGAGCGCTACGGCGTGGAGGACCCGAAATTCCGCCGCTTCCGCTATGGGGTGCAGGTCAATTCCCTCGGCCTGACCGAGCAACAGCCGGAGAACAACGTCTACCGTATTCTCCTCGAGATGCTCGCGGTGACGCTGTCGAAGAACGCCCGGGCCCGCGCCGTGCAATTGCCGGCCTGGAACGAGGCGCTCGGCCTGCCCCGGCCCTGGGACCAGCAATGGTCGCTCCGGATGCAGCAGATCGTGGCCTTCGAGACCGATCTTCTGGACTACGACGACCTCTTCGACGGCAATCCGGTGGTCGAGGCCAAGGTCGAGGAGTTGAAGGACATCGCACGGTCCGAGCTGGAGGCGATCACCGCCATGGGCGGTGCGGTCGAGGCCATCGACCACATGAAGTCGCGGCTGGTGGAGGCCAATGCCGACCGGGTGAACGGGATCGAGACCGGTGACACCGTGGTCGTCGGCGTCAACAAGTTCACGGCCGGAGAGCCCTCGCCGCTCGTGGATGAGGACGGCGGCATCATGGTGGTCGACCCCGCGGTCGAGGCCGATCAGATCGCGCGGCTCGACACCTGGCGCTCGGGGCGCGACGCGGCGGCGGTGAAGGCGGCGCTGGCCGATCTCAGGCAGGCGGCGGCGGAGGGGGCAAACATCATGCCGCCCTCGATTGCCGCCGCGAAGGCCGGCGTCACCACCGGCGAATGGGCCGAGACCATGCGCGCCGCCTTCGGCCAGTATCGCGGGCCCACCGGCGTCTCCCGCAGCCCGTCGAACAAGACCGAAGGGCTCGACGATATCCGCGAGGCGGTGGACCATGTCTCCACCCGCCTCGGCCGCCGGTTGAAATTCATGATGGGCAAGCCCGGGCTCGACGGCCATTCCAACGGCGCCGAACAGATCGTGTTCCGGGCCCGCGATTGCGGCATGGAGATCGACTATGAGGGCATCCGCCTGACCCCGGACGAGATCGTCGCGGCGGCGCGGCGCGAGGACCCCCATGTGATCGGGCTTTCGATTCTCTCGGGCAGCCACATGCCGCTGGTCGAGAAGCTGATGGGGCAATTGCGGGCCGAGGGGCTGGGCCATATCCCGGTTCTGGTCGGCGGAATTATTCCCGACGACGATGCCGAGCGGCTCCGCGCAATGGGTGTGGCGCGGGTCTATACGCCCAAGGATTTCGAGCTCAATCGGATCATGACCGATATCGTCACCCTTGCCGATCCGGACGCCGTTGCTGCGGAGTAGGGTGTCACCCGCAGGCTGACGATTTCCCCCGGGGAATCTCCCGCAGGATGTCGGAATCCGGCAACTTATGGCATCTTGTGCGAAAATCTCTGCATACAGGCTTGCAGTTTGGAGAGTCAGGGCGCTTATTCGGCGCTACCACGAATAGGGACCCAATTTATGGCAGACGTAAAGAAGATGAGCCGGAAGGAGCTGGAAACGCTCCGTGGCCGGATCGATCGTCAACTCGAGAAGCTCAGATCCGAGGATCGGAAGAAGGCCCACGCGGCGGCGGAAAAGGCGGCCAAGGCGCATGGCTTCTCGCTGGCGGAACTCAGCGGTGGCGTGGCGGCAAAGAGCGCCAAACCGGCCAAACGGAAGCCGGCCAATGTCGGTGTCGCGAAATACGCCGATCCGGCCAATCCCTCGAAGACCTGGACCGGGAAGGGACGTCAGCCGGAATGGTACAAGGCCGCGATTGCGGCGGGCAAATCGCCCAAGCAGCTCGAGATCAAGTAATCCGGTTTCGGTACCGGCAGCGAGCTATTCGAGAAACTCGACAAGGTCGTCATAGGCGTAGCTCTTTTCGATCACACCGTCGATCCCGGCGATGAAGTCGGGATCGGCGGGCAGGCAGCCGATCCCGCAGATCTGGCTCGCCACCATCACCTCGGTATCGATGTACCAGAGCCGCCCGCCGGGCGTCGCGACATAGCCGTCGATCCCCTCTTCCTCATCGCTCTCCATATCCTCGCCGCTCGGCACCTCGTTGAAGTAATCCTCCGAGAAGGCGCCATGGGTGTGGTAGGAGGCGAAGATTACCTCGATCTCGACCGGGTCGTCGGCGAGGCAGGAATCGACCGTGCCGGGGGTGGCCTTTGACGCGATCAGATTGCCGTCGAAATCGAGGCCGATATAGCCGCAGAACTCCCGGTTCTGATCGAAGGAGGGCTGTTGCAGGGCGGAAAGCACCGACCGGGCCAGGTCGACCTCCGCGCTGTCCTGCGCCAGTGCCGTACCCGGGACGGCAAGGAGGACCGGGACAATCCTGTGCCACATCGCTAGGCTCCTCATCAACCACGATAGCGGAATAGAAGGCTTCCCACCCCATGACAATTCATATCGGCGCGAAACCCGGCGAGATCGCCGAAACGGTCCTGATGCCCGGCGATCCCTACCGGGCGCGCTGGGCGGCTGAGACGTTTCTGGAGGACGCCACGCTCGTCAACGAAGTGCGCGGGATGCTGGGCTATACCGGGACCTGGCGCGGCCATCGGGTGACCATTCAGGGCTCCGGGATGGGGATGCCGTCGCTCTCGATCTACGTCAACGAGTTGATCCGGGATTACGACGCGAAGACGCTGATCCGGATCGGCTCCTGTGGCGGCATGCAGCCCCAGGTGAAGCTGCGCGACGTGATCCTCGCGATGACCGCCTCGACGCTCACGAACCCGTCGCGCGGCATGTTCAGGGAATTGAACTTCGCGCCCTGCGCCGATTGGGGCCTGCTCTCGGCGGCGCACCAGGCCGCAGCAGGGCGGCAGGTCGGGGTTCATGTCGGGGGCATCTATTCGTCGGACGTGTTCTATTCCGAACGGCCCGATCTCGACAAAGAGATGGTGCGGCATGGCATCCTCGGGGTGGAGATGGAATGCGCCGAACTCTACACCCTCGCCGCGCGTTACGGCCGCCGCGCGCTGGCGGTGCTGACGGTGAGCGATCACCTCGGCACCGGAGAGGAACTGCCGAGCGAGGATCGGGAACGCTCGTTCGGCGATATGGTCGAAATTGCGCTCAATGCCGCATTTGCCTGAATCGGGATCGCAATTGCCTGAATAGAGCCCCTCTCTGTGCTCAGAACCGCCACATCGGGCGTCAACATGGCGCCATGCATCGTTGGTTCGACGATATCGTCTGGTTGCTGACCCGCAGATTGCCGTTCCCGAAAGGGGGCGCGGCCTTTGCCGTCGCCGCGTTGGCGGGCTACTTCCTGATGCTGCCATGGTCCGAGATCATCATGGAAACCGGTCTGCCGCATCCGGCGGCGCTCGCCTTCATCATCGGATACATGGCTCTGATCTCGGTTGCGCTCGAAGACACGATCCGATCGCTCGACCGAGACCGGATCGCGCATCCGGATGCGATCATCCTGCCGCTGACTTTTGTCGGGGTGCTGTTTTTCCTGCCGTCGCTGGCCTGGGTTCAGCACGCGGTCAGCATCGCGGTCGCGCTCTGGATCCTGGCCTTCATCGCGCTCTACAGCTCGACCGGCGGTCCGAAGACGGTCCCATGGTTCGCCCGTGACTGGCGGTCGGGACAGCGCAATGCGGCGAATTGGGTGGTCGCGGAACGCGTCGCGTTTATCGTCATCAATGAGGCACTGGCGCGGCACGGGACTGCGACGGACTGGATCGTCGGTCTCGCCCTGGCCTTCATCGCCCTGCCCTATCTGCGATCCTGGACCATCATCGCGACGCATCCCGAAGACTGACGGCGGACCCGCCTAGCGGCCATGGCTGCGGTCGTAGGGGTTGGGTTCGGGTGAGGTCCAACCGGCCGGTGCCCCCTCCTCCGGCGCAAGGACCTCCATCAGGAGCGGGTGGCAGGGGGCGGTGTCGCTCGAATGCTCCGAACCGCAATCGCCGCCCGGACAGGCGCTGAGCAGGGCGAGCAGGTCGATCTCAGCGAAAAGCTCGATATGGTCGCCGGGGCGCACCGGGCTCGCCTTCATGAAGTACTGCCCGGTGTCGCGGGTGAAGCCGGTACACATGAAGACGTTGAGGACATCGTGGATATGCGGTTCGGCCTTAGCGAGCGTCATGCCGGTTGCATCGGCCAGGGCCCGAGTCAGGTTCGAGTGGCAGCAATGATGGTAGTCCGATCCGCCAAGGAGCCGGCCGGTATAGGGGTCGCAGCGGGTGCCGATGACATCATGGACCGACCCGCCATAGGCGTCGATCCCATACCAGCCGAGACTGTCGGCGATCACCGTGGCGATGGGCCGGAGCGTCGGGAAGGAGGACCAGAGCCGGTCGCCGGTGGTCACATGAGTGCCATGGAGCGCGCGGGTCTTGCCGGAATAAAACCGCTCGGAGAGATCGGCGGCGTTGAAGAGGTTGAGGTCGCCCACCTGGGGCCCCTCGACACTCTCGATCCGCAGGATATGGCCCGCGGGGACGTGGATGTGGCGCGCGTCCCGGGGCGGAACGGTGACGCTGCCGGCGCGGCGGGCGCCGGCCCGGGCGGCGCGGTAAAGCGCGAGGTCGGGCTGCGGCAGGGTCTCGGTCGGGTAGCAGATGACAGGCGCCACCCCCCGGCGCGTTTCGGCGTCGGGGGGCGGGGACAGGGTCGGGTCGATGCGGGTCATGGGCTCTCTGCCTTGGCGAGCGGTGTGCCCGGGGCGGGGGCGGGCGAGCCCGGCAGCCGGCTCGCAAACCAGCCGCGCCGCCCGTCCCCCGGTTTGCGTTCCGGCCCGGTCCACTCTTCGTTGCGGGTCGCGAACATGGTGCCCGCCAAGGCGGCAAAGGCAAGGGTGGAGCCGGCGACCAGGGCATAATCCTCGCTGCGCAGGATCATGTAGATCACCGTATAGAGCACCGTCAGCAGCGCGCCGAGGACGAGGGTCCGCCGCCCCAGCTTCAGCGCCGCCGCGCCATAGAGCGTGATGAGCGCCGTCGTCGCCGCGGCCGAGAGCGCATAGGCCGCGCCAAAGCCGATCTGTTCGGCATAGGCGACCATCAGGAGCAGGAACACCGATTGCGCCAGCCCGATCAGGAGGTACTGCACCGGGTGAGCGGGTCGCGCCTGCCGGTCCTCGATCAGAAGCACGGTCAGGAAGGTCAGCGCGATGAAGAGGATGCCGTAGCGCGCCGCGCGGAACGCCTTCTGGTAGAAGTCGTTGGGCTGGAAGAACCGCACCCCGAACGTGTCCGTGACGGCCTGGGTCAGGGGGTCCTCGCGTCCGACCTGGGGCAGGTTGCGGGCCAGATGCGGGATCGTCCAGTTCGCCTCGAACCCTTCCTCGGTGATTTCGGAGCTATCGGGCAGGAAGGCGCCGGTGAAGCTCGGATGGGGCCAGTCGCTGACCATACGGACCTCGCTGGTGCGCCCCATGGGCGCGAGTGTGAGCGACTGTGCGCCATTGAAGCCGAGCCGGAGCGTCAGTTCCCCCAGCTCGCGCGGATCGCCGACCGCGGCGGCGATCCCGGCCTCGGCCCCGGCCCAGGGCTCCAGCGGCAGGTCGCGGGTCCCGGCAGAGAGCGTCGCAGCGCCGCGCAGCGCGCGATTGTCCCTGAGCCCGATCACCAGTTCGGCCTCGTCCCAGAGCAGCCGCTCCTCCGGTCCCAGATGATCGTCGAGCCCGGTGACCGGCAGATCGAACCGCATCTCCGCCTCGGTCGTATAGACGGGCACGCGGAAGATGCCGCGGCTGCGTTCCTCGGTCCCTGTCTCCAAGGCCACGTCGAACCGCTCCGGCAGGACATAGACGGACGCGCGACGCCCGGTCTCGGTCACATCGACCAGCTCGAAAAGGCGCTCGCCGGTCCGGGGGTCGACGGTCTCCCGCCGTTCCTGCCGGGTCACCGGGCCTTCCACGGGGACGATGAGCTGCGGGCCGGTGATGCGCTGCGCCCCGCCCCAATCCTGGCTGACGGTCCGGATGGTCTCGCGCGAGTAATCCGCCCGGCTCTCGATGACCTCGCCGACGAAGAAGAGCGGGATGAACATCAGGAGGATCAGCACCCCCACGACGAAGAAACGGAAACCGGGGGATCGGGGCATGGCGCACTCCTGCATTGCATTGTGGCGCCGTTCTGGCCCCCCGGGCGCGCAGGCGCGGCGGGGCGTTTGTGCAGGGTTCCGTCAGATCATGCGCTCTCGCCCGCGCGCTTGCCGGAGAAGATGCAGCCGCCAAGAAAGGTGCCTTCCAAAGCGCTGTAGCCATGGTATCCGCCACCCCCGAAACCCGCGACCTCGCCCGCCGCGTAGAACCCCTGGAACGTGCTGCCGTCAGGGCGCAGGACTTCGCCCGCGAGGTTGGTGTGGAGCCCGCCGAGGGATTTGCGGGTCAGCACATTGAGCCGGACGGCGATGAGCGGGCCGTTCCTGGGGTCGAGGATCGCGTGGGGCTTCGCGGTGCGCACGAGGCGGTCGCCGAGATAGGCCCGAGCGCCACGGATCGCGGTGATCTGGGCGTCCTTGGCCACCTTGTTGGCAAGCTGGGCATCTCGCGCCTCAATCTGGGTGCGGAGATGGGCGAGGTCGAGTGGCGCTTGCGGGGTCAGGCGGTTCATGCCCGCCACGAGGTCGTCGAGGCTCTCGGCGACGATGAAATCCTCGCCATGGGTCTTGAAGGCTTCCACGGCCCGCGTCGCCCCTTTGCCGAGCCGCTCGCGGATCACCGCGGACCATTTGCCGGAGGTCAGATCGGGGTTCTGCTCGGACCCGGAGAGCGCGAATTCCTTCTCGATGATCTTCTGGGTCAGGATGAACCAGCTGTGCTCGTGCCCCGTGGCGAGGATGCGTTTCAGCGTCGAGAGCGTGTCGAAGCCGGGGAAACAGGGCGCCTCCATGCGGTCGCCTTTGCCGTCGAACCAGATTGAGGACGGCCCGGGCAGGATGCGGATGCCGTGATTGGGCCAGATCGGGTCCCAGTTCTGGAGCCCCTCGCAATAGTGCCACATGCGGTCGGCGTTGATGATCTCGGCGCCGGCGGCCGCGGCGGCCAATTGCATGGAGCCGTCGACATAGTCCGGGACACCGGCGACCATCCTGACCGGCGGCGCGCCGAGCCGGTCCCGGGGCCACTGGGCGCGGACCAGATCGTGATTACCGCCGATGCCGCCCGAGGCGACGATGACGCTCTCCGCTCTGGCACGGAAGTCTCCGATAGCCTCCCGCGTGGTGCTGCGCCCGCGCTCGGCTTTGTCCTCGGCGAGGATTTCGCCCTCGATCCCGGTAACGCGACCGGCCTCCACCGTCAGACCGGTGACCCGGCGGCGAAAGGCGAGGGTGATCTGGGGATGGGTGCGGACCCGCTCGGCATAGGGCTTCACCACGCCGGTGCCGGTGCCCCAGGTGATGTGAAAGCGCGGGATCGAATTGCCGTGGCCGGTGGCCAGCGCCCCGCCCCGCTCGGCCCAGCCGACGACGGGAAACCAGCGCATCCCGAGCCCGTGGAGGTAGCTGCGCATCGGGCCAGCGGCGAAGTCGAGATAATCCTCGGCCCAGGCGCGCGGATTGGCATCCTCGGGCCGGTCGAATTGTGCCGCCCCGAACCAGTCCTGCGCGGCGAGGTCCCGGCTGTCACGGAGGCCCATGCGGCGCTGTTCCGGCGTGTCGATCATGAAGAGCCCGCCGAGCGACCACCACGCCTGCCCGCCGAGGCTCTGCGGCCCCTCCTGATCGATGAGCAGCACCGACCGCCCCCGCTCTGCCGCATGCCACGCCGCGACGAGCCCGGAGAGGCCCGCGCCGATGACGATGACGTCTGTCTTGTGCGTCCCGGATCCCATTCCGTCAGGCTAAGCGAGCTGGTCGCGGACGTCAGCCCCTTCGGCACCGGGGCCGCATAGTCGTCAGGGTTCAGCGCGCTTCGTTGTCCAAGGCCATACGGCCGTTTCGAGCCCAAAGTGACCAATGCTGCAACTCGTATGAATGTCTGGTATTGCTTCAAGTATGCCTAAAGAGGAGTGCGTTTTGTCAGGACGGCCGATCCAATCTTATGTAGTTTGCACGACCCCTCGCAGCGGGAGCACCATGCTATGCGAGCAGTTGGCCGCAACTAAGATTGCTGGAAATCCGGGATCGCACTTCCATGAGCCATCGCTGAGCGCATGGCAGGGTTATTATGACTTACAAGGTAAAACTTTCTCCTCGGATAAAGAGGCAGTGGCAGCAGTCTTTGCAGCCGCTTTTGAGTTTGGCAAAGGCGAAACCAACGTGTTCGGTTTGAGACTCCAGCGCGACAGCTTTGCGTTTTTCACCGATCAACTAAGGCTTTTGCATCCAACCTTTGCATCTGATCGGGAACGAATGGAGGCGGTATTCGGCACAACCCAGTTCATATATCTGAAGCGTGAGGACCATCTGGACCAAGCGATTTCTCTACTTCGGGCTCAGCAAACGGGTCTTTGGCATCTCAAAGCCGATGGTTCTGATCTGGAGAGGCTGGAACCGGAACACTCAGGTGGATATGAGCGCCAGAAAATTGATGCATATATTCAGCAATCTATCGCGCAGAACGAGGCATGGACGAGATGGTTCGCCGAGGAGTCAATCATGCCGCTCGCCATAACATACGCTGAACTCTCAAAAAATCCGCAGACTACCTTGTCTCGGGTTCTAGCTCACATCGGCTTAGACAAAGCTGTCGCAAGTACCGTACCGGTGCAAACCAGGAAGCTCGCAGATGAAACAAGCCTGGCATGGCGGACAAGGTTTATCGCTGAGACCGCTGCCAGAGCGTAGGTTTCCGATTGCGGCCATTGTCGTAGCCGCGGCGAATGTCCGCAAGGTCCACTTAGCCGCCGTCCGGTCGACCGCCCTCAGACGATCCGCTCCACCATCATTTTCTTGATATGCGCGATCGCCTTGGCGGGGTTCAGCCCTTTCGGACAGGTCTTCGCGCAGTTCATGATCGTGTGGCAGCGATAGAGTTTGAACGGGTCTTCCAGGTCGTCGAGCCGCTCTCCCGTCGCCTCGTCGCGGCTGTCGATGATCCAGCGATAGGCGTGGAGCAGCGCGGCAGGGCCGAGATAGCGGTCGCCGTTCCACCAGTAACTCGGGCAGGAGGTCGAGCAGCAGGCGCACATGACGCATTCATAAAGCCCGTCGAGCTTTTTGCGGTCGTCGACGGATTGCTTCCATTCCTTCGCGGGCCGGTTCGTCCTGGTCTCCAGCCACGGCATGATCGAGGCATGCTGGGCGTAGAAATGGGTCAGATCCGGGATCAGGTCCTTCACGACCGGCATATGCGGCAGCGGGTAGATGCGGATATCGCCCTTGATCTCGTCGGTGCCGTAGATGCAGGCGAGCGTGTTGATCCCGTCGATATTCATCGCGCAGGAGCCGCAGATCCCCTCGCGGCAGGAGCGGCGGAAGGTCAGGGTCGGGTCGATCTCGTTCTTGATCTTGATGAGCACGTCGAGGACCATCGGCCCACAGGTATCCATGTCGACGAAATAGGTGTCGAGCCGCGGGTTCTGCCCGTCATCGGGGTTCCAGCGGTAGATCTGGACCTTGCGGACATTCGTCGCGCCTTCCGGCTTCGGCCAGGTCTTCCCGGTGGTCATCCGGCTGTTTTTGGGGAGGGTGAGTTGAACCATGTCGTCTCCTCAGCGCGGTGACTCGGGGGCTGCGATCTGCCGCCGGGCCTGCATATTCACTATGTTCTCGATGATTTCCACAATCGCCTCCGCGCGTTGATCAAACGTATGTAACTCAAGGATCTGCCGTGCCAATGCGACACGTTCCGCTTCCCGCCCGGCCTCGGATGCCAGCGCGTCCCGGATCGTATCGGCAACATCGTCCACCGACCGGTAGAGAAAGAGCCGGCTCGCAGCCTCTTGCGGCAAACCGTCCATGTCCTCGGTGACAAGCGGCGTGGCGCAGGCCAGGACGTCGTAGACCCGGTTCGAGACGAAACCGTCCCGCCGCATGTCCTCGGCATGGTCGTTCAGAACCGCCCCCGCCGCCCGGTAGTGAGCGCCCAAGTCCCTGTTCTCGATATGAAGACCGGCGTAGTGACCCTCGGGCAGATCGTCCCAGCCACGGCCCCAGACCCCGACATCGAAGCCCGAATCTATCGCCGCCCTGACGATGTCCCGGGGCATCCCGTCGCGCCGGTTCCCGACAAAGATCGGCCGCCCGCTGCCGGGCTCGGTCCGGGGGCCGAAGCGGCCGGCATCGGTGCATTGCGGCAGGAGCGACGCATGGCAGGCGGACCGGATGCGCCGCAGAAAGCTCGGCGAGGCGACGAAGACATGGGCGTAGCGGCGCAGCTCCGCAGGGCGGACGGAGGAGGACTGGGAGATCAGCCACATCACCGCGCACTTACCCGGCAGCGGCACCCAGGCCCGCTTGCCCCGGAGCACAATCTCGATCTCCCGCGGATGCCGAAGCCGCTCCCAGAGCGAGCGAAGCCGCGCAGCGACGCTCCGGTGCCGGTAGGAGTAGCGCACCTGCCATCCCAGTCTTTCGAGCGCCTCGCCCAGACTGTGGCCGAAATAGTAGTCGCCCCAGGCCCGTTCGGCGGTGCGGGGTGGGCAGGGCAGCAGAAGCCGGAGAACTGGCCGTTCCGTCATCCTGCGATGCCGCGCGCCAGATAATCGCCCGCAGACACCAGCGCGAGATCTTCGGCGAAACGGTCGATGCCATAGCGTTCGATCGACAGATCCGCATACTCGGCCACGATGTCCGCGTAGGCCTCCTCGAGAACGGCCGATCCCGGCCTGGCGCCATGCACCAGAACGAGGCCGGTCGGCTCGCAATCGAGCACCTCGACCGTCAGGTCGGGCCGGTAGGTCCGCAAGATCGGCAGAAGCTTCCAGACATCGCCGGTCCAGGACCGTGTGACCGACTTGTCCCAGTCGCGACTTGTCATGATCCGCGCGTAAGGGACGCAGTCGTGCAGCGCGATCACGCCGGTCTCCTTCATGAAGCGCTCGGTGTTCATCAGATCGCGCAGCAGGAACTCGAAGAGATGCATCCCGTCGAGGAACGCCAGATCGATCTCCGCCCCGATCCGCGACAGATAGCCGGACGCGAAGAAATCGTCGCTGGTGCCCTGATAGAGATAGAGGGCCTGCTTGTTCGCAACGATCTCTCCCGCGAGGCGGAAGTCCGGATCGACGGCGATGCACGATCCTCGCGCGAGCGAGAGGCTCCTGCCGCTCTGGGTGCCGATCTCCAGGTAGCACGACGGTTGGCGGATCTCGTGATACTGACGAAGAAAGTCGAGGTACTGGAGGCCACCCAGCACCGGGAAATCCGGATCGCGCCGCGTCACCGGGCTTCCGGACTTCCGCGACGAGGTGCGGGCGAAGAGCTTCATCGGGGAGCCGCGCCGCTCAAACCGGCCGCTCCGCGACAAACAGCGTCTCGCCGCGCATCAGGCCGTAGGTCAGAACGTCCGGCTCGACCGCGGTGAACTCGCTCAGGACGAAGCCCGCGGCGCGGATGCGCTCGCGCAGGTCGCGGCCGTAGAACCGGACATGGTCGCCTTGGCCGAAATGCACGATCCTGCCCTCGCGGCTGGTGATCTCCGGGTTCTCGTAGGTCTCCGCCCAACCCTCGCAGACCGGAGTGGAGAGCAGCGCCTTGCCACCGGGTTTCAGCATCCGGAACATCTCGGCCAGCGCCTTCGCGTCATCCACATGTTCCAGCACGTGGTTACAGACGATGCGGTCATACTCCGCATCGGGCAGGCCGGTCTCCTCGATATTGACCCGGTGGGTGACGGGCCGCCGTTCGCTGAGATCGGACGTCTCGTAGCGGGCGACGATGCCCTTGATCATCGGGCGGATCTGCGCCTCGGGGGCGAAGTGCAGCACGGCATGGTCTGCGGCGAAAAACCCGGTGCGGTCGGCGAACAGGCGGATCAGGCGGTGCCGTTCGAGCGCGTTGCAGCTCGGACAGCGCGCGTCGAACCGGGGCGGGTGCCCGAAGGCGGTGAATTTGCCGTAGTAGTCGCAGATCGGGCAGCGGCGGGGATGCACACCCCGCACGGCCCGCCGGAACTTGTTCATCTGCCTCTGCGCGGCGGCCTCGATCCGGTCGCGGAACCGGTCGGTCTGGTCGACCGGCGGGGCCGTCGGGTCGGGGGCGCGGTCTTCCATGCCGGCGGTCAGCCGAGTCGGGCTGTGGCGCAGGCCACCGTCGCGTCGCGGCCGAGGATATCGGAGACCAGAAGCACGACATCGGCCTCCGGCGCGCCGGCATTGGCCACCGAGATCCGGGCCAGTTCCGCGTCGGTGGCATTTTCCAGGATGCACTCGGTGAGCGCCGCGCCAGGTTCCCCCGGCACCTGTTCGGAGACGATCGGGCCGACCACCGGACGCGCCGCAGCCATCGAGGTCGGCGCGGGCCCCGTCACGGCAGTTTGGGGGCCGCCGCCGATGCCGGTCTCGCAAGCGGCAAGGCCGAGGATCAGTCCGAGGGTGGCGGTACTACGCAAGATCGTCATGGATGTCTTTCCTGTCTGGTCGTTTGGCCGAGGTCAGTTGAGCACAGGTGGCCGGGTTGGCAAAGCGCCGGTGCGGCGGATCACGCATTCCTCGTAGACGACAAGCGGATCGCGGCCGGCGAGCGCGTCCCCGGTCACCGAAATCCGCCCCTCGAAGAACGGTCCGTCCGCGCTGTTGACACCGACAGTGACATCGGCGTCAGGCCCCTGCGCCGCCCGCGCCCGGTCTTCGCACTGCCGCAGGATCGTCTCCGGGTCCGGCGCGCCGCAGGCGGCCACGGCCAGCACAAGCACGGAAAGGAGACGCCCCCGCACGTCAATAGACCCGGGCCTTCGGGGCGATCTTCTTGAGGTCGATACCGCCTTCGTTGTGGCCCAGGAGCGGGTTCAGATGGACCGGGCGGTAGCCGAGATCGACCTTGCCGTTGACCCAGGCGAGGGTGTGCTTGCGCCATTCGTCGTCGTCGCGGTCGGGGTGGTCCTCATGGGCATGGGCGCCGCGGCTTTCCTTGCGGGCCTCGGCCGAGACGATGGTGGCGAGCGCGTTGGGCATCAGGTTGGTCAGCTCAAGCGTCTCCATCAGGTCCGAATTCCAGACCATCGAGCGATCCGTGACCGAGAGGTCGTCGAGCTTGCCGGCGACGGCGTACATCTTCTCCATCCCCTCGGCGAGGGTCTTGTCGGTGCGGAAAACGGCGGCATCGGCCTGCATGGTCTTCTGCATCTCAAGACGCAGATCGGCTGTCGGCACAGCGCCCTTGGCGTGGCGCAGCCCGTCGAACCGGTCGAGGGCCTTGTCGATGGCGGCTTTCGGCGGGGTCGGGATCGCCGTGGCGGGGTCGACAACCTCGCCCGCCTTGATCGCCGCGGCGCGGCCGAAGACCACGAGGTCGATGAGCGAGTTGGAGCCGAGCCGATTGGCCCCGTGAACCGACGCACAGCCGGCCTCGCCCACCGCCATCAGCCCCGGCGCGATCCGGTCCGGATCGTCTTCGGTCGGGTCGAGCACCTCGCCCCAGTAATTCGTCGGGATGCCGCCCATATTGTAATGCACGGTGGGCAGGACCGGGATCGGTTCCTTCGTCAGGTCCACGCCGGCGAAGATGCGGGCGCTTTCGCTGATCCCCGGCAGGCGCTCGGCCAGGGTTTCCGGCGGCAGGTGGTTGAGGTGCAGGTGGATGTGGTCGCCCTGATCGCCGACCCCGCGCCCGTCGCGGATTTCGAGGGTCATGCAGCGGGACACCACGTCGCGGCTGGCGAGGTCCTTGTAGGTCGGCGCATAGCGCTCCATGAACCGCTCGCCCTCGGAATTGGTCAGATAGCCGCCCTCGCCGCGCGCCCCTTCGGTGATCAGGCAGCCGGAGCCGTAGATGCCCGTCGGGTGGAACTGCACGAACTCCATGTCCTGAAGCGGCAGGCCGGCCCGGGCGATCATACCGCCACCGTCGCCGGTGCAGGTATGGGCGGAGGTCGCGCTGAAATAGGCCCGGCCGTAGCCGCCGGTGGCCAGCACCACCATCTTGGCGGCGAAGACATGCATGGTCCCGTCGTCGAGCTTCCACGCGAGCACGCCCTGGCACTGGCCGTCCTCGCTCATCAAGAGATCGATGGCGAAGTACTCGACATAGAACTCCGCCTGCTCCTTCAGGCTCTGACCGTAGAGCGTGTGCAGGATGGCGTGGCCGGTGCGGTCGGCGGCGGCGCAGGTGCGCTGGACCGGGGGCCCCTCGCCGAACTCGGTGGTGTGGCCGCCGAATGGGCGCTGATAGATTTTCCCCTCCTCGGTGCGGGAGAACGGGACGCCGTAATGTTCCAGTTCATAGACCGCCTTCGGCGCCTCCCGGGCGAGGTATTCCATCGCGTCGGTATCGCCGAGCCAATCGGAACCCTTCACGGTGTCGTACATATGCCATTGCCAGCTATCGGGGCCCATATTGCCGAGGCTGGCGGCGATCCCGCCCTGGGCCGCGACGGTGTGAGACCGAGTGGGGAAGACCTTGGTCACGCAGGCCGTCCGCAGCCCCTGTTCGGCCATGCCGAGGGTAGCGCGCAGCCCGGCCCCCCCGGCGCCCACCACAACCACGTCATACTCGTGTGTTTCGTATTCGTACTCGGCCATGGTCTCTCCGGCTTTAGAGGGCGATGCGGGCGACGGCGAAGAGGCCCGCGGCGGCGGCGGTGTAGCTGAGGCAGATCGTGGCGATGATCAGCGCCTTGCGGGTGAAACCGTGGGTGTAGTCCTCGATCAGCACCTGCACCCCGCCCTTGAAGTGGAACCAGCCGACGAGCAGCGTCAGCAGCGCCACGATCGCCGGGAACGGCCTTGTGTAATAGGCGAGGGCGTCTTCGTAGCCCATGCCCAGCGCCCGGCCGAAGGTCAGCACGAAGAGCGGGATCAGCCCCACGAGCGCCACGGCGCTGACCATCATCTGCCAGTGATGATGGGTCCCCTCCTTGGCGGAGCCGAGGCCGGTGGCGCGCTTGCGGTCGGTCAGGAAATGCATCGGCGCCTCCTCAGACGATCAGGACGGTGAGCAGGGTGAGGATCACGGAGCCGGCGATCATGACGTAGCCAAGCTTCTCGGACTGATCGACCTCGAGCATATGGCCGCTGTCCCAGATCAGGTGCCGGATGCCGCCCAGCATGTGATACCAGAGCGCCCAGACGCTCAGGAACATGACCAGATCGCCGAACCAGCTCGTGATGAAGCCGTTGGCGCGGGCATAGGCGTCGGGCCCGCTGGCGAGCGCCACGAACCACCAGACCGCCATCAGGCCCGCCACGATCAGCGCATTGCCGGTCAGGCGCACGAAGATCGAGGTCATCGACGTCATCTGCGGCCGGTAGATCGTCAGATGCGGCGACAGGGGGCGATTGCCCCGGTTCACATCGGCCATGGGCGATTTCCTTCGATGGCGGGGCCGGCCGGCGCGCGGCGGCGTTTGCTGGACAACTTGATACCGGTTTTTGCGGCGGTGTCACGGCGATGACGGCAGAATTGATGTGGGAACTTGTCGCAAGCGGTCCGTTGCCAGGCATCTGTGATCACTAAATTGCAGACTGTGATCACAAGATGCTCGCTCCCCGCCCGATCACGGGCTCCCACCCTCCGCGCTGGGACCGGCCGCGGCGACCGGCGTGGTCAGTTCGCGCAGCAGCTTGCGGCGGATCTGTTCCGGGTAATCATTGAAGGTCGGCGCGGTGACGGCGAAGGCGCCGGGGCCCAGGATGACCTCCTGCCGGAAATAGGTCGTCAGGCCCGGCACGCTTTCCTCGATCACCAGCGCGTTCACCGTCACATCCCGCTCCGCCAGGGCGGGCCAGAGCTCGAACGGCTCGATCCCCTCATTGCTCGGCCCGTCGCCGGAGATGTCCATGATCCGCCGGTGGCAATGGGACACGGCGTCGAAATAGGGCAGCGCGAGTTCCATCGCCTCTCCGATCGCCGTCGAAAAATTGCGCCAGCGCCGCGGCATCACGGCGATCTCCTCGGCCATGGCCACGAGGTCGGCGCGGCTGTCGATCACCCGCCAGGGCATCACCACCGCCTGCCGCGACTCGCCGGTCCATTGCATGAGCGCCACCTCGGCCTGCGCAGCGATCAGGGCGTCGGCGATCACCGGGTCGCCAAGCGCCAGAGCGAGACCGTCCATCTGGACCCGGTATTCGCGGTCGTCGACCGAGCCCGACACGTCCACCGCCAGCATCAGCGCGACCTCGCAGGCGAGCGCGGGCGTGGCAGCGAGGAGGAGCGTTCCGATCACGGGTCCCTTCATCCGACCAGTTAGGCCGAAACCGGGCATGCCGGACAGTCACATTGGCATCAGCGCCCAATAGTCCAGATCCAGCAGCACTTCGGGCCGGTACTTGCCGTCCTCGCCCTTCAGCTCTCCCACCGATCCGTCCGTGGTCGCCACCAGCCGCAGGCGGATCGCGCCGACGCCGGGCGCCGCTGTTTCGGCGGTCTCAAGCACCTCGGACCAGGCCCGCACCGTGTCGCCGGCAAAGCACGGGTTCGCGTGGCTGCCGGCATTGATCGCCGCGACGATCTGAACGTTGGCGAGGCCGTTGAAGGTGAGCGCCCGGGCCATGGAAATCACGTGGCCGCCGTAGATCAGGCGCTTGCGGTCGGCGCGCGGCGTGGCGTCGAAATGGGTCTTCGAGGTATTCTGCCAGAGCCGGGTCGCCATCATGTGCTCGGCTTCCTCGATGGTGACGCCGTCGACATGGTCGATGACCTCGCCCACCTTGTAGTCCGACAGCCGGTAGGGCTCTCCGGCCAGGGCGAAATCGTAGGCCGAGAAATCGAGCCCGCCGGGCAGGACGATCTGGCTCGCCGGAACGCTGGATTGGAGGTTCGGCAGGACGGCCTCAGGCGCGGGAGCGTCGAGGTCGCGTTTCCGCACCATCACCCAGCGACAGAACTCCATGACCGGGAGCCCATGCTGGTTCACGCCCGTGGTGCGGACATAGACCACCCCGGTCTTGCCGCTGGAATTCTGCTTCAGGCCAATGACTTCAGACGAGGCGGCCAAGGTGTCACCGGCATAGACCGGCCGCAGCCAGCGCGCCTCGGCATAGCCCAGATTCGCCACCGCATTGAGCGAGATATCCGGCACCGACTTGCCGAAGACAATATGGAACGCGGCGAGGTCGTCGAGGGGGCTTTCGGGCAGCCCGCAGGCCCGGGCGAACTCGTCGGAGGAATAGAGCGCGTGGCGCGCCGGGTAGAGCGCATGATAGATCGCCCGCTCGCCGCCCGAAACCGTGCGCGGCACCGCATGGGCGATGACCTGCCCGATCTCATAATCCTCGAAGAAGCGGCCCGGATTGGTCTTGGTCATTGATCGCCCAGCTTCAGATCCGGGTTGTAATCGCCTGCGACCTCCTTCGTCACGGCCTGGCCGCAGCGCATCACCCCGTTGGCGTGGTCGAAGGCATATTGCGGGTCGCCGTGGAGCACCCAGCCCTTGGCGAGCGCGGCGCTCACCTTGTGGCAGAAGGCCGAGGTGTCGTCCTCGGTCAGGAAGCGGTAGAGCGTCGTCATCCGAAGGGCCAGGGCCCGAGCCAGCCGTGCAGCAGCGCCACGATCACGTAGAGCACCACGGCGATACCGGCGATACGGATCTCTGTCTTCCGCCCGCCCCAGTCCGGCGGTGTCCAGTCCGGCTCCGCGCGGTTGATGACGACGATTTCCGTCAGTGCCCAGAGGAGCAGCCCGCCGAACAGGATGAAGGAGGCGAGATCGCCGTTCGGGATCAGATGCGCCGCCGCGAAGAGCGCAAATCCGGTGAGCTGCGGATGCCGCAGCTTCGTGCCGAGCCGGTTGCGCGGACGCCCCGGCGGGGTGGCGCCGCTGGAATAGATGTAGAAGGCCACCAGCATCAGCAGGTTGTTGATCCCGGCCAGCGCCGGCGTTCGGCCCCACCAGAACGGGCCCTCATAGGGGCGGTATCCCCACCACATCAGCCCGATCGAGATCACGATCAGAACGGCGACCAGACCCTTTCCCGCATCGCCCAGCCGCGCCCTCGGCCCGGGGGCTACACGCTTGAAGAGATGCGCGCCCCACCAGAGCGCGACGCCCAGCATCAACCAGATCATGAGTTCAGGCTCCTGCGGCTACCTGTGTAAGGGTGGCTGTCTCAAGCTCTGCGATGGCCGCCGCCTTGGCAAGGGTCGCGCGGGCGGTGGCGACATGGAGGTTCTCGACGATCTGCCCGTCGAGCACGGCAACCCCCTGGCCCTCTTCGGTCGCGGCCTCGAAGGCGGCGATCTGGCGGCGGGCCAGCGCCACCTCGTCGTCGGTCGGGGCAAACACCCGGTTCGCGGGCTCGATCTGGGCCGGGTGGATCAGCGACTTGCCGTCGAAGCCCAGATCGCGGCCCTGTTCGCATTCGGCGGCAAATCCGTCTTCGTCGCGAAAGGCGTTATAGACCCCGTCGATGGCGATGCGGCCATGGGCCCGGGCGGCGAGCACACAGGTTTGCAGCGCCTGCATCAGCGGCAGCCGGTCGGGGCGCTTGCGGGTGCCGATATCCTTCGCGAGATCGTTGGTGCCCGCAACGAAGCCCTGGAGCCGTGGATGCGCCGCGATGGCGCCGGCATTCAGCACCGCGAGCGGCGTCTCGAACATCGCCCAGACCGGCAGATCGGGGACAAGGTCGGCCAGGGCGTCGAGGTCTTCGGGGCCATTCACCTTCGGCAGCAGGATCGCGTCGCAGTCCAATTCCGCGGCGGCGCGGGCATCCTCGGCCCCCCATTCGGTGTCGAGCCCGTTGATCCGGACGATCTTCACCCGGTCGCCATAGCCGCCGGCGCCGAGTTCCTCGGCAAGGGTCTCGCGCGCTGCGCCCTTCTCCTCCGGCGTCACGGAATCTTCGAGATCGAAGAGGATCGCATCGACCGCGAGCTGCCGCGCCTTTTCCAATGCCCGGGGCTTCGAGGCCGGAATGTAGAGCACGGAGCGGAACGGACGGGTGGTCATGGGCAGGCCCTTTTATCGCGTGGGCGGGACAAGGCCACAAACCGGCGCCGGCTTCAACCGCTATTTGCTGCACCGCAGCAAGACACCGCGCCCGGCTCGCACGTCCCGTTAACCATATTTCAGGGCTTCCGCGCCCAGACTAGCCGGATCGATGCCGTGACGGCAGGCCGGGCCGCGCGCCCCGGGGAAATCGGCACCAAGGCCCCAGAGGCACATGGCACTCCGCCCGCCTCGCAACGAAAGGTGACAAGAATGAAGACGTCGTTTTTTGCCCTGTCCTTCGGTGCTTGTCTGCTGGCCGCCGATCCGGCCGCAGCCCAGGCCGGCCGCGCCTGCGCGGATCATCAGACCGTGGTGACGACACTGGCGGAGCGCTATGGCGAGAGCCGGCAGTCGATCGGACTGGCATCGAACAACGCGGTGGTGGAGGTCTTCGCCTCGCTGGAGACCGGGACCTGGACAATCACGGTGACCTCGCCGGGTGGGCCGACCTGCCTGGTGGCCTCGGGGCAGAGCTATCAGGAACTGGCCGAGGGCCTGCCGAACACCGACAGCCCGGCCTGAGCGCGGCCGAACGTTAGGGCTCCCGGCATCGACATGAGGGATGCGCGCCCGAAGATGGCATCTGTTCCGCTCACTCACCATCGGGCGCCAAAACTCTTCGAAGAGTTTTGCCAGACCCTTCGAAGGGTCTGGGTCACCGGCGGACACGCGGTCTGCAAGGACCCCCAGCACTGAGCGACATCGGCGGGCCGAAACTCTTCGAAGAGTTTCGTCAGACCCTTCGAAGGGTCTGACCCCCGCCCGGGTCGCGGCGCAAGCGGCCCGATCGCGCCTCAGCCCAGCCCCACCCAGATCAGCCGCAGGCCCGTGACCGTGAGAACCACATAAGTCAGTGCGAAGAAGGCCCGTTCCGGGATCCAGTAATGCGCCTTCACCCCGAGCCAGGTCCCCAAGAGCGCGACCGGGATCAGGATCAGGTCCGCCAGAAGCGTCTGCCAGGTGAAGATGCCGAGAAAGGCATAAGGCACGAATTTCAGGATATTGATCGCCCAGAACACGATGACGGTCGTGGCCTGATACGTGGTCTTGCCCATGCCCTGGCCGAGCAGGAACACCGCGAGCGCGGGGCCGCCGGCATGGCTGACGAAACTCGTGAACCCCGCCACGGCGCCGGTCCCCCAGGCCAGGGGCCGGGAGAAGGCGATCCGCGGCGTCCTGAGAACGCCCACCGCCCGCGCGCCCTGATAGGCGACGAAGATCAGGCACATCAGGCCGATCAGAACCCGGAACACATCGCCATCCACCACGACATAGAGCCAGGCGCCCAGCGCCACCCCCGGCACCGAACCGATCAGCAGCCCCCGGACCGAGGGTCCGTGCCATTTGCGCCAATAGGGCTTCAAGGATGCCGCATCGACCAGCATCAGGAGCGGCAGCATCACGCCAAGCGCCACTCCCGGTTCCACCACCAGGGCGAGAATCGCCGCTGACGCAAAGGCCGCGCCGGAGCCGAACCCGGCTTTCGAGATCGCCGCGAACAGGACCGCGGGAACCGCAGCCGCGAAGAAGGGCAGGTCCAGCGTCAGCATCGGTCTGTCTTTGAAAATCCCTTGCCCGTCCGTCACCTGTTACCGCCCGCGCACCGCCCTGGCCAGCGCCCCGGGCCCTGTGCCGCAGCCGGCGAACTTGCACGGGCCGGCGCAAGGGACTACCCAACCCCGCGTCAACGACCTTCAGGAAGGACCTCTCGTCATGGCCAGACCCAAGATCGCGCTGATCGGCGCCGGACAGATCGGCGGCACGCTTGCCCACCTCGCGGCGCTGAAGGAGCTGGGCGACGTCGTGCTCTTCGACATCGCCGAGGGCGTCCCCCAGGGCAAGGCGCTCGACATCGCCGAGAGCGGGCCGTCCGAAGGCTTCGACGCGGCGCTGAAGGGCACCCAGGATTATGCCGATATCGCGGGCGCAGATGTCTGCATCGTCACCGCCGGGGTGCCGCGCAAGCCGGGGATGAGCCGCGACGACCTCCTCGGTATCAACCTCAAGGTCATGAAAGCCGTCGGCGAGGGCATCCGCGACAACGCGCCGGACGCCTTCGTCATCTGCATCACCAACCCGCTCGATGCCATGGTCTGGGCCCTGCGTGAGTTCTCCGGCCTGCCCCACGCCAAGGTCTGCGGCATGGCCGGCGTGCTCGACTCGGCGCGGTTCCGGCACTTCCTGGCCGAGGAGTTCGGGGTGTCGATGAAGGACGTGACCGCCTTCGTCCTTGGCGGCCATGGCGACACAATGGTGCCGCTCACCCGCTATTCCACCGTCGCCGGCATTCCCCTGCCCGATCTCGTGGAGATGGGCTGGACCAGCCAGGAGAAACTCGACGCCATCGTTCAGCGCACCCGCGACGGCGGGGCCGAGATCGTGGGCCTTCTGAAGACCGGCTCGGCCTATTACGCCCCGGCGACCTCCGCCATTGAAATGGCCGAGGCCTATCTGAAGGACCAGAAGCGCGTCCTGCCCTGCGCGGCCTGGTGCGACGGCCAGTTCGGGCTCAAGGGCTTCTATGTCGGGGTCCCGACCGTGATCGGAGCGGGCGGGATCGAGCGCGTCGTGGAGATTTCCATGACCAAGACCGAGCAGGAGATGTTCGACAATTCGGTGGGTGCGGTGAAGGGCCTGGTGGAGGCGTGCAAGGGGATTGACGAGACCCTAGCATGAGCGATGCCGAGGAGCGCCCCGGCCGGAGCGTTTCCTTTCCCTGAACGGCGGTCGCCTGGAGGTGACGCCTCGAACGCCCGCTTCCTGGTCCGTCCGTTCTACTCCTGCCCTCCTCGGCCACACGGTCGCGGCCGAGGTCGGGCAACACTCGTCGGTCTGTGCGACGGGCGGCAGTGCCGCGCTCCTTGTCATCGTTCTGCACCGTTCCGAATCGCCTTTCGGCCGGCTTCCGGCACACATGTGATCACACTTCTCCGACGTGTGATCACAATTGTCGCTTTTTCGACCCCTGCGGCAAAAAACCCGTGTTGCAGTATGCAACGGTGTGCTTGAACGGGGCAAAGGCACGCCAAGCGAGGGCCCCAGCATGAATATTCACGAGTACCAGGCCAAGGCGCTTCTGCGCTCCTACGGCGCCCCGGTGAGCGATGGCCGCCCGGTGCTGCGCGCCGAAGAGGCGAAGACCGCGGCCGGCGAACTCGACGGCCCGCTCTGGGTGGTCAAGGCGCAGATCCATGCCGGCGGGCGCGGCAAGGGCAGCTTCAAGGAGACCGATGCCGGTGAGAAGGGCGGCGTGCGGCTTGCGAAATCCGCTTCCGAGGCCGCCGAAGAGGCCAGGAAGATGCTGGGGCGCACCCTGGTGACCCACCAGACCGGCCCGACGGGCAAACAGGTCAACCGGATCTATATCGAGGACGGCTCCGGCATCGAGACCGAGCTTTACCTCGCGCTCCTCGTCGACCGGGGCACCAGCCGTATCTCCTTCGTCTGCTCCACCGAAGGCGGCATGGATATCGAGGAGGTCGCGGCCTCCACGCCCGAGAAGATCCTCAGCTTCGCCGTCGACCCGGCCACCGGCTACCAGCCGTTCCACGGCCGCCGCATCGCCTTTGCCCTCGGGCTGAGCGGCGGGCAGGTCAAGCAATGCGTCGGGCTGATGGGCACGCTCTACAAGCTCTTCGTGGACAAGGACATGGAGATGCTGGAGATCAATCCGCTGATCGTGACCGACAAGGGCGATCTGAAATGCCTCGACGCGAAGATGGGGTTCGACGGCAACGCGGTCTACCGGCACCCGGACATCGCCGCGCTGCGGGATGAGACAGAGGAGGACCCCAAGGAACTGGCCGCCTCGAAATTCGACCTCAACTACATCGCCTTGGATGGCGAGATCGGCTGCATGGTGAACGGCGCCGGGCTCGCCATGGCGACGATGGACATCATCAAGCTCTACGGCTCGGAGCCGGCGAACTTCCTCGACGTGGGCGGCGGGGCGACGAAGGAGAAGGTGACCGAGGCGTTCAAGATCATCACCTCCGACCCGAACGTGAAGGGCATCCTGGTCAACATCTTCGGCGGCATCATGCGCTGCGACGTGATCGCCGAGGGCGTGGTGGCGGCGGTGAAGGAGGTCGGCCTCGAAGTGCCGCTGGTGGTGCGCCTCGAAGGGACGAATGTCGAGAAAGGCAAGGAGATCATCAACAGCTCCGGCCTGAACGTCATCGCGGCGGACGATCTGAAGGACGGCGCGGAGAAGATCGTGAATGCGGTGAAGGGGTGAGCGCCGGTCCGGGGCGGATGCCCCGGCAAACGCTCCGGTGGAGCGTTTGAGGCGCGAACGGGCGGAGCCCACGGCGACCAATATGAACAAATACGGTTCAGGCAGAAAAATGAATAAGACTCAGGCATTTAATGATGTCGGGCATGAGGTCAAAGGCGCTCGCGGAACGTGGTCTCGGGACCACGTTTCCGGAGACCGCGTGTTGGTAACGCTCTGGGATGAGCAGATTGACCTCGAAGAGAAAAGCGGAATTCTCCGCATCGATCTGAACAAGATTCACCCGAGGCACGACCCTGAACGAAAATCTCTTCCCCGCAACCGAAAGCACATGGCACGAGCTGAGCGCCTGATGCGCGTAAAGAGAGGTGATGCCAAGCTAGATGTCGTCATCCTTTTTGGAAAGCCAGGGCGCCCCGTAAGGGAAGCAATGCCTTGGCATCCTGACGAACAATTCGGTCGGACATGGCACGTTACAGCCGTCCGATCCGACGATGGCTTTTTCAAAGTAGAAACCAGATAACTTGGAGACTATGCAGTGGCCAACCTCGTCGACGAACACACCAAGGTGATCTGCCAGGGCTTTACGCGCCCCGCGGGCACCTCTCTCGAAAAGGTCGAGGCGGCCTAGGCTCCTATGATGGCGGCTCCCCGGCATATCCCTGAAACCGGCGAGCGCGGCGCGCTCCACGCGGCCACCGTCTCCGCTGCCCTTCTGGCATCGGGATGCGCCTTGCCCGACGCCGCGCCCGAAGAGATCGAACTGGCCAATATGCGGCCCTCGAACGTCATACCGAAATCCTCGCCGGGCCAGTTCGTCTCGGCCTTTGAGCAGTTCTGCACCGATCTGCTCGACAGACCGGACCATCGCGACGACCTCCTGCGCGCCGCCGACTACGTCCCGACCACCGGCCGCCCCCGCAACGGCGCCCGGCTCTACGTGGTCGACGACAGGCGGCCGGCGGTCGCTGTCATCGCCGACCCGCGCAGTATCGGCTGCGCCGTCATGGCAGAGCCGCGGACCGGGCAGACCGACGAGGTCCGCCGGTGGGTGGCGCGGGAGTTTCCTGCCGCCACGGCCAGAACGTCGTCGGAGGTCGACATCGGTCGCACCGGGGAGGACGCCTGGACTTTCCCGACCGGTAACGGCCGGACCGGTCTGATCTTCACCATGCGGGACGGACCCTTCGAGCCCGATCCGCGATACATCCTCTCGGTCGTGGTGCCGAATTGACTGCCGCGCGGGCTCATAGACGGAACACGAAAAGGAAGACACGATGGCCATCCTCGTCGACGAAACCACCAAGGTGATCTGCCAGGGCTTCACCGGCAGCCAAGGCACGTTCCACTCCGAACAGGCCATCGCCTATGGCACCCAGATGGTCGGCGGCGTCACCCCCGGCAAGGGCGGGCAGACGCATCTGGACCTGCCGGTCTTCGATAGTTGCCACGAGGCTGTGGAGAAGACCGGGGCGAATGCCTCGGTGATCTATGTCCCGCCGCCCTTTGCCGCGGACTCGATCCTCGAGGCGCTCGACGCGGAGATCCCGCTGATCTGCTGCATCACCGAGGGCATCCCGGTCCTCGACATGATGAGGGTGAAGCGGGCGCTTGAGAACTCCGCCTCGATCCTGATCGGGCCGAACTGTCCCGGTGTGATCACGCCGGACGCCTGCAAGATCGGCATCATGCCGGGCCATATCCATAAACGCGGCAAGGTCGGGGTCGTCTCCCGCTCCGGCACGCTGACCTATGAGGCGGTGAAGCAGACTACGGATGTCGGCCTCGGCCAGTCCACCTGCGTCGGCATCGGCGGAGATCCGATCAAGGGGACAGAGCATCTCGACGTCCTCGAATGGTTCCTCGCCGATGATGAAACCGAAGCGATCATCATGATCGGCGAGATCGGCGGTTCGGCCGAGGAAGAGGCGGCGCAGTTCCTCAAAGACGAGGCCAAGAAGGGCCGCGCCAAGCCCACTGCCGGCTTCATCGCCGGCCGCACCGCGCCCCCCGGACGCCGCATGGGCCATGCCGGTGCCATCGTCGCCGGCGGCAAGGGCGGCGCCGAGGATAAGATCGCCGCAATGAAAGATGCCGGAATTGTGGTCGCCGAGAGCCCGGCAACGCTTGGCGAAGCGGTGTTGGAGGCGATAGGCTAGTCCTCATGGTGGCACGGGAGCCCATAGCCTCCGCGATGTCCTCGGCAGGTTCGCTGCCGGGGCCGGAGGAGATGTGCCCGTGAGCAAGCCGCCCCGCAACCGGCTCAAGGAGCTTTTCGGCGCGCTGGTCCATATCGGGCTGATCGCGTCGCTCGGGCTGATCCTGATGTTCGCGATTGCGGGGGGACCGGGCTGATGGTCCGACACGACCGCGCGACCGCCTCCGTTCTTCCGACACTGACGATTGTTGCCCGGTTCGCGGCCGCGGCGCTGCCGAGGAGCAGACGATGACAGAGCACAGCCCCAACGAGGTTTTTCGCGCCGGTTCGTTCATGCAGGGGCAGAACGCGGAATACATCGAACAGCTCTATGCCCGCTACGCCGACAATCCCGGCGCGGTGGACGAAAGCTGGCAGGCGTTCTTCGCCTCCCTCGGCGACGCGGCGGGCACGGCCCAGGCCGAGGCGGCGGGGCCGTCCTGGGCGCGCACCGACTGGCCGCCGCGCCCGAGCGATGAGCTGACCGCCGCGCTCGACGGGCAATGGCCGGAGCCGGAGCAGGCGAAAGAGGCCAAGGCGGCCGGCGAGAAGATCCGCGCCAAGGCCGCCGAACAGGGCGTCCAGATCACCGAGGAACAGGTCCGCCACGCGGTGCTCGATTCGATCCGAGCGCTGATGCTGATCCGGGCCTACCGGATCCGGGGGCATCTGGTGGCCGATCTCGATCCGCTCGGCATGCGCGATGAGACCCCGCATCCGGAGCTTGACCCGGCCTCCTACGGCTTCACCGAGGCCGACATGGATCGCCCGGTCTTCATCGACAACGTGCTCGGCCTCGAACACGCGACGATGCGGCAGATCCTGGACCTGGTCCGGCGCACCTATTGCGGCACCTTCGCGCTGCAATACATGCACATCTCGAACCCCGACGAGGCCGCCTGGCTGAAGGAGCGGATCGAGGGCTACGGCAAGGAGATCGCTTTCACCCGGGAGGGCCGAAAGGCGATCCTGAACAAGATGGTGGAGGCCGAGGGCTTCGAGAAGTTCCTGCACGTCAAATACATGGGCACCAAGCGCTTCGGCCTCGACGGCGGCGAAAGCCTGATCCCGGCGATGGAGCAGATCATCAAGCGCGGCGGTGCGCTCGGACTGCGGGAAATCGTCATCGGGATGCCGCATAGGGGCCGACTCAATGTCCTCGCCAATGTGATGGGCAAGCCCTACCGCGCGATCTTCAACGAGTTTCAGGGCGGCAGCTTCAAGCCCGAGGATGTCGACGGTTCGGGCGACGTGAAATACCATCTCGGCGCGTCGAGCGACCGGGAATTCGACGGCAACACCGTGCATCTCAGCCTGACCGCCAACCCCTCCCATCTCGAAGCGGTGAACCCGGTCGTGCTCGGCAAGGTGCGCGCCAAGCAGGACCAGAACACCGACAAGGTGCGCACCTCGGTGATGCCGATCCTGCTCCACGGCGATGCGGCATTCGCCGGTCAGGGCGTGGTGGCGGAGTGTTTCGGCCTCTCCGGCCTGCGCGGGCATCGCACCGGCGGCACCATGCATATCGTCGTCAACAACCAGATCGGCTTCACCACCGCGCCGCATTTCTCGCGCTCCTCGCCCTATCCGACCGATATCGCGTTGATGGTGGAGGCGCCGATCTTTCACGTGAACGGCGACGATCCCGAGGCGGTGGTCCATGCCGCGAAGGTCGCCACCGAATTCCGCCAGAAGTTCCGCAAGGACGTGGTGATCGACATCTTCTGCTACCGTCGGTTCGGACATAACGAGGGCGACGAGCCCATGTTCACCAACCCGATCATGTACAAGCGGATCAAGACCCATAAGACGACGCTGACGCTCTATACCGAACGGCTCGTCGCCGACGGCCTGATCCCGGAAGGCGAGATCGAGGACATGAAGGCGGGCTTTCAGGCCCATCTCAACGAGGAGTTCGAGGCCGGCAAGACCTACAAACCGAACAAGGCCGACTGGCTCGACGGGCGCTGGTCGCATATGGACCGGATGAAGTCAGGCAACTACCAGCGTGGTCAGACCGCCATCGCGCCGGAGACCCTGGCCGAGATCGGCCGCGCGCTCACCACCGGGCCGGAGGGGTTCAGCCTGCACCGGACCGTGGGGCGGCTGCTCCAGACCCGCGGCAAGATGTTCGAGACCGGCGCGGGCTTCGACTGGGCGACCGGCGAGGCGCTGGCCTTCGGCGCGCTCCTGACAGAGGGGTTTCCGGTGCGGCTCGCCGGGCAGGACAGCACCCGCGGCACCTTCTCGCAGCGCCATTCCGGGCTGGTCGATCAGTCCAGCGAGGACCGGCACTACCCGCTCAACCATGTCCGCGACGGCCAGGCGCATTACGAAGTCATCGACTCGATGCTTTCGGAATACGCGGTGCTCGGCTTCGAGTACGGCTATTCTCTGGCCGAGCCGAACGCGCTGACGCTCTGGGAGGCGCAGTTCGGCGATTTCGCCAACGGTGCGCAGATCATGTTCGACCAGTTCATCTCCTCGGGCGAGGCGAAGTGGCTCCGCATGTCGGGCCTCGTCTGCCTGCTTCCGCACGGCTTCGAGGGCCAGGGGCCGGAGCATTCCTCGGCGCGGCTGGAACGGTTCCTGCAGATGTGCGGCGGCGACAACTGGATCGTGGCGAATTGCACGACCCCGGCGAATTACTTCCACATCCTGCGTCGGCAATTGCACCGCTCGTTCCGCAAGCCGCTGATCCTGATGACGCCGAAATCGCTCCTGCGCCACAAGCTCGCCGTGTCGAAGGCCGAGGATTTCACAACCGGGTCGAGCTTCCACCGGGTGCTCTGGGACGACGCGCAGCAGGGCAATTCCGACACCAGACTCAAACCCGATAGCGACATCCGCCGCGTGGTGATGTGCTCCGGCAAGGTCTATTACGACCTGCTCGAAGAGCGCGACGCGCGCGGCATCGACGATGTCTACCTCTTGCGCTTCGAGCAGTTCTATCCGTTCCCGGCCCAGGCCGCCGTGAAGGAGCTGGAGCGCTTCCAGAACGCCGATTTCGTCTGGTGCCAGGAAGAGCCGAAGAACCAGGGCTCCTGGACCTTCATGGAGCCCAATATCGAATGGGTTCTGACCCGGATCGGCGCCGGAACCACCCGCCCTGCCTATGCCGGACGGCCCGCCTCGGCGTCGCCGGCCACGGGGCTCGCCAGCCAGCACAAGGCCCAGCAACAGGCGCTCGTCGACGATGCGCTGACCATCGAAGGGAACGAATGAGATGTCGATCGAAGTCCGGGTGCCGACGCTCGGGGAGAGCGTGACCGAGGCCACCGTGGCGACCTGGTTCAAGAAGCCGGGAGAGAGCGTGGCGGTGGACGAGATGCTGTGCGAGCTGGAGACCGACAAGGTAACGGTCGAGGTGCCGAGCCCCGCCGCCGGCCAGATGGCCGAGATTGTGGCCGAGGAGGGGGCGACCGTGGGGGTCGACGCCCTGCTGGCGACCCTGAACGAGGCCGGGGCGGGTCAGGGGAACGGCGCGGAACCGGCCAG
>JANQRL010000019.1 GCA_028284605.1 Paracoccaceae bacterium | reverse complement strand
GCCTGAAGGCCATCGCCTTCCCGGCCGTGTCCTGCGGCGTCTACGGCTACCCGCCTGCCGACGCCGCCGCCATCGCCCTGGACACCTGCCGCAACCATGCCGGCGGCCTGCAGGAAATCCGCTTCGTCCTGTTCGGCCAGGAGAGCCATGCGTGCTGGTTGGGCGTCGCGGAGGGCATGCTGGAGGCAGCCCCTGACCGCTAGCTGTTCCGGCTAAGGTTGCCTGTAATGGCCGGTTCAGTTTTCCCCCTCACCCTCCCACGACTACGCCGCGGGTCCCTCCCTCTCCCCAGGGAAAGGGTTCGTTCGCGGCGGCTGTTGGTTCCCCTCTCCTTGGGGAGAGGGAGGGACCCGCGCGAAGCGTGGGAGGGTGAGGGGGAGCGCCGGCCTTTCGGCCAATGTCCGGTTCGCCTCAACTGCCCCGATAGGTGCTGTAGCTCCAGGGGCTGACCAGCAGGGGCACGTGGTAATGGGCGCCCGGGTCGGCGATGGCGAAGCGGATCGGGATCTCGTCCAGGAAGACCGGTTCCGGCAGCAGCAGGCCGCGCTCGCGGAAATAGGCGCCGACCTCGAACAGCAGCTCGTACTGGCCGGCCACCAGGGCTTCGCCCTCCAGCAGGGGGCCGTCGCAGCGGCCGTCGCTGTTGGTGATGACGGTCTTCAGCGGATGCTGCTTGATCCCGCCTTCCAGCCGGATCAGGTGGATCTTCAGCCCCGCCGCCGGCACCCCGTGGGCGGTGTCCAGAACATGGGTGGTCAGGCGCCCCATGATGTCCCCCTTGCTTGATCCAATGCCCGGTGTCTCTGCGGGCTTCGCCGGTTCGCCCGGCAGCCCGTCGTCCCGGACCAGGGCGCCCAGCCGGATGCGGGCGATGCGGGCGATCTGCTCCAGCGCCGTCTGCCGCTCGGTTTCCTCGTCATGGCCGATACGGCGCTCGAAGGCGGTGAGGATGGCGGTCTTGTCGAGCCCCTTCACGGCGATGATGAAGGGAAAGCCGAACTTGTCGCGATAGGCCCGGTTCAGCCGGTCGAAGCGCTCATACTCCTCGTCGCTCAGCGAATCCAGGCCGGCCGAGGCCTGCTCGCCGGTCGAGGCGTCGGAGAGGTCGCGGGCCCGGGCCGCCTTGCCGGCGAGGTCCGGATGGGCCCGGATCAACGTGTCCTGCGCCTCCGGCCCCGCCGCCCGCACGGCCGCCACCATCACGTCGTGCAGCACGCCGACGCTGGAGAAGGGCCGGCCCACCGCTGCCCGCCGCGCCACCCAGGGCGAGTGCTCGAACACTTCGCCCAGATGCGCCACGAACTGCGCCGCCGGCATCGCGTTCAGCTCCGACAGGGTGAGGGATGATTTCGCCGCCACGGCGGTCCAGCCTCCTGGCTTGATAGGCCGCGCATGACAGCAGGAAGGGCTAGGGCTGGCAAGACTGGGTTGAAGACCAACAAGAATTCACCACAGAGACACAGAGGCACAGAGATGGCGTGCTGGCCGTCGGGCTGCACCCGGTCGCCCGAAGGGCAGGAAATCCTGTTCGTTGGTTCTCTGTGTCTCTGTGTCTCTGTGTCTCTGTGTCTCTGTGGTGAACCTCGTTGGTTTGCCTCCGATGTTCGAATGCCTACGGCGCATTGCGGCGGCTTGGCCGTTGGCGGATACTCGATTCAATTGAAAACAGGGACGACGCGGTCGCCGGGCATGACGGGCAGCATTCAATTCGCACTGGGCGGTGAGGTGGTGACGGTCGAGGAGGTCGACCCGATGACCACGGTGCTGCAATGGCTGCGCGCCAATGGACGCACGGGCACCAAGGAGGGCTGCGCCGAGGGCGATTGCGGTGCCTGCACGGTGGCGGTCGGAGAGCTGGTCGACGGCCGGGTGCGGTACCGCGCCGTCAATGCCTGCATCCAGTTCCTGCCGACACTGGACGGCAAGCAGCTGGTGACGGTGGAGGACCTGAAGGGGCCGGACGGCGCCCTGCATCCGGTGCAGCAGGCCATGGTCGACTGCCACGGATCGCAATGCGGCTTCTGCACCCCCGGATTCGTCATGTCCCTGTTCGCGCTGTTCCGCGGCAGCGAGGCGCCGGACCGGGCCGAGACCTGCGATGCCCTGGCCGGCAATCT
>JANQRL010000018.1 GCA_028284605.1 Paracoccaceae bacterium | reverse complement strand
TCCAACCCGATCAGAACCATCAAACACAGGATCAAAACAGACCCCAAAACATTCATAACCAACGCAAAAAACGTCAGAATGCGGAGGAGAAATGGGTCGTCTGGATGGTTCGCGCTCTTATACATCGGGGCCCCCTTGGTCACGGCGTCCCGACCTCCTGATCGGGCGCGCCGCGCCAAACGGGATCGGTGCGCGCCGCCCACTTGATGGTTCTGCGCCGCGCGCGCCGTACATTCCTGCCAACAAGACCCGTCCTCCCATCTGTGTTATTCGTACTCGCTCCACCCAGCCCTTGCGGCGGTAGGTCGAGCGCCCCTCACAGCACCTGCGCGATATCCTCGAAGGCCAGACGCGGTGACCGGGGAAACAGAGCGGAGGCGTCGCCGAACCCAAGATTGAGCAAGAAATTCGAGCGAATCCGCGTATTTGCGAAGAACTCATCATCGACCGCGTCCGCATCGAATCCGGACATCGGTCCACAATCCAACCCCAGCGCCCGCGCCGCCAGGATCAGGTAGGCGCCCTGAAGGGTGGAGTTGCGAAAGGCCGTTGCCGCGATCATTTTCTCGTTGTTCTCGAACATGCCGCGCATGTCCTTATGCGGGAACACCTCGGGAAGGCGGTCAACGAAATCCAGATCGTAGGCCACGATGGTCACAACGGGCGCTGCCATCGTTTTCTCGACATTTCCCGGTGCCAGCATCGGTTTGATCCGGGCCTTGGCCTTATCCGAGGTCAAGAAGACGAGGCGCATGGGTTGGCAGTTCACGCTGGTTGGACCCGTCTGCGCCAACTCCTGCACCCTTCGGAGTGTGTCGACCGGAACAGGCTCTTCTTTCCACCCGTTGTGGGTCCGCGCGTCGGTGAACATCCGGGCCAGTGTTTGAATATCGGGGTCTGCGACCACGCGGGGCCCTCGCATCTGTAGTTTCTTTGGAGGGATGAAACTGCCTCATCGGCCATCCCGCTGGTGAGGTCCCGCCACTCGCCCAGCGGTGGCGGGACCTGGCGACGACGTCATTGCCGTCCGCGGTTGCTTCAGGTTGCCAATCCGAACTGGCCTATTCCTGGTCCCAGTTGCGGAGCGGGGTCGCACCCGCATCGCGCATTTCCTGCATGTAAGCGTTGAGGATCTCAGTTCCCGGCTCGCCACGGGAATCCAGATCCTCCGCCCAAATCGCTGCCGCGTTGTCCATCCCGTTGGCCCAGGCCTCGCGCATCTCGGGCGAGGCATCCGTGATAACGGCGCCTTCGCTCTCCAGCACGGTGAGCGCATTTTCAATCGCGACTTCGAGATCGGCAATGTACCAATCCCGGGCCGCGTCGGCACCGGCGATCAAGGCGCCCTGAACCTCGCTCGGAAGGCTTTCATACCAGTCCGTGTTCGTGCAAACGCCACCGGCGAACTGCGCTCCGAGACCGGCGCGCAGAACGTTTGGTGCGACTTCGTGCAAACGCGCGGGCAGGGCAGCGGATGCGAAGACGACGACGCCTTCATAGACGCCAGTACTGAGTTCATTGTAGTAGGTCGATAACGACCCCGACACACCGACCGCGCCGGTCCCGGACAGCCAGTTCGTTGCCGCACCAGGCGCAGCGATTCTACGGCCTTCCAGGTCGCTCAGGGACGTGACCGGGAAGGTGGTCATCAACATATAGTCGTCGATCGCGATCGGTGCGCCCAGAAACGTGATTCCGTTATCGAGATACGCCTGGCGCATCAGGGGTTCGTCATCATGGAGCCTGTCCATGATCTCGCTCACCATGCGCGGGTCCGCGGTCACGAAGGGTGTGTAGTAGGACACGTTTTGCGGCCCGAGCTTCGCGGCATCAAAAAGCGTGGAGCACACGCCGAATTCGGCAAGGCCGTTTTCAAGCACCTCAACTGACTCGCCGACGCCTGCGATACTGGCATATTGCCGATCGAACTCCATCTCGTGGCCGTGCTCGGCCAGGACCTCGTTGACGGTCGGATAGAACGCCTCGTCCAGCATCCGCACCCATCGGAAGATGGCAGGATTGTCGGTGACCACGGTTGCCGAAAAAGTGTCCGCGACCGCAGGCACGGGCAGCGTCAGTATGGCGGCCGCAGTCAGGGCTCTGATCGTTTGCATCGGTGTTCCTCCCTAGGATGGTCGCCCGGACGGGCGCTCTCGGTCTTTTCCGGCCGCACTTTCCACCAGCGGGCCGACAACTCCTCTGGAGAGACCTTAGTTTAGATAATACATGTTATGCAATAAAAAATATTTTATGATACGATAGCTACTTATCTTGTTGGAAACGCTACTGAAGCGGCCGCGGTCACAAGCAACAAAGGCTGTCATTCAGGGGTTGCGTTGTGACCCCGTCTTGTACCAACCCGCCGCGAGTCCGGTCCGTGCTGACTGGCCCTTGCTCGTTCCGCTCATACGACGTCGGAGAGGGCATCCTCCACTTCGACTGCGTATCTCCGGGGTGTTCGTCCCATGGCCCTCTTGAACGCAACGGTGAACGCACTTTCCGAGGTGTAGCCAACCTCGGCGGCGACATGGGCCACCGGCTTGCCCGTCCGGCTGAGTGTCTCGGCCGCCAGCAGCATCCGCCATTCGGTCAGGTATTCGATCGGTGTCTGTCCCGCCACGCGCCGGAACCGGACCGCGAAGGAGGTTCTGGAAAGATGGGCCAGGGAGGCCAGCTCGCCGACCGTCCAAGCGCGCGCCGGGTCATCATGCATGGCCGCGACTGCCTTTGAGATTGGACCATCGGTCAAGGCGGCCATCCATCCATTCGTGGCCGGCAACGCGCTGGCCAGATGTGCCCGCATGACCTGGACCAGGACAAAATGGGACAGGTGCGCAATCGAGATCGCGGCTCCCGGGCGCGGCTCCCGTAGTTCTTCGGCGATCCGGTGAAGTGACCATTGAACAGCGTCTTGGCTCGAACTCTGTCGCAACAGGATGACTGGTGGCAGTGATCCGAGGAGGATCTGGGACGTGGGGCCGGACAGGAGGAACCGGCTTCCCGTCATGAAGAAGCTTCCGCCCGTTCCATAGATACCCGTCCCGCCGTGGCGTAGCGGGGCGTAGATTGTCTCGTTTGGTCCGCCGAACTCAGCCGGGTGTGCGGAGATCAGGAAGGGGCTCCCTTTCGTGAGGATGAAGCAATCGCCCGCGTCCAGCCAAATCCGCTCCTCGACGTCCTCGACCCGCAGCCAGCAGCCGCCGCGCACGACAGCGTTGCATTTCAGTCCGTCGTGGCGATTGAACCGCACCGCCCAATCACCTCCCGCATCGAAACCGGCGGCGACGCAATCATGGGGCTTGAGAAGCGAGATGATGTTGGACAGGGGGTCCATGGCGGGCTTTCTGAACGATGGCGACAGTTTATTGCACTCTCACACATAGCGCGTTCAATCAAGCGCTGTACATCTCTCCTCAACCAGAGAGGAGATTGCCCATGATCGTTATCACGACCCCCACCGGCGACATCGGAGCTCGCGTTTTGAAGCTTGTGCTTGATGGCGGTGCCGACGTTCGCGTAGTGCTGCGCGACGCCTCGAAACTACCCGAGGACGTGCGCCAAAAAGTCGATGTCGTCGAAGGCTCCCATGCCGACCCCGCCGTCATCGGCAAGGCGCTAGAGGGCGCCAAGAGTGTCTTCTGGCTTCCGCCCGGAACGCCGACCTTGCCGAGTCCGGACGCGGCTTATGTCGAGTTCTCCCGGCCCTTCTGCGAGACCCTGCCAGGGAGTGGCGTGACCCATGTCGTCGGCATCTCCGCCTTGGGTCGCGGCTGGCCGAAACCGGCGGGGCTCGTGACCTCCAGCATAAAGATGGACGACATGATCGGTGAAACCGGCGTCGCCTATCGGGCGCTGGCCTGCAGTTCCCTCATGGAGAACCTGCTGCGGCAAGGACCGAATATCCGAGAAAATGGCGTTCTCGTCGAACCGACCCCGCCGGATGTGAAGCTCCCCCATGTCGCAAAGACGGATGTTGCTGATGTGGCGGAGCGCCTGCTGCTGAATACGGATTGGACCGGGGTCGAGGATATTCCGCTCTACGGGCCAGAGGACCTCACCTTCGTCGAGATCGCAGAGATCATGACCGAGGTCCTTGGCCGGGAGGTGCGCTTCCAGGAAGTGCCGATGTCGGCCTTTCAGGACCGGGTCAAAGCCAATGGCGGCAGCGATGGAATGGTGCAGGGATATGGCGAGATGTTGACGGCCAAGAACGAAGGCATGGATGCGATGATCCGGCCGGCATCGCGTCACGATACCCCGACAACCTTCCGCGAGTGGTGCGAAAGAGAGTTTCGGCCGGCAGTGATGGGCTGACCGCCTTTTGGCGAGGGGATCCGAAAGGGTCCTCTCCAGGTCAGCCGTGACGACGGCGTCCCGCGAACCGTGCTCGGTCAGCCCAAGGCCGTCAGCCGCTCGCGCACGAAGCGGAGGACGGCGTCGTCCTCATTGGCCTTGTGCCATTGGAACATCTCGGTCAGGGGTGGAATCTCGATCGGTAGCTCGAGAACCTTCAGCGGGAACTGACGCGCGAAAATCTCCGCCTGTTTCCTGTGTATCGTCGCGATCCGGTCGCTGCCGACGAGGAAATAGGGCACCAATGCGTGGCTTGGAACCGCCACGAACACCTGCTTGGCCTCGCCGCGTTGTTCGAGAATCCGGTCATCATGCGTGGGGTTCCCGCGAAGCTCGAACTGAACGGCCACTTGGGGCGCTTCGAAGAACGCCTCTCGCGTCAGGTTGGTCGCGTTCCAGGGCCCCTTCCGGTCCACGAGGGCGACATAGTCGTCGTCGAAATACATGCTTGAGGGGTGTTTTTGTGAAATGAAGACATCCGGCGCGATCAGCAGATCGACATCATACTGCTCGATGGCTGAGAAGGGCGTGTCGGTGATCCGATTGATCTCGAATGTCAGACCGGGCGCCTCCCGCCCCAGCGCATCGAGCCCCGATGCGAGCTTGGTCAGGGCGACGTAATCCGACGCCATCAGACGAATATGCCGCACGGCGTCCTGTGGGTTGATCGGGGCGCCCCCGATGACCTCTGAATCGATCCGGCCGAGGATGGAGCGCAGGCTGGGTAGAAGAACCTCTGCCCTTTGCGACAACCGGAAGCCACGCCCCACGGGCACCAGCAATTCGTCCTCGAACTGCTCGCGCAGACGCGCCAAGGCGCTGCTGGTTGCGGACTGGCTGAGATTGAGCCGTTCAGCGGCGCGTGTGACATTGCGCGCGGTCAGAAGGGCCTCAGCAGCCACGAGCAGGTTCAAATCATGCCCTTTGAAGCGCAAATCCTATCCCCCTGGCCACTTGAGGTATCCACGATATCAATACTTGCGTCCGAAACAATGCGTTTCTTCCAGATGACCGCATGGCGTTACGAAACGGGAAACGCGTCACCAAGGCGCGATCTACCTGGGAGGAGATTGCATGGCCAATGTCGCCAAAGTGCTCATCGTGGGCGGAGGCATCGGCGGCCTCGCCGCCGCTGTCGGCCTGCATCAGCGCGGGATCGATGTTGAGATCGTCGAGAAGATGGAGCGGTCCGAGGTCTATCACGTCGGCATCATTGTCCAGGGCAACTTCCTGCACGCCCTGGGAAAGCTTGGGCTTGCGGAGCGCGCGATCGCGGCCGGTTTCCCTTATGACGGCTTCCACAATTACGACACTCAGAACAACCATCTCTTCTCGCAGCCGCCGATCTATATGGGCGAGGGCGATTTCCCGGCCTTCCTCGGGCTGACCCGCCCGGCGCTGCATGAGATCCAGCTTGATGCCGTGACGAACGCGGGCATTCCGATGCATCTCGGCGTCACATTCTCCGGCATGGAGGAGACGGGCGATGGCGTCGAGGTGACCTTCACTGACGGCCGCAGCGCCACCTATGACCTCGTGATCGGCGCAGACGGCTGGAACTCGGATGTCAGACGGTTGCTGATGGGGGACGCCCATGAGCCGGAGTATACGGGGCAGGGCGTCTGGCGGTACAATGTACCGCGGCCCGACGACATGCGCGACATGACCTTGTTCCGCGGCAAGCCGGGCGGGACTACGGGCCTTGTTCCCCTCACCCAAGACGAGATGTACGTCTTCCACGTCTGCGGCGAAGAGGGCAATCCGCGCTTTCCGAGGGACAGCCTGGCCGACGAGTTGCGCAAGCGACTGGAGGGCTACAAGGGTCCGGTCGAAGGCGTGCGAGAGGCTGTCGACGACGCCTCCCAGGTCGTCTACCGCCCGCTCTACGCCGGGCTTGTCCCCGCGCCCTGGAACCGCGGCCGGATCGTGCTTCTCGGCGATGCAGTCCATTCTTCGACACCGCATATGGGGCAAGGCGCCGCGTTGGCCGTCGAGGATGCCGTTGTCCTGGCGGAAGAGCTGGATGAGGCTGCCGATCTGACATCGGCCCTGACCAACTACGCCGAGCGGCGCTTTGAGCGCTGCAAACAGGTCGTCGAAGGATCCCGCGCCATCGGCGATCACGAGATGAACCCGGATGATGGCCTCGATGTCCCGGCGCTCTTTGCTCGGGTCTACGCGACACTGTCGCAACCGCTGTGATGGGCGCGGGCTTCACTGGATTGGACGCCTGAATGTTCTGGCTGTTTCCGACCAACTACGTCTGGAACCTGGGCGTGAACATCTCGATGCAGATGGGGGCCCAAATTGGCGAAATCGCCCGGATGGCCGAGCCCCTCATCGAGGTGTCCAGGTCCGGCGATGACGACGGCACGCAGGCCTTCATGGCCGCTTGGGAGGCTGTTGCGGATGAGTTGATCGCGCAATCCGAAGACGACCTCGCCAAGGGTCGTGAGTTGAGTGCCGGCGCCAAGCTGAAGCGCGCGGCAAACTACCTGATGATCGCCGAACGTATGCAGGCAGCCGGTCTGCCCAGCCGGATTCCGGTCTATCGCAAGATGATCGACAGCTTTGAACGCGGTATGGAGCTTGGCCTCGAACCCTGTCTGCGGGTCGAAATCCCCTATGGCGATCAGGTCATCACGGGACGCCTTACCCTGGCCCCCGGTGCGAACCGGCGCACACCGATCATGGTCCATCTGAACGGTCTCGATAGCTGTAAGGAGATGCTGTATCTCTTCGGGTCGCCCGAGCAGATGTATCGACGCGGCATCTCCTCGCTCTGCATTGATCAGCCGGGCACCGGGGAGGCCCTTCGCTTCCATGGGATGAAGGCGCGCTACGACGCCGAACATTGGGCGGCCGCCGTTATCGACTGGCTCGAAGACCAACCCTTCTGCGATCCCAAAAGGATCGGATGCTGGGGCGTGTCGTTGGGCGGATATTACTGCCCACGGGCCGTGTCGGGAGAGCCCCGTTTCGCGCTCGGCATGGTGCTGGGGGCGAACCACAACTGGTACGAGGTCCAAAAGCGCCGGTTGAAGAACGAGGGTGATCGGCCGGTGCCGCATTATTGGGACCATGTCCGCTGGGTCTGGGGCGGGGAGGATACCGACGCGTTCATGGAGATCGCCTCGAACGTCCATCTCAATGGCCGGATGGAGCGGATCACCGTCCCGTTTCTGGTCACCCATGGCGACAACGACCGCCAGATCCCGATTGAGTATGCGCATCAGTCGCATGACCAGCTGACAAACAGTCCGAAGCGGGAGCTGTTTCTCTACACCAAGGAGACCGGGGGCTGCGAACACGCCGCTTGCGACAATGTGAGTTATGCCGCGAACTTCATGGCGGATTGGGCGGCCGAAACCTTCGCGGAACTTGCGGACGGACGGCACGAATGAGCGACGAGGCGCCCCCGGTCCCCTTCGCGCTGGGCATGTATGCCGTTTCCGGCAGTCCACCATTTTCGACGCTGATCTTCGACGATGGCGCGGCCGTGGCGCTGGAGGCGCTGGCGCCGCTCATCACCCGTCTCAATCTGTCCCTGCCGAGAGCGTCGGTCTTTGAGCTTGTCCAACACTGGGACCGCACGCTGCCGCAGCTCGTCGATCTAGTGCAGACCCTGGCCTATGCGGACGAGGCCAGGGGCCACCGCGCGGCCTTTCAATCCGAGGAGTTCCTGACGGCGCAGCGCCTTCTGCCCGAAGCGCGCCAAGTCTACCGGGTGCGTGAGACCGACACCGCGTTGATCCCAACCTCGGCGCAGGGGGCCGCCGCGGGGCGTATCCGCCTCGACGACAATCTGCGCAAGGGCCGTGTCGGGCTCTGCCTCGCCGCCGTCATCGGCCGGATGTGCCACAAGGCCGACACCGAAACCGCGCGCGCGTCCATTGCCGGATGGACCATGGCGACCGAGATCGTGCGGCCAGATCGCACAGGTTTCGTCCGAAACGCCGCGCCCGGTTCGGTGTTCCTGGGTCCGATGATGGTGCCCGCGATCTTTGGCGGGGATTTGACCGGCGTCACCTACCTTCTGGCCCTCATGACCAATCCGGTTCAGCAAGGGGACTTCGCAGACCTCGCCCGCACTGCACCCGACCAGATCGCTCGGCTCAGTCACGATGCGCTGCTGCTCCCGGGCGATGTGGTCATCCTGGGAGATGATCCGGTCGGCGACGCCCCGGATGCCGAACACATCGACGTTGTCGAAGCCATGGCCAAGGGCCTCGGGCGTCAGATCATCAGCTTGCAATAGGAGTGCACCATGGCCGTCACAGGGATCGAGACGCTGGTCTATGGCGTCGATGACATCGACGAATGCGTGAGTTTCTTTGAGGACTTCGGGCTGACCCTGCACGATCGGACCCGGGAGCGAACGCGATTTCGCCTCGACGAAGGCAGCCATGTCGAGTTGCGGACAATCGACGACCCGACCCTTCCGACGACCATCCTGCAGGAGACCGGGGTGCGCGAAGTGATCTGGGGCGTCGATAGCGAGGAGAGCCTGGAGACGCTCGTAAAGGGCCTCGAAAGCGACCGCGAGGTCCGGCGCGACAAGGACGGCACAGCGCATTTTCATTCCGATGACGGACTGGCATTTGGCCTCCGCCTCCTCAATCGCAAGAAGGTGGTTTACTCACCCGACCCGGTGAACGCCCCTGGACACGTGAACCGTCTGAACGTTTCCCGGAAGTGGAAGACCCGCGCCCGTCCCAAGACGATCAATCACGTGGTGTTCGCGGTTCCCGATTTCGTGCAGTCCTATCGGTTCTTTGAGGAGCGTCTGGGGTTTCGCCTGACCGAATACCAGCTTTCCTTCGGCATCTACCTGCGATGCGATGGGGCGAACGACCACCACAATCTCTTCTTCCTCGACCACAACATGGCCGGTGCGCCGGGCTATCCCGTCTTTCACCACGCCAATTTTGGCGTCGAGGATATCGACGAGATGATGGTCGGCGCGAACTACATGACCCGCCGCGGTTGGACCTATGGGATGCTGGGCACGGGCCGACACCGGATCGCATCGGCGCTCTTCACCTATTTCCGTTGCCCGACCGGGGGCGAGGCCGAGTATGGGACCGACAGCGACTATATCGATGACAACTACGTTCCGCGCGAATGGAACGCGCTGTTCGGGCTGCAGAGCTGGATGGGCCTGCCACCGGATTTCGTGAAGAACGCGGAACTGGAATGGCACGTCAAACACATCACCAAGGGATTTCCGGACCACATCCGGACAAAGGCGGACCTGCCTGAGGACGGCAAGATCGCGTGAGCAGCCAACTGGCCCGCGGAACCAGCGCAGTCGCGCCGCCAGGCCGATTCAGAATTGACGCGGAAATATACGAATCATATATGTTTCGTATATTTTGCGGAGATGCCGAGATGGGAATAGTCAAGATTGACGACAGGCTGCACGAGGAGGTGCGCCGCGCCAGTGCCGTGATGTGTCGCTCGATCAACGCGCAAGCGGAGTTCTGGATGAAGATCGGCATGCTCGCCGAAGCGAACCCGACAATGGCCTTCACCGACATCATAAAGATGCAACTCGGGCAGGCGACCCAAGCCGAACCTGACGCGGCTTGAGGAGAGCAAATCCCATGACAGTCACGGCGCATTCGACCATCGAGGACCAGATCAGTGCCTTCTTTGATGCCTATGTCGACGCTTTTGCCCAAGAAGACGCCGCGGCGCTCAGCGAGCTATGGGACGAGGTCGGGCTGTTCCCCTCACCGACGGGCAACTTCTCGATGGAACGTGAGGCGTTCCGAGAACATTGCGTGACATTGATGGACTTCTATCGGCAGCAAGGGGTGGCCGAACCGGTCGGGGAATTGCTGTCCGCAGAAGAACTGTTTCCGAACGTCGCCCTGGCCCGGATGTCCTATCGGATGCTGGATGCCCAAGGTGGCCTCGTGGCGACGTGGAACCACGTCTATGTCCTGCGCAAGACCGATCGTTGGAGGGTTTCACTGACCATTGCCGATGACGAGATGGCAGCCTGGGCCGCAAAGGACGCGCAACTCTAGCGGGTCGGCCCCGGAACGGCGTCGTCGGTCTTTCGGTGATCCTGCTGGCAATGGGCGTGGTCCGCCAGCGTCTCAATGACCCGACAGTCCGCCACCGTCCCGGTCGCGCAGCCCTCGACCATGCGCGTCAATTCCTGCCGCAGCCCCTCAAGCCGAGCAATCCGCCGTTCGACATCTCCAAGCTGGCGTTCGGCGATGACGTTCGCCCTGTCGCACGGCCGCTCGGGATGGTCGGCGAGGTCCAGGAGCTCCCGTACGGCGTCGAGAGGGAAGCCGAGCTCACGGGCGTGACGCAGGAACGACAGACGGCGGCGCGCCGCCTGATCGAACAGGCGCTGATTGCCGGCACTGCGGGCCGCGGGCGGCAGAAGACCGATCCTCTCGTAATGACGGACCGTGCCGACTGCGATCCCGGTTTCGCGCGCCAACTGGCCGACGGTGAAGCGTTCGGTCATCGATTTTCTCCTGCGAGGGCCTTGAAGCTACAATCGTTGTAGCCCCTATCTCTATCCCCGACCAGGAATCGGGAGACAAAAATGAGTGGTGGTTGCTGTGGAGAGGGACCCGACATGCGGGCTGCGTCGGCACCGTTCCGGCGCGCGTCGTGGGCCGTCATTGCGATCAACGCGACGATGTTCGCGGTGGAGATGACAGCCGGCGCGCTCGCCGACAGCCAGGCGCTGAAGGCCGACGCATTGGATTTCGCCGCCGATACCGCAACCTACGCGATCAGCCTTGCCGTGCTTGGCGCCTCGCTGCGGGTCCGCGCTACGGCGGCTCTCGTGAAGGGCGCAAGCCTTCTTCTGATGGGACTATGGGTCTTCGGGTCCACGCTGCATGCAGCGGTGGGGCCGGGTCTGCCGGACGCGCCGGTGATGGGGGCTGTGGGCTTTCTCGCGCTTGCGGCGAACCTGCTCAGTGTCCTCCTCTTGCTGCGGTGCCGCGATGGCGACAGCAATGTTCGCTCCGTCTGGCTGTGCTCGCGCAATGACGCCATTGGCAATGTCGCGGTGGTCATGGCGGCGCTTGGCGTGTTCGGCGCAGGCACGGCCTGGCCGGACCTCATCGTCGCGGGCGCGATGTCGGCGCTGTTCCTGTCCTCCGCCGTGTCGATCCTGCGCCAGGCGGTTCGGGAGTTGCAGGGGGCGGTGGGTCGGTCCGGCCGAGACGAGGGGCCGGATCGAAGCAGACCCCTCGTCTGAAATTCGCGATCTGGGCACCTGTGGTCAGGCGCCCTCATCGCAAAGACCGTGAGAGGCTCACTCCGGCACGGTTTGGAGCGCTTCTGACATCGGCTGGAGCGTGTTCGTCAGCCGCTCGATATCCGCCCAGAGGTCGTCCGGGTCCTCCATCCCGATCGACAGGCGGAGAATAATGGTGTCGTCGAATGTCGCGCCCAACCTGCGCTGACCTTTCACCGACATCGGCGCCATCAGACTGCTCGTGCCGCCCCACGACGCGCCGATGCGGAACACCTGCAGCCCGTCCAAAGCGGCATCCAGCCGTGGTAGGCTGTGTTCGGGGAGAACGACGCTGAAAAGGCCCGCCGGCCCGGCGAAGTCGCGCTTGAAGAACGCGTGCCCCGGACAGGAAGGGAGGGCGGGATGCAGGATGCTTCCGGCCGGAAACAAGGGCTCCATCTTGCGGGCGAACCTCTCGGCGATGGTGGCGGAATGGGACAGTCGCACGGCCATTGTCTGCATGCCCCGCAAGACCAGCGCCGCCTCGTCGGGGGAGACACCCAATCCCATCATCCGCATTTGGTCCCGCAGTCGCAGCCGGAGCTCGGGATCCCGCACCGTGACCGACCCCAACAGAAGATCGGAGTGCCCGCTGAACCATTTCGTCAGCGCCTCCATTGCGAAATCGGCGCCGTGATCCAGCGGCTTGAACAGCAGCGGCGAGGCATAGGTGTTATCGCATCCGACCAGCGCACCATGGTCATGGGCGACGGCAGCGATTGCGGCGAAATCCTGGACCTCCATCGTCGTCGAGCCGGGGGATTCGAGCCAGACCAGCTTGACGGTCTCGGACATCAGATCCGCGATGCCGGCCCCGACCAGGGGATCGTAGACGGTGTGGGATATCCCCAGCGGTGCAAGGAAGTTGCGGCAAAAGCCCAGCACCGGCGGATAGGCGGTTTCGGGGACCAGAACCCAATCGCCCGGCTTCAGGGCCGTCAGCATCGTCACTGCAATCGCACATTGTCCCGACGGCAACAGCACCGAGGCCGCCCCGCGATGCAGCTGGTTGAGTTGTGCCTCAAGCGTCTTGGTTGTCGGGGTTCCATGCAGGCCGTAGGAATAGCCATCCGGACCCCGCTGGCCGCGCGTTGCGTAGGCCTGGGCATCCTTGAAGACGATCGTCGAGGCCCGGTAGGTCGGCACGGTGAGGCTGGCAAAACCCTCGTGGGAAACGTCGGGGTGGTGAACACAGAACGTCTTGTCTTCCATTTCTTTCCCTTACTCAAAGTGACATCAGGTGTTGGGCGACGGAAGGTCGCGTGAGAGTCTTCAGCTCTGCTGGGGGTCCAGCGGATGGTGGCAGGCCAGCGTTCGCCCGTTGGCCCGGCCCTGCATGGCCGGAAGGGCGGCGCAGGCTGCGTCGGCATGTTCGCAGCGGGTGCGGAACACACAGCCGGTCGGCGGATTGAGCGCACTTGGCACTTCGTCGGCATTGACGCTGAGCGTCATGCGTTGCGTCGGATCGGGGATCAGCAGGGAGTCGACCAGACGCTTTGTATAGGGATGGTTGGGCCGGTCCAGCAGGGCTGTCGCCGGGCCCGCCTCCATCACGCGGCCCAGATACATGACCATGACCCGGTCGGCGACCGACCGCACCGCACCGACATCGTGGGTGATGAAGACGTAAGACAGGTTGAGGTCCTTTTGCAGCTCAAGCATCAGGTTGAGGATCTGCGCCTTGACCGACACGTCGAGCGCCGAGACGGCCTCGTCAGCGATCACCAGGTCCGGCTTGCAGATGATGGCGCGGGCAATGCCGACCCGCTGACGCTGGCCACCGGAGATTTCACGCGGTCGCTTGGCGGCGTCGGCCGCTCTGAGCCCCACCCGTTCCAGCATCTCTGCCGTTTCGTCGCGGCGCTGGCGGGCGGACAGATCGGTGAAGTTCTCCAGAGGCTCGGCGATGATCTGCCCCAGCGTCCAGCGCGGGTTCAGGGAGGCGTAGGGGTCCTGAAAGATGAACTGGTTGCGCCGGCGCATGTCGCGTCGCTCCGACGCGCTCATGGCCCGGGTAGGCTTGCCGTCAAACAGAAGCTCGCCACCATCCGCCGGCGCCAGACCGGCGAGCACGCGGGCCAAGGTGGACTTTCCGCAACCGGATTCTCCGACGATGCAGAGCGTTTCCCCCGGCGCGACGACCATGTCGATATCGCTGATCGCCGCAAAACTCGTGGTGCCCCAACCACTTTCGTTTCGGACGCTGTATTCCTTGCGCAGGCCGCGGGTTTCGATGATCGGGGTCATGAGCCCACCCCTGTATCAAGGTCCTGCCGGGGATGATGGCAGGCAACCGTATGGCGATTGCCGCGCGTCCGGGGCACCTCTGTCCGGCACCGCTCGGTCGCGAAGGCACAGCGCGGGGCAAAACGGCAGCCGGGAAATTGCTGGGTCAGCGGCATCACAGTGCCGTCGATTTGCGGCAGGGCAGACCGATCGCGGGCCCGCCCGTCGATTGGTGGCGGCGGCGCGGAGCATTCGAGCAATGCCTCGGTATAGGGGTGCTTCGGGGCTGCGAAGATGGCGTCTGCCGGTCCTTGCTCCACGATGCGGCCCGCATACATGACCGCGACCTTGTCAGCGGTCTGGGCCACGACGCCGAAATCATGGGTCACCAAAATCAGCGCCATGCCGGCTTCGCGCTGGAGCTCTTGGAGCAGCGCCAACACCTGCGCCTGGACAGTCACATCCAGGGCCGTGGTTGGCTCATCGGCCACGATCACATCGGGATCGCAGATCATTGCCGAGGCGATCATGACGCGCTGGCGCATCCCCCCGGACAGCTCGTGCGGGAACTGGTCAAGGCGGCGTTCGGCGTCGGACACGCCCACCCGTTCGAGCAGCGCCTTGGCCCTTTCCCGAGCCGTGCCGCGATCGATCTTCCGGTGGATGCGCAGGGTCTCGGTGATCTGGTTGCCGATGGTCACCAGAGGATTGAGCGTGGTCATCGGGTCCTGGAAGATCATCGAGATGTTGTCGCCGCGCCGCTTCTGGAGCTCGCGTTCCGACAAGGTCGTGATGTCGCTTCCGTGGAGCGTGATCGATCCGGTGCTGACTCGGATCGCGTCGGGCAGGAGCCCCATCAGCGCCAGGGCGGTCAGCGACTTGCCACATCCGGACTCACCGACCAGGGCCAGCGTCTCGCCAGGGTCCACCGAGAAACTGATGTCATTGACCGCGGATATCGGCTTTCGCGCATCATTGATGACGAGCGAGAGGTCATCCACCCGGAGAGCGGGATCAGTGGCGGAGGGAGCAGCTTGGGGCATCATTCGGCGGACTTTCTGAGTTCGTCTCCGACCGCACTGACGGCAAGCACGGTCACGGTCAGGAAGAACCCGGCGACAAACACCGTCCACGGGGCCTGCATGAAGAAGGTCCGGTTCTCCGAAACGATGACCCCCCAGCTTGGCGTGTTGGCCGGCAGGCCGGCCCCGATAAAGCTGAGGCCGGCCTCGCCCAGGATGGCGTAAGCGCAGACATAGGTGACCTGGACACTCAGCGGGGCGACAAGGTTGGGAAGCACGTGACGGGTCAGAATCTTGAACCGGCTGGAGCCCGAGATATACGCGGCCTCGACGAAGGGGCTCTTGCGAAGCACCAGAACCTCGGCCCGCGCCACACGCACGATGCGCGGGATTTGCGGAACGGTCAGGGCGAAGACCACCATCGTGAGGCTGGCTTGGGCCAGGCTGGCCAGCGCGACGGCCAGCAGGAGCTCCGGAATGGCGAGCATGCCGTCATTGACCCGCATGATGATGGGATCAAGCCGCCTGAAATAGCCGGCAAGAAGGCCCAGGATCACGCCGAACACCGTGGCAAAGGCCGCCACGAGCAAACCGACGGCCAACGAGATGCGCGCACCGGCCACCACGCGCGCCAGGAGGTCTCGGCCCAGCCCGTCCGTGCCGAGCCAATGATCCGACGAAAAGAACTGAAGCCGGTTGGCCGGCGCGAGGGCGTTGGGGTCCTGCAGGAAGACCGATCCAAAGAGCCCAAGGATCGCCAGAATACCCAAGGTGCCGAGGCCAAAGATCAGGCGGAACGAAAGGCGGGGCATGGTGAAGCGATGGTCGGACGGGTCGCTGGAGGTTTGTACGGTCATTGCGCCACCCGCGGATCTACGACCCGGTAGAGTAGGTCTATGGTCAGGTTGACTGCGATTTTCACGCTGGCGAAGATCAGGATCAGCCCTTGGACGACCGGATAATCGCGGTTCAAAACCGCATCGACGGTCAGGCGGCCGAGGCCGGGGATCGCAAAGACCGTTTCGGTGATCGTGACCCCGGAGAGCAGGGACGCGATCCCCAGTCCGATCACCGTGAGCACGGCATTCAATCCATTGCGGAAGGCGTGGTGAACGACGACGCGGTAGGTGTTCGCCCCCCGCGACCGGGCCGTCCGGATGTAGTCCTGAGCCAGAACGCCGATCATTGCGGCGCGGGTCGTTCGTGCCAAAAGCCCGACATAGATCAGCGACAGCGTCACCGCCGGCAGCGTCAGGGACCAGAGCGTTCTGCCCAGACCTTCGGAGAGCGGCTGATAGCCTTGGACGGGAAACCAGCGGAGCTCGACCGCGAAGATATAGATGAGGATGTAGGCGGCGATGAAGCCCGGCAGCGCGAAGGCCAGGCTGGTGAACCCCGACAGGAACCGATCGAGCGCGCCGCCGGGCCGCAGCGCCGCGGCGGCGCCAAGCGGGATCCCCACGAGGATCGACATCACGATTGTATAGAGCGACAGCACGATGGTCGGTTCGACGCGCTGCCCGATCAGGGTCAGCACCGGCCGGCCAGTGAAGAATGAGGTGCCAAAGTCGCCACCGGCGATCGTCTGCAGCCACAACAGGAACTGCACAGGCACCGGGCGGTCGAGCCCCATTCTCTCGCGGATCGCCTCCAACCTTTCTGGGGACGGGTCATCACCGGCGAAGATGACGGCGGGATCACCCCCCGATACGGCCGTCAGGCCGAAGACAAACATCGCGACGATGAGGATCACGACGAGAGATGAAGCCAGGCGCTTCAGAATGAATGGAAACATAGATGCCTCCCTGATCGTCGGGACTTAAGCACCGTTCCACATCGATAACCTACTACTTCAAAGCATAGGTCGATGCATTTCACTCATGAGATTGCAATGCCTTCGCCGGGATCTTGGTATAACTGAAACGCATCGACCTATAAATCGTGGCGCATTGCAACAAGCATGGTGCGGTGTCCACGATTGGCCACCCGGCTGCTCCACGGCGCCAGCCAACTATGTGGCCGCAGCCAAACGTCCGAACGAAAAAGCCATAGACGCAGGAGAATATCCATGCTCGCTACCCGACAGGTTCCCAGGAAAAAACGTATGCTGCCCGCATTGATTTGTGGCACGGCACTCGCCCTCGCATCGCCAGCATTGGCGGAGACCACGCTGACGGCGGTCCCACACTCCGATCTGCGGATCATCGACCCGTACAAGGGCACCGACAGCTCGGTCGCCCATGCCCAGATGATCTTCGATACGCTCTTTGCGATGGATGCCGAGGGTCAGCCGCAGCCGCAGATGGTCGGCGAGTATTCGGTGTCGGACGACACCACAGAGTATACGTTCACGCTGCGTGACGGCCTGGCCTTTTCCGATGGGTCGCCCGTGACGTCCGAGGATGTCATCGCCTCGGTCAAGCGATGGGCTGTCCTGGCCTCCCCGGGCGCGTCCTCGCCGATCAATCCTGACGGATACGAGGCGATCGACGACACGACCTTTGTCATCAGACTGACCGAGCCCTTCGCGCTTCTGCCGGATGCGCTCGGCTCGCCCTTCGCGCCCGCTTTCATCATGCGGGCCGAAGACCTGGAGATTCCCGAAGATGCCTCGATCGAGAGCTTCATCGGGTCGGGCCCGTTCATCTTTGAAGTCGATGAATGGACGCCGGGCGCATCGGCGGTCTACAGCAAGAATGAAGCCTACATTCCGCGCGACGAACTCGCATCGGGCTTTGCCGGCGGCCGCGTCGTGAATTTCGACCGGGTGGTTTGGACCAGCATCGGTGACATGACCACGGCGCTGGCCGCGCTGGAAGCCGGCGAAGTCGACATGATCGAAACGGTGGTGGGCGAGGACCTGATCCGGGGCCGCGATATCGAAAATGTCGCCGAGGCCGGCACCGAAGATCGGGGCGTGCAGCATATGGTCGTGATCAACCACACCGTTCCGCCATTCGACACGCCCGAAGGCCGGCAGGCGCTTCTGCAACTGATCGACCCGACCCAGGTCATGCTGGGCTCGGCCGGTGATCCCGATCTGTTTGAGGTGTGCCGGTCCTGGTACATCTGCGGGTCGCAGTTTGCCGAACCGGCCAATATCGACGGGCTGGACGACACGCCGGACCCGGACCGGGCCCGGGAACTCCTGGATGCTGCCGGCTATGATGGTGAGCCGATCACCATTCTCATGGCGTCCGACCGGACGGCCTTCTTCAACGGCAGCCAGGTCATTGCCGCCCAGCTTCAGTCTGTCCCCGAGATCAATGTCGATCCGGCCGTGATGGATTGGGGGGCGTTGACCACCCGGCGGGCCAGTCGCGATATGCCCGGCGACGGTGGTTGGTCGCTCTTCATGACCAGCGGCACGACCGCCAGCCAGGTCAATCCACTGTTCCATTTCAATGCCCGCATGTGTGATGCGGCGTGGTTCGGTTGGCCGTGCAACGAGGAGACCGAAGCGATGCGGCTGTCCTGGGCGTCGATTGATGACCCCGATGCGCGCCGCGCCGCGGCACTCGAGCTGCAGGACCGCTGGGCCACCGACCTGCCGTTCATTCCCTTCGGGACCGTCGCCAACCGCAGCCTCTACCGGGCGGATGCGATCACCAACGTGCCGAACGTTGCGATCCGCACCCCCTATTGGGGCATCGAACCGGTCGAATGACGGCGACTGTGCCCTGACCGCTACCGACGGGTGCGCAACGCGCCCGTCGGTGTCTGGGTCCGGGCCTTTAGCAGTGCAGCAACCATCGACTTCACGATCGTCGATTTCGGCATGTCGGGTCGATGCAGCAGGAACGTCTTGAATTGAACGCTTGGTTGGAACTTCCGCAAGTGAACCCCCCGCTCGACAAACCCATCGACCGCCATCGGGTTGACGATGCCGATCCCGACGCCTTCCAGCACCAAGGCGCAGACCGTGGTTGAGTTGGGCGTCTCGACTTTGATCCGTGGTCGAACGTCACTTGCCCGGAACACCTCCGTGAGCTGCTCGCGGACGCGGTCGCCCGGGGCAAGGGTGACAAAGTTGCGGTCATGCAGATGCTCGGGACGGATCACCTTGAGATGTCGCAGATCGCTATCGGGAGGCAGGGCGCAAACGCCGCTCACCGTGCTGAACACCTGGTGCAGGACCCTGGATAGATCGATCTCTTCCGCCGCCAGGCCAATATCGACCTGGCCGGACGAGACACCGTCATGAACCTGATGGCTGGATTCAACCACAACCGTCACCGCGACGTCCGGATGCTGCTCCTGAAAGATCGGGATGGCGCGGGGCACCAGCGTCGATCCGAGGGCGGCGAGGCTTGAGATGCGGATGATCCCGGAGCCGAAATCGCGGATCCTTTCGCTTGACGTCCTGAGGCGATTGAAGACCTCGAACCCATCCGTCACCTCCCGGAAGAACAGGCTGCCATTGGGTGTCAGGACCAGCCGCCCTTTGACCCGGTCGAACAGATCGAACTGCAAGGATCGTTCGAGTTCGGACAGCGAACGACTGACGGCCGGCTGGGATATTTCCAGAAGCTCGGAGGCTCCGGAGGTTGTGCCGGTCATCACGACGGCACGGAATATCTCCAATTGGCGAAAGTTCATCGTCGGCGCATGCCTGACTGCCTATTACCGTCAAGCATATGAGGGGCCATCTGAGGCCGTCAAGGTAATCGGTTGCGCTCCTGCATGGCCAAGGCGCGCGCGCCGGTCGGCGGCGAGCGCATGGCATGGATTGCGGCGGGCATGGTGAGCCGGGCGCACCAGACATTGGCCATTCTCATGGTGACCCAAACCATCGGGTGGGGCAGCAGCGTTCACCTGGTCGGCGCCTTTGCCCAGCCGATCAGCGATGACCTCCAGCTCTCCCGCTCGGTCATCTACAGCGCCATCACCGTCATGTATCTAACGGGTTCCTTATGCAGCCCCATCGTCGGGCGCTGGGCCGACAAGTTCGGCGCGGGGTTCATGCTGGCCGCCGGGTCGACCGTCTTCGTGGCCGCCTTGGCCCTACTCTCCAGCGCTGGCGGAATGGTCGGATACCTTGCCGCGTGGTTCGTGTTCGGTGTCGGCATGCATCTCGCACTCGCGACATCTTCGCTCGCCATGCTGTCGCAGGTCGCCGGCGGATCGACCCGTCGCTATCTTGCTCTCCTGTCGCTTGTGATGGGGCTGTCATCGTCAATCTCCTGGCCCATTGCCGTGGCCTTGGAGGCGTCGGTCGGATGGCGAACGACATGTCTGATCTATGCGGCTGTCGTCGCAGGGGTCACGCTGCCACTGCATCTCTATCTCGCCCGCCTCGGTCAGGCAAAGACGGGGGGAACGACCCAAGCCGAGACCTTGGCATCCGGCGGCACGATTGGCGCCCAAAACCAGAAGGGTGGTTTTCGGCTCGTCGCGATATCGATGACGATGATGGCGATGGTCGCGTCCGTGATGTCGACCATGCTGATCGACATTTTTTCGTCGCTCGGCCTGTCGCGGTCTGAGGCGGCGCAGGTGGCGTCGCTGGTGGGCATCGCGTTCTTCGTCAGCCGGCTGCTCGAGTTCTTTCTGGGCCCGCTGGTGCGGCCGGTGGATATGGCCGTCATTGGGTTCTCGGCCGTCATTTTGGCGCTCCTGCCGCTGGTCTTTTGGCCGGTGATGTCGTCCGATCCCATCACACCGACTTTGGCGGGCGTCTGTGCGTTGCTCTATGGTGTGCCGACGGGATTGTTCATGATCCTCCGGGCGACGCTAGTCTTGGAGCTGTTTGGCTCGGGTGGATACGGGCATCGGATGGGCCTGCTTTACCGCCCGATGGATGTGAGCAACGCCACCGCGCCACTGCTTTTCTCACCGCTTCTCGCCTTTGGCGGCGGGGTTGTTGTGGCCGCTCTTCTGGTGCCGGCGGGCCTAGCTCTCACCGCCATTCTGACGCTTCGCAGACTGCTGCTGCGCGAGCAGTGAAGGGGTCGGTGCATGGTGATGTCCGAAAGCGATTCCATCTCGGAGGTAACGTCCAATGGACAAGGGGCCTTTTCGCTAACTTAGAATCATTCTAAATTAGGTCGTAGGCCAAGTTTCTGACGCGTGAGGCCGCCGCCCCAATGGGAGATTTTTCATGGAACCTGTCGTCTTTGTCGCCCTCGCCGCGCTGATCACGGCCTTGGCCACCGGGCTCGGCGCGCTCCCCTTCGCGGTCTGGCGCACCATGTCGCCAAGGGCCGTATCCCTCTGCAATGGCATTGCCGCGGGGCTGATGCTGGCGGCGAGCTTCAGCTTGATCCAGGAAGGCTACAACCAGAGCCCAAGCCGGACCATTCTGGGCCTGGTTGGTGGTTTTTTGTTTATCGCGGTCAGTCATCGCATCATCTCGCGCCACAAAGAGTTCCATATCGGGGCCATCCAGGGTGCCGATGCGATCAAGATGCTGATGATCGTCGGCATCATGACGCTGCACTCGGCGGCCGAGGGCGTCGGGGTCGGGGTCGCGTTCGCTGGCGAGGGCAACCTGGGCCAATTCATCACGGCGGCAATTGCGGTCCACAATATTCCCGAAGGGCTTGCGATTGCTCTGGTCCTGGTGCCACGCGGCGCCAAGGTCTGGCAGGCCGCCGGGTGGAGCGTGTTCTCGAGCCTGCCGCAGCCGATCCTCGCCGTGCCGGCCTTTCTGTTCGTGACCGTCTTTGCCCCCTTTCTGCCCACCGGATTGGGACTGGCCGCAGGCGCGATGATTTGGATGACGATGTCCGAACTGATCCCCGAAGCGCTTGAGGATGCGACCAGCCCGATGATCGCGAGTGCAGTGACCATGTCGATCGCCGGCATGTTGGTGTTCGAGCTGCTGCTGCGGTCGATGTGACTGGAGAAGCCTTCGATCCGGCGAGCCCTGTCAGAGCAACTCGCCTTGAGGCGGGGCAGGGCTCTGGTTAGCGTTTGGTCATGACCAAACCCAGCCCCTTCAAGTCCTTCAAAACGAGCCCGGAGATCATCCGCCTTGCGGTGATGCTCTACATCCGGTTTCCGCTGTCGCTTCGGAATGTCGAGGACTTGCTGCACGAGCGAGGCGTCGAGGTCAGCCATGAGACAATCCGCTACTGGTGGTATCGCTTCGGTCCGATGTTTGCCTCCGAGATCCGGAAACGGCGGATCGAAGGGATGACATCGAGCCGCTGGCGTTGGCATCTCGATGAGATCTTCGTCAAGATCAACGGGGAGATGCGCTACCTGTGGCGTGCCGTCGATCACGAGGGTGAGGTGCTCGAAAGCTACGTCACCAAGACCCGCGACAAGAAGGCCGCGTTGAAGTTCCTCAGGAAAGCAATGCGTAAACATGGCCGACCAAAGACCATCGTGACGGACAAGCTGCGCTCCTACGGCGCGGCCCTCAAGGACCTCGGCGCCGAGGATCTGCAGGTAACGGGTCGCTGGGCGAACAACCGGGCCGAGAACTCCCACCTGCCGTTCCGACGACGGGAGCGTGCAATGCTCCGGTTCCGCCGGATGCGAAGTCTGCAGAAGTTTGCATCCGTCCACGCCTCCGTCTCGAACCACTTCAACCAGGAGCGCAGCCTCTCGAGCCGACACCTCTTCAAGCTGAACCGCGCCGCCGCTCTCTCTGAGTGGCGCGGTCTTTGTGCGGCATAAGGGACAGCGTCACTGTCCTAACAGAGACTGGTTCGAATTCGTCTGACAGCACCGCCATCGTTTTCGTTTTATTATCAGATTGTTAAGAGTGGGTCGAGTCGGCTCATTGATCACGTTACTGACCTCACGTTGGACCAATGGAGTGTGAGTCGCACCCGTAGGGCGGTCAGCGCGGCGCCTTGTTCGCCCGGTCTATCTCAATATGCGTCCGCCCCGTCTCCCGGGGCCGCAGCACTTCGGGGTCGGTCGTCGCCGCGGTCTTCGCGGAGCTTGAGGTCAGGTGGCCGGTAGGGTGGCGGCGTGTGTGGAAAACTCTGAAACTCTGACTGTCCGGTCAACGACGCAAGCCGACGCTAGGCAGAGAAATGATCTTTGACTTTGAGAACTGGGAGAAACCGTCGCCCGAGGAAATGGCGCGGTTCTTCGACCGAAAAAGCAAGCCGAACGGTGCGCCAACTGACAGCATTCCTGTATACTGCAAACACCTCTCACCTTTGGACGTATACAAGTATCGTTTCGCTCGTTTCGGTGCCCCCAACGGTTTTCAGACGTTCATCAAAAACGCCTAGAGACAGCGACAACCTCATGCGCTGGGACTACGTGATAGAGGCCGGGGCGATCATGCTCTGGTTTCAAGGCGGCCATCGTGATGTGCAGGTTCAGGTCAAAGGGTACTGACCGACGAGTCCGAGCCAGTCCCTGTTAGGACAGGACCTCAGAATGGGCTTTTACCTATCGGCTGCAGTGGTATCAGGTACCAATGTTGTCGAAGCGAAGTAAAATGAAACGCTGCGGCCGATGAACGAGATTGTGGAAGGGCTGCTCGCGGCCGCAGGGCTGATCGTAAGCCTCGACCCGGAACTCGTCGACATCACCTTCCGGTCATTGCAGGTCACCATAACGGCGGTCGTCATCGCCGCGGCGATCGGCCTGCCCCTTGGCGCGTGGCTGGCGGTCATGCGGTTTCGCGCGCGGCGCCTGGTGATCGCCGTTCTCAACGCCCTGATGGGCTTGCCGCCGGTGGTCGTCGGGCTGATCGTCTATGTGCTCCTGAGCCGATCCGGCCCGTTCGGCGTGTTCGGCCTTCTGTTTACCCCCACCGCGATGATCATCGCGCAGGTCATCATCGTCACGCCGCTCATCGCGTCGATTGCGCATCAGGCGATCCGCGATCTGTGGGCCGAGTACCACGACCTGCTGATCTCGCTGAACACGTCCAAGCGTCAGCGGGTTGCGACCCTGCTCTGGGACGCGCGGCGTGCGCTTCTCACCGCCTGCCTGGCCGGGTTCGGTCGCGGCATCGGGGAAGTGGGCGCCATCATGATCGTCGGCGGGAACATCGACCACGCCACACGGGTGCTGACGACGGCTATCGCGCTGGAGACCGGCAAGGGCAATTTCGCCCTGGCGCTGGGGCTCGGTTTCGTCCTGATCGCGCTCGCCATCGCGGTCAATCTGGTCATCCACTCGCTCTCGCGCACGGAACGTTCGGGAATATGGTGAGGTCGATCCTGCCGCTGCGCATCGACGCCGCCGAGGTTCGGCGGGGCGGCGCGCGCCTGATCGGCCCGATCGACCTGACGCTCGGCAAGACAGATGTGACGATCGTCCTGGGACCGAACGGATCCGGCAAGACGTCGCTCCTGCGCCTCATGCATGGTCTGGAACGCGCCGCGAAAGGCCGTGTGGATTGGTCGATCCCCGAAGCCGACGCCAGGGCGCGGCGGGCCTTCGTCTTTCAGACGCCGACCATGATGCGCCGCAGCGTGACCGACTCCATCGCCTATGCCTTGACCGTTTCAGGGACCAAACGGTCCCATGCTCGCGACCGCGCTCGAGAGATGGCCCGCAAGATCGGGCTGGCGCATGCGCTGGACAGGTCCGCCCGTGTTCTCTCCGGCGGCGAGAAGCAGAAGCTGGCCGTGGCCCGCGCCCTGATCCGAGAGCCCGAGGTGCTGTTTCTGGATGAGCCCTGCGCCAATCTCGACGGCCGGGCCACGCGCGAGATCGAGACGATCCTGGCCGATGCGAAAGCCCGCCGGACGCGCATCGTGATGTCGACCCATGACCTGGGCCAGGCAAGGCGGCTTGCCGATGACGTGGTCTTCATGCTGAATGGGTGTGTGCATGAAACAGGCGTGGCCGAGTCGTTCTTTTCGACACCTGAGACGCCTGAGGCGCGCGCCTTCTTGAACGGACAGATCGTGGAGTAACCCTATGATGAGCAGAGCCTTTCTTGTGCTGGCATTTGCCCTGTCGGCGAGTGTTGCCATGGCGGACACGATCCGCATGGCCGTTACCACGTCTTTTGAGAACTCAGGGCTCGCGGATGTCCTGTTGCCCGAGATCCAGGAGGAGCTTGGGATCGAGGTTCAGCTTCTGGTGGTGGGGACCGGGCAGGCACTCCGCCTGGGGGAGGCGGGCGATGTGGACGCCGTCCTGGTGCATTCAAGACCCGCAGAGGAGGCGTTTGTGGCGGCCGGTCATGCGACCCACTGGCGGGAGATCATGTATAATGACTTCGTGCTGATTGGGCCGTCGGACGATCCGGCAGACCTCGCCTCGGCGGATACCGCGGCCGAGGCGCTGGACCGGATCGCGGCGGCCGGCGCGCCTTTCGTGTCCCGCGGTGATGACAGTGGCACACACCAGAAGGAGCTGGCGCTCTGGGCAAGCGCCGATGTCGATCCGGAGAGCCTGGGCGCGGCCTACAATTCGGTTGGGTCCGGCATGGGGGCGGCGCTCAACACCGCGTCGGGGCTGAACGCCTACATTCTGTCGGATCGGGCGACCTGGCTGACCTTCGGCAACAGGGGTGAGCTTGCGCTGCTGTTTTCCGGCGATCCGGCGCTCTTCAATCCCTATTCGATCCTGCCCGTGAACCCCGAGCGGCACGCCCATGTGAATTTCGAGGCCGTCGTGGCGCTCGAAGACTGGCTGGCTGGTCCCCGCGCCGCGGACCTGATCAACAGCTACACCGTCGAAGGGGAGACGCTCTTCGTGCACAGCGCGGTGCCGCGCTAGCGGATCAGTCTTCGTCGCGCCCGGTGATGGTGCCCTCGACCCGGTGTTCGAGGTCCAGCCCGTCGATCCTGAGGATCACGGTCGCCGCATAGCTCTTGCCGCCGGTCACCCCGGATCCCGCCTTGCGCATTGCGTCGTCGATCGCCTGTTGCGACGTCACGCCGACCTGCTTGAGGAACTTGCGCATCGACATGTTGTAGTCATCGCTCATCAGATATCTCCGGTGTTCTGGGCCGTTGCGCTGCTCAGCGCGTCGCCGTTTCAAGAAATTCGACAAGGGCGGCGCGATCGGCCGCGCTCGGCACCTTCTGTTCCGGCATGCGGCTGCCGGGCGTATAGGCCGCGGGTCCGAACTCGAACAGCTCTGACACCGTCTGCGGGGTCCAGACAATGTCGAGGTCGCGCAGCGCGTCGGAATACTCGTAGCCTGGCGCGGTGCCGATCTTGCGACCGAAAACACCATAAAGGGTCGGGCCGGCGCGCTGTTCATCGTCGGGCGTCAGCGTGTGGCAGACCGCGCAGGCCCGGAACACTTCGGCGCCGCGCGGGTTTGTTAGCGTCGGCTCCGCTACGCCCGCGCCGTCGCCAAGCGGCATGCCCGCGGTGGACCAGCGCCGGATCCAGCCATCATTGCCGCCGGTCCAGATCCCGTCGCCGCTGAGCGCCAGGGCCCAGACCGCGCCCTGCCGCGTCTCGATCTCGGCGCGGATGTCCAACGATTGCGGATCGAGCAGCCACACGGTGCCGGTCATGTCGGAGACGGCAATCTGCCCGCCGCCGGCGGCAACGGCCAGAAGCGGCCGCGTGGTCAGTTCCAGCGCCTCGATCCGCTGCCCCGGCACCACCCGCCGGAGAAATCCATCGGCCCCGGCAACGAAGAGCGCGCCCGCCTCGGTCGCCAGGTCGCCGGGCGCCGCGGGCAGATCGATCACCGTGGAGGGGCTGCCATCGGCGCCCCAGAACCGCAGCCGCAGATCCGAACCGATGCTGGCCAGGCCGTCGCCATAGGCCACCAGGCCGGTGACCTGGCCCTGATGTCCGTCGAGGTATCGCGGCGCCCCCTCTCCGTCCCAAAGCGCGATCTGCCCGTTCCAGGAACCCGATGCGATCCCGCCTGACCAGAGCGCGAGATCGGCCACCGGCAGGTCATGCAGGGGCTCGAACCGGATCGGCTCGGGCTCCTCTCCCCAGATCGCCACATAGCCATCCTGACCGCCCGAGGCGAAGCGCCCGTCCGGCAGCGGCAGGACGGCCGTCACCGCGCTCACATGGGCGCGGGTGATCTGCCGGGCGACGATGCCGTCCCAGACGATGCTGCGCGTGTCGAAGGAACCCGAGATCACCCGGTCCCCGTCCAGGGCGAGCGCCCGGACCGGACCGCCATGACCGCGAAGATCCTGCGCCGGCGCGGGTGCGACCGCGACCAGCGCAAGGGCCAGCGCCGCTCCAAAAACGGCACGCTGCGAGGCGGCGGGCCCCGCCAAATCAGTAGTTGATCAGATTGTCGCCGGGGCTGCCGACGCGCGCGCCTTCGGTGGTGAATGCGGAATAGGCATCAACCTGGAAATTGTCGTTCAGCACGAAAGATGCTGCAACGGCAATGACCACACCGACCACAAGCGATGCAAGGAACGCTCTCATGGATCATACTCCCTCTATGGTCTTTTGTTCTGAAGTTAGGGCCCCTTCGAGCGAACTCCAGAGTGTTCCGGCCATCCCGGTGTACAGTCCCCCAAGCGTTCCATCGGGATCAAGCGCCACGATCGGCTGGCCGCTGTCGGAGGCCGCGCGCAGCTCCATCGTCAGCGGGACGGCGCCCAGATAGGGCGCGCCGAGCCTGCGGGCTTCGGCCTCTGCGCCGCCCTGGCCGAAGAGCGCGTGCTGGCCGCCGCAATCGGGGCAGATGAAATGAGCCATGTTCTCGATCACGCCCAGGATCGGAACATCGACCTTGCGGAACATCGCGATGCCGCGGCGCGCGTCGATCAGCGCCAGGTCCTGCGGGGTCGATACGATCACCGCCCCCGCCAGATCGGTGCCCTGTGCGATGGCGAGCTGGGCATCGCCGGTGCCGGGCGGCATGTCGATGATCAGGATGTCGAGCTCGCCCCAATCCACGTCCGACAGCATCTGCGTGATCGCAGACATCACCATCGGGCCGCGCCAGACCATGGCGGTTTCCTGATCCACCATCAGCCCCATCGACATCGCCTGGAGCCCAAAGGCCTGCATCGGGCGCAGCCGCCGGTCCTTGCCCACGCGCGGCTGGCCATGGAGCGCCAGAAGCGTGGGCAGCGACGGCCCGTGAATGTCGGCGTCGAGAATACCGACCTTCAGGCCCAGGGCGCGCAGGCCCAGGGCGAGATTGACCGAGGTGGTGGATTTGCCGACGCCTCCCTTGCCGGAGGCCACGGCGACCACGTGGCGCACGCCCGACAGCACCGGCGGTTTCGGAGCGGGCGCCTTGGCCTTGGTCTGGGCCAGATCGGGCGGCGCGGCCGGGGTCTTCACCGCCGTCAGGACAACGATGGCCCTCTCACCCCCCGGTACGGCGCGCAGGGCCGCCTCGGCGCGGTGCCGGATGTCGCCATAGGAAGCGGCCTGATCCGCGGTGATGGAGATCGCAAGCGAGAGACGCCCGCCGGAGACGACCGGGCCCGAGACGCTTGGCGCCTCCAGGAGCGGGACGCCACCCGGCAGGGTCAGCCCGGCCAATGCGCTGCGGGCTGAAGCAAGCAGATCGGCCTCATCCATCTCCGGGGTCATGGTGCTTTTCGCGACAGCAGAAACGCGGGGGTCTTTGTCGGTGCGTCGGCCGGGGCGATGACCTGCCCCGGCCAGGGCCCGTTCCCTCACTCGGCCGGTTGCGTGCCGGGACGCGGCGCGGTGCCGTCGTCGGATTGCGCCTGTTTGCCCTGCACGTCTTCGACCCAGATCGAGTGGTGTTCCTTGGCCCAATTCAGGTCCACCTCGCCCGATGCCATGGCATCGAAGGCGCCCTCCATGCCGACCGAGCCGATATAGATATGGGCGATGATGACCGCGGTCAGCACCGCGGCAACGAGGCCGTGAATGATCTGGTTGAGCTGCCAGTTGGCCTCACTCCCCGCCAGTTCCGGGAAAAGAAGCATGACACCGGTGAAGGACAGGGCCGCGCCGCCGATCGTGACCGACCAGAAGATGCCCTTCTGACCGGCGTTGAACTTCTTGGCAGGCGGGTGCACGCCCTTCTTGAACAAGCCGCCGCCGTGGCGCAGCCAGTTCGCATCGACCTTGTCGGGGAAGTTGTGCACGACCCAGAGGGAGAACGTCATCACGAGACCGAGCATGAAGGCGAAGCTCATGTAGTTGTGGGCGAGCTTGCCCCAGGCCGACAGCGTGCCGAAGGCGGCCTCACCGAAGAGCGGCAGGATGACGGCGCGGCCGAACACGAGGTTCAGACCGGTGAGCGCCAGGACGATGAAAGACACGGCCATGAGCCAGTGCCCGAACCGCTCCAGCGCGCCGAAGCGCTGAATGCGCTGGTTCGACGGGCCGGAATCGATGCGGATCCTGCCGCGGATCAGGTAGAACAGCACCAGGACCGCCAGCATGCCCACGACCGCGATGAAGTTCGCGGTGCGCACCGGTCCGCCATGGGTGTCGGCCCAGCCGCTATTTCCGGGCTTGATCAGACCTGACGCAAGCTCGTCCGGGATCGAGATGCGGCCCTGGACCTGCGCATCGCCACCGAGGGCTTCCATCAATGCATCTTCTGTCACCGATTCGGCGGTGGGGTTGATCTGTTGCGCCTGCGAGATGTCGGGCCAGGCGACAATCGCCATGAGCCCAAGGGCGAGTACCGCGATCAGACGGTCCAATTTGCTGAGCCTCGTCATGTGATGTCCCCCCTCAGACCGCGATGGTCTCGCCATAGGCGCTGCGCCAGCCCCAGGCTCCGGAGCCATAGCCCCGCGTCACGACACGCTCCCGATAGATGTCGGCGATGATGTCGCCGTCGCCGGCCAGGAGCGATTTGGTCGAACACATCTCGGCGCAGAGCGGCAATTTGCCTTCGGCCAGGCGGTTCGCGCCGTACTTCACATATTCCGCTTCGGTCAGGTCGGCTTCGGGGCCGCCGGCGCAATAGGTGCATTTGTCCATCTTGCCGCGGGTGCCGAAATTGCCGACACGCGGGTATTGCGGTGCGCCGAAGGGGCAGGCGTAGAAGCAATAGCCGCAGCCGATGCAGGTGTCCTTGGAATGCAGCACCACCGCGTCATCGGTGGTGTAGAAGCAATCCACCGGGCACACCGCCGCGCAGGGCGCGTCGGTGCAGTGCATGCAGGCCATCGACACCGAGCGTTCGCCCGGAAGACCATCATTGATGGTGACCACGCGGCGCCGGTTGATGCCCCAGGGCACCTCGTGTTCGTTCTTACAGGCCGTGACACAGGCGTTGCACTCGATGCAGCGGTCCGCGTCGCAAAGAAACTTCATTCTTGCCATGTCTGGTTTTCCTCCCTTACGCGGACTCGATCTGGCAAAGGGTCACCTTGCCCTCGTGCATGCCTGTCACCGGATCGTAGCCGTAGGTCGTGACCGTGTTGACGCTTTCCCCCAGGACCACCGGATCGGTGCCCTCGGGGTATTTGCCGCGCTGATCCTCGCCCTGGAACCAGCCGGCGAAGTGGAACGGCATGAAGGCGACGCCCGGGGCCACACGCTCGGTCACCAGCGCCTTGACGCGGGTGCGGCTGTCGTTTTCCGGCCCCCGCACCCAGACCCAGCCGCCATCGACGATGCCGCGGCTTTCCGCATCGGCCGGGTTCACCTCGACGAACATGTCCTGCTGCAACTCGGCCAGCCAAGGGTTGGACCGGGTTTCTTCGCCGCCGCCTTCGTATTCGACGAGACGGCCCGAGGTCAGAACGATCGGGAAGTCCTGCGACACGTTGCGTTCGACCGCCGAGGCCTGCACCGTGAAGCCGATATTCGGCACGCGGAACTGGCGCCCGTCCTCCCGGGTCGGGTAGTCGGCGACCAGATCGGGCCGCGGGCTGTAAAGCGGCTCGCGGTGGACCGGGATCGGGTCCGGCAGGTTCCAGGCCACCGCCCGCGCCTTGCCGTTGCCGAAGGGCACGCAGCCATGGGCGATGGCGACACGCTGGATACCGCCCGAGAGGTCAAGCGACCAGCTGACCGAGGCCATCCGCTCGGGATCGTTGCCGCCGATGCGCTGGATCGTGGCCAGCTCGTCCGGCGTCAGTTCGCTGTCCCAGCCGAGGCTTTGCAGCACGCCGTAGGTGAACTGCGGGTACCCGTCCTGGATGTCCGATCCGGGCGGATAGCTGCCCTCGGCCAGAAGGGTCTGGCCGTCGCGTTCGAGACCGAAGCGCGGACGGAAGCCGCCGCCGCCCTCTGCAACCGGGATGTTCGGGTTGTAGAGGATATGGGTGCCCGGGTGGCGCAGCTCTGGCGTCCCCCAGCACGGCCAGGGCAGGCCGTAATAATCGCCGGCGATCTCTTCCGGGGCGCCGTCGAAGGCGCGCAGCGTGACCAGATCGAATTGATCCTGATGCTGCATATGGGCCTTCAGGCGTTCCGGCGACTGACCGGTATAGCCGGTCGACCAGCCGCCGCGGTTGATCTCTTCGAGGATCGATTCCGCCGTCGGCTCCATCGAGAACTTGCCCTGAACCATCTCGTAGTTCTTGAACATCTCGTCGGCGAAGCCCAGACGCTCGGCAAGGCGGTAGATAACCGCGTAGTCGTTGTCGCTCTCGAAGATCGGTTCGACAACTTTCTCGCCCCATTGAACCGACCGGTTCGACGCCGTCCGGCTGCCGTGGCACTCGAACTGGGTCGAGATCGGCAGAAGGTAGGTGTTGTCGGTCCGGTCATGCAGGGCAGCAAAGGTCGTTGGGTGCGGATCCGCGACAACCAGCAGGTCCAGCGCCTCCATGCCGGTCTTCGACACGCCCATCCGGGGCACCGTGTTGCCGCCATGGCCGAACACGATCATCGCCTTGATGTTGTCGCGCTGATCGACCTCCTCGGCGTCCAGCGTCGCCGCATCGAACCAGCGAGTCGACGGGATGCCGGGGACGCTCATGTTCTCCTGCGGTGTCCTTGCGTCGCGACCGCCTTTCGCCTCCACGGCGTCAAAGCGATCCTGGAGGTATTCGTAATCCACCTCCCAGACGCGCGACCAGTGGCGCCAGCCGCCTTCGGACAGGCCGTAATAGCAAGGCAGCGATCCGATATCGAGGCCGAAATCCGTGGCGCCCTGCACGTTGCAGTGGCCGCGGAAGATGTTGGCACCGTTGCCGATATTGCCGACATTGCCGGTGGCCAGGAGCAGGTTGCAATAGGTCCGGACGTTCGCGGTGCCCACGGTGTGCTGGGTGCCGCCCATGCACCAGATGAAGGTCGAGGGCCGTTGCGTGGCAAAGGTCTCGGCCACCCGGCGCAGCGTCTCGCCCGGAATACCGGTGATGCGCTCGACCTCCTCCGGTGGATAGGCCTGCACCGCCTCGCGGATCTGCTCCATCCCCCAGACGCGCTGGTCGATGAACTCCGTGTCCTCCCAGCCGTTCTCGAAGATGTGCCACATGATGCCCCAGATCACCGCGATATCGGTGCCGGGACGCATGCGGATGTAATCGGTGGCGTGAGCCGCCGTCCGCGTGAAGCGCGGGTCGAGCACGATGACATTGGCGCGGTTGGTTTCCTTGCCGGTCAGAATGTGCTGGAGCGAGACCGGATGCGCCTCGGCTGCGTTCGAGCCCATGAACACGATGGTCTTGGAATTGCGGATGTCGTTATAGGAGTTCGTCATCGCGCCGTAGCCCCAGGTGTTCGCAACACCTGCAACCGTGGTGGAGTGACAGATCCGCGCCTGGTGGTCGACATTGTTGGTGCCCCAGAAGGCGGCGAACTTACGGAACAGATAGGCGCCTTCGTTGGAGAACTTGGCGGACCCCAGCAAGTAGGCCGCATCCGCGCCGCTCTGCTCGCGCACCTCCAGCATCTTGGCGCCGACCTCGTCGATCGCCTGGTCCCAGGAGATCCGGACCCACTCGCCGTTCTCCTTCTTCATGGGGTACTTCAGGCGGCGGTCGCCATGGACCAGTTCGCGCACCGATGCGCCCTTGGCGCAATGGGTGCCGCGGTTGATCGGGCTCGCCCAGGCCGGTTCCTGACCGACCCAGACGCCATCCTGAACCTCGGCCTTGACCGTACAGCCCACCGAACAGTGGGTGCAGATGTTGGTTCTGACCTCAATGGGCTTGCTGAAATCCGTCGGGCCGGCTTCTGCCTTGCGCACGGTGCCGACGCCGAAGGCACTGACGGCGGCAAGGCCACCCACGGCGAGCCCCGAGCCGCGGAGGAACGAGCGGCGGTCAACCGGTCGTGCCGCCACCGAGCTCGCGAAACCCTGAAGACCACCCCCCTGAATGCTGTCACGGGCGGCGCTCGACTGTCTGCGTTTCAAAAGCATTGTCACTGCCCTCCCGTGTAGTAGCGGTTGGTGCGGTAGAAGGCGAGCACGTGTTCAGTTTCCTGGTAGCGCTGCTTCGTGCGTTCGTCGCCGACCTCCTCGGCAAATGCCGGGCGCGCCGCGCCTGCCGCGGCCGCGCCGACGGACATCCCTGCCGCGGCGCCCATGAAACCACGGCGCGTAATTCCTTGATCTTTCGCCGTTTTCTCTGCCATTCTGACCTCCCTTTCAACACGGCGCAGTGTCGGTGCGCCAGCCGTCGATGCGAATGTTGTCCTAGTGTGCGACCGCCGCCGGAGCGCGGCCCTCCTGTTTGCGCGCCAGTTCGAACGCGCGAATTTCGATATCCATGAACAGGCTGCCGATCTCCGCGACGTGGCGATAGAAATCCGCGCTTGGCGCGACCGCGAGATCATCGAAGAATTGCGGCGCCCATGGCTGCAGATGACGGGCGAAGAACCCGGCCTCGCCGGCGGCACCGCAGCCCAGCGCATCGGCGCTGAACGCACCCGATGCGAGGCCGGCCATGATCTCGGACAGGCTCGCGATATGATCCTCGGGCTCGTGGCGGTCCTCGGCACGCTCAATCCCCATCAGGGCGAGGTCGCGACGCAGATCGGCCAGCGGCCGCTCGTTCAGGAACCCGGTCAGGTAGAACGAAGCGTAGGGGAGCAGCTCGCCCCGACCCACACCGATGAACAGCTCGAAGAACTCGCGCTCGACGGTCTTGGTATCCGTGCCCCGGGCGTGCTTCGCGGCCCCGGCCAGCCGGGCATAGGCCTGACCCAGCGCAGTCTCGCTTCCCCCCGAGAGGTCCACGATCGCCGAAAGCATCCCGTCAGACGGCGGCGCCGCCAAAACGGATGCCAAAAAAGCCCAGTGCTGGGCTCTCTGTTCGTCATTGTCTAGCTCGGTCTTACCCTTGCTGGAACCACTCAAAGGATTCGGGCCTCCCTTCCTTTGTGAGGCGAACGATAACGCACAAACTCGATGCGTATCAATTGATCTCTGGGTAGACCGTCGGAGCCCTCGCTGTCGCCCCCGCAAACCGCCGCACCCGTCACGCAACTCTAGGCTGAGTGTAGGGCGGCGGCTCCGGATCCGTCAATCGAAAGGGCCCGGCTCGCCAAAGACCTATCGCGGGGGCCCGAAACCGGATTGTCAGGTGCGATCCGGATTTGGGTGCCGAGGCGTTATCGGGGGGCTGCGCCGCCGTGGCGGCGCGGCGCAGGTGTCTCGGGTTGGTCGGGCCGCGGCGCCGGCGCCGTGCTATCGCCGGGGTCGGTGGCCGCTCCGCCCTGCGCGTCCCGCGCGGCCGGCGGTTCGTCGTGGCGCCGGGGGTCCGCAGGTGCGGCCAGCTCCTGCCCGTCGCCGGGTGTCGCATCCGAGTCCGAGCAGACCTCGCCGTCGGAAACGGAGTTCGCCACGTCCGATGCGGCGTGCGACGCGTCGTCCGGAGCAGGCTCCCCACCGTCGCGATTGATCAGATCCTCTACCATCTTGGCGACCTTGTCCCCCTGCAGCGCGCCGCCGGCGCCGGGGACGGCCTCGGGCGCGTTCCAGTCCCAGGCGTAGTCGACCGCGGGGTCGTCGTGGTTGCGGATCAGAGCATTGCTCAGCCAGACCTTGCGCAGCGCCGCCTTGCGCAGCGCCGCGGGCACCCCGGGTTTCAGGAACGGCTGAAGGTCGGTTGTTCCCGTGATCTCCTCGACCGGGGGGAGGGCGGCCAGCTCCTCTTCGCCGATCTCCGGCGCGGCGTCCGGACCGGCCTCGGCATCGGTGTCTTCACCGGCCCCGGGGACGGGCGCATGAGCCTCGGCATCCGTCGCCCGGGCCTCTGCCCGCGCGGCGGCGCGCTTTCGGCGCGACCACGCGGCAAGAAACCCCTCTCCGTCCCGGCTTTCCTCGTCCTCGGACATCGCCTCACCCCGTCCCGCGCGGGCCGCGCGCGGAGCGGCCCCGGCTCTGGACCCATTTGTCATCCGGTTGCAGGATCCGCGGTGCCCTTGGATCGTCGGCGGATGTCGCCGGCACGCGTTTGCGTTTGTGGAACACCTCCTCGACATGGTGTGCCCCGATGAACGCATCGAGAGACGTCGCCAATGTGTCGGGCATTGGAACGGCTTCGACCACACGCTCGGGATCGCTGGCCAGCGCCTCGCCCTCATAGGGGTCGGCGGTGACCAGCGCGACATCGGCGCCGGTCATCGCGACCCAGATCGAAGGCTGCCGCGCCATCAGGTTGTCGATGTAGTGCCGCGTCTCCCCGGAATGCAGCACCAGGGCATGATCGCCGAGATAAACTGTCTGGACCCCGTCGCGATCGGCCATCAGCGCGCCGGCCTCAAGCGGCAGCAGGTCCATGGTCGCCGAGACAGGTCGCAGGATGCGGCCCGACCATTGCGTCACCGGAGGGCGCGACATCGCGACAATGCCCAGGCGCAAGACCTCCATCGGCATCACACATCTCCCGACGCAACGGCAACGCGTGCCGCGCCTGATGCGTCCACAAGAGGCAAGCCCATGACCAGGTTCTGTGGCTTGCAGCGGATCACGTTGTCCTCGCCCATCCCGAGCAACACATAGACTGGATGGCCCTGCGCGGCCGGCAGAAGCGCCTCCTCGGACATGAAGGTGAGCGCGAAGATCGCCACGAGGTCGCCCTTTGGCGTTGCCCCGTGCCAGAGCGCGTTGCCGATCTCGGTCCCGACCGGGTCCAGCCCGACGAACCAGCGCAGATCGACATCCCGCATCTCGATTTCCGATGTGGCGAGAACGGTCCGTCCCAGCAGATGGCTCACGAAACGCTCGATGACGGTGCCAAGCGCCGCGCGGGCCTTGGGATCCGACCCCAGGGGCAACACCATGGAATGGGCATCCGACCGGCTCCAATAGGTCCAGGCGTTGTCGTCGCCCAGAACATCCAGCCCCTCGACCCCGCCGCTCAGCATCGCCGTCAGCGGAGAGCTGTGCTGCTCCGCCTCAAGCTCCTCGACCAGCTCGTCATCGGCCAGCATCAGAGCGCCCTCGGTCACGAAGGCGCGTTGCGGTCGAAAGAAGAGCTCGGCCGCCCGCAATACGCGGGTGTCGTCACACCCGTCGAGTGCGCTGCGCAGGATGAGCTGCACGAGCTGGTTGTAGAACAGGATCGGCAGTCTGACACCATCGCGCAAGAGCGCCCGGTAGCCGGTCTCGATGCTGCCCTCCCGCAGGAGCGTGTCGCGCAGGGTGATCAGGAACCGCCAGTTCTCGCGCGCATCGGCGTCTTCCATCGCGTCGATGTCGGATTGGGCCACCGGCGCTTGTGGGGTCCGCTTCAGCTTGTCGTGAAGTGCTTTCTCAGCGCCGCAAGCCTCCTCCGGCGGTAGGATTTCCGGGCGCGCAAGCCAGGCGAGGATCAGTTCGTCGGTGACAAGCATACGACCATCGGTGCCCAACTGGGTCAGATGGTGGCCGGATGCGACCCAGAACTCTCTCATGGCTCACCCTCTCTGTGGCCGAGAGACGTGATGTCGAGCGTCTCGGCGTCCTCGTCCTCCTCAGTCTCCACCAGATGGAACGCCTTGTCATGGCCTTGCAGATAGCCGGCCGAAAAGGCCGTTTCTTGGCGCGGCTTCAGCGACCGGAATTGCTCGCACAGCGCGCCGGTCTCGTCGATGCGCCGGTGCAGCGCAATGAGCGTGCCGTCGTCATGGCCGCGGCAAAGATCGGCGGCCAGCGCGATTTCCTCGCGCGCCGCGGGCAGGGCCGTGTCCAAATCCGGGGCGCCCAGGTGCTGGATCAACTGGTGTGCCAGCGCCGTGACCGCCTGATCGTGATCTTCGCCGCGGATCTCGGTGACAACGGCCAGGGTCGACCAGCCGAAACTGGTCACCCCTAGAAAGCCGGAGCGAAACGCGATCTGCTCCTTTCGGCTCAAAGTGTCTGGCGACCGTCCGGCAAAGACAAATGTGCCCGGCACCGCCCATTCCCCGGGTTCGGCGGCCTGTGCAAACACGACCCGGTCCGATTGGTCGAGCTGGATCGTCCGCAGCAAGCGCATTACAGCCTCGGCCCTCTTTCGTCGCGCCAATCGGCCCTGGCCAGCCCGTCTTGCAGGCTTTCGACCTCGCCGTCGCGGACCCGTTCGCCCGCATCGCCCAATGTGGCCGGCTCGGTCAGCCGCGCGGCATATCTCTGTCCGATGTCCTCGAACCCGCCATGGGTCCAGCGGTCGAAATAGAGCATCAGATGCGCGGCGAAGCTTTCGATGATGGCGGGCGGATCGGTGAACGCCTCCTCCTTCAACGACACCGAGCCGGGAGAGAGGCCGGCGTCCTCCAGATGATCCCGGTCCGCGATCAGCTCCACTCCGAGAACCATCCAATCGGGCGGCGTATCCTCCCGCGCATCGGGGGCAACGGCGAGACGCATCCCGCCCAATCGTCCACCGTCAAACATCAGCCCGGTGGGCCAGGAGAAGCGGATGTCGCGCTCCGGCGGGGCCTGTGCCGCCACCGCTTCGCGCAAGGCGACCATACCGACCAGAACCGCCTTGCGGGCCGCGCGTGTCGGCATCTCGGGCTCAAGCACCACGGCGAAATCGAGCCGCCCCGGGCCATCCCGCCCGGCGGATTCATGCCAGACCAGTGTGCCGGCGCCCTCCTCCACGGCGCGGTCCTGCGCGTCGCCGAATGCGTCGCCGGCAGGCAACCAATGGGCCGTGTAAGGCGGCGGTAAAACGAGGGGTCTTGGGGCGGCGATGACGTCCAAACCAGAAGCGACCTTGCATATGCTGGGTATTCAGGTGAGTCCTATAGCGAAACAAAGCAAGTGCAAATGTTGGCCCCGCCAACGGCGCGCCGGGCGTGCCAGCAACGCATAAGGGGAGGCACGGGTCTCGTGGTTCATGGCGATCGCAAACGGACGATCCTGACCTGCACCTGCGAGGGCACGATGACCCCCGACGGCACGGCGCTCGAGAAGGCCGGCTGCGGTGGCGCGCCGGCGGCGCATCAACTCTGCCGGGCGAATCTCGACAGGTTTCAGGCGGCGCTGGCCGATGGTGCCCCGATCACGGTGACCTGCACGCAGGAGGCGCCGCTTTTTCGCGAAGTGGCAGAGACCGAAGCGCCGGGTGCGGATCTGAGTTTCGCCAATATCCGGGAAACAGCGGGCTGGACGGCGGAGGCCGCAGAGAGCGGGCCGAAGATGGCGGCCCTGGTGGCGGCGGGCGCGGTGCAGCCCGCGGGCTTCTCCTATACAACGATGGAGAGCAACGGCATCGCCCTGATCCTGGGGCGGGACGAGGTCGCGCTGGGCGCGGCCAACGATCTGGCCGCGACGCTCGACATCACCGTCCTGTTGACCCCGGGGGCGGAGGTCGCGCCGCCGCGGCAGACGGTCTTTCCGGTGCTTCAGGGCGCGATCCGGAAAGCCGAAGGGCATCTGGGCGCCTTCGCGCTGACCGTCGATGCCTATGCCGCGCCCGAGCCGTCGTCACGCCGGGTTCTGACCTTCGGGGTCCCGCGGGACGGCGCCGTGTCCCGCGCCGATCTGGTGATTGACCTGACCGGCAACACGCCACTCTTCCCCACCGCCGACCTGCGTCCGGGATATCTTCGAGCCGATCCGCGCGACCCGCTGGCGGTGGCCCGTCTCGTAACCGAAGCCTCGCATATGGTGGGGACCTTCGACAAACCGGTCTTTATCGACTTTGCCGCCGATCTCTGTGCCCATTCCCGCAACGAGATCACCGGCTGCACGCGCTGCCTATCGCTCTGCCCGACCGGCGCCATCGAGCCTGCGGGCGACAGCGTGGCGATCGACCCGAATATCTGCGCGGGCTGTGGTCAATGCGCGGCGGCCTGCCCGACCGGCGCGGCCGCCTATGCGCTTCCGGATGTGGCCACATTGGCCACGCAGTTGCGCGCCGGTCTGCGGGCCTGGCATGAGGCCGGGGCCAAGCTGGCGCCGGTTGTGCTTCTGCATGACGCCGACCATGGCGCGCCGCTGATCGACGCCTCGGCCCGGTTCGGAAAGGGGTTGCCGGCCCATGTCATCCCCTTTGCGGTCAACGAGATTTCGCAGGTTGGCCCCGAACTCATCGCCGCTGCGCTGGCCTATGGCGCGGGTGCCGTGGCGCTTTTGGGCCGCGCGCGGCCGTTGCATGATCTTTCGGGCCTGCAAAGCGGGTTGGCGCTGGTGTCCGAGGTGGCGTCGGCCACGGGCCACGGTCCCTGCACACTGATCGAAACCGACGATCCGGACCAGCTCGAAGAGCGCCTTGCCACCCTCCCGCGCAGCCCGCGGCGCGCCACGCCCTCGGGCTTCCTGCCGCCGGAAGACAAGCGCGGGCTATTGGTCACCGCCTTTGCCGAGATGAACCGTGCCGCGCCGACGCCGATCCCGTCCCTGCCGCTGCAACAGGGTGCCCCTTTCGGTGCGGTTGTCGTCGATACCGAGGCCTGCACGCTCTGCATGGCCTGCACCGGCGCCTGTCCGGCGAATGCGCTTCTGGACAATCCCGAAGCGCCGATGCTGCGGTTCACGGAATCTGCCTGTGTGCAGTGCGGCCTCTGCGAGCGGACCTGCCCGGAGGACGCGATCTCATTGCAACCCCAGATCGACTTCGAGGCTTGGGCGGCCCCAAAGCGTATCCTGAACGAAGAAGCGCCGTTCCATTGTACCTCCTGCGGCAAGCCCTTTGCGACCGAGAGTGCCATCTCGCGCATCCAGGAGAAGCTCGCGGATCATTGGATGTTCAACGGCCCCGACGGGGAGGCGCGAATGAAGGTCCTGGAAATGTGCGAGGATTGCCGCGTCGAAGCGGTCGTCAACGAAGGCTTCGACCCGCATTCCGAAGACACCCGCCGCGTGCGTACCATTGAGGACCATGTGGCGGAGGCGGAGGCCCGCAAGCGCCACTGACGGGCATCGCCCGGGTCGAGCTCGACGCGCGGGCGATTGGCCGGTGTCGGGACCGACGGACCCCGATCTGGTCAAATTGCCCTCGGGCAACGCCGTCACCTGCCCGTCGCGCGCAGACGTCGTGGCGCCGTCCGCAAGCGCGCAACCTGCTGTTCAACCGCCCATTCCGGAAGCGCCTCGCGGCCGGGCGGCAGGCGCTCGACATGATCTTCTGTCCAGGACAGAAACCCGTCTTCCCCGGACCGGTTGACCGCCGTCGGGGCCCGCGCTGGTGGCATCGGTTCGGTCCGGTGTTCGCCGCGGCGATCCGCTAGCGTCTGATCGAGGGCATGCGCTCCAGCCGGTGGCACCTCGATGAGATGTTCGTGACGCACGACGGAGAGACGCACTATCTCTGGCGCGCCGCCGATCACGAAGGCGAGATCCTAGAATGCCATGTCACCAAGATACGCGACAAGAAGGCCGCGTTGAAATTCCTCAAAGGAACCATCCGCAAGCACGACCGACCAGAGGCCATCGTCTGACTGGGACCCGGAAAGAGGACTTCATCAGGGCCCGCCCTCCGGCACAGGTCGGTCAGTCCTTGGCCGCCGCGCTCTCCGCCCCCAACCCGCGGTACCAGCGGACGATCGCGATGCGCTCCTCTTCGGGCATCGCCGTTACGTTTCCCGGCGGCATCGCCCGGCTGAGCCCGGCATGGAGGTAGATCGACCGGGCGTTCATCGCGATCTGGACGTCGTCATCGAGGCGCACCCCGCGCGGCACCCAATGCAGGCCGGCCCAGACCGGCTCCGCGCTGTGGCACATCGAGCAGCGACCGAGCACGATGCGCCGCACGTCCTGGTACCCCTCGGATGCCACGATATGCGCGAGGTTCTCCGGCACCTCGACCTCGGCCTGCCAATCGTAGTCGCGGAACATCGGGGCCGAGGACAGCCACATGATCGCGACGAAGATGACCGCGGTGGCGCCGAGGGTCCAATGCGGGTTCCCGGCCCGGGCGTGGCGGGTGTTGAAGTAGTGCCGGATCAGCACCCCCATCAGGAACACCAGGGAGGCAATGATCCAGTTGTATTCCGTCGCGAAGGCCAGCGGATAATGGTTCGACAACATCAGGAAGATGACCGGCAGGGTCAGGTAGTTGTTATGGGTCGAGCGCAGCTTGGCGATCTTGCCGTATTTGGCATCCGGGGTCCGGCCGGCCTTCAAATCCGCCACCACGATCTTCTGGTTCGGGATGATGATGAAGAAGACGTTGGCCGACATGATCGTCGCCGTGAAGGCGCCCAGATGCAAAAGCGCCGCGCGGCCCGTGAAGACCTGATCGTAACCCCAGGCCATTACGACGAGGATGGCAAAGAGCAACAGCATCAGAATTGTGGGGTGATCCCCCAAACGGCTCTTGCAGAGCCAGTCATAGAGCAGCCAGCCGATGGCGAGGGAGCCCGCGGAGATCAGGATCGCCTGGAATGTCGTGAGGTCGATCTTGTCATAATCGATCAGGAACATCTCGGCCCCGGCCCAGTAGACCAGGATCAGCAGCGCGGCCCCCGAGAGCCAGGTCGCGTAGCTCTCCCATTTGAACCAGGTCAGATGCTCGGGCATGTTCTCCGGCGCCACGAGGTACTTCTGGATGTGGTAGAACCCGCCGCCATGGACCTGCCATTCCTCGCCATGGGCGCCTTCGGGCAAGTCCGGCACCCGGCGCAGGCCGAGATCGAGGGCGATGAAGTAGAAGGACGACCCGATCCACGCCATCGCTGTGATCACGTGGAGCCACCGCACGGCGAAAGCCAGCCAATCGGTTATCACGGCGAAATCGTACATGCGGCACCTCCTCCCAAAGGTTCGGGCGGACGCTATACGGGCGGTTCGCTATATGATAATTCCTGATTATTCGGATCAGTTTCAAGAAAAGCCGAATAATCAATGGCCAACATCAACAATATCCGCATGTTCACCCGGGTCTACGAGCTGGAAAACATGTCCGCCGCCGCCCGCGACCTCAGGGTCTCGGCCGCCGTCGCCTCCAGCCGGATCGGCGAGCTGGAAAAGCAGCTTGGGATCCGGCTCTTCACCCGGACGACCCGCTCGATCCAGCCGACCGAGCAAGGCCGGATCTTCTATCCCAAGGCGCTGAAGGTCCTTGAGGCTCTGGAAGAGGCCGAGGCGGCGGTCCACGAGGTCACGCTGAATCCACGGGGGTCGATCTTCGTCTCCGCCCCGCTCGGGATCGGGCGGCGGCTGATCGCCCCGAACGTGGCCCTGTTCCACGAGAAGTATCCGGAGGTCCACACGAGGCTCCGCCTGTCGGACCGGGCCCTGGACGTGGCGGGGGAAGGACTGGACGTGGCCTTCGTGGTGGGCAATCCGCCGGATTCCGGCCTCATCATGAAGCCGATCGCGACCTTTCCCCGCGTGCTCTGCGCGTCACCGGACTACATCAAGCGCAAAGGGCGCCCGGCCTATGGCTTCGACCTCATTACAAAGGACCACGATTGCCTGCTGCTGCGGTTTCCCGGCTCGACGGAATTCCGCTGGGCGCTGGAAACGACCGATGGCTATCAGAACTTCGATGTGAGCGGCCCCTATGCCTGCGATGACGGGGACGTCCTCACGGCCTGGGCGCTCGACGGGCGCGGCATCGTGAACAAGCCGGCCTTCGAGGTGCAGGACTATCTCGACAGCGGCGCCCTGGTCCCGGTCTGTCAGCACTCCCCGCCGCCCGATGCGCAGCTTGCGGTGCTCTATCCGCATCGCAAGAACCAGGATCCGAAGAGCCGGTTCTTCATCGACTTCATGTCGGAGAAGCTGAAGGCCGCCCTGGCCTGAGCCCTAGCTGCCCCGATAGGTGGCGTAGCTGAACGGGCTGAGCAGAAGCGGCACGTGGTAGTGGTCCGCCTCGGTCATGCCGAAGCGCAGCGGAACGACATCGAGGAAGTCGGTCGGCGCGCCGCTCTCCCGCAGGTAGTCGCCGGCATGGAACACCAGCTCGAAAATACCGGTCTCGAAGCGCTCCTGCGGCAGGATGGGATCGTCGGTGCGGCCGTCCGCGTTCGTGACCGCCTCCGCCAGGCGCGTGCGTTCCGTGCCGTCGATCCGGAAGAGCTCGATCCGCAGGCCCGCCGCCGGCCGCCCCAGCGCCGTGTCCAGAACATGTGTCGTCAGATAGCCCGCCATGACGCTCCTCCCGATGGCCACCTGACCGGTACTGGGGCATGTCACGCCGCTTGGAAATGCAAGACCCCACGAAACACTTTCAAGATTTTTTTGAAAGACGCGGCTTTCATCGCGGTTTAAGCGAAGATAGGTCGGGAGAACGAGTTGCAGAGTTATTGCCGGGAAAGACCAGGACAGAGGTTCCGACCGACCAGGGCCGATTGGCCCGACGGCGCGAAGATCGCCGTTCAGTTTGTCCTGAACTCCGGGGAGGGTGGCGCGTGTCGCCCCCTCCACGGCAACCCGATTTCACGGGCGACCGGTTCGGAATCGTCGATGCACGGCTTGGTTCGGAGTGCACGACCGACACCGCAAGCGCGTGTTTTTGGACGGTTTCCGGCGAATGGGTCCCAGGATCACGAGATGAGATATGCTGCTGAGAGCACCCGCTGAGACCTCCGACCTCCGACCCTCCAAGATGGATCGCCCCACCTTCGTGGAGACCTTCAGCGGGATCTTCGAGCATTCCGCCTGGATCGCGGAACGGGCTTTCGATACCGGTATCGGCCCAGACCAGGACAGTGCCATGGGCCTCCACGCCGCGTTTGTTGATCAGTTCCGCCGGGCCGCGGAGGAGGACCGCCTGGGTGTCCTGACCGCCCATCCCGATCTGGCCGGGAAACTGGCGCAGGCCAGACGGCTGACACCGGCCTCCACGTCCGAACAGGCCTCGGCCGGGCTCGACGCGCTGACCGATGAGGAGCGCGAGACCTTCGCCGACCTGAACGCCGCCTATGTGGCGCGCTTCGGCTTCCCGTTCATCATCGCGGTCCGCGATCACGACAAGGCGGGCATCCTGTCGGCGTTCCGGACCCGGCTCGGGAACACGTTCGAGGAGGAACGCGCTGAAGCCTGCCATCAGGTCGAACGCATCGCGGCCCATCGTCTGAGGGAGCGCCTGTCATGAAGATGGATGAGAGCAAGGGATTTCGGGCCGAAGGTCATGAGCCCGCGACCAACGAGCCGCACTACGCCTTCCCGCGCGGCGGAATGCCGGAGCGCGACGCCGACCCTGCCGGAACGGCGGTCTTCCATGCGGCCTATGCCGTGCTGCCGGCGAACACGCAGCGGGACATCGTCACCAGCCTGCTGCCGGGATGGCTCGGGCATCGGGTCTGGATTCTCGCCCGTCCGATGACCGGCTTTGCAGAGACCTTCGCCCAATATGCCGTCGAGCTGAGCCCTGGCGGCGGCTCGGCAGCCCCTGAGCCGGATGCGCAGGCCCAGGCGGCGCTCTTCGTCGCAAAGGGGGTGGTGCGGTTGACGATCGGATCGGAGACACACGACCTCCGCCCCGGATCCTTCGCCTACCTGCCCGCCGGCGCCCCCTGGCAGATCTGGAACACGAGCGAGGAGGTGGCGGGATTTCACTGGATCCGAAAGACCTATGTCCCCGCGGAGGGGGTTTCGGCGCCCGAACCGATGGTGTGTCACGAGACGGACGTGGCCGCCAACGGGATGCCGGGGGCCGAGAATTGCTGGGCCACGCAGCGGTTCTTCGACCCGCTCGATCTCGGCTACGATTTTCACGTCAATATCGTGACCTTCCGCCCCGGCGGACGCATCCCGTTTGCCGAAACCCATGTGATGGAACATGGGATATACGTCCTGCAAGGCACGGCGCGTTACCTTCTCAACCAGGACTGGGTCGAGGTCGGCCCCGGCGATTTCCTCTGGCTCCGCGCCTTCTGCCCGCAAGCCTGTATCGCGACGGGCGACGGCGCCTTCCGCTACCTGCTCTACAAGGACGTGAACCGGCACCCATCCCTCGGCCTCACAACATGACGGCCGCGGCGGTGACCCCAAGGTCCGCCCGCTTAGGCGACCGCCAAAGTCGCAAGACCCCCCGGCCGGAGAAGCCGGTCTTCACCAAGAACGGTCCAAACGACCAAAGCCATATGGGAGGACAAGACCATGGCTGATTCCGCAATCGGAACGCCGGAGCAACTCCGCGATCCGAATTACACCCCCCCGATCGCCAAGGCAGTGCCCCTTGGCATCCAACACGTTCTGTCGATGTTCGTGTCGAACGTGACCCCGGCGATCATCGTCTGCGGGGCCGCGGGCTTTGGCTTCGGGTCGAACAGCCCGGATTTCCCGCAGATGATCTACATGATTCAGATGTCGATGTTCTTTGCCGGCATCGCCACCCTGATCCAGACCATCGGGATCGGGCCGGTAGGCGCGCGCCTACCCATCGTTCAGGGCACGTCCTTTGCCTTCATCCCGATCATGATCCCCCTGGTCGCCGGCAAGGGGGTCGAGGCCATCGCGGTACTGATGGGCGGCGTCGTCGTGGGCGGTCTGTTCCACGCCTTCCTCGGCCTCTTCATCGGCAGGCTGCGCTTTGCCCTGCCGCCCCTGGTGACGGGACTGGTGGTCACGATGATCGGTCTGGCGCTTGTGAAGGTGGGCATCCAATATGCTGCTGGAGGCGTGCCGGCCATCGGAACCGAGGAATACGGCTCGTTGCAGAACTGGTCCGTCGCCGGCGTGGTCATCTTCGTCACTCTCGGTCTGAAGTTCTTCGCCCGCGGGATGCTGTCGGTCTCGGCGGTCCTGATCGGCCTGCTCGCCGGATACGCCGTCGCCTTTGTTATGGGCATGGTGAGCTTCGGCAATGTCGGCCGCGCCGCGACCGTCGCCCTGCCGAACCCGTTCCATTTCGGCATCGAGTTCACCGTCGCGGCGGTCATCGGGTTCTGCCTGATGTCCTTCGTCTCCGCCGTCGAGACCGTGGGCGACGTTTCCGGGATCACCAAGGGCGGCGCCGGACGCGAGGCGACGGACAAGGAGATCCAGGGCGCCACCTTCGCAGATGGTCTGGGCACCGCCTTCTCCGGCCTCTTCGGCGCCCTGCCCAACACCTCGTTCAGCCAGAATGTCGGCCTAATCGCCATGACCGGCGTGATGAGCCGCCATGTGGTGACGATCGGGGCCGTTTTCCTGATCCTCTGCGGTCTGGTGCCGAAGGTCGGCGCGGTCATCTCCACCGTTCCGATCGAGGTTCTGGGGGGCGGCGTGATCGTGATGTTCGGCATGGTGGTCGCGGCCGGCATCTCGATGCTGTCGGACGTGAACTGGAATCGCCGCAACATGGTGATCTTCGCCATCGCCCTGTCGCTGGGTCTGGGTCTTCAGCTCGAGCCGGGCGCCCTGCAGTATCTGCCCGATACGCTGAAGGTTCTCGCGACGTCGGGGATCCTCCCCGCAGCCCTGATCGCGATCGTGCTGAACCTGATCCTGCCGCAGGAACTGGCCGCGGAGGCAACCGAGGAAGTATCGGGCGGCATGTCGGGTCGCGGTGAGGGGAGCCTCCCCGGCGGGTGAGGATGGCGCTCAGGGGGAAGCAGCCCCCCGGGGGCCGGGGGCTGCTTTGATCCGGTAACCGCAGCGCCCCGGAAGGTCGGCGACTTGGACGGTGCTGGAAGACTGGTTCGAACTCGTCTGACGGCACCGCTCAAAGGGCTACTACACAGCGGCCGGTCAGAGCGCCCAAGGTCGGCTTCGGGCCGTGGTCGCCATCGCGGGATGGGGCTCTGTCCGAAGACCTCTGCTTGAAGCGGCGCAGGTCGCTGTTAGCGCTTGGTCACGACCCAGCGTTCACCTTTCAAGTCCTTCTGGAGGAGTCCGGAAATCATCCGACTGGCGGTGATGCTCAATATGCGGTTTCCGCTGTCACTCCGGAACGTCGAGGATCTGCCGCAGGAGCGGGGTGTTGATCCTCCCTCACTGAAGTGGTCCGCCGCCACGTCTAGGAAAACGGAGGATCGGAATGGCGACGTAGCGACGCAAGCCGGAAGAGATTGTCACGACGTCGCGGCAGGTTGAGGCGCTGTCGGCGAGGGGATGGCGCGGGTGGATGCGATCCGCGAGCTGCGCATCTCCGAGCGGGCCTACTATGACTGATCTGGGGGATCAATTCCCCGACCATCGGCTCGATCCAGGCTGTCTTGGCTCCGACGGCGGCAATCCGGCCCCGCACCGCCGCTCGCCATCTCGGCTCCGCAAGAGGATGGATCGGACACGCCGGGTCCGCGGCCTGGGCCGACAGCACCCCTTTGACCTCGACCGCGACGAGATCGCGCGTCTGGACAGCGATGTTTGGCTCCCTGAACGACAAGCGAAGGCGGGAAACTCTCAACCTCATCTGGACGGCCCAGCTAGCGCACATCCACCGTGCATGGCGTGTCGGTTGTCAGGTAGCTGGGATCGGTCGCCGCCACGATCACGACCCGCGCGCCGGGTTCGAGCGGTCGGTCGAGAACGTAGATGCCTTCGACGCGCGCGAACCGAACGGTCCAGACCAGTTCCGTTCCGGCGGCCAGTGCGGTTCCCCCGGAATTGAACAGGATCAGGTCGTAGCCGGCGGTCTGGCAATCCGCGGCGATGTTCGGTGCCGCTTCGAGGGTGTCCTCTGCCAGCGCCCCGGCCGTCAGACCGATCAGGACCGTCGCCAGGATCGGAGCGTGCGTCACCGGATCATTCCTCCGCGGCGATGGTGATCCGGGCCAACGCCTCGCGGTCGGTCCCCATGTCCTCCGGCCCCGGCGGCGCACCGCTGACCGACAGCATATAGGCGACGATATCGGCAGATTGCCCGTCGCTCAGCGAGCCGGGATTGGCCAGCGGCATCGCGGCGCGCGTGTAGTCGAAGAGTACGGCCAGCGAGCGGCCATCCCATTCGCGCAGGAACTTGACCCGGGCGAGCGGCGGGCCCGATTGCATGTCCGGGTCCTCCGCGGCGCCGTTGAGCCGTCGGCCGTGGCAGAGCGCGCATTGCCCGTCATAGGCCAGCCGCCCGCGCGCCGCCTGAGCACTGCCATAGACCCCGTCCCAGATCGTTCGGGTCGGGGCACCGGCATCCAGCCCTTCCAGCAGGAGCGACACCTCCGCGACCGTCACGGCGCCCGCGGCATTGCCCCACGACGTGCGGATGTAGGTGGCCAGCGCGGCGATCTCCTCGGCACTAAGTTCGGGGAACGGCGGCATGTAGCCCACACCAAGATGCATGTTGCCGACGATCAGCGGCAGATCGGCCAGTACGTCATTGCCCGCCAGCGCGGGAAATACCGGTGCCTGCCCGCCACCGGCATCGCCATGGCAGACCGAGCAGTTGCGCTCGAAGAGCATGGCGCCGGAAGCCGCCAGTTCGGCCTCGTCGGCTCCGGCGGACGGATTGGCGGCAAGGGCGAGACAGAGAATCCCGGCGCGGCGCAGGGTCATCGACGGTTTCTCCCGGCTGGGGCGCCTCTGCTCATGTCCAAATCTCGGCTTCGGTCATCGGCCGGTCGCGGTCCAGCACCGCAGTGATCGTCATGTCCTCGGTGACGTCGCCCTCGACCTGGTAGGGAATGTGGTCCGGTCCGGAGACGAAGAGCTTTCGCCGGCCGGGCGGCAGGTGCAGCTCCGCATGCCCGGATGTATCCGTCAGGGCGCGGAACGGATGCGCCACGACTTTTGCGCCCGGGATCGGCACGGAGGTCTCCGCATCAATGACGGAGACGCTCAGCCGATGCTCGCCCGGCGGAACGACATTCACCGCAACCCTGGCCCGCGCATCGGAATGCGTGTCCGGGAGGCCGTCCCCCCGGGCGGTCACGTTCCAACGCGCCTGACCGTCGGTGTCGGGCGCCTCGAGCGCGATCTCGGTCCAGTAGAGTGCCTCGGTTCCGGTCTTCGGCGTGTCGCCGATCTCTGCCGAGACCGGTGCGCCACCGGCCTCCGGGCTCAGCTCGATCCGATGGCCGGACAGGTTGCAGCCGGCCGAACTGCGCAGTCCGACGCGCAGGGCGAACCGCGCGCCGCGCTCCACGGCCAGCGGCATGTCCCAAACGGTGAGGCTGAGACTATGTGGACGAATCTCGAAGGCGAGGTCGAAACCGGGCTCGCCATCCTCCTTCCCCGGAAGGCACGCGGTCCAGACCGCGCGGCCCGGCCGTTTCGGCGCGCGCAGCGTGCAGGTGCCATGGGCCGCCCCGCCATCGCCGGGCAGCAGCCGCAGGCGCGCGGAGATCGTCCCGGTCCGGTCGACGATGTCGAGTGTCCGACCGGCGAGCCGGCCGGCCCGCTCGCCGGTCAGGACCACCCGGACCTCCGTCTCGGATCCGATGTCGAGCACGTCCGGGATCAGTTCGACCGCACCTTCAGCGCGGTCCGGGGCCTCACCGTCGGGCTCCGGCATCAGCTCATTTCCTCGGCGATATGCGTACCGGCGATGTAGCCGTGGACATGGCCCTTGCCGAGCCCGTGCTTGTTGAAACCACCCACCGCCTCGCCGCCGGCATAGAGCCCTGCGATCACCTGGCCGTGCAGATCGACGACCTGACAGCGCCCGTTCACGCGCAGCCCGCCATAGCTGTCATGCCAGATCACCATGATCGAGAGCGCATGAAACGGCGGTGTCGAGACCGGGTTCATCGGTGCATCGGCCTCGCGCTCGAAGTCCGGGTCGGCCCCATCGGCGACGTAGCCGTTCCAGGTCGCCACGGTCTCCGGCAGATGCACCAGCGGCACGCGCTGGAATGGGTGACCGGCGCGGATCTTGTTGGCCAGTTCCTCGATCGTATCGGCCCGGAAATAGTAACCGTTGTCCTCGTTGACGTAAGGAAAGCGCATCTCCCAGCCGGTGCGCTCGACCGCGTCCTGATCGAAGATCGCCCAGATCGGCCCGCTATAGTAGTTCGGCGGTTCGGACCCTTCGTTCATCGCCAACGCGGCGTCGAGCCCATGGTCGTAATCGTACATCTGCCGGATCCACTCGTGCCGGCAATTGCGCCAGTCGTTCGGCACATGGTCCAACTCGGCATTGGGGAGCCCCGCGGCCTCGCCGCCCGGATAGCGGTTGATGCTCGGGCGCAGCGGCAGGCGTACCTCGTTGAAGAAGCGCCGTCCGACCTGGTTGACGGCAATGAACTCCTCGAACCCGGCATTGCCGACATTGATCCCGGCCGAACCGCGGAAGTTGAAGGTCGGGTGGCCCGGCATCATCGTTGTGTAGGCATCCCGAGTGCCGAGCCGTGTGGAGATGTGGAAGGTCGTCGGGTAGGAGAGGTTCTGCTGCATGCCCGACAGGTTCGCGCCGACCTTCATGCCGGCGATGATGCCGCTGGCGTCCTGGCCATGCGGGCCCTGGAGCGCATAGCCCGAAGTCGGGAAGGCCGGTTCGCGGAGCGCGGGATAGAACATACCGCGGAACTCCGGATTGCCGGCATGGCCGCCGCTGGCGACGATCACCCCCTTGCGGGCGCGGATGCGGACCCGCTCGCGGCGCTCATCGACATTGCCGCGCTGCCAGTAGCTGTGCAGAAGCTCGCCGGTCTTCGGGTCGTGGCGCGGCGAGTAGGAGGCGGTGACGCCGAGGACCCGGCCGGCGAACGGCTCTTCCCGGACCAACTCGTCGAAATGGCGATGCAGCATGAATTTCACACCCTTCTCGCGGGCGGAGAACTCCAGCGGACGGGCCAGCGCCACGCCGTTGCGCACCGCGCCGGGAGCGACGAAAGAACTCGCGTCCTGCATCTGCACCGGGGCCAGCGCGCTGGTCCGTTCGGGATGGGCAACCCCGGCATCCTCGGCGGTGATCGTGCCGGCCCGCATGTCGGTGACATCGCCCAGCATCAGGAAGCAATAGGGCGCCCGGGCCCGACTCACGCCGCCGCCGCCATGGGTGCCGTTCACCCGGGTGAAACGGACGTAGTTGTCCATCAGGAATTGCCGGGTGGCCGGGCAGTTCTCGGCCCAGCTCCGCATCATGTCGCGCTCGTTGTAGCGATAGGGCGACTGCGCCTTGGTATCGACGATCGACCAGTCGGTGACATCGGTGAAGAGCAGCTCGACATTGTCGTCGACCTCGGCCGGGTCTTCCACCGGCGGCACGGTGATGTAGCCGTCGGGGTCGGCTTCGCCGGCCATGTCGCGCATCTGCACCGGATCGCCGCCGCCGAGCGACAGGAACGAGCCGGAATGGAGCATGCGGCCACCAAGATCGTAGTTCTGGTCGACCACCAGCACGCTGGCGCCGAGATCGTGAGCCCGGATCGCGGCCGTCAGGCCAGCGCAACCGCCGCCGGCCACCACGACATCGACCTCGTAGTCCCAGTCCTCGCCTTCCGCGGCCGCCGTCGGCTGCGGCGCTCCGGCGACCGCGGCACCCACACCGGCTGCGGCCCCGGCTGCGACGAAGCCGCGCCGGGAAATGCCGGATGCGGGTTCGGCCGGCTCGGTCTCAACGGTGGTGTTCTTTGCATGCGGATCGGCTTTGCGGCCCATGGCGTGTCCCCCCTTCGCTCGCTCCGGCGGCTCCCTGCGCCGGGCATAACGAAAACGATAAAAGTCCGGGCATCCGGCCGTCCATTGCCAAAAAATTCAGCGTGCCTTATGATTTTCTTCATCCTGTAGACCGAACCGGGCCGCTCCTGTTTCGCCGGCCTACCCCCATCCGCCGCCACCCTGGCCCCGGAAAGGATGTGTCGGATCATGCACTTGACCTTACGTCAACTGCACTATTTCAGACGGATTGTGGAGGCAGGGAACATCACCCGCGCGGCTCATGGCCTGCACCTCGCGCCGACCGCGCTCAGCCTTCAGGTCAAGGCGATGGAGGATCGGCTCGGTGTCGAACTCCTGCACCGTCATTCCCGCGGGGTGCGGCCCACGGATCGAGGGGCCACCCTCTACAACCGCAGCCGCGAGATCCTGGCCCTGGTTCGGGAGACCGAGTGTCAGGTCTCCGGAAGCAAGCCGTTCCCGCAAGTCGTCGAGATGGGGATCCTGCCCAGCATGGTCCGACTCCTCGGGCTCGATGTGCTGCACCTGACAGCTCGGGCAGCGCCGTCGCTGGACCTGAGGCTGTCGGAGATATCGAGCCGAAGTCAGCTCGCGCAGTTGCGGGGAGGCGAGTTGCACTTCGTCCTGGCCCGCGAACTTGAGCCTGTGCCCGAACTGCGCAAGATCGACGTGCTCAAGGAACGCCTCGTCTACGTCACTGCACCGTCGAGGGCAGTCCGCTCCGGACGGGTCGAAATCCGGGAGGTTCTTTCCCGCGAACTCGCCTTCTACCGCGAAGGCGACAGCGTCTGGCGCGCGGTTCACGCGGCGGCGGCGGCGGCGCATATGGTCGTGCCATCTGCGGAGGTCGTCGGATCGATCTTCATGCTGCGAAAGATGGTTGCCGAAGGTCAGGTGTCGGCCATCGTTCCGTTCGGCCTCGTTCAAAGCGATGCGACCGCGGGGCGCCTCGCGGTCCATGAGATCGCAGACCGGCCCATATGGCAGAGAATCTCCCTTGCCTGGTGCGTTGACGACGAGGACGAACTCCCGATCACGGACATACGCAAGACCACCGCGGCCCTCGCGACGGAATTGAGCAAACACTCCGGCGGATACTTGAGAACGGTCCAAGATCGGCGCCCGCGGGACTGATTGAGAGGATCTCGCTCTGGCGGCACTCTCGCTCATCCGAACCGTCAAGGCGTGAAGATCGGGAAGAAATCCGGAGACCCTGCCAAAGGAACTGGCCTTGCGGCGGGGCAGCGCGTTGGCGGATGTAGGTCATGACCAAACCCGCCCTTGCCACTCCTTCGAGACGACCCCCGAGATCATCCAGCGCGCGGTGATGCTGTTAGGGGACCGCGCCACGGTCCTCGTTGAGACGGGTTCGAACTCGTCCGACGGCACCGCCTTTGACAATTGGATCACCATACGTTAAACAAACGATTGTTTGGTTAGGGAGGATGACGTGAACCAGGCAATTCGCGCGAACAATCGCAATGACGTCCTGCTGGACAGCGCGGCGGAGTTGTTCTCGGCGCGCGGCTATCAGGCGTCCACCATGCGCGATATCGCCAGGAAATGCGGCATGCTCCCCGGGTCGATCTACTACCACTATGCGAACAAGGACGCGCTTCTCGTGGCCGTCTATGCGGAAGGCGTTCGCCGGCTGACCGAACGGGTGGAAGAGGCCGTGGCGGCCCATAGCGACCCTTGGGAGCGGCTCGAACGCATGCTCGCGACCCATATCGAGATGATCATCGAGCCGACGGCCTATGCCAGCGTCATCATCCGCATTCTCCCGGATGCGGCGCCGGCGGTCGCCAGGGAGCTGACCGACCTTCGAAACAGATACGAACTGATCCTGCGCAACCTGCTGACCGCGCTGCCGCTGGCGGACGATGTGGACCGCAAGCTCTTGCGCCTCCTGCTGATCGGCGCGGCCAATCACGTTCAGGTCTGGCACAGGCCGGGCGGCGAGAGCCCCGAAACCATCGCCGGGGAACTGCTGCGCATGGTCGGCCATCGCGCGGCAGCCCCGCAAGACGGAGACCAACCGTGACATACTCTCCCGCCAACTACCCCGAGCGTGTGCTGGTGACCAAGATCGGCTTTGACGGTCATGACCGCGGCAGCCGAGTGGTGGCGGCCTATCTTCGCGATGCCGGGATGGAGGTGATCTACACGCCGCCCTGGCAGGACATCCGGGCGGTCGTGAACCTCGCCATTCAGGAGGATGTGGACGTGATCGGCGTCAGTTCCCTGGCCACCGACCACCTGATCATCCCCGATCTGCTTGCGGAGTTGCGTGCGGCGGATGTGACCCATGTGCGGGTGATCGTCGGAGGGATCATCCCGCAGAACGAGCGGCCCGACCTGCTTCAGGCGGGGGTAAGCGCGATCTTCAATCCTGGCGCCACAAGCGAAGAGATCGTCGCCAGCGTCCGCGCGCTGGCCGCCGAGGCCCGGGCCGTTCGCGACACTGAAGAGGAGGCCATGTGATGTCTGACGAACGCGCCGCCGCCACGGACGACCTGTCTCGGACCGTTGCATCCTGGCAGACGCAATATGCGAAGGAAATCGGCCAGGATCGGACCGTGATCAACCGCTCCGGCATCGAAATCCGCCCGCTCTACACCCCGCTCGACTGGTCCGAGTCCCGCTACGACGAGGATCTCGGCGTGCCGGGTGCGGCGCCGTTCACCCGCGGCATCTATTCGACCATGCATCGCGGCCGGACCTGGACACAGCGCCAGCTGATCGGTCTGGGAACGCCCGAGGATTACAATGCGCGCGTGACGATGCTGCTCCAGCAGGGCGCCTCGGCGATCAGCCTTCTGCCCTGCAATTCGGGCTTTCGCGGCATCGATTGCGACGAGAGCCCGGTGGCGCTTCTGGGCACCTGCGGGACGGTCATCAACACAACCGACCATATGGACACGGCGCTGAAGGGCGTGGAGATCGACAGGATTTCCACGGCGATGAACGACCCGACGCCCTTCACGCTCTTCGCGTTTCTTCTGGGTGTCGCCAAGCGCCGCGGCATCCCCTTCGACAAGATCACCGGCACCGCGAACCAGTCCGACTACATCTCGCACTATGTCGCCAACCACATGTTCTACCGGCTCAGCCAGCCGGGCGCGCGACGGGTATTTGTCGATCATGTCAAATTCTGCCGGGCGCATGTGCCGAACTGGAACCCGGTCTCCGTCGTGGGTCAGCACATGCAGCAGGCCGGCGCCACACCCGCCGAAACGATGGGCCTCACGCTCTCCACGGCAATCCAATATGCCGAGGATTGCATCGACGCGGGCATGGACCCCGATCATGTGCTGCGCCGGTTCACCTATTTCTTCGACATCTCGATCAGTTTCTTCGAGGAGGTCGCGAAATTCCGCGCCGGGCGGCGCATCTGGGCCCGGATCGCGCGGGATCGGCTCGGCGCAAAGGACCCGCGCGCCTGGCGCTTCAAGTTCCACGGCCAGACCTCGGGCGTCGACCTGACCCAGCAGCAGCCGCTGAACAATATCGCCCGGGTCACGGCGCAGGCCATCGCCGGCATCTTCGGCGGCCTGCAATCGATGCACACGGACGGGTTCGACGAGGCGCTGGCCTGCCCGACCGAGGAAAGCGCCCGCATCGCCGTGGCGACACAGAACATCCTGCGGGAAGAGGCGCATCTGTGCGACGTGATCGATCCTCTTGCCGGCTCCTACTATGTCGAGACGCTCACCAATGAGATGGAGGAGAAGATCCTCGACGTCATGCAGATCATCGAGGATGCGGGCGGCATGTACGCGGCGGCCGATCAGGGCATCGTTCAGCGCATGCTGGGCAGGTCCGCGCTGGAGTACCAGAACCGCATTGAAAGCGGCGCCGAGAAGATCGTCGGCGTCAACTGCTACCAGTCCGAAGTCGAAGAGCGGGAGGTGCCGACCTACCGCCCGGACCGCGCTGCCATGGAGGCGCAGGTCGCCGCCTTCCGCGCCTTCAAGGCCGGTCGGGATCAGGCGCGCATCCGCGCGGTGATCGACGATCTCGCCCGCGCCGCCAACGGCTCGCAGAACGTCTATGAGCGCGTGGTCGAGGCGGCCGATGCCGGGGCGACCCATGGCGAGATCATCGCCTGCCTGCGCCGCGAGCTGGGCTTCGGTCATCCGCAGATGGTGGCCTGAATGGACAGCGCCGCGCCCGCGCGCCTCTCGCGTCTGGCCGAGGCGGTCGCCGCCGGCGATCCGCGCGCCCTCGGACGCGCTCTGACCTTCGTGGAAACCGGGTCGGACGATGGCAGGGCGCTCTTGTCCGCCCTGCGTCCTGGGGTCGGGTCCGCCTATATCATCGGCTTCACCGGGCCGCCGGGGGCCGGAAAATCCACGCTTGTCGATGCTCTTATCCATGCATTTCGCGCGGAGGGTCAGCGCGTCGCCGTGCTGGCCGTCGATCCGGTCAGCCCGGTCAGCGGCGGCGCCGTCCTCGGCGACCGGACCCGCATGGGCGCGCACAGCCTCGATGACGGTGTCTTCATCCGCTCTGTCTCCGCCCGGGGGCATCTGGGCGGATTATCGACAGCCGCCCATGACATGGCCGACGTCATGGATGCGGCAGGCTGGCCGGTTATCCTGATCGAAACGGTCGGAGCCGGCCAGTCGGAAACCGAGATCGCGCGCGTGGCCGATCTCAGCGTGGTGGTCTGCGCCCCCGGATTGGGGGACGAGCTTCAGGCGATCAAGGCGGGCATTCTCGAGATCGCCGATGTGCTCGTGGTCAACAAGGCCGACCGGGCCGATGCCGATCAGACCGCGAAACAGCTCGAAGGCATGCTGAGCTTGCGCGCCGCCGGTCGTGGCGAGGTGCCGGTCCTGAAAGTGTCCGCGACCCTTGGCCACGGGGTCGACGCGGTTCGGGAGGCGATTTCAAACCGGCGAGCTGAAACCAAGGGACGCCGGTCGGAAAAGCGCCGCGCCCATGTCGCCTCCATCGCCGCCCAGGCGCTTGCCGCGCGAATCTTTGCTGGCCTGCCCGAGGAGGCGGTTACCGAGGGCGGCGGAGCAGACCTCAACGATATCGTCCAGCAGGTCCTTGGTACGATGCGCAAAGAGAGTGGCACCTAGGACAAGGGACTATCGGAGCGGTTCGGCTCGGGCGGAGAGGGGTTCGCGTTAGCCCGACAGCGCCAGTCTTGCCGCTGCGTCTCTCAGGCCCGGGTATCTGTACATCCGGTCAAGCGGCCAGTCGGGATCGTCCCGGGCGATTATCTGGCCCGGGTTCGGCAGACCCTTCGGGTCCATTTGCCGTTTGGGGGCGACACACCATGGCCTCTGCCGAGATCCGCAAACGCCCGATCCAGGATATGCGCTCCAGCCGCTGGCGGCACCCGGACGTGATGCTCGTGAAAATCAACGGTGAGACGCACTGCTGCCCGCGGGCGGCGTACCACGACGGCAAGGGGCTCGAGAGCGTCGTCACCAAGATGCGGGACCGGTAAGCCGCGCTGAGATCCCTCCGGAATGCAATGCGCAAGCACGGCCGGCGCGTCTGTGAAGGGCGCGGTCTCTGCGCTGGACAAGGGACAGCACGGCTGCCCCGACACGGACGGGCCGAAGGCGCTGAGCGCACCGGCTCGAGGATTGGAGGCCCGCGGCGACCCGATATGACGGATGCCCAAAGGTCATCCTCTCGGCCATCACAATCGTGCCGCTCGTCTCCTATTGGCTATCGCGCCTGCGCCCCGATGCCAGCCGACCCGCGCATCGCGTCGATCTTCTCAAGCAGCTGTTCATGATCCGGCGTCTTCGTCGCCGTGTAATTGTAGTTCTTGAAAAGTCCCGTCAGCTCGGTGAAGAACGTCCGCGCCGCCGCCTTGTCCGGGAACTCGAACCTGCGGGTCGCGATGTCGTAGACCCGGGCAAAGGTGAGCCGTTGCCGCTCGATCGCGACGCTGGCATCCACCGGATCGAAGGCGTCCTGCTGGAGATACACCATGTCGAGGAAGAGCGCCTTCTGGTGGGTCACGAAATCCTCCATCGTGACGCCTTCCTCGCCGGTTACCTGCATCATCTGCTCGACCTGCGCCCCGTCCTCCAGAAGCTCTTGCATCTCGGCCACCCGGGTGACCCAGCCGGGCTCCATGTGCTCGTCGTACCAGCCTGCCATCTGTTTGGCGTAGCGCGACCAGGACATCAGGGGATCCACGGCGGGGTAGAAGCGTTTATAGGCGCGCTCCGATGACAGGCCGAGGAAGCATTTGACCGTCGACAGCGTCGCCTGGGTCACCGGCTCGTCGAAATTGCCACCGGCGGGGGAGACGGTGCCGATCATCGTGAGGCTGCCGGTCTCGCCGTCATTGCCCCGGATGACCCCGGCGCGCTCATAGAGCCCCTTGATCGAGCTTTGCAGATAGGCCGGGAAGCCCTCCTCGCCGGGGATTTCCTCCAGCCTTCCGGAGGTTTCGCGCATCGCCTGGGCCCAGCGGGACGTGCTGTCGGCGATGAGCAGCACATCGAGCCCCATCTGCCGGTAGTATTCGCCGAGCGTGATACCGGTGAAGATCGAGGCTTCGCGGGCCGCCACCGGCATGGACGAGGTGTTGCAGATGATGATCGTGCGATCCATCAGGCTGCCGCCGGAGGTCGGGTCGGTCATCTCGGGAAACTCGTGGATCGTCTCCACGACCTCGCCCGCGCGCTCGCCGCAGGCCACGACGATGACAATATCCACCTGCGCGTTCCGCGCGATCAGGTTCTGAAGCACCGTCTTGCCCGCGCCGAACGGGCCCGGAATGCAGGCCGTTCCGCCCCGCGCGATGGGAAAGAAGGTGTCGATCAGCCGTTGCGAGGTCAGCACCGGCTCGCTTGGGAAGAGGCGCCGGGAGGAGGCTTTCCGGAGCAGGGAAGCGGGCAGGGCGCGGCGGACGGGCCATTTCTGCGCCAGCGAAATCTCCCGCTCATGGCCGGACCCGTCATCGAGCCGGGCGATGGCGTCGTGGAGCCGGGCGGAGCCTTTCTGAATCCACGCGATCCGGTAGCGGCCGGTCCAGTTGAACGGCACCATGATCTTGTGCGCGAACCGCCCCTCCGGCACCGTGCCCACCACATCGCCGGCGGCCACCATGTCGCCGAGCTTGACCGAGGGGGTGAAGCTCCACTTCTTCTTCGGATCGAGCGGGGCCACCTGCGCCCCGCGCGGCAGGAAGATACCGAACTCCGCGGCGACATTGGCGAGCGGCGCCTGCAGCCCGTCATAGACCTGCCCGAGGAGCCCGGGCCCCAGTTCGACGGAGAGAAGCTGTCCGGTCTGTTCCACCGGATCGCCGACGGCCACGCCTTGTGTGCTCTCATAGACCTGGGCGTCGGCGGTGGTGCCGCGCACGCGCAGAACCTCGGCCTTCAGCCGCTCCTGTCGTCCGCCGTCGCCGAGGAGGCTGGGCAGGATATAGACCACCTCGTTCTTGACCAGCGTGGCCGGGGTGCCGTCCGGGCCGGGCTGCGCTTCGATCTGCACCAGATCGTCCTGCACGGCGACGATCCGGGCGGTCACGGTCTCGGCGGGTGCTGTCACCTCGGCCATTAGGCAGCCCCCCGCAGGTCTTCCTCGTCGAAGCTGGCGAGCGCCTCGTCGGCCAGCGCCTCGAACCGCCGCGCGGCGGCGCGGGCGTCGCTCCGGGACCAGCGCTCGAAGATGTTCCATTTCAGCACGTAGATCACTACCGCCTCGAAATCGAAGAAATGGCGCGCGCCGTGGCGCTGGAGCTGCCGGAAGGTGACGTCGAGCATGTGGCGCTCGAGCCCGAGCGGGTCGCGGTCTTCTAGGAGCTTCGCGGCCTGGGGCAGCCAGGGCAGGCGCCGGTCGAGCCGGAAGACCGGATCGTTCCAGTTCTCGGCCAGGTGCCGGGTGAGGCGGCTCGCGCTCCACTTGCCCGGCGGCGGTCCCTCGCCCTTGGCCCGCATCCGCAGCGCGGCGACCACCGTGCGCAGGTCCACGCGCTCTTCGATGATGGCGCGGAGCGTCGTGCTTTCGAGCCCGTCGAGCGCGGCTTCGACGCGGGCGGCCGAGACCGCCGCATCGTCCTCCATGCCGTAGCTGCTCCAGCTCAGCAGATGCTCGATGCGCCGCAGGGTCTCTCGGTCGTCCGGCGTGAGATCCGAGAGCCGCCGGTCCAGCCGCAGCCGCGAAAGCGGCGGCTGCTTGGCGAAGAACAGCCGCTCCGGGCGCGGCAGGCTGGTGACCAGGGCGATATAGGCGTCGCGGTCGGACATGGCTACTTCTTGATCACCCCGTCGAGCACCGCCCGGAAACGCGGCTGAAGATGCTGCATCAGGAGCGCGGCGATGGCCTCGTCCGACAGGTCGAGTTCGAGATCCTTGCCCACCACCCGCGCCCTTATCCCCCCCTCCAGATCTTCCGTCGCATAGAGGGTGACGCCCTTGGCCAGCATCTCTTGCGCCAGGCCGAGGACGAACTGGGTGAGCTGGCCGGAGCGGATTTCCTCGGGATTGTCGGAGATCGCCTCGGGCCCGATCACCTCGGCGGGCAGGATCACGTCGGTGTCCTCACCCGCCCCTGTGGCGTCGCGCGCGGCGCCGACCAGTTCCAGGACCATCCGGTTCAGCATCTCCGGGTCCGCCGTGGCGGCGGTGACCATGCGCCGGACATCGGATTCGAACTGCACCATCAGCCCTGCCTTCAGAGTCAGCATGGCGTCGCGCATCGCCGTGTTCAGCGCCTCTTCCCCGGCGGACCGGTAGCGGTCGGCGGACTTGCGGGCCTCGCGCAGATGCGCCTCCGCCTCTTGCTTCGCATTGGCGAGGATGTGCGCCGCCTCCGCCTCGGCCTCGGATCGGATGCGGTCGGCCTCTTCCCGGCCGGCCGAGACACCGTCGTCCCGCAGCCGCGCGATCAGGGCATCGACGCCTTTCGAGGTGGGATGCGGCTCGGCCATCAGGAAATCCCGGCGCTGATGACCAGGGCAAAGACGAAGGCGAAGACGCCGAAGCCTTCGATGATCGCGGCAGGCGCGAGGGAGAGGCCGAAAATCTCCGGCTTCTCCTTCGAGGCATTGATCGCCGTGGCGCAGGCCCGGCCCTGCCAGATGCCGCAATAGAGGAGCGCGACAGCGGCCAGCACCCCGACCCCGAAGAGGCCCGCCGCGTTTTCCGGCGTTACTTCGCGGTTCAGCGAGAACATGATGACGATGCCGTAGATCACGAAGGTCGAGGGGAAGGCGGAGATGCCCACGAAGCGCCCGTATCCGCCGTCGGCCTCGACCATCGCTCCGATACTGGCCTGGCCCGCGATCGCGCAGCCGATGATACTGGCGATGGCCCCCAGCGCCATGGGCGCGAAGATGCCCAACCAGCCCAGGACAAGCATGAATTCCGTCATTCGGTGACCTCCCGCCGGGCCAGCGGGCGGAAGGCAACGCCTTCCTCCGGCAGACCCCATTTGAAGAACTCGATGTAGTTAAGCCGCAGCCCGTGGACCACCCCGCTGAGCAGGGCGAGGGTGAAATTCAGCACATGACCCACGAGCAGGATCAGAAGGCTCAGGAGCAGGCCGATCCCAGGCGCGGCCTCATAGACCTGAGTGGCCAGATTGTTGAAGGTGACCGCAAGGGAGGATGAGGCGAGCCCGAGGGCGAAGAGCCGCATATAGCTCAAGACATCGCCGAACCCGCCCATGATCCCGGTAAGGGCCATCACCCCGTCCAACACCCGCCAGGCGCGGTCGAGGGGCCGCTCCACCGGCCGGTCACTGGAGAAACCCACGATGATGAGCAGGCCGAGGCCCACCAGCGCCGCCCCGATGCTGGCCGCCGGCCCCGTCTGGCCGTTGAGCCAGAGCGCCAGGCCGCCCAAGATCACCGCGATCCAGCCGAGCCCGGCCCGGGCCGAGCGCCGGTGCCATTTGGCCCGCGCGTTCAGGGCGATGGCGAGAATGATATGGGCCGCGCCGACGAGGATCGACAGCCGCATCATCGCATCGAAATCGTTGAGGCTGAGGAGGACAAGCGACCCCAGGAGTGTCTCCTCGGGCGGCGCGCCGCCGAAATAGCTGCCGATGATCACCCCATAGGCGATGGTCGCCGCCGACAGGATCAGGCCCATCCGGCGCCAGGCGATCAGCCGCGGCGAGGTGCCAAGCGGCTGCCAGCCGAGCAGGAGCCCCGCCAGGATGACGAGGCCATAGCCGGCATCGGCCACGATCATCGCGAAGAAAACGGCGAAGGAGCCGATCAGCAGGACCGCCGGGTCCCAGCCGCGATAGTTCGGCACCTGATAGAACATCGCCAGATCGACCCCCGCCGCGCGCTCCGCCGGCTGTTCGAGCTTGGTCGGCGGGGTCTCGGTCCAGGTCGCCTCCTCAACAAGAATCGCGAGCCCCGCACTTTCGGCATGGTCAAACACGGCATCGAGGTCGCTCTCGGGGACCCAGCCCTGAACTACGAAAAGACGGTCCTCGTCCCGGGTCTGCCCCATCGCATAGAGGAGTTCGGCGTGGCTTTCGGCTTCGGAGAGATGGGCACGGAAGAGGGTCAGATAACGGGTCAGGGCGATGCGGTCGGCGCGCAAGGCTTCCAGCGCGATCTCCGCATCCTCCAGCTCTTCGATAAGCTGGCTGCGGGGCTTGTTGCCGATATGAACCCGTTCCACGGGCAGGAGGGTCGACGGAGGTTCGTCAGGAGACACGACGGCGACGTAGAGCGTCTCGTTGTCCTGCCCGATCACCTCCCAGGGCAGGTCCAGATCGTCGAGCCTGGCGCGCTGCCGGATCGGCAGTTCGTAGAACCAGAGCAGGTTCTTGCCGAGCGCGCCCGGGGGCGGGAAGACCAGCTCCCCCCAGGGCTCCAGCGTCGCGATCCGGTCTTCGAGGAAGTCGCGCCGGTCGCCGACCTCGCGCAGGCGCTGCTTCAGATCGAGGGTCCGGGCGATGAAATCCTGCACGTCGAAATTCGGATCGCGGCGGATCTGGCGCCGGGCGCCCGACACAACGGAGAGAAACCGCAGTGCCTTATAGGCCTCGTCCGCCTCCCGGCTCGGGTTCTTCTCGGGCTCTGGCGCGCGTTCCGAAAGCGGCACGATATGCATCGAGCCGAGCTGCTGAAGGCGCTCGAGGGTGGCCTCTTTCAGGTCGAGGGGACCGGCCAGCGTGACCTTCTTGACGGGTGCGATGCTCATGACGCGGCTCGCTTGCGCTTGGCTATCTTCGAGCGGACGACGGCGGCCATCTCCTCATCGTTGAGATAAATGCTGATCCGCTTGATATTGGCCCGCGCTGTGGGGATCAGCACCTTCTCAAAGAGGTTGACCCGCTGCGTGATCGTAGTCACCGCCTGATCGAGCAGTTCGACCCGGCGCCGCGCTACATGAACCTTGAGCCGGGCCTCGACCATGTCGTGCAGGAGCCGCGCGACCTCATCGACCCAGTGCGGCTTGGCCATGGGCGAGTAATCCGCGACCTCGACCTCGATTTCGGCCAGCACCGGCAGACGTGTGCCCACCGCATTCTCCGTCGCCAGCCGGTAGCCGGTGAGCCGCGCCAGCCCGTCGAGGTGGATTTCCTCGTTGCCCAGCATCGGCAGGTCCTGGCCCACCTTCTCGGCGAAGGCGCGGACCTCCTCCTCCAGCGCCCTCACCTCCGCCCGGGCGCGGGCACGCTCCGCCATCAGTTGCTGGCGCTTGAGGTCGAGGGAGGGCAGGAACCGCTCGTAAGACCTCAGCTGCGCCGCCTCTCGGGCCAGCGACGACTTATTGAGCTGCAACCGCGCCATCGGCCTCCCTTGGGAAGTATTTGTCCACAAGCGCCTGTTTCATCAGCAATTGCTCGGGCCGGAAGCACTCCGCCAGCGTCGCCCAGCAGAGATCGAGCGCCTCTTCGAGCGGCAGCGACACGTCGATGTCCATGAACCGTTCCCGGAAGAGCGCGCCGAACCGCAAGAGGTCGTGGTCGTAGTCCGAGAGTTCGAAGGCCATGGCCTGTTTCTGGGCGGCATCGCGGGCCTCGGAATAGAACCGGATCATCGTGTTCATGATCTGGCCGTGATCCTCGCGCGTGGCCTTGCCGATGACGTTCTGCTTCAGCCGCGACAGGCTGCCGAACGGGTCGATGACCCCGGAATGGAGGTAGAACTGCCCCTCGGTGATGTAGCCGGTATTGTCGGGGACCGGGTGGGTGACATCGTTGCCCGGCATCGTCGTCACCGACAGGATCGTGACCGACCCGGCCTTGGCGAAGTCGCAGGCTTTCTCATAGCGGCGAGCAAGCTGCGAATAGAGATCGCCCATGTAGCCGCGGTTCGACGGCACCCGCTCCTGGCTGATCCCCACCTCCTTCATCGCGTCGGCATAGGCCGTCATGTCGGTGAGGAGCACGAGGACGCGCTTGCCTTCCTCGACCGCGAATTTCTCGGCCACGGCCAGGGCCATGTCGGGGACAAGGAGGCGCTCGACCAGCGGGTCGGACGCCTGATTGACGAACATCACCGTGCGCGAGAACACGCCCGCATCCTCGAAGCTCTGCCGGAACGTGTGATAATCGTCGAAGATCAGCCCGAGTCCGCCGAAGACCACGATATCGGCATCGGCCTGAATGCCGATCCGCGCGAGGAACGGATTGTAAGGCTCCCCCGAGACCGAGAAGATCGGGATCTTCTGGCTTTCGACGAGGGTGTTGAAGATGTCGATCATCGGCACATCGGTGCGAATCATCGTCTTCGGCACGATCCGCTCCACCGGGTTCACGGACGGCCCGCCGATGGCATAGCGCGGCTCTGACGAAAGATCCGGCCCGCCATCGATCGGTGTGCCCGCGCCATCGAAGACCCGGCCGAGGATATTGTCCGAATAGGGGGTCTGCATCGGATGGCCCAGGAAGGTCGCCGTGGCCTCGGTCGAAATCCCCTTGGTGCCGGAAAAGACCTGAAGCGTGACCTCGCTGCGGTCGATATTGATCACCTGGGCGAGCGAACGGGCCCCTTCCGCGCCTTCGATCACCGCCAAGTCGCCGAACCGGACCGTCGTCGCCCGGGTCTGCTCCGGCGGCACATGCACCTTCAGCGTGTCGCCGACGATTTCGAGGACGCGGGCATATTTGACCAGATCACGGACCAAGGGTGCCTCCACTTGCTTCAGGTTCGATGGCATCAGAAATCGCGACGAGCCGCGGGTCAAATGCCGGAGGAGTGATTCCGCGACACGGGCCCGGGCTGATCTATCGCGAAAGGGCGCCGGCGAAAACCGCGCGATCGGGCCGTTGCCAGGGGATCCGTCGCGATCCCGTTGCGAGTGGTTCTTCCTCTCTCCGATGCGCGGCCCTCGGCGATGCCGGCCTTGGGCTGGATCAGACCCGGGTCGGCGCGGAAATCTCTGCGAGTATCTCCCGCAGCACGACCGCGACCGCGTCCGGGGCGTGTCGGACAATCGACACATGCCCGAGGCCCGCGAGTTCGTGAAACCTCCCGTCCGGCGCCAGATCGGCCACCTGCCGGCACATTGCGGGGGGTGTCTGCACATCCTCGGAAAAGCCGATGACCCGGAACGGGACCGGGCAGGTCTTCAGCGCTTCCCGGCAGTCGAAATCGAGGCAGGCCTGCCATTGCTCGATCGTGTCCTTGGGATCGCGGTCGCGGAACCGGGCGGTATAGCTCTCCTTCACCTGCGCCCAAAGCGTCGGGTCTGCCAGTGCCTTGGCGGGAAACGCATAGACCGCGTAATGCGGCGCCAGAAAATACTCCGGCAGGGCGATGCCCTCGCGGCGCAGATCGATCTCGGCCTGCATCCAGTCGCGGGTGAACCCGTCGATATAGGCCGCCGTGCCCATCGGGATCGCCATGCGGACCCGCTCCGGAAAGGCGATGGCCGTTGCCTGGGTCACCAGACCGCCGAGCGAGAGGCCGCTGACCACCGCCGAGCCGCCGCAAAACGCGTCGATCATAGCGGCGCAGTCGCGGCCATAATCCGCCATCGTCCAGGGCGGCGGGGGCGAGACCGTCGCGCCGGCACCGCGCGGGTCATAGGAGATGCAGCGGTAGCTGTCGGACAGCCGGTCGAATTGCTGGGAATAGGCATCGGCGGTGGCATCGCCGCCCGGGATGAAGACGACGTCCGGTCCGTGCCCCTGCACAACCACGCGCATCGTGACGCCATCCCCGGTGGTCAGTTCGTGGGTCTCGGCATCGGGGCCGAAGCCCGGGAATACTGACATCTCTTGTTCTCCTGTCTGTCTGATCCGGCCGCGCGAGCGGGCCGGGTTCGCGCCCGGCCCCGGGGCCTTCGTCCGTTATCGCCCGCCAGCGCTCCTCACCCGGGTCAGACCAGATCGCGCGGCACGGTTTCTTCCCAATGCCGCTCGGCCACCCGCTCGTCCCCGTCGCGCGCGACAAGGGTCGCCGAAATCGCCCAGCCCTCCCGTTCCGCTGTGACCGAGACACGGGTTTCCAGCGTGGCCTGCCAATCGCCGCGGAGGTAGCGCATCTCCGAGTGGCATCGACCGGTGGCGGAGTTCGGGTCCTCGGGATGGATCGAGAAGGTTTCGCGCGAAATGCTGTGGACCTCGATGCCGGTGTGGAGATGGGTGACGGTGCCGCTATCCTCGAACCGCTCGTAGGTCTCGACCCCGGTGGCGTAATCGATGCTGCGGGTCCGGTGGCCCCGAGCGGGGGTGCCGCGCTCGGTCCGGAGCGGGGCCGCCCCTTCGGGAGCGGAGAACTCGGGCAACGGCGGCTCGTCCCGCCGCGCCGGGCGCCGGGGCAGGCGAAGCCGCGCATTCGACAGGGTGAGCACCGCCGGCCGCGAGGATGGCCAGATGATGGGCCAATAGGTCGAGGCGAGCGCCAGCCGGAGCCTGTAACCCGCCGGCAGCCGCTGGCCGATGACGTTGAGCTGGACCGTCGCGGCGACCGGATCGCCCAGGGGCAGGGGCGTTGGGTCCGAATGGCTTTCGCGATGGGTGAGATTAAGCACGCCGAAGGTGATCAGTGTGGCACGTCCGTCCGGGGCGACGGCGGACAGGACGGCGGCCAGATTGGCCTGCGCCACATCCGAGGCCACATCGGCCTCGACCTCGGGAAAGCCGAGGATCTCGATCTCCTCTTCCAGCGCGGCGGTCTCGAAAACCGTCATCTGGCCGGTCTCGACATTCTGATCGAGCGGGCCGTCCGCGCCGGTGCCGTACATGCACCAGGCTTGCGCCCCGTGCCCGGCAGTCTGCGGCGAGCGCAGCACCAGGGGCATGCTGTCCGGCGTGCCGGAAAGCCCTTTCTGCGTGACGTGCAGAATGTGCGCGCTGGTCCTCTGTGACGGCCAGCCCCGCTCCGAGACCCAGCGCCCGGGCCGCTCCTCCGGGGCGGTGTCGGGCGCGGCCGGGTCCTGCATCCAGGCGCGGATCATCGGCTCGTCCATCACTCCGGTCTCGATGCCCTTGAGGTGCTGATCCCACCAGCGCAGCGCCTCTTGCAGAAAGCCGATCCGCGGCCCCGGCGTGGCGAAATGCGGATATTTGTGCGCCCAGGGGCCGATCAGGGCCTTCCGGGGGCAGGTCAGGTGCGCCATCATCCGGAAGATCGGATTGGTGTAGCCGTCCGCATAGCCGCCCACCGCGTAGACCGGCACTTTCACCGATCCGTAATCCTCGCAGATCGAGCCATGGGCATAGAAGCTGTCGCGGCGCTGGTGGCGGAACCAGTCGAGCATCCAGAGCCCGTTGCCGTTCAGCCGCTCCAGCCACATGTCGCGCCAGCGATCCGCGCCGACGATCGCGGGATCGGGCGGTGTGTTGGCGATGCTGAACGCCGTGGCGCCCCAGGCGAGCTTGTCGGTCAGGACCGCGCCGCCCATGAAGTGAATGTCGTCGGCATAGCGGTCGTCGGTGGAGCAGAGCGTGATCACCGCGCCGAGCGCTTCGGGTTGCCGCGCCGCCACCTGCAAGCCGTTGAAACCGCCCCAGGAAATGCCGATCATCCCGACCTTGCCGGAACACCATGGCTGTGCCGCCAGCCAGTCGATCACCGCCAGGGCGTCGTCCTGTTCCTGCTGGAGGTATTCGCCAAGGCAGACCCCCTCGCTATCGCCGGTGCCGCGCATGTCGACCCTGACGCCGGCATAGCCGTGGCCGGCGAAATAGGGGTGGGTCAGGTGGTCCCGTGCCACGGTCCCGTCGCGTTTGCGATAGGGCAGGTATTCCAGGATCGCGGGCACCGGATCGGCCTCGGCATCCTCCGGCAGCCAGATACGCGCGGCGAGCCTGGTGCCGTCCGGCATCGGGATCCAGGTGTTCTCGATTTCCCTGATTGTACGGGGAAACTCGGTGCGGCTGGGGATGTCGACCATCGGCGTTACATTCCGTTTCGGGGGATCGTGAAATGCTCCTCGTTCTCGAACACGAGGTCGTCTCCGCTCCAGCATTTGATGCGCGCGGTCAGGTGGAAGTCGGTCTCGGAGGCTCTCTGTTCCGCATAGGTCCAGATCTTCGCCGTCCAGTCGTCGCGGGCGAAACCGCTGGTCTGCTCCATCACCGCCTTCGCCGAGAGCGGATCGTCGGGATGGATCGAGTAGCGGCGATCCGAGACATCGCTCAGCACCGTGCCGATATCGTCGAGCCGGATGTCCCCGACCGGCCCGAAGACGCCGCCATCGAGGAAGAACCGGTGCAGGGTCTCGCCGGTCGTCAGATCGGTGTGGACCGATCGCTCCATGGAGCCCTCGCGGACCTGCGTGACCCGTCGTGCGCCGCGCCGGTCCGGCGGGTCGGGCAAGGGGCGCGGTTGCGGCGTGCCGGCCGTCGCCTGGCGGACCGGCAGCCTGAGTGTCGAGCGTCCCGGCGCGACGGTCAGGGTGACCGGCTCCGGGGCGGGCCAGAGGATCGGCCAATAGGCGGAGGCGATCTGCACAACAAGCCGATGCCCCGGCGCCACGCGGTAGCCGATCCCGTGCAGCGGGACCCGCACCGCCATCTCCTCGTCCGGCACCACCGGGGTCGGCGCGGTGTCGCCGTGACGGTGGGTCAGGTTGCAGAACCCGCGCGTGATCAGGGTCTGCGCGCCATCGGGTGCCTCATCGACCAGAAGCGTGGCGACGAAGCCCTGTTTGCGGTCCGCCGAAACAGTCAGATCGATAGCGGGCTGGCCGAGGATTTCGAGCGGCTCGGTCAGGGCCGCGCCGCGGAACTGCATCGCGCCGCCGGCATCCGCCCGGCAATCGGCGGGCATGTCGCCCGGGATCGCGAAGGAGCACATATCGCCGCCCGCCGCGCCGAAGGTCTGCGGCGAGCAGACCGATAGCGGCGCGCCGTCCCCGGGTGCCTCGCCGAGGGTGCCGTCGTTGAGCCAGAGCGCGCGCTCGGCGATATCGGGCGCGGGCCATGTCGCGGCCTCGACCCAACGCCCCGGACGCTCTTTCTGCACCCCGGCGGGCCGAACTCCGTCCTGCATCCAGAAACGCAGCGCCGGCTCGTCCATCAGCCCGGTCTCCTCGCCTTTCAGCCAATGGTCCCAGAACCGGATCACCTCGGCCACGAAATCGGCCTTCGGCGAGGGCGAGCCCTCGTGGGGATAGAGATGCGCCCAGGGGCCCATTAGGACCTTCACCGGCACCTTGAGGTTCTCGGCGATCCGGAACGGCGTGTCGCGGAACAGGTCCGCCCAGCCGCCGAAGAAGTAGACCGGTACCTCGATATCGGCATAGTTCTCGCAGATCGAGCCGCGGCGCCACATGTCGTCATGGGTCTGATGCTCCAGCCACATCGCGGGCCAGAACCGCATCCCCTCGAGCCGGTCGCGCCACATCCGCAACCAGGTCTCGGCGCCGACGATCTCGGGATCCGGCGGCATGGCGTTGTAGAGCTGCATGATCGCGCCCCACCAGAAATTGTCCCCCGCAAGGCATCCGCCATAGAAATGGATGTCCTCGCGCCAGCGGTCGTCGGTGCCCATGACCGGGGCGATCGCGCGGAGCGCGGGCGGCCGGGTGGCGGCGACCTGAAAGGCGTTGTAGGCGCCCCAGCTCTTGCCGAACATGCCGACCTTGCCATCGCACCAATCCTGGGCGGCGATCCAGGCGATCACATCGTGGCCGTCCCGGATCTCCTGATCGGAATACTCGTCCTCGGCCAGACCCTCGCTGTCGCCATAGCCGCGGATATCGACCCGGATCGCGGCATAGCCGGCCTCGGCGAAATGCGGATGCATGCTCTCGTCGCGCGGCCGGGTCCGGTCGCGGCGGCGATAGGGAATGTACTCCAGGATCGCGGGGACCGGCGCCGCGCGCGCGCCGTCCGGCAGCCACAGACGGGCGGCCAGTCGGATGCCATCGGGCATCTCGATCCAGAGGGTTTCGATGATCTCGGTCATGGCTGTCTTCCGGGGCCGGCCAGGTTCGCCGACAGAAGGGTTTTGGTATAGTCATGCTCGGGGGCCGCAAAGATCTCGTCGGTCTCTCCGATCTCGACGAAACGGCCGCGATACATGACCGCGATGCGATCCGCCACATGGCGCACCACATGGAGGTTATGGGTGATGAAGATCATCGCCAGGCCGAGCCGTTCGCGCAGATCGTTGAGCAGGTTCAGGACCTCGCCCTGAATCGACACGTCGAGCCCGGCGGTGGGTTCGTCGGCGATGATGAGCTTCGGGTTGAGCGCGATGGCCCGGGCCACGCCCACCCGCCGCGCTTGCCCGCCCGAAAGCTGATGCGGAAAGCGGTCGGCGAAGTCCGGCCCGAGCCCGACCAGGGAGAGCAGGCGCATGGTCTCGGCCTTTACATCCACATCGCCGACCCGGTGGATCCGGAACGGCTCGGCGACCAGATCGCCCACCGTCATGCGCGGGCTGAGCGAGCCGACCGGGTCCTGGAACATCATCGAAACATCGCGGCGCAGCAGATGCATCGCACCGGCGCTCAACTCATGGACCGACTTGCCCTCGAAGCTGATCGACCCGCCCGAGATTGCCTGTAGCCGCGCTGCGGCCCGCGCCAGCGTCGTCTTTCCCGAGCCGCTCTCGCCGACCAGCCCGATGGTCTCGCCCGGATAGAGATCGAAGCTCACTCCGCCGACGCCGACGATGCTCTCGCGTCTGAACAAGGTGCCGACGCGGAATGTCACCTGAGCATCGCGCACTTCAAGGAGCGGCTTTTCGCCCACGGCCCGGTCCGGCGCGGGCGGCACCGGCTGCGGCACGAAACTGCCCGGTTCGTCGTTCATCGTTGGCAGACGCCGGGTGCGCCGGCGCTGGTTCGCCGGGTCGCATTCGAGGAGCCGCGCGGTGTAATCGTGGCGCGGGTCGCGGAACACCTCGGAGGTCGCGCCGCGTTCCACCACCTCGCCGGCATACATCACCGCGACCTCGTCGCAAAGCTCCGCGATGACGCCCAGGTGATGCGAGATGAAGAGGACCGAACAGCCGATCTGCTCTTGCAGGTCCTTCAGAAGCTCCAGGGTCACGACTTCCAGCGTGGCGTCGAGCGCGGTGGTCGGTTCGTCTGCGATCAGCAGGCCCGGGCGCATCATCAGTGCCATGGCGATGGCGATGCGCTGTTTCATGCCGCCGGAGAACTCGTGCGGGTAGCGGGCCAGGGCGGTGCCCGGATTCGGAATGCGGACCGCTTCCAGCATCTCGGCCGAACGCGCGTCCTTTTGCGCGTTCGGGCTCTCATCCCGGTACTGGATGTTGCGCATCTGCCGGCCGACCGAGAGCACCGGGTTCAGCGCGCCCATCGGATCCTGGAACACGCAGGAAATCCGTGGCCCCCGAAGCGCTCGCATCGCGACCGGATCGAGCGCCGTCAACTCCTGTCCCTCGAACAGGATCGAGCCGCTATCGACGCGGCCGTTGTCGGCCAGGAGCCCGAGGATCGCGTTGATCAGCGTGGATTTGCCGGAGCCGGATTCGCCCACGATGCCGACGATGGTCCGTTCCGGCACGTCGAAGGCGACGTCTTTCAGGGCGTGAAACGCGCCGGCCTCGGTGGCGAAGCGGACATTGAGGTCGCTGATCGACAGAACCGTCATTCAGCGCCCCTTCAGCCGCGGGTCGAACACATCGCGCAGGGTTTCGCCCAGGAAGGTGAAGCCGAGCGTGGTGATGATGATCGGCAGGCCGCCGGCGACAGCGATCCATGGCGTCTCACGGATATTGGCGAAGCCGTCATTGAGGATCGATCCCCAGGACGGCGTCGGCGGGCGCACGCCGAGCCCGAGAAAGCTCATCCCGGCCTCGATGGCGATGACGACTGGGATATCCATCGAGGCGAGGATCACGAGCGGCCCGATCACGTTCGGCAGGATGTGCAGCCGCAGGATGCGGGTGGTGGAGGCGCCCATGCTCTGCGCCGCGGTGACGAATTCCGAGGATTTGAGCGCAATCGTCTGGGTCCGGATGATGCGCGCATAGCCCGGGACGTTGACCAGGATCACCACGACCATCACGGCGGTCAGCGACGGACCGGTGAGGGTGACCAGCGCCAGGGCCAGCATGACGGTGGGAAAGCTCTTGATCGCGTCGAAGAGCAGGATCATCAGGTTGTCGAGCCAGCGCGGCCCGTAGCCCGCGATCAGCCCCAGCACGATGCCGATGGCCAGCGAGATGCCGGTCGAGACCAGCGCCACATAGAGCGCGATGCGCCCGCCATGCAGGACCCGGGAGAACAGATCCCGGCCGAGCTGATCGGTGCCCAGCAGGTGGTCGGTCGAGGGCGGCAGAAACCGGTCGCGGGGATTGAGGCCGGCGGGATCGTATTGCGACAGCACGCCGGCAAAGACAGCGCCCAGCACCACCAGAGCGACCAGCGCCAGGCCGAAGACGCCGAGCGGTTCGCGCAGGACCTTGCGGACCTGCGATCTCAGGCCGTCATTCGGCGTGCGTGGGTCAGAAGCTGCTTCGGACACGGGGGTCGAGGGCTCCGATAACGAGGTCCGCGATCAGATTGACCAGGACGAAGAAGATGGTTGTCACCAGCACCGCGCCGCTGACGACCGGGAAGTTGCGGGTCAGGATCGCGTCATAGACCAGCCGGCCGATCCCGGGCCGGGCAAAGACGATCTCGGCAAAGACCGCCGAGGACAGCATCTGGCCGACGCCGACGCCGAGCAGTGTGACAGTGGGCAGGATCGCGATGGTCAGGGCGTAGCGATAGGTGATCATCGGCTCCGGCAGGCCGAAGGCGCGCGCGGTGCGGATATGGCTGGTCTCCAGCACTTCGAGCATCGAGGCGCGCACCATCCGCGCGATATAGCCGACCCAGCCGAGCCCGACGGCGAGTGAGGGCAGGATCAGATGCACGAGCTGGTCGCCCAGATCGCCGGGCTCGCCGGCGCCGATGGCGGGCAGCCAGCGCAGGCTGACCGAGAAGATCAGCAATGCGTAGATCGCCACGACGAAGGAGGGGATCGCGATCACTGCCACCGAGAGGACCCCGACCAGCCGGTCGGCGAGACTGCCCCGCTTTACCGCCGCCCAGCAGCCCAGCGGAATGCCCAGCCCGACCGACCAGGTGATGCCGCCGGCGATCAGCGCCAAGGTGTAGGGCAGTTGCTCGAGGACGACGTCGATGACCGGCCGCTCCGACAGCACCTCGACCCCGAAATCGCCGCGCCAGGCCGAGCTGTAGAAGTTCCAGAACTGCACCCAGACCGGCTGATCGAGCCCCATGCGGACCCGCAGCGCCTCTTTCATCGCCTCGCTGGCCCGGGGCCCCAGCGCGACCGAGGCCGGATCGCCCGGGACCAGGTAGATCATGCAGAACAGCAGCGCCATCGCCACCGAGACGATGACGACCGACAGGCCGAGGCGCTTGACGACATATGCCAGCATGGCGGCGTCCGAGGCGGCCGGCGGGCCGGATCAGGCCGGGCGGAAGCTGCCGAAGAGCGGCTCGCCGTTGGGTTTCAGACCGGGCTCCACATTGTCGCGATGCAGCACGCCCGTCACCTCGTGGGTGAGGAACACGTACTGACCCGATTCCTCCATCAAGTCCTGCATCCGCTTGTAGATCCGATCCCGCTCGGCGAGGTCCCGGGTGATCAGACCGCGGGCATGCAGCTCGGCATATTCGGCATTGTCGAAACGCTCCCAGTTCCAGACCCCGACCTGCTCTGGCGTGAACCAGACCGTCGCCCAAGACGGGTCGGGCTCCATCGAAAAGCGGTTCAGCGTCAGCTGCAATCGCTGCCAGTAATCGCCGGAATTCTCATCGCCGAGGGTCCAGAACGTGCCGCTGTCGTTCTGCTTGATCTCGCAGGTGATGCCGACATCGGCCAGGTTGGCCTGAATGACCTGCGCCGCGGTCAGGCGTTCGGACTGGTTCAGGATGTCGAGCGTCACGAAGAGATCCGTCGCGCCTTCCTGAGCGAGGATGTCCCGTGCCCGGTCCGGGTCGTAATTGTAGAGGTTGGCCGCTCGGTGGCCCGGCAGACCGGGAGCGATGATCCCGGTCGAGGTCGCGGCGGCGCCGAAATAGGCCGCGTCAACCACGGTCTGACGGTCGATGGCATGCTGTATCGCGCGCCGGATATTGGGGTTGTCGAGCGGCGCGGCGAAATTGTTCATCCCCATCCAGACATAGGCCAGCGACGGCTTCTCCAGCACCACCCCGCCGGCCGGCGGGCTTTCGCGCAGCCGTTGGATGGAACTGACCGCAGTCCAGGTGTGATCCAGATCGCCGGCCTCGAAGCCGAGCTCCGCCGTGGACGGGTCCTCGATCGGCACGATGTGGATTTCCTCGAATCCGCCGGGCTCGCCCGGCCAATCCGGGTTGCGCACCAGGGTCGTGCGCTGCTTTGGCACCCATTCGGTCATCAGGTAGCGGCCGGACTGCGCCACCGGCTCGGTGCCGATGCGGCCGCCGGCCTCCTCGACCGCGCGACGCGACAGGATCGAACAGGTCGTGGTCGGCAAGGTCGAGGTCCAGAGCGGCGCGAAGGCTTCGGTCAGATGGATGCGGCCCGACAATTCGTCGATCACCTCGACCTCGGCGAGCGAGGCCCAGTCCCCGGCATAGGGGCTTTCCATGGCAGGATCGGCGACCCGTTCGATGGAGAACTTGACGTCGTCGGCGGTCATCGTGCCGTAGCCGTCGGTGAACGGAATGCCCTCGCGGAGGCGGAAGAAGACGGTTGTGTCGTCCTCCTGTGTCAGTTCCTCGGCGGCATAGAGCTCCCATGTCCACTCGTCGCCGACCGAGTTCGTCGCCAGACCGGCGAATATCTCGCGGATGATATCGCCCTCGGGAGCTGCCAGCCGGAAGGCCGGGTCGAGGACCTGGAGATCGCTATAGGAGCGCACCGTCAGGACCGATCCGTCCTGGCTGATCGCGATGTTCGGAAAGGCCAGGCTCGCGGCGCCGAACGCGCCGGCGCCTTGCAGGAGACCGCGGCGAGAGATGTTGAAGGTCGGATTCGTCATGGCTTTTTCCCCGTCTACTGTTGCGGGCCGCTCTCGGCGCCCGGTTTCTTGGTCCGCGCGGATATCGTGCTCCGCGCTGTCATTTGCCGGTCTTTGGGCTCATCACCCGCCGCAGGTTTCCGCCGGGCTGCGCGCCGCGTCCGGGGCTGGCCTCCGCCGGAATGATCACCGGCGAATTCACCCAGATGGCCCGGGCCTGGCGGTCGGTTTCGTTGCTGATATGGTGCGGGACTTCCCCCGGAATGGAGTAGCTGTCGCCGGCGCGGAGGGTGATGATCTCCTCCCCCAGACGAAGCACCAGCTCGCCGTCGAGAACCACCAGGTGCTGCTCGCCGTCCCGCTCGTAGAGCACGTCCGGCTGCGGCGCCGGGAGCGGCGGGAACTCGGATAGCCCCATGTAGAAGCCGCCGCCGATCGAACTCGACAGCAGCCAGTCTCGATAGCCGGAAACTTCTGCCGGAACGCCGTAGACCAGGTTCAGATTGCGCCGGTTTTCCTGCCGCACGATGTGGGTCTGTTCGAGCGGGCCGCGCCCGGGCTTCGCGGCGAAGAACCAGCCGGCCGGAACCGACAGCGCCGCGGCGATCCGGTTGATCTTCTCCAGCGAGGGGTTCACGCCGCCGCGCTCGATTGCGCTGAGATGGCTCACCGATATCTGTGACGCTTCGGCCAGGTTCGCCAGCGTCATCTGCCGCGCGCGGCGCAGGGCGCGCATCTCCGAGCCGACGACTTCACTGCTTTCCGGCGCTCGGGGGTCGGTCTTGACCGAGATGTTCATGTCCGGCGCCGTATCCCCCGATGGTCCGTTTCGTGGAGAGAGCATCGCGCGGCACAGTTCCGTATGTAAAGGAATTTCTGCCGATTTCTTCGCTGATGGCGCTCAGGCGGAAGCGGTATGCCATGAGGATCGCGCCCGGGCGCACCGGCCCGGGCCGCTTGGCGGCGCGCGACCGCAAGCGTGCTGTTACAGAAGTCGGGCCAGGGCCCGGCCCGACATTCGGCTCCGAGATCGGCAAGCGCAGGATTGGGGATAAGCGCTCCAGCCGTCGGCGTTGGTATCTCGACGAGATGTTCATGAAGATGAACGGCGCGACGCGCTGCTTGTGGCGGGTGGCGGATCACGACGGCGAGGAGCTCGAGAGCTTGTCACCAAGATGCGGGTCAGGGCGGCTGCTCCGACCGGAAGACGCGGTCACAGTGCCGGACAGGGGGCGGCACGATCGTCCCGATCGAGGCGGCCTCGAACGGTCTGACCGCGCCGCGGCGCCCCCTCATCGCGTGGACACAAGGCCCAATCGTTTCCGAGTTCTTAACGATCACTGCCCGCACGGATGCACTGGTTCGGAGCTGGCGACAGTTCACAAAAGTGCTTTGTTCCGACCGTATTTGCGGCACATGATGCGCGTCACATCCTCTGGCGATTCCCGATGAACGGTCGGGATCTTGTTAGCTTGTGTATGAGGTATGATCATCATGGCCAGAAAAACCACCGCCGCCAAGGCGGCAACTAAGCCCAGCACCGGAGCAACCGCCGCGGCGGCGCCGCCAAAGGGGCTCTCCAACGTCAGCATCACCCTGTCCCAGGAGGTCCTGGACAAGCTCGGCCGGCAGGTCAGCTTCCGCACCGCGGCTGACGTCCAAAGGCTCGTTGCGGACGCCATCAACACCTATGTGCAGCTCGGCCAGATCTCGGCCAGCGGTGCCAAGGTCTTCGCCCGCGACGGCGACGATGGCAAACCGGTGCGCCTGCACTTCCCCTTCGACCCGCGTCCGGGCGCGGCGGGCTGAAGCGACGGCTTTCCTGACGGAACCAGTGTTTCCCTGATCGGGGCATCGGCCCCGGTTCCCTATCCGGGCGGAACAGCGTCTCCGCCCGGCTGATATCGACCCGATATCGTGTGTGATTGTGAGTAACGAGGACGGCTGACGTATGGCCCATTCCGACCATCCAGAGCATCTGCCACGCCGCCTGAGCGGTGTCTTCGGCCATGCCCTGATCGGCCCCGCCTCTTCCGGCGCGCCCAAAGGCATGCGGACGGGCAACCGTCTGGATCGCACCCCGATCCGCAATCTCCACGACAGACAAACATCTCAAGCGCCCGGCCCGGCGCAGGGGGAGTACTTCTCATGACGAACAAGATGGATCGGCATCAATCGTCGGCGCAAACCGCTGCAGGGCAAAATGGGATCGTGACGATCCCAATGGCGCCGGATTGGCGGGGTCTGGTCGATCATTTGACGACCGAACATGGGATTGAGCGGCAGGAAGCGAGCCGCGTGATTTGTGAGCGGATTTGCGAAGCAACCCGCCCGACCATGCCCGCGGGCACGCATATGGCCGCCGACATCCACTGGAAGACGAACAAGATCGCGGTCGCCGCCTTCTATGACGTCGTCGACCAGGTGTCCGATCCGGTGCGCGAGGTTGATTTGGCCACCGCTCAGGCTGAGGTGCCAGGCATCAAGTTGGGCGCGACATTAGGGCGTTTGGTGAGGCCGGTCCTCCCCGACGCGATGGGGGGGATGCATGCCGCACTGCGGCACGTCCGCATCCGGACCCAACAGCCAGATTTGTGCGAGAAAGGGTAAGCCATGTCGTTGATCGAGAATGGCAGCTTTGAAGTTGGCGGCGCGATAGGCGACGGGTCAATTACCAATGCCGATGGATGGTTTGACCCAACTGCGCCGATCTTCATGTCTCCGAGCAATAATTACTGGGACGTTGATGTAGGTAGTCCCAGTCTACTCTTCTCCACACCCGCTGGCGGATGGGTTGCGGCGGACGGGGATCGATATGCCAGCTTTCATTTCGGCAGTGGGCCGCTAGAGAGACCAAGCCAAGGCATTAGGACGGAACTGACCGAAACGGTCGGCGCAAATGAAACCATCGAAATTACACTCAGCTATTTTGTGTTCCACGCGTCGAACGCCGCTGCGATCCCGTTTCGGTCGCCAACGCTACAAATCTACGATCAAGATGGAACGTTGCTTCATGGTGAGGCGGTAACGATCATTCCATTCGAGGAGCCGACGCGCGATTGGATCGAAGTGACGTTCAGCTTCGATACTGTGACGGAGACAACGGAGTTGCAGTTTGGCGCGATTGAGCCATCAAACCTCGCCGGACCGTTTCACTTCGCCGTCGATGGCGTTTCGGCGTCGGTCGTCACTGACCCCGACTTCATCGTCGAAGGCACCACCGGCGACGATCTGATCGACGTGGCCTATACCGGTGACCCCGAAGGCGACATGATCGACAATTCGGATGCCATGGACGGCAGTCAGGACGATGTCGTCCAGGCGGATGCGGGCGACGATACGGTTCTGGCGGGCCTCGGCGATGACGAGATTGACGGCGGCACCGGCAACGATTCCGTCGAAGGCGG
>JANQRL010000050.1 GCA_028284605.1 Paracoccaceae bacterium | reverse complement strand
CCGCCCTCCGGACGCGCCCCGCGCAGCCTGCCGGCGCACCCTGCCAGCGCAAGCCATTGCGACGGAAGAAGATCATGCCCCCGAGGACGCGCGCGTCGTTCGCTCGGGGCGGCGCCGAGGGACCCTTGAGAAGACGGGTTCCAGCTTTGCCATCCGCGCGCCGGTCAGCCCGCAAGGACCACTCATGTCACCGTTCCGTCTTTCCGAGCCATGCCTCACGACGTTGGCCGGAAATCGCCGCATCCTGACCCTAGCGGGCGAAGAGGCGGTAGTAGAGCCAGTCCGGCATGAACTGCGAGATGCGGAAGAGCCAGGAGAAGAGCAGCGGGAAGCTCTTCTTGAAATCCTCCGTGGTCATATGCTCGAACACCTCCTGGGCCGCCGCCTCGGGCTCCATGATGAACGGCATGGTGAAGTCGTTCTTGTCGGTCAGCCGCGTGCGGATGAAACCCGGGTTGACGAGTTGCACCTCGACCCCGGTCTTACGCAGATCGGCATACATGCTCTCGGCGAGCGACATCAATCCGGCCTTCGACGCACAGTAGCCGATGGCGCCGGGCAGGCCCCGAAAGCCGGAGAGCGATCCGGTCAGAACGATATGGCCCTTGTCGCGTGCGATCATCGGGCCGATCACCTCGCCCACCACGCGGCCGGCACCGAGATAGTTGACCTCGGCCATCATCTCGACCTGCTCGTTGTCCCAGTCCTGGGCCCTTTGCGGCCAGTAGGCGCCGGCGAGATACACCACGCCGTCGATCTCGCCCACTGTCTCTGCCGCCGCCTTGACCGAGGCGAGATCGGTGACATCGACCGGCACGGCGCGGGCCTTGGCGGGCAGTTCCGCCACCAGCTCTTCGAGCCGCTCCGCGTTCCGCGCCGAGACGATCACCTCCGCCCCCGCCCGGCTCATCACATGGGCCAATGCGCGGCCCAGACCTTCGCTGGCTCCGACGAGCCAGTACCGTTTACCCTGCCAATCTCTCACGTTCTTCCCTTTCGACCTCGAAGGCCGGTGCCGCGGCATTCGCCGCATCCTTCGGCCGCATCGTCGCGACTAGTTCCGCCACCTTGATCCCGAACTTGCGGAACTGGCTGCGGTTCATGATCGTGCCATTCGGGGTCAGATACATCCAGTCGGTTGTGTCAAGAACATGACCCCCGGCCTCTTCGCTGAGCCTGATGCGGTAGTTGAGGAGCACCGTCGGCCCCTTCTGCCAGCCCTTGCCGACGCCCACAACATCCGCCGCGCGGGCGGTGATCTCACCGGCCGCGTTCACCTTCAGGTGCCATTCGCGGTGCTGGATCGCGCCGCTGTCATAGGTGAAGATCTCTGTCATGCGGCCTTCGTCGCCGTCCCAGCTCGCCTCGAAATCGGCGACAAAGCGCGAGGTGACGCGGCCGGTGGGGCCGAAGATCACGCCCTCGCAGACGATGGGGCCGTTGAGCGTCTCGCGGATATCGAAGGCCGGGCCGGGCAGGTCGGCGTAGTCCTCGGGCTTCTGGCCCCAGAAGGACACGTAGCGGGCCTTGGCAAAGACCGCAGCGAGGCCGAGGGCCAGGCCGATCAGCAGGTAGGGAAGAAACGTCATCGGTCATCCTCCAGATGTGTCATCGCCAGAAGGGTGATGGCGACGAGTTTCAGAACCGACGGCACCAGCGCGTAGAGCACCGTCAGGGTCATCAGGGCCGTCTCCGGGTTCTCCTCCCCGGCCCGGAAGCCCGACCGTTCGAGAAGCGGCAGAAGAAGCACCGCCGCGAAGGCCAGGGTGAACTTGTTCACGAGCGCCCAGAGGCCGAAGCCCTGGCCGCCATTGGGCGAGACGCGGGCCATGCGGCGCGCGAACATCGCCGGGAGCAGCGTCAGGTCGGCGCCGATGGTGGCGCCGGAGAGCACACAGATGACGGCGAAGGCGGTGGTGTCGCCGGCGCCGAGGGTGAGCGTGTAGGAAAACGAGGCCACGGCGAGGACCATGGCGGCGAGCAGCACCCTGCGCGCCGTGTAGCGGCGGGCCAGCGCCGACCAGAGCGGCGCGGAGAGCGCGGCGGCGAGGAAGAACAGCACCAGCAGGATGCCCTCCCATCCCGGTGCGGCGAGGCGGCTTTCGACGAAGAAGAGGAAGAGGGTCGAGGAGACGGCCAGTGGGGTCGCGTTCACCAGCGCGAGGATCAGCAGGCGCCGGGCGAGGGGATCGCCGAGGATCTCGCCGATGCCCGTGGGCTCGCGATGGGCCCGCGCCCGCCATTCCGGCCACATGAAGAGCGTGGCGGCGGCGGTTGCGACGGCGAATCCCCAGGCGAAGGCGGCGAAGGGGTCGGCGACGACGCCGATCAGAAGGGTCGGGATGACGGCGGCGAGGCAGACGCCGGTGAGCGCGCCGCTCTCGCGCCAGGCGGCGAGGCGGACATGGCCGTCCGTCTGGCCGTCGACCTTGGCGATGCCCTGGGCATAGAAATTGATGGTGAGGAAGCTGAAGGCGGTGAAGAGCCCGGTGATCGTCAGCCCGAACCACCAGATCGGCGCGATGGGAGGGGCGATGGCGAAGAGCCCGACCATGGAGCCCGCGAGCACCACCGCCCCAAGGCTGACCCAGAGCGCGCGGCGGGTCCGCAGCCGCTCGCTGATCCAGCCCAGCGCCGGGTCCTGAACCACGTCGAAGAGCCGCAGCCCGAAGAGCACCGCGCCCAGCGCCGTGAGGCTCACCCCATAGGTGTCGGCATAATATTTCGGGGCGTAGATATAGATCGGCAGCCCGGCGCCGGAGAGCACCGCGGCGAAGCCGGTATAGGCCGGGAAACGCTGGGCCAGGGCGCTCACCGCGACACCTCTTCGCTGGGCGGCAGGGGGCGGGAGCGGAAGCTGGCGCCCTTCCACCAGAGCTTCAGCGCCTGCCAGTGGATCAGCGCGAGCACCCGGCGCGAGCCGAAGGGGCGGCGCAGGACCGCACGCAGGATGGAGCCGTTGGTGAGCGGCTTCCGCGCGCCGGAGAGGGTCGCCACAAGGCCGCCCTCGCCGCGGGAATAGTCGATCCAAATATCGACCTTCTGATCGGTGATGTCGAAGCGGAACGTGTAGCCGCCCTCGATGGGCTGGAACGGCGAGACGTGGAAGATTTTTTGGGCCTGGATCATCGCCTCGCGGGTGATCGGGGCGCGGTTCGGCAGGTGGCAGAGATAGGAATGCCGGTCGCCATAGGTGTTGGTGACCTCGGCGATCACCACCCGCAGGGTTTCGTCCGCGTCGTGGCAGAGCCAGAAGCTCACCGGGTTGAAGATATGGCCGAGGACCTTGGGCTGGGCCAGAAGCTCGATCCGACCGGTGACGTCGAGGTCGTGGGCCGCCAGCACCTCGCGGACCCAGGCCGCTCCGCGCCCCTGCCCCGGCGCGCCGCCATGGTCGGCATCGTCCAGCGCGGTCAGGTTGCGGGTGTTGCGGGAGAAGAGGCGCGGGGTGTCGAGGGTGGCCTCGGCATCGCAGAGCACATAATCGATGGAGTAGCGGAACGCGTTGCGCGTCGCCCCCCGGCGGCCATGGAAGGTCTCGCCCGCGATATGCTCGACCGTCGCCATTGTCCTACTCGGCCGCGACCGACAGGGCCGGCTGGGCGTTCAGCGCCTCGACCACGTCGACGGCGGAGGCGAGCCCGTCCTCGTGAAAACCGTTCTTCATCCAGGCGCCGCAGAACCAGGTGCGGTTCGAGCCGTTCATCGCCGCCGCCGCCTCCTGCGCGGCCATAGCGCCGAGATCGTAGACCGGATGGCGCATTTCCGTTTCGTCCCAGATCAGCTCTTCGCGGATCGGGCGGGTGGAGTTCAGCGTGACGAAAAGCGGATCGTCGGTGAGCCAGGGCTGGAGCGAGTTCATCCAGTAGCTGACATCGATCCGGTCAGTCGTCTTGCCCGCTTGCTCGGTATAGACCCAGGACGCCCAGACCTTCTTGCGCTTCGGCATGATCGAGCTGTCGGAGTGGAGGACGACGCTGTTGGGCTGGTAGCGGATCGCGCCAAGGACCGATTGTTCCACCGCTGTGGCATCGCTCAGAAGCCGCAGCGTGTCGTCGGAATGGGTGGCGAAGACAACCTCGTCGTAAAGCTCCCAGTCGCAGCCGGAGACCTTGACCTCGACCCCCATCGGGCCGCGCCGGACGGCGCCGATGGGCGCCCCGAGCCGGATATCGACGCCGCGCCGCTCCATCGCGGTGCCGAGGCGGCTGACATAGGACCGGGACCCACCCTCGACCGTGTACCACTGGTGCTGGCCGGTATAGGCCAGGAGCGCGTGGTTATCGAAGAACCGCAGCATGGCTTGCGCCGGGAAATCCATGATCTGCTCTTTCGGGGTCGACCAGATCGCGCCGGAGAAGGGCAAGAGGTAATAGTCCCGGAACCAGCGCCCGAGGCCGAGCCGGCCGATCAGATCGCCGACGCTGAGGTCGGGTTCGTCCCGGACCATCGCAAGCGCATGTTTGTTGAACCGCAGGATGTCGCGGAGCATCCGCACGAAGCCGGGCCGGGCGAGATTGCTGCGCTGCGCCACGATGCTGTCGAGGGAGTTCAGCGCATACTCCATCCGCCCGCCATCGATGGAGACGCCGAAGCTCATGGAGGACTTTCGCACCGGGACACCAAGCGCGTCGAACAGGGCGGTTAGGTGCGGATAATTGGCGTAGTTGAAGACGATAAAGCCGGTATCGACGGTCTGATCCCCGTGCTGCCCTGCCATGCGCGTCCGTGCATGACCGCCGAGCCGGGTCTCCGCCTCGAAGAGTACCACGCGATGACGCTCGGCGAGCATATATGCCGCACCCATCCCCGAGATCCCGGCGCCGATCACTGCAATTGTCTTGGGCGCAGTCGTCCCGGTCTCGAATGGCATGCGTTCCCTGGTCCCTTGTCCGGTATTTTTCGAAGTCGTTCTATTACGTTGCCGGGCGTCGACCGGATGAAAAGTTCAAAATGTCGCAGCCTGTGATCCGGTCCCCGGGGCCCCGCGTATAGGGGTCATGTTGACGGCAACCGATGCCCTCCCGAAATCGGATGCACGCGACCGGGTGATGGCTTATCAAAGGGCCAACGGTCGCGGAGCCCCCGTGTCGGGCGGAGCTACAGTGGAAGTCACACAGACAACGCAGCGTATGGAGTGGGTGGCCCAGGTCCGGGCGATCCGCGACGCGCAGGATCAGGCGGCCTTCAAGGCGCTCTTTCTGCACTTCGCTCCGCGCGTGAAGGCGTTCCTGATGAAGTCGGGGGCCAGCCCGGATCTGGCAGAGGAAGTGACGCAGGAGGTCATGGCCACGCTCTGGCGCAAGGCCCATCTGTTCGATCCGGCGAAGGCGAGCGTTTCGACGTGGATCTTCACCATCGCCCGGAACCGAAAGATCGACGCGCTGCGCAAGCAGCGCCGGCCGGAACCGGAGGACCTGCCCTGGGGGCCCGAAGCGGACCCCGATCAGGAAGAGGTGATGGCGCTTCAGCAGGAGACGGACAGGCTGGGTGAGGCAATCAAGGCCCTACCCGAGAAACAAAAGGTGCTGATCGAGCGGGCCTATTTCGGAGAGCTGAGCCATTCCGAGATCGCCGAAGAGACGGGGCTGCCGCTCGGCACCATCAAATCGAGGATCAGGCTGGCGCTGGAACGGCTGCGCCACGCCATGGGGTAGAGATGACGAATATGAACACGAAAGAGATCAACCATCACCTGACGGATGCGCTGCTGATGGCCTATTCCGCGGGAACCCTGCCGGAGGCGTTCAACCTCGTCGTGGCAAGCCACCTGTCGATGTGCGACGAGTGCCGGGCCCGGGCGGCGGAGTTCGATGCTGTGGGCGGCGAGGTCATGGAGGCCACGGGCGAGGCGATGCTGGAGGCCGACAGCTTCGCGCGGACGCTGTCGCTGATTGCCAATGACGATTGGGCGGTGGCGCCCGAACCGGCCCCGGCACGGGAGAGGGGCGATGTCTTCCCGTCGCCGCTTCAGGCCTATGTGAACGGCGATCTGGGCGCGGTGAAGTGGCGCAAGATCGGCGGCGGGGTGAGCCAGGCGGTGCTGCATTTCGACGATGAGGCCAATGTGCGCCTCTTGAAGATCCCGGGCGGCGTGGCGGTCCCCGATCACGGCCATGGCGGCACCGAGCTGACCCTGGTGCTTCAGGGCGCGTTCCGCGACGAGCATGACCGGTTCGGCGTCGGCGATGTCGAGGTCGCGAACGAGGATATGACCCATACGCCGGTGGCGGCGGAGGGCGAGGATTGTATCTGCCTGATCGCCACCGACGCGCCGCTCCAGTTCAGCGGGCTCCTGCCGCGCATCGCGCAGAAGGTCATCCGGATTTAGGCCGGCCTCAATTGTAAGATCAGCGCCCCGGCCCTCGCGCTGGGACGTTTCGTTTTTGATGCCCCGGGGCATCCCGAGATCCGGCTGACCCAACTAGAGAATGATGAGAACGACCTGAGCCGGCCATGTCGCCTTGGGTCGGGAGCGGACATTCGGCGCCGGTCAGGTCAGCGCGAAACACCGCCCGCCCCACGCAACACGGCGCGCATGCGCCCGGGTCGCTATTGTCGCGCCATTGGTCCGAGTGACAATGGCGACACCTCCCCCC
>JANQRL010000040.1 GCA_028284605.1 Paracoccaceae bacterium | reverse complement strand
TCGTCCAGCGGATTGAGCCAGCGCAGGTCGAGCACCCGGGCCTCGATCCCCTCTTTCGCGAGGTCTTCAGCGGCGGCCAAAGCGCGCGGCACCATGGTGCCCCAGGTCAGGATCGCGACATCGCCGCCCTCGCGCCGCAGCCGGGCGCGGCCCACGGGTTCGGCGCCTTCGGTCAGCGCCACCTCGGCCTTTTCCGGGTAGAGCCCGCGCGCCTCGATCACCACGCAGGGATCGGGATCGGCAGCGGCGGCGCGCAGGAGGGCATAGGCATCGGTGGCCGAGGCCGCGAGCGCGACCTTCAGCCCCGGAATGCCTGCGAGTATGCCCTCGATGGACTGCGAATGCTGGGCGCAGGAGCCCGGCGTTACCCCCTGCTGGGTGCGGACCACCATCGGGCAGGAGGACTTGCCGCCGGTGATATAGCGGATGTTCGACGCCTGATTGATGAGCTGGTCGAAAGCGACAAAAAGGAAATCGGCCCACATGATCTCGACGATGGGTTTCAGCCCGGTCAGTGCCGCGCCGACGGCGGAACCGAGGATCGCGTTCTCGGCAATCGGCGTGTCGAAAACCCGCTCGGCCCCGAAATCCCGTTGCAGATAGCGGGAGGCCGCGAAGATACCGCCGGCATTGCCCACATCTTCGCCATAGACGAGGGTCGCCGGGTCGGTCTCCAACTCGGTGCGCAGCGCGAGATTGACTGCCTCGATATAGGCCATGGTCCGGGTCTCGATGACCTTCGGCTCCGACGCGACCGGCGGAGCGATCACATGATCGAGGTGCCCGGCCGGATCGGGATCAGGGCCGGCCATGACCGCCTCGCCCATCCCCTCGGCCCGGGCGGCCTCCGCGGCGATCACCTCGGCCACCTCCGCCTCAGACATGAAACCGGAGGCCACGAGACGGGCGCCGAGCAGGGTCAGCGGGTCCTGCGCCTCCGCCGCTGCGCGGTCGGCCTTGGGACGGTAATGCTCGATGTCCCGGTTGTAATGGCCCCAGAGGCGCGGCACGCGGAACTCCAGCAGCACAGGCCCCTTGCCCGAACGGGCATGTTCGGCGGCCTGAGCCACGCTGTCGCGCACCGCGAGCGGGTCGCTGCCCGACACGGTGGCACCCTGGATACCGTAGCCCGCCGCGCGCTTGGCAATCCGGTCGACCTTGATCATCGAGGCGCCGGGGGTCAGTTCCGCCCAGCCGTTATTCTCCACCACGAAGATCACCGGCAGGTCCCGGGCGGCGGCGAAGGCGAGGGCCTCATGCACCCCGCCCTGGTTCGTCGCCCCGTCACCGATGCTAACGACCACGACCCGTCCGTTACCGGCCGCGACATTCCCCATCGCCACGCCGCAGGCAATCGTGGTGCCGGCGCCGACGATGGAGTTCTCGCCCACGAACCGGGTCCAGGGCGCCATCATATAGGCCGAGCCGCCGCGGCCGCCGTTGATCCCCGCCGCCTTCTGACAGATCTCGGCCATCACCGCCGCCGGGTCGAGGCCCGAGGCCAGCGCCCAGCCGTGGCCGCGATAGGTGGCGATCATCTGGTCGTCGTCGCGCAGACCCGCCGCCGCGCCCAAAGGCACCGCCTCCTGCCCGGCGCAGAAATGCATCGAGCCCGGCACCCGTGGCGGGTTGGTCTGGGTGAGCGTCAGCGCCTTCTCCTCGAAGGCCCGGATGAAGGCGATCCGCGCGAGCATGTCGCGGGCGAAGCCTTCTTCCTGGGACGGGATCGGCGCGGGTATGGCTGTCGCTTCGGTCATCGCCGGCCGCTCACACCGTCACCGGCCGCGATTGCAGCAGGTAAACGTTCTGATTGAGGATCGCCCATTCGATGTCCTGGGGCATGCCGTAATGCGCCTCGAGCTGGATCGCGAGATCGGCGAGCCGGGCCAGTTCGTCCTCGCCCAGCACCCCACCATGGGGCGTGTCTTCCTTCTTCTTGCGGCCCTTGCGGTCGACTACGTAGTGGTCCGGGGTCACCTCGCCCGACACCACCTGCTCGCCGAGGCCATAGACCGCCTCGATCAGCATCCGATCCTTGCGGCGGGTGACGGGGTGGATCGAGAAGGTCACCCCGGCCTTCTCGGCATCGACCATCTGCTGCACCACGACCGCCATGCGCAGATCGTCGAGGGAGCCCTTCTGGCCGCGATAAAAGAGCGCGCGTTCAGAAAAGAACGAGGCCCAGCAATCCACCACCCGGCGGCGGACCTCCTCGGCGCCTTCGACGTTGAGATAGGTCTCCTGCTGGCCGGCATAGCTGGCGGCCTCGGAATCCTCGGCGCTGGCGGAGGAGCGGACGGCGACCTTGCCGCCGAGCGTCTCATAGGCCGAGGCCACCGCGTCGGGGACCACCGCGGTCTCCTCCACGAGCTTCATCGCCGCGGCGTGATCCTGCGCGCGTGCATGGGCGCGCAGGGCCTCGGCATCGACGCAGTTCTCAAGAATGTCCGCCGGGATCGCGAACCCATTGGGCACCGGCAGCCCCTGAAGCGCCATGGAGGCGAGGCTCGCCCCCTTGCCTCCTGCCACCGCCACATGGTCGCAGTCCGGGTCGTTGAACCAGAGAACCGGGCGGTCCTTACTCATCGATGATCCCCACCGCGCGGACCGGCGCCCCGGTGGTACCGACCCATTTGATCGGGAAGACCGAGAGCTTGAAGCCATGGGGCGGCAGGTCGCCAAGATTGGTCAGGTTCTCGATATGCCAGTAGCGGTCCTTCATCATGACCTTGTGGGCGAGCCAGAAATTCTTGGTCTCGAACATCGCCCAGATCGGCGGATCATAGGTCGGCGCGTCGGTGCCGGTGACGCGGCAATCGTGGTCGATCAGCCATTGCGTCGCCTCTGCCGTCATGCCCACGTGATCGGTCAGATAGCGCTCCTCGTCATTGTATTCCGAAGCGCCGGTGCGGATCAGCACGATGTCGCGGGCCTTCAGCGTATAGCCGATCTTGTCGAGCGCCTCCTTCATGTCGTCGACGGTGATCGCCGAGCCGAACTCCAGATGGCGGAAGTCGAGCACGACACCGTCGCCGTAGCAGTATTCGAGGGGAATGCCCTCGGGCCCGGGCGTGTTCTCATCCCCCATATGCTTGAGCGCATCCATATGGGTGCCGGCATGGTCGCTGAGGGTGACGGTGTAATGCGCGGTCAGGTGATCTTCGCCGTATTCCCCGGCGCCGATCCCGTCGGCGAATTCCTTCCAGGTCTCCTTCATCTCCATTTTCGGAGCTGCGAGACGCGGAAACACCATCATGTCCTTATGGACGGGCATCGACAAGTCTACGAGACGCTGTCCCACTCTTCTGTCCTTTCCTTGAGAATGTTCGCGAAGGTCGTCACGTGGGCGCACATCCTGTCCCCGGCCCGGGCGGCATCGCCGGCGTCGAGCGCGTCGATCAGGTCGCGATGCATGTCCGCGACGGATTTCAGGCCGGCCCGGGTGCGAATGACCCTGACGGCGGTGATATAGGTGCGCGCCTCGATATTCAGCGCGTCCCAGGTTTCGGCGAGGATGCGGTTGCCCGCGGCCTCGATGACATGGCGGTGGAAGTCGGCGTCGAGGCGGGCCATGAGCTGGGCATTGCCGGCCTCGGCAGCGGCCTGCATCTGCACGTAGATGTCCTCGAGCTCGGCGGTATTGCCCTTGAGCTTCGGCGCGGCGAGCTGACCGGCGAGCCGTTCGAGCGCCGCACGGACGGGGTACGTCGCGGCGAGTTCCTCATCCGCCACGGTCCGCACCCGGGCACCCTTGAAGGGCACCTGCTCGACAAACCGCATCGCGGTCAGCTCGCGCAGGGCGGCGCGGACCGGGGACTGGCTGACGCCCAGTTCCTTGGCGATCTGCGATTCCACCAGCCTGTCCCCCTGCTTGACCGTGCCATCCATGATCCGCTCCAGGAGGGTCTCCCGGACCTGATCGCTCAGCATCGAGCGCTTGAGCATGTCCCCGCGCCGTCCGCGCCCTCAGGTGAGGATTTCCACCACCCCGGTCGTGCCGTTCACCCGCACGGTGTCGCCGGTCTTGATGTCCTTGGTCGCGACCGAGGTGCCGACCACGGCCGGCAGGCCGAATTCGCGGGAGACCACGGCGGAGTGCGAGGTCGTGCCGCCGGCATCGGTGACGAGGCCGGAGATCCGGGTGAAGAGCACCACCCAGGCCGGGTTGGTCATCCGGCAGACCAGCACCTCGCCCTCCTCTACACTGTCGAACTGGTCGAGATCGGTGACGACGCGGGCCTTGGCCTCGATCACGCCTGGCGATGCGGCCAGACCGGTGATCTCGCCCGCCTTCGTGGGCGGCTCGCGGTAGAACTTGTCGGGGAAGCCCCAGAGCCCGGCATAGGGAAAGGCCAGCGCCTCTTCGGTAGCGGTGCCGATCCAGTCGGGGGGCCGTTTCGAGGTCGCTTCCTCATGCTCGTCGCGGCGGTCGGAGACGATGTCGCGGGCATCATAGGCCCCCGGATCGCCGACCAGGGCGCGCAGCTCGTTGTAGCGCAGGAACATGACGTCCTCCGCATCGTCGAGGATGTCGGCCTCCACGAATTTGCGCCCAACCCCGAGCAGGACCGTGCGCAGCCGCGCATTGGTGCCCTGGTCGATGTAGAAATGGTGGTCCGGGGTCAGCGGGTTCATCCGGAGCGACTGGTCGAGGACGCCCTGCATCTTGTCGCGCGCCTCGCCGTCGAGCCCGTCCATCACCTCCGCGATGGCGGCATCGAGGTCCGTCTTGACCCCTTCCAGCGTTGCCGGGAAATCGTAGTCGGAGAGCAGGTAGCTGCGCACCGCCTCAATCGCCGGGCCCGGGTTCTCGCGCCAGAGCGGGAACATGACCTCGTGCGACCAGAGCGCCTTGTGGCCGAATTCCTCCAGGTACGGCTCAAGCTGTCCGGAGACCAGCGCCTGCCCCTCAGCGGAGCCCTTCAGGTTCGCCAGCACTTCTGAGGCGGTTTCGCCCTCGAATGCGGCCTTCAGCGTGGCGTTACCCTTGATCGTCTCCTTCATCTTCCAGAGCGCCTCGACCGAATCCCAGTTGCGGTCGCTCACCGAGCTTTGCAGCCGGCCCTTGAGATCCGGGTTCGCGTCGGGCTTCAGCTCGTCGATGGTGCCGTTCAGCGCCATGGTGGCAGAGAACTGGGCGAAGTTGAGCATCCAGTGGATCTTCCAGTGCCGGTCGTGGATGTCGATCATGTCCTCGAGCAGGACCGCCACCGCGGTGAGGCTGCTGCCATCCATGTCGAAGCCGTCGATATAGGCGAAGTTCTGCTTCATCTCCGGCAGGATGCGGTCGTTCCACCAGTCGAGGAAATTCTCCGCGTAATGCGGCAGGACGGCACCAAGATAGGGCCCGATCTTGCCGGCATACTCCCCGTCGCGGGGCACCCGGGGCACGTAGCGGTTCTGATACTCCATCGCCTCGACATGAATGCCCGGCGCCGCCGGCAGCGCGGCGGTGTAGAGATAGCCGTTGACGTTCTTGGCGACCCAGTCGCTCGCAAACGGCGTGCCGAAGCGGCGGAACATGTGATCGCAGGTCAGCCACCAGCCGCCAATATCGAAGAACATCGGCGAAAGCGGGTTCGGACAATGCAGGTCGTCGAGGATCCAGAAGAGCTCCTTCTCGCCCTCATCCCACGCGACCGGAAACTCGTCTGTACCCAGATTCTGACCGAGCACCTTGGGTGCATCCAAACTCATTGGCTTTCCTCCCTGTGCGCCGCTGCGACTCTTTGTCCGCTGGCTTGAACCGACCATAGGCAGCTTCCCGTTTAACCGTCAAGCGATTATCGATTATTGACGGATCACGTTTGGACGCGTAGGGAGTCCGAGGTGCGGATGCTGCGTCTGGATCGGGTAAGGCGCTGTTTCGGATGGTGAAAATTCGATCTTCGACAGCAGGCAGCACGGCACGGATGTAACGCGGAACGGCCCAGGGAGGGGACCTGTCATGAAGATTGCGCTTGTCGGAACCGGGATGATCGGGCGGGCCTGGGCGGTCTCTTTCGCCCGGGCGGGGCACCAGGTGGTGCTGCAGAATCGGACCCATGAGAATGCCCTGGCCGCCCGGGAGACGATCCTCGGCATGCTCCCGCAGCTTGCCGAGAACGGCCTCCTGAAGGACCGCGCACCGGATGCGATCGCGCAAGCCATCAGCGTGGCGACCGACCTCCCCGAGGCCCTCGACGGCGCCGATTACGTGCAGGAGAACGTGGCCGAAGACGCCGCCGTCAAGCGCGCGCTCTATACGGAGATGGAGGCCCACGCCCCGGCCAGCGCGATCCTCGCCAGCTCCACCTCCGGCATCGTACCCTCCGCCTTTACCGAACAGCTTGAGCACCGCGACCGCTGCCTCGTCGTGCATCCGCTGAACCCGCCCTACCTGATCCCGGCGGTCGATGTGGTGCCCTCGCCCTGGACCTCCGCCGAGGTCATGGACGCGGCCTGCGATCTGATGCGCGATTGCGGCCAGGCGCCGATCCGGATGGAGAAGGAGGACCCGGGCTTCCTCACCATCCGCCTGCAAGGAGCGATCTATCACGAGGCGTTCCGGCTGGTCTCCGAGGGGCTGGCGACGCCCGAGGCGGTGGATGTCTGCCTGCGCGACGGGCTCGGCCTGCGCTGGTCCTTCATCGGCCCGTTCGAGACCGGCGATCTGAACGCCCCCGGCGGCATCCGCGATTTCGTCGGCCGCTACGCGCAATCCTATGACGATCTCTACCCGCGCGGCGGCCCGTTCCCCTGGACCGGCGAGTTGCTCGACCGGGTCGAGGCGGCGCGGCGCGAGAAACTGCCTATGACGGAGCACAAGGCGCGGCAGGCCTGGCGCGACCGGCGGCTTGTGGCGCTGATGGCGCACAAGCGCGAGCAGGAGCGGCTCGACGCCGAGGCTGCCTCCGACACATGAGGATCACCCGCCTCCGCGCGGCCGAATGCAAGCTGCCCCTGCCCCGCCCGATCCGCCTCGGCCCGGTGGAGATCGCGACGCGGGATTTCGTGGCGCTGCGGCTGGAGACGGAAGATGGCGGCGTTGGAGACGCTTTGGGGTATCCGCGCGGCACCGCCCTGCTGGAGGCCGCGCACCGGCTGGCGCCCTTGGTCCTCGGCGAGGATGTGCATCTCCGGCGCGGGATCGTGGAGGGGGCGCTGAGTGCCTTCGTCAACGGGCGGCCCACCTTCGTGAAGGCGGCGAGCCTCTACGACATCGCGCTCTGGGATGCGGCGGCGCGGGCCGTGGATCAGCCGCTGACGCATCTCCTCGGCGGTGCGCGGGCCGAGGTCCCTGTCATGGTCGTGGCCGGCTACTACCCCGATCTGCGGACCGTCGAGGATATCTGCGAGGAGGTGCAGCGCCGGGTCGATGAGGGCTTCTCCCGCATCAAGATCATGATCCGGGGCGACGACCTCGATGCCGATCTGCGTCTTGTCGAGGCGGCGTGGAAGATCGCGGGGGAGCGGCTCTCGGTCGATGCCCACTGGGCCTGGCGCAGCATCGCCGAGGCCCAGCGCACCTGCCGGCGGATCGACCATTACGGGCTGCGCTTCATCGAGGACCCGTTCGGTCCCTACAAGGCCGGGCTCTGCGCGCGGCTTCAGGAGAGCCTCGTCACGCCCCTGGCCGTGGGCGAGGACCTGCCCGATCCGCAAAGCCTCGCCGCCGCCATCACCCAGGTCTCGATCCTGCGGCTCGATGCCACCACCTGCGGCGGGGTCTCCGCGGCCCTCGCCGCCGCCGAGGCCGCCGATACCGCCGGAGTCGCGGTGCTGCCCCATGTCTTCCTACCGATCCACGCCCAGCTCGCCGGATCGCTGACCCAGATCGAGGCGGTAGAGCTGATCCCCGACGACACCGGCGCCTGCCCGATGTTTGACCTCCTCGAGGATGGCCCGGAGATCGCCGACGGCATCCTGACCATCGATCAACGCCCCGGCGCCGGGTTCCGACTCGACTGGGACGCGGTGGAGCGGACGGCAGAGAAGGTCTGGACCTACGACGGCTAGAGTATGATGAGAACGACCTGAACCGGGCACGTCGCCCCCGGTCGGGAGCAGACCTTCGGCGCCGGTCGGTTCAGCGCCAAACACCACCCACCCCGCGCAACACGGCGCGCATGCGCCCGGCCCGACCTCCCCCACGGGAGGGCCGCCTTCGGAACGGATGTTGTACGCGTGGCGATGCAGACGAGGGAACCGACGGTCCATGCCAGTGTCAGGGGCCCACCCGAGGTCGGTCCGGCCGCACGCGCGCCGTGGGCCAGATGTCAGGTTCTATCTGATCTCATCAGGCTCCAGGCGCCCCTAGAGCATGCCGCTGTGATCGCGGAACCGGTAGCTGATGGCGCCATCCGGGGCGACTTCGAGGTCGATCCCCTCAACCCAGCCCGGCTCGCCGGGATCGGGGATGCCGAGGCCCTGCACCAACAGCGCCCGCATCACCGGCGAATGGGTCACGCAGGCCACCACCACCCCGCCGCCCGGCCAGGCGGTGAAGCTGCGGGCGAACTGGATCACCCGTTTCGCCACCGCCGCCGCATTCTCCCCCGGCGGGGTGTCGTGGGTCAGCCAGTATTCGATCCGGTCCGGGGCGGTCAGGAAGCCGCGGAAGAAGCTCTGCGCCAGCACGTCCTCGGGGCTCATCCCGCCCTCGGGAAACTGCGCGGTAAACGCCTCCGGCGTCGAGACCATCTCGACCCGCGACCCGGCCATGTAGAGGTCCGGATTGCGCAAGCCCCAGGCCGGGATGACCTCCGGCGCGGCCGGATCGATAGCCTCGCGGAGCATCTCGGCCGTGTGCTGGGACCGCTTGGTGCGGGTGGCGAGGAAGACGAAGCGTTCGCCCGGTCGCGCCTGATCGCGCAGGAGCGGGACGGCGGCGTCGATCTGGGCCTGCGCGTCGTCCGTGAGCGGCATGTCGCCCTCATGGGACGGCACCTTGGCGTGGCGCAGGAATGAAAGATAGGCACGGCTCATGCCGGGTTCCCCTTGGCAGCGGCGAGGTGGACGGCATCGCGGATCTTGGCGTAACAGCCGCAGCGGCAGATGTTGCCGGCCAGCGCCATGTCGATCTCGTCATCCGTCGGTTTCGGGTTATCTTCCAGGAGCTTGCGGACTGTCAGCACCATCGCCGGAATGCAGAACCCGCATTGGACGGCATTGGCCTCGATGAAGGCGTCAATCACCGGGTCGTCCTCGTTCAGGACATCCACGGTCTCCACCCTGCGCCCCGCCAGCGCGCCCACGGGCATCAGGCAGGAGGCCGTGGTCTTCCCATCCACGATCATCGTGCAGGTGCCGCAAAGGCCGATCCCGCAGGTGCCCCGCACGCTGGTGATGCCGCATTCCCCGCGCAGCACGCTCAGCGCCATGTTGGCCGGGTCAGTCTCGACCTCAACCGGCGTCCCGTTCAGCTCGAAGGCGATCTTCATGCGGCGTCCTCCGTCCGGTCCGTCGCTTCATCCACCGCCGCCAGCACCCGCTCCGGCGTCATCGGCAGATCGCGCAGGGTCAGGCCGAGGCTTTGCAGCGCATTGCCGATGGCCGCCGGCACCGGCGGCAAAGCGGTCTCGCCGAGCCCGTGGACATCGCCGCCCTCACGCTCGATCAGGCTGTGGGTGAGTTTCGGCAGATCGGCGATGGAGGGGACGTTGTAATCCGACAGGTTCGGGTTGCCGATGGCGCCGTCGAGGATGTCGAGGCTCTCGAACATCGCGGTGCCGTAGCCCATGATCATCGAGCCCTCGTTCTGCAATTCCGCCTGTTTGCGCACGACGACCCGGCCGGCATAGACGGCGGCGTGAACGTGCTCGACCGTCACCGCGCCGGTTTCCTCGTCCACGCTGACCCTTGCCCCGGCGGCCCCCTGATGCCAGTGCGACGAGGCGATGCCCTGCCCGGTATCGGGGTCGAGACCGCCGTTTTCGCGGATTTCGCCGAAGCCCTCGCCGGTGTCGCTGTCCTTGAGGTTCGCCACCGCCACTTCCAGCGCGCGGCCCATCATATGGGTGGAGCGCGACGAGGTGGTGCGGGTGTCGGGGGGCGAGACATCGGTGTCCGGCGCCGGGATGTCGATATCCCCGACCGCGCAGCCCAGCAGGTCGGCAGCCATGGTGGCCAGGGCCTTGCGCGAGCCCTGCCCCATCTCCACCGTCGCGCAGTCGATATGGTAGCGCCCGCCGGGTTTTGCGCGGACGCGGATCGAGGCGAAACTCGGGGTCTGCATCCCCTTCATCAGGACCGAAACGCCGAGGCCCGGCTGACCGGGCTCGTAGCCGATCGCCGCCGCCGCGTCGCGCAGGCACTCCTCGAAGGCGACATCGTGCATGACCTCGCCGGTGCAATAGGCGTCACCCTCGCGCAGCAGGTTCTTCAGCCGCAGCTCAAGGGGATCGATGCCGAGTTTACCGGCCAGCAGGTCCATGGTCCGCTCCGACGCCCAGATCGACTGCATCTGGCCGTAGCCGCGATAGGCACCGTTCGGCGGCAGGTTCGTGTAGACCGAATTGCTCTCCACCCGGACATGGGGGATCCGGTACGGCCCGGGCGACGCAAACCCCATCTTCTGCGCCACGCCCGGGCCGCAATCCGCGTAAGCCCCTGTATCGGCGAGGCAATGCACCTCCTTGGCCAGGAGAGCCCCATCGCTCCTGGCGCCGATCTTCACGCGGATGGTCGACGGATGTCGGTTCAGGGTCTGAAATTCTTCGGCGCGGTCGAGGATGATCCGCACGGGCCTGTCGGCCTTGCGCGCCAGCGCCGCCGCGATCCCCTCGATCCGAACGAATGTCTTGGCCCCGAAGGAGCCGCCCATGGGCGGGCAGATCACCTGGATATCCTCGGGCTTCATGCCGAAGATCGTGGCCAGATCGCCGCGCAGGTTGAACGGGGTCTGGTTGCCGGTGACCATCTTGAGTCGGCCATCGTCCCAGCTTGCCAGCGCCGCATGGGGCTCCATCGAGACATGGGCGGCCCCGGCGGTGGTGAAGGTCTCCTCCACGATCACATCGGCCCCGGCGAACCCGGCCTCGATATCGCCCTGGATCAGCCGGAAGCGGTGGCAGATATTGGTGCCGTCCACGGGCCGGATGCCGAAATAGGCGGCGTCGTTCTCGGAAATCTTGTGACGGTCATGGACCAGCGGCGCGTCCGGCGCCGTGGCCGAAACCGCGTCGAAGACCCCGGGCAGTTCCTCGTACTCCACATCGATCATCAGGAGCGCCTCTTCGGCGGCGGCGACGCTCTCGGCGGCAACGGCCAGCACCGGGTCGCCGACGAAGCGGACCTGATCCTGGGGCAGCACGGTCTGATCGGCGATCTGGCAGCCGTAATGGTGGAGGCCGGCCACATCCTGAGGCGTCAGCACCACCACATCCTCGGGCACCATGGAGGTGTCGATGGAGGTGATCCGGGCCGACGGATAGACCGAGCGCAGGATGCGGCCGTGGAGCATCCCCTCGACCGCGGCGTCGATGACGTATTTCTGCCGGCCGGTGATGCGCGGGTCCTTCATGCGGCGAGGTCCTCCAGCGCGCGGCGCACCTCGACCGCGATGACCCGCTTGCGGTAGGCCGAGGAGCCCCTTGCATCGGTGATCGGGTCGATCCGCTCGGCATAGGCGGTGCCGATTTCGCGGGCGAGGCCGCTGTCCATCGCGCGGCCTTTAGCCAACGCACAAATATCGTGGAATATCTGAGGCTTGCCGGCGACGGCGCCGACCGCGACGCGCAGCCCCCCGCTGGCCTGAACGGCGGCAACGGAGACGCAGGGCCGGTCCTCGTGACTGCGGGTGCGGAACTTGCGGTAGCGCGCGGCGGACTGGTCGAGGGGGACGATGACCTCGGTCAGCACCTCGTCCTCCTCGATCACCGTCTGGTAGACATCCTCGATCAGGTCCTCGACGCTGACCTCGCGCCGGCCGGAGGCGCTTTCCAGCACCACCCGGGCGTCGAGCGCGATCATCGCCGCCGGCGGGTCGGAGGCGTAATCGGCATCGGCCAGCACCCCACCGATGGTGGCCCAGTTGCGCACCCGCGGATTGGCCACCACCGCGAAGGTATCGGCGATCATCGGGCAGAGGGCGCGGATATCGGCGTCAAACTCCAGCCGGCGATGGGTAACCATAGCCCCGATCCGCAGCTCCGCGCCGTCCCGGGCGATGCGCTCAAAGCCCTCCACATGGGCCAGCGAGATCATCGCCTCGGGCGCCAGAATGCCGTTGTTCATTAGCACGCCGAGAAAGGTCCCGCCGGCAACCAGGGTCCCGTCCTCGCCAAGCTCCGCGCGCAGGCGCAAGACCTCCTCCCGGGTCGTCGGGCTGTGCCAGGCCGTGCTCACCCGGCGGTCCCCCGGCCCGAACGCGGCGCAAAGCTCTCCGATTGCCGGCTCCCGGCCATCTTGACACTCCCCCTCTGGCGCCTGGCTCTATCCGGACCGGCGGACCGGCGTCGTGACGTCGAGAACGACCGGCTCGGCCGCCTCCCGTTCGGCGGCCTCTTCCGGCCCGGCCCCTTCGTGCAGCCTCCCCATCGCGGCGCCAAAGGTTTCCACATGCTGGCGCATCACCGCACCGCATTTGGCCGGATCGCCCTCGCGCAGTGCGTCGATGATCGGCTGGTGCAGCCGGGCCATGTCGTCGATGCCGATATCGGAAATCAGCAGGTTCTTCGTGGTCACGAAGGTCCGCGCCTCGATCATCAGCGAGTTCCAGGTCTCGATCAGGATCTCGTTGCCTGTGGCGTTCAGGATCACCCGGTGAAAGCGCACGTCCCAGCTCGCCACGCCGCGGGCATCCTTGGCCGCCACCGCCTCGGTCATCCGGGCCACGGCCTCATCAAGCTCGTCGAGATGATCGGCGATGTTCTCGGCGGCGAGTTGCCCCGCCAGTTCCTCAAGCGCCGCGCGCACCGGATAGATTTCCAGCACCTCGCGCTGCTGCACCTGGCGCACCCGGGCGCCCTTATAGGGCAGCACCTCGACGAACCGCATCGCCACCAGATCGCGCAGTGCCTCACGCACCGGGGACTGGCTGATCCCCATGGATCGGGCGATCTGGGATTCGACGAGCCGGTCGCCGGGCTGGTACTTGCCGGAGAGGATCTGGTCGAGCAGCTCCTCCTTCACCTGCTCGCTGAGCATGACGCGCTGTATCATGTCGGGGCACCCGTTCCGCGCATGTCATCCCCTTCCCTTCTGCCTTTGTCCCTCGCCCGCCTCCGGGCCGCCCTCAGTTTCAGCCCGCAACCGCATGGTTTCAACCGCAGGCTGCGCGGGCCCGTCATTCCGGCGCCACCTGTCGTCCATTCGCCTCGCACGCTACGGATCGCCCTTACCACTGTCAACGATTATCGATTATCTGATGCGACGGCAGTGCCTCCCGCGCGCGCCCGGTCCCAGATCGCGCAGAGCCGGGCAAAACTCGCGCTCAGCTTCGCCACCGCGTCCTCCTGCGCGATCCGGTCCTGCATGAAGGCGGCGGCGGTTTCGGCAAAAACCGTGCGCCCGACGGCGAAGCCCTTCACCAGCGGGTAGCGCGCGGCGACAGCGAAGCTCTGTTCGAGCGCCGCCTCCTTGGCCCCAAGCCCGAGGATCACAATGCCGCGGCAATGGGGGTCGCGCTCTGTGATCACATCGCAGGTCGCGGCCCAGGCGGCCTCATCGACCAGCGGCTCGAGCTTCCACCAATCGGGGTAGATTCCAAGGTCGTAAATCCGCGACAGGAGCGCGGCGGTCGTGTGTGTGCCGACCTTGCCATGTCCGGACGGGATGACTTCGAGCAAAAAGTCGAGCCGGTTGCGGCGGCTCGCCTCGAAGACCCGCAAGAGCGCCTCCTGCTGTTCCGCCCAGAGCGCCGGCGGATCGCCTGGGTGGCAGAAGCAGAGCACCTTCACGACATGGTCGGACGGCCATTCGGCGAGCCCGCCGCAATCGCGCCCGATCTCGCGCTCGAAGCTGAGCGGTCGCGAACCCGGCTGCTCCACCGGCCGCCCGATCCAGAGCCCCTGCCCCGCCGCGCGGTGCAGCGCCCTGGTGCCGAACCGCCCGTCACAGAGGAGACCGTAGCCGGGGCGCCCCGCCGCGACCTCTTCGACCGCCGTCACGCAAAGCTCCTTGAACCGCCCGATCTTCTGCGGCGTGGCGCCGTCGAGCACGGTGAGCTGCGCCCGGTGGTCGAAGGCGAAGACCCGCAGCTCGGGCCAGTCGCGCGCGCGGTTGGTGGACCAGTGAAGCTGTTCCAGTTCCGCATCCCGGCGCAGGGCCGGCACCCGCACCCCGCGCTCCAGAAAGGCGTCGAGTTCGATCCGCGACGGGTAGGACGGCGTGCAGCCGTGGCGCGACACGGCAAGCGCCCCGCAGGCATTGGCCTTGCGCAGGGTCTCGGGCCAGGTCTCCCCACCGAGCCAGCCGAGGAGCAGCCCGGCAAAGAACGCGTCCCCGGCGCCCAGCACGTTGAAGACCTCCACCGGAAAGCCCGGACCGGTCTCGCCGTCGGCCAGGTCGTCGGGGATCGCGCCGGTGAAGGCCACGGCGCCCATCGGCCCAAGCTTGCAGACCAGCGTGGCCTCGGTGACCGCCCGGACGGCGCGCAGGGCAGCGATGGTGTCGGTAGCGCCGCCGGCGATGTGGAACTCCTCCTCGGTGCCGACGATGAGGTCGAAGAGCGGCAGATGCGCCTGGAGTTTCTCCGTCACCCGGGCGCTCTCGACGAACCGCTCCTCGCCCGCGCCATGGCCCGCGACCCCCCAGAGATTCGGCCTGTAGTCGATGTCGAGCGCCACAAGCCGCCCGGCCTCCCGCGCGATGCCGATTGCCCTGAGCACAGCCGCCTCGGTCTGCGGATGGGACAGATGGGTGCCGGTGGCGACCAGCGCCCGGGCGCCCGCGACGAAATCCGCGTCGATATCCTCGACGGAGAGCGCCATATCGGCGCAGTTCTCGCGGTAGAAGATCAGCGGGAACTGGGTCTCGTCGCGAATACCGAGCAAGACCAGCGCGGTCAGCCGTTCCGGGTCGGTGATCACGCCTTGGGTCGCCACCCCCTCACGGGCGAGCTGTTCGCGGATGAAGCGGCCCATATGCTCGTCGCCGACCCGTGTGATCACAGCGGATTTCAGACCGAGCCGGGCGGCACCGCAGGCGATGTTGGTGGGCGAGCCGCCGATATACTTGTCGAACGACCGCATGTCCTCGAGCCGCCCGCCGACCTGGCTGCCATAAAGATCGATCGAGGATCGCCCGATTGTGATCACATCGAGGCTCACGCCTCGGCCTCCGCCTCCAGCGCGGCGCGGAAGTTCTCGAAGAAGGTGTTGGCGAGTTTGGTGGCGACTCCGCCCACCACGCGATTGCCGAGCTGCGCGAGCTTGCCGCCGATCTTGGCGTCCACGACGTAGCTCAGTTCGGTGCCGTCCGCGGTCTCCGCCAAAGTCACATCGGCGCTGCCCCGGGCAAACCCCGCGACGCCGCCCTTGCCTTCCCCGCTGAGCCTATAGCCATTCGGCGGATCGGCATCGCTGACCGACACGGCGCCCCGGAAGGTCGCCTTCACCGGACCCACCTTCTGCGTGACGACGGCCTCGAACCCCTCCTCGATGGAGCCCGACAACTCCTGACAGCCCGGAATGCAAGCCTTGAGAACCTCGGGATCGTTGAGCCGCGCCCAGACCGTTTCGCGGTCGGCGCCGATGACTTGCGTGCCCGACAATTCCATTGCGGCCTCCCAGATGTTCGATTATCGATTATCCGAACCGCGCGGCTCTTGCAACAGCGATCTGTATCGCAGCCCGCGGGTTGGCCAGGGCGCCGGGGCTCAGCCCAGATAGGAAAGGACTGGTAAGATCGCCATGCGAAGGGCGACCCGGACGCCGGAACATGCTGGCCAACCCCAGTCTCAGATGCGAAAAACTCCTCTGAACGTGCAATCGTGTGGGATGGAGACACGTGATGTTGCGGTTTTGGGACGCCACACGGACGATACCGGTTCTCGCGGCGGTGATCTGCGCCGCCCTGGCTGCCCCCGCCCTGGCTCAGGAAACCACCGACGGGCAGATCGCCGAAGTTGCGGAGCGGGCGCAAACCGCCGCCGAGATTCTGCCGCCGTTGCTGGAACTGGAGCGCTCGCTTCAGGACCAGATCGCCGCGATCGGCGACGACGCCGGCGAGGATGGCGGCGACGGCGCCAGCGACGAGTTGCAGCGGCTCCGCTCCGAACTCGACGATATCCGGGAGCAGATCTCGATCGCCGTCTCCGGGGTATCGGAGCGGGAATATCTCGCCCTCGACGGGGCCGAGTTCGACCTCAATTCCGAGGTCCAGAACCTGGTCGAACCGTTCATACTGATCCTCAACGAAGCGACCACCGATGCGCGGCAACTGGAACGTTCGCGGCGGGAGCTCGACGTCGCCACCCGTCGGCTGGGCGATGCCGAGACCGCCATCGCCAACGTCACGGCGGCGCTGGAGGCGTTGCCGGAGGGCCTGGCCGCGGAGCGTCTGGAGGCGAACCTAGCCGTCTGGCAGGAACGGCAGAGATTCCACGGCACCCAGGTGCAGACCCTCACCCAGCGGATCGCCGACCTGCAGAACCGCCGGACCTCGGTCGGGCGCAACGTGAACTCCGCCTTCGAGATCTTCTTCCGGGATCGCAGTATCAGCCTGCTTATGGGGATCGGAGCGTTCTTCGGCGTCCTCGTTCTCGGCCGCGTCCTGATGTTGATCTCACGGCGAATCTTCGTGCGAAGACAGCAGGACCGGACCTTCGCCATGCGATTGACCGGAGTGCTGTTCTCGCTCGCGACCCTGATCGGCAGCTTCATCGCCATGCTCGCGGTCTTCAACCTGCGCAACGACTGGCTGCTGCTGGGCCTCTCGATCCTGCTCTTCATCGCGGCGATCTGGCTGGCCATCCGGATGCTGCCCAGCCTGCTCGAACAGCTCTGGGTCCTGCTCAATCTCGGCGCGGTCCAGGAGCGTGAACGGGTGCTGTTCAACGGCGTGCCGTTCCGGGTCGAGAAGCTCAGCTTCTTCACCGATCTGGTGAACCCGGCGCTCGACGGCGGCGAGTTCACCCTGCCGGTTCGCGAGCTTGTCGGCATGCATTCCCGTCCCGCCGCCCAGGACGAAGCCTGGTTTCCCTCCGAGAAGGGCGATTGGGTGCGCCTATCCGACGGCAATGCGGGGCAGGTTGTCGCGCAGACCCCGGAAATGGTGGTCGTGGAACTGCTCGGCGGGGCGCAGGTGACCTATCAGACCGCCGATTATCTGGCCGCCACGCCCGAAAACCTGTCCCACGGCTACCGCGTCGAGATCGAGTTCGGCATCGGCTATCGGCATCGGTCGATCTCGACCGACGAGGTCATCGAACGGTTGCGGGATGGTGTCCGGTCCCATTTCCGCGCGATTCTCGACGAGGTCGATCTGCGAAAGGTCGATGTCGAGTTCCTGCGCGCCGGCGCGTCGTCGCTCGACTATGAGATCGAAATCGATATCGCCGGCACCGCCGCGCACAGGTTCGAGGAGCTGGAGCGGGAACTGGCACGATGCGTGGTCATGCTTGCCGACATGAATGGCTGGGAGATTCCGTTCACCCAGATCGTCGTCCACAACCCGGCATCCTGACGAACCGCCACGGCACGCAGATCTCCGGTCCGGACCGGCCCGCCACGAGAATGCGTCCCGCCGCCGTCCGACACTGGTCGGCAACGACGGCGGCGGGAGGGATCGTGACGGCGTCCCGGACCCCGTCGGTGCTACTCGCCGACCGGCGCGGGCGCCGACAGGATGGTCAGAAGCATCATCGTCATCGCCGAGAGCGCATTGTAGGAGATCGCCTTCGCCTCGTCGCGCGGGATGCGGTAGTAGTTACCTTCCGTGCACGCGGTCAGCGCCTCGCAATAGCCCGGAAACACCTCTTCCATCCGCGCATGGGCGTTCTCCGGCCCCTCGGCGCGGTCGCCGCGATAGGTGTCGAACATGATGTCGCTGTCGAGCAGCGGCAGCAACTCGGCGCTGAGCGCGGCGCGTCCGCCGGGGGCGATCTCTTCGATCACGTCGGGCTGGATGAACCCGGCATCGCGGACCACGCGGCCCAGGCTGCCGAAAGTGTGTTCGATGGCGATGGCCCCGTCCGATCCGCCTTCGATGAGGCCGATGCTGATCGATTCGGTGTCCACCAGCCGGGTGAGTTGGGCCAGTTGCTTGGCATAGCGGTCCTTGAGCACCCACAACCGCGGTTCGGTTCCGGTCATCTCCGCCAACCGGTCGTAGATCGCGAACCGGTCGGTGATGTCCTCGTCGAACACCACGGTGGGCGCAATCGCCTGAAGCTGGTCGGCATCGGCGTTGCTGGTCACCAGCGTGAAGATCAGGTCGGGCTCGGCGGCGGCCAGCGCTTCGAGATCGACCGGTTCGATGCCGATGAAGGCGATGTTGGAGTTCTCGAAGCTCGCGCCGGTCAGGATATCCGCCGAGCGAATATACTGCGAGCTGTCGACCCGGCTGATGCGGCCGTGAGACGCCACGACCGGCGCCCCCAGTTCGATCAGCGGCAGGGTCAGGCGCAGGTCGTCGAGGCTGGCGATGGCCTGGGGATCGACCGGAATCTCCACCTGTCGCCCGAGATCGTCGGTGATCGTGCGGGTTTCGGCGAGGATCGGCGATGCGAAGGCCGCGATCACGACAGCGGCGGCGATGGTCAGTAGTCGCATGAGACAGGGTCCCTTCTGGTGATGATGGCTGGGTGGCCTGACCTCGCGGCGGGCTGCCTTGGCCGTTGATGGCTGTGATGGTTGAGTTTTTTGGCCTAGAGCTGGCTCCTGGCCTGGGTGCGCAGAATGAGCGCGACGAAAACGGGGACGCCGATAATGGCGGTGAAGAGCCCGGCAGGCACCTGCACCGGGGCAAAGGCGGCGCGGCCGACGAGATCGGCCAGCCCGACCATCAGCGCCCCGGTGAGCGCCGTCAGGACGAGGTGCAGGCCGACGCCGGAATGCGCCAGGCGCCGGGCGAGATGCGGGGCAACGAGACCGACGAACCCCATCGGCCCGACTGCCGCCACCGCCGTGGCGGCAAGCCCCACCGCGAGGCCGACCAGCCCCCGGCGCGCCGCGACGACGCGGATGCCCAGGCTGGTGGCGACCTCCTCGCCAAAGCGGATCGCGGCGAGCGGGCGGGCGGCGGCGAGCAGCGCCGGGACCGCGATCATCGCGGTGACGGTAAGCCAGGTCGCCTCGTCCCAGCCGGCGGCGTGGACCGACCCCGCCAGCCAGGTCAGGGCAGCGAGCGCGCCGTCGACATCTCCGTAGGTCAGAAGCGTCTGGGTGAAGGAGGAGATCAACGCGGCAACGCCGATACCAGTGAGGATGAAGCGCAGGGTCTCGCCGCCGCGCCGGGACGAGGCGATGGTCAGGATGATCGCGGCGACCACGAGCGAACCGCCGAAGGCCAGCAGAGGCCGCCAGTAGAAGCCGAACCCCGGGGCGAGGATGGTCACCGTGACCACGACCAGCGCCGCGCCCTGGCTGACGCCCACGAGGCTCGGATCGGCCAGCGGGTTGCGGGTCACGTATTGCAGGGTCGCGCCGGAGAGCGCCAGGAACGCCCCGACCATGAACGCGGTCAGCGTCCGCGGGAAGCGGAACTCCCAGACCACCGTGCCGGCCGTGTCAGAGGGCGGATTGCCCCAAAGCGTGTCGATGACCTCGGCTCGGGACAGGTCGTAGCTGCCCGTCATCAGGCTCCAGACCAGGACGGCGAGGATCGCGGCGGCGAGCGCGACGGCCACGCTCAGCGCCCGCAGCGGCACCTGCAGGGCGACCCGTCCGCCAAGACCTTCGAGGCTCGCCATGCTCACAACCGCGCCCTCACCAGCCAGATGAAGACCGGGGCGCCGAGCATCGTGGTGACGATCCCGGTGGAGATCTCGATCGGTGCCAGCACGACCCGCGCCGCGATGTCGACGACAACGACGTAGCCGGCGCCGACCACGGCCGAGAACGGCACGATGAGCCGGTAGTCCGAGCCCAGGAACAGCCGCACCACATGGGGGATCACCAGGCCGACGAAACCGAGCGGCCCGGCGATGGAAACCGCCGCGGCGGTCAGCGCGATGACCGCGGCCAGAGCGATGAACTTGATCCGCACGGTATCGACGCCGAGCCCGGCGGCGGTCTCCTCACCCATCGCCAGCGCGGTGACCTGGCGCGCGATCACCATCGCCGCGATCAGCCCGGCGGCGAACCAGGGCAGCGCCCAGAGAAACGTGCCCATATCGCGCCCGGCGAGCGAGCCGGAGAGCCAGACACGGAAATCGTCGAACGCATCCTCGTTGAGCAGGAGCGCCGCGCTCTCGATGGCGTAGAGAAATCCGCTGACCGCCGCGCCCGACAGGATCAGCGTGAGCGGCGTCGCCCCGCCCGGCGCCGCACCGGCGATGGTCCAGACGAGCGCCGCGCCGACCAGGGCGCCGATGGCTGCGAAGAGCGGCACGTAGGCCGTGCCGGCCAGCTCGAACCAGCCGATCCCGATGATGACGGCAAAGGTCGCTCCGGCGAGCAGGCCGAGGATACCCGGTTCGGCGAGCGGGTTGCGCGTTACCCCCTGCATCAGCGCCCCGGCCACGGCGAGCGCGGCGCCGACGCTGATCGCGAAGATCGCCCGCGGCATCCGCAGCTCGCGCACCACCACGTGGTCGAAGACGCCCTCCTGCGGCGCGACCAGAGCCTCCCAGACCGTGGCGAGCGGGATCGCCTTGGCACCGACCGAGATATGCCACAGGAAGGCTATGCCGACGCCAGCCACGCAGAGCCAGAACCCGCTTGCGGTCAGGATCGTGCGCGTCGCGGTCATTCCGCCGCCCGCGAGGCCGGTGCCGCGCTGTCATCGGGGCTGCGCGGCAGGCAGACCGGTCGGCCGGTCACCGGGTCGGGGATCACATCCGCACGCAGCTCGAATACCGAGCGGAGTTCGTCGGGCCGGATCACCTCTTCGCCGGGCCCTTCGGACACGATCCGGCCTTCGCGCATCATCACGATACGGTCCGCGAAGGCGGCGGCGAGGTTCAGCTCATGCAGCACCAGGAGCATGGTGCGCCCGTCCGCGTGGACGATCCGCGACAGAAGCGCCATGATGTCGACCTGCACCTTGAGGTCGAGAAAGGTGGTTGGCTCGTCGAGCAGCAGGAGCGGCGTGTCTTGGGCCAGCACCATCGCGAGCCAGCAGCGCTGCCGCTGGCCGCCCGATAGGCTGTGGACCGGGCGTTCGGCGAGATCGGCGAGATCGGTCAGCGCCATGGCGCGCTCCACTGCCGCCCGGTCCCCCGGCGACCACTGACGGAACAGCGTCTGGTGCGGAAACCGGCCCTGGGCGACAAGTTCGGTGACCGTCAGACCCTCCGGCGCGATCGGCCCCTGGGGCAGCACCGAGAGCTTGCGGGCGACGTCCTTGGTCGGGAAGCTGCCGATCGGCTGGCCGTCGAGCGTCACCTCGCCGGACATCGCCGGCAGGATCCGCGCGAGGGCTTTCAGCAGGGTCGACTTGCCGCAGCCATTGGGCCCGACAAGGGCGGTGATCTCGCCGGGCCGGATCGACAGTGTGACGTCGCGGACGATGGCCTGCTCGCCGTAGCCCACGGACAGGCCCCGGGCGGACAGCGGTGTGGCCGAGACGGCGTCGGCATCCTGCGTTGCGGTCATCGGGGGCCGCCTTCCGTGCCGCACCGGCAGCCGGTGCCGTCACCGGACGGGACCAGGCGCATGGGATCAACCGCTTCATGCATCGCACACCAACGTCCGTGAGAGAAAAGACTTCAGACCGCTGAGAGTGCCGCCGGACGGTTGGCGGCCAGGCTTGACCGCGACCGGTGACTGGACCCGGGCGCTTATGTCTGGCTCGGACAGGCTCTTACCGCCTGCCTTGAGGGAGTTCAATCGACCATCCGCCGATGGACCGCCAGTCCCGGCGCGGTTGCCCGCCCGCGTCTCGCCGGGGAGCGGCAACCGCCGACATCGCTACTCAGAAGCGCGCGACCGGCGTGAGCTCGATCAATTCCCGCGTATAGTCGGATGCGGGATCGCGGAACAGGCGTTCGGTCTCGCCGCCATCGACGATCCGGCCCTGCCGCATCACCACGAGGTCGTCGGCCATCTGCCGCACCACCGCGAGGTTGTGGGTGATGAAGAGCATCGAGAGCCCGAACCGGGCCTGGAGGTCCTTGAGCAGGTTCAGCACCTGGGCCTGGATCGAGACGTCGAGGGCCGAGGTCGGCTCGTCGCAGATCAGGAACCGGGGGCGGGCGAGCAGGGCGCGGGCGACCGCGATCCGCTGACGCTGCCCGCCGGAGAACTGATGCGGGTACTTGTCGATGGCGTCCGGCTCCATGCCGACCAGATCGAGCATCGCTGCCGCCAGGGCGCGCCGTTTCTCCGCCCGCGGTTCCAGACCGTAGAGCCAGAGCGGTTCGGCCAGGATATCGCCGATCCGGTGCCGGGCGTTGAGGCTGGAAAACGGGTCCTGGAAGATCATCTGGATCAGCCGGCGCGAGGGGTGCCGGCGCGGCCGCGCCCGGCCCTCCGGCAACGGCTCTCCACCGAGCGCCAGACGGCCCGAAACCGGCCTGACCAGACCCGCGATGACCTTCGCAATGGTGGATTTGCCGGAGCCGCTTTCGCCGACCAGGCCGGTGACCTTGCCCGGCGCGACCGCGAAACTCACCCTGTCGAGGGCCTGAAACACATCCGGTTTCTTCAGAAACGAGGTCCGCGGGCCGGCGAACTGCACCGAGACCTCCTCGACCGACAGGCCGAGCGGCGGGCCGGCGTCGCCGTCCAGCAGCCAGCGCGCAGCGGTCTCGCTCGCGGCTCCGCCCCGGGCGCTGTCGCCGGGCACCAGAAACCGCTCCACCCGGCGGTCGAGCGGCGGCACCGCGGCCATCAGCGCCCGGGTGTAGTCATGGGCCGGCCGGCCGAGCACGGCGGCGGTCTCGCCGGTCTCCATTACCGCACCGGCCCGCAGCACGGTCACCCGATCGGTGATCCGGGCGATGACCCCGATATCGTGGGTGATCAGCAGAAAACCGATCCCACGGTCGTCGGCGAGCCGGCGGATCAGATCGAGCACCTGGGATTGCACCGCGACATCAAGCGCGGTGGTCGGCTCGTCGGCGATCACCAGTTCCGGGTTGGTGCAGATTGCCAGGGCGATGACGACGCGCTGGCGCATCCCGCCGGAAAACTGGTGCGGATAGGCCCTGATCCGCGTCCGTGCATCCCGGATACCGATCTCTTCGAGAATGCCGACAGCGCGGTCGCGGGCGGCGTCGGCCGTGATGTCCTCATGGGCCAGGATCGTCTCGATGAGCTGATCCTCGATGGTCATCAGCGGGTTGAGGCTGGTCTGCGGGTCCTGGAAGATCATCGAGATCCGCTTGCCGCGGATCTCATGAGCCTGGTTCGGCGTCAGCGCCCGCAGATCGGTCTCCCCGAGCCGCATCGCGCCCCGCTCGACATGGCCCGGCGGTTGCAGGAGGCCGATGATCGCGGCCCCGATGGTGGACTTGCCGGCCCCGCTTTCACCGACGAGCCCGTGGATTTCACCCGGCGCAATGGCAAGTGTGATATCCTCGATGGCCCGGAAGATGCCGAAGCGCGACGGGAAGGCGACGGTCAGGTCCTCGACGGCGAGCATCAGCGCAGCCTCGGGTTGAAGACGTCGCGCAGGAAGTCGCCGAGGATGTTGATCGAGACCACGAGCAGGACGAGGAAAATCGACGGAACCCAGAGGATCCACCATTCGCCGGAGAGCAGGAACTGCATCCCGATACGGATCAGCGTGCCGAGCGACGGACTGTCCGCTGGCAGGCCGATGCCAAGGAAGCTGAGCGTCGCCTCAAGCAGGATCGCCGAGGCGAGATCGACCGTCATGATGACAAGGAGCGGCCCGAGGATGTTCGGCAGGATGTGGATGAACATCACGCGCAACGGATGCTGGCCCTGGATCATCGCCGCCTGGACATAGTCCTTGTTCATCTCGACGAAGGTGGAGGCCCGGGCGGTGCGGGCGAAATTGACCCAGAGCGAGAGCGCGATGGCCAGGGTCAGGACCACGACGCGGAATTCCTGCTGCACATCCGTCGGCAGCACCCCCCGCGCGATCCCGTCGATGAGAAGCGCGGTGAGGATCGCCGGCAGCGCGAGCTGGACATCGGCGATCCGCATCACAACGGCATCGAACCGGCCGCCGATATAGCCCGCCGCGAGGCCCAGCCCGACGCCCAGCACGGTGGCGATGGCCATCGCGGCGAGCCCGATCATCAGCGACAGCCGCGCGCCGTAGAGGATCGAGGAGATCATGTCCCGGCCCTGATCGTCGGTGCCGAGCCAGAACGGCGCGCGCCCGCCCTCCTGCCAGACCGGCGGCAACAGCCCGTCCATCAGGCTGAACGAGGCAAGATCGTAGGGGTTGTTGAGCGCGATCCACGGCGCGAAGGCGGCGCCGCAGATAATGGTCAGGGCAAGGATCGCCGCGATGATCGCCGCCGGCGAATGCACGAAGAGCCAGAGCGGCTCGCTCCGCTTGATGAAGGCCCACATCAGGCCAGGTCCCGGATCCGCAATCGCGGGTCGATGGCGACATAGAGCAGGTCGACGATCAGGTTCACCAGCACGAAGAAGAAGGCGATGACGACAAGGTAGACCCCCATCACCGGGATATCGACGAAGCGGATCGATTCAAGAAACAGGAGCCCCATGCCCGGCCACTGAAAGACGCTCTCGGTGACGATGGAAAAGGCGATCACCCCGCCGAATTGCAGCCCGATGATGGTGATCACCGGGATCATCGTGTTCGACAGGGCGTGGCGGTAATAGAGGCTGCGATAGGGCACCCCACGGGCGGTGGCGAAGCGGATATAGTCCGAGCGCAGCACCTCCATCATCTCGGCCCGCACCAGCCGCATGGTCAGGGTGAGCTGGTAGACCCCGAGGGTGACGGCGGGGAGCAGGATCGCGCGCCAGCCGTCGAGGGTGAAGAGCGAGCTTTCCCAGCCGCCGATCTGCACCGTGCCGCCGCGCCCGAAGGTTGGGAACCAGCCAAGCTGCACGCCGAAGAGGAAGATCAGCAGGATACCGATGACGAAGGTCGGGATCGAGACGCCGACAAGCGTGGTCAGCAGGATCGTCTGGGTGAGCGCGCCCCGCGGCCTGAGCGCCGTGTAGACACCGGCCGGAATACCGACGATCAGCGAGATCAGCAGCGCAACGACCCCAAGCTCCAGCGTCGCCGGGATACGGTCGGCGATCATCTCCGCCACCGGCTGCCGGGTGCGGTAGGAAAAGCCGAAATCGCCCCGCACCAGATCGCCGGTGAACCGGGCGAACTGCACCACGAAGGGGTCGTTGAGGCCCAGATCCTCGCGCAGCCGTTCCTGATCCTCGATTGAGGTCTCCACGCCGGTCATCTGGCTGACTGGATCGCCGACGAAGCGAAACAGCGAAAACGCCAGGAAGGCGACGGCCAGCATCACGAAGACCGACTGAACGAGCCGCTTCAGGATGAAATAGGCCATCGCCTCCCGGGCCCGTCAGGCCGCGGTCAGTTGACCGTGACCCAGCGCAGCATGAAGAAGTTGTCGGCCCGCTGGGTCAGGTCGACATTGTCCTTCGCCGCCCAGATCAGCGGCTGCACGTAGAGCGGGATATAGGCGACCTCCTGCTGGCTGATCGCGACCACCTCGTCGATCATCGCCTGCCGCGCCGCCGGGTCGAGTTCCTGCTGGATCATCGGCAGAAGCTCATCGACCCGGGCATTGGAGAAATTGCCGAAGTTCCAGGAGCCCAGCCGGCGTTCGTCATCCTGGCTGTGCTTGAGGAACCGGATCGGATGCTCCATGTCGAAGGTGCCCGGCGACCAGCCGAGGAGATACATGTCGAAATCGTCCTCGCGAAGCTGCGGCCAGTAATCCCGCACCGGACCGGTGCTCAGTTCGGCATTGAGCCCCACGGCGGCGAACATTGAGGCCGCCGCCCGGCACACCGCCTCGTCGTTGATATAGCGGTCATTGGTGCATTTCAGCCCGAAGGAGAACCCGTCGGGATAGCCGGCCTCGGCCAGAAGCTCCCGCGCGCGGTCGGGATCGTAGGGGATGCGCGCGGAATTGGCCTCGGAATAGCCCGAGATGCCGGCCGGGACGAGCTGGCTCGCCGGGTCGACCTTGTCGCGGAAGATCACGCGGTTCATCGTATCGACATCGATGGCATGGGCCGCGGCCAGGCGCACCCGCACGTCCTGGAACGGGTTCGCGTCGGTCACGTCCGAGGAATAGAGCAGCCTGTCATGCTCATGCCCGAAGCCGAACATGATGACCCGGGTCTCGATCCCTTCGAGGACCTGAAAGCCCTCCCGGCTCTCCACCTGCGCGATGTCCTGAAGCGGGATCGGCTGGATGAAGTCGATATCGCCCGAGAGCAGCGCGGCAAGGCCGGTCGCCGCGTTTCCAATCGGGGTGAAGATACCCTCGGTGACATTGTGTTCCGGCGTGTCCCACCAGCCCTCATGGGGCACCAGGGTGGTCCGCACCCCCGGATCGCGCGCGCCGAGGGTGAATGCCCCGGTGCCGTTCACGTTCAGCGTGGCGAAATTCTCGGCATCCCGGGCCGGCAGGGCGGCATCGTTCGCCTCGGCCCAGCCCTTGTCGAGGATCATGAAGTTGGCGATGGAATCCGGGAAGAGCGGGTTCGGCGCGGTGGTCACGAAATCGATGGTGAAGTCATCCACGACCCGCACCTCGGAAACCGGCGCGAACCAGGAGCGCACGTCCGAGGCCTCGCTCGCGGCGCGCTGGTAGGAAAAGAATACGTCCTCGGCGGTGAAGGCCGCGCCGTCCTGGAACGTCACGCCTTCCCGGAGATTGAACCGCCAGCCGTTCTCACCGTCGAGCGGCGCCCAACTCGTCGCCAGGGAGGGCTCGATGGACATGTCCCGATCACGGCGCACCAGCCCCTCATAGATGTTGTTGAGAAACGACAGCACAGGGGCCGAGCTGACGGCATGCGGGTCCATGGTCTGCGGATCGGTGCCCGACGCCCAGCGAAAGGTCTCGGCGGAGGCGGGGACCGACGCCGCAACGAGGGCGGCCCCCATGACCGACGCGCGAAGTGTCGAAGTGTAGCCCATTGAATTTCTCCCGGTTGTTGCCGACACCCTGACCGGTCGGGTCGCCGAGTCAAGGCCGCTCCCGGCGCCCGCCACGGTCACGTTTTCGCGCGCAGGACGCGCGGTTTTCCGATCGTCTTATCCGGCCGGAAGGATGCGCTTGCCCTCCCGCCCGTGTTCTGAAACCCTCGCCGCGATCCAGCGAGCAAGACCGCCAGCCGATGTCCCCGGAAGTGAAAGGACCCCGGCATGCGCAGCTCGCTTTTTGGTTTGATCGCGGCGATGGCTTTGGCCGTCACGACCGTCCATGCGGCGGAGATCGAGCACGAACTCGGCGTCACGGATGTCCCCGACAACCCCGAGCGGATCGTCGTGCTGGAGTTCAGCTTCATCGATGCGCTGGCCTCGGTCGGCGTGGCGCCGGTCGGCATCGCCGACGACGAGCGGCGCGAGCGGGTGATTTCGGCCTATACGGATGTGATCGGTGACGAGTGGGTGTCGGTCGGCACGCGGCGGAGCCCGAGCCTGGAGGTCATCGCCTCGCTTCAGCCGGACCTGATCATCGCCGATCTCAGCCGCCATGGCGAGGCTTACGAGACGCTCTCGCAGATCGCGCCGACCATCGTGCTCGACAGTCTGGCCGGCGACTATCACGATTCGGTCGAACAGATGAGCGTCGTCGGCGCGGCCATCGGAAAGTCCGAGGAGATGGACGCCCGGGTCGCCGAACATCGCGCGCTGATGGAAGATTACGTGGCCCAGATCCGGCCCCTGAGCGAAGGCAAATCGGCGCAGTTCGGCGTCACCAACGCCAACGGTCTCTGGCTGCATTCGCCGGCCTCCTATAACGGCTCGCTCCTGGAGATGTTCGGGTTTTCCTCGACCATGCGGCCCGATGGCGATGGCGGGGTCTACGAGACCAACTACGTGCCCACCACGCTCGAACAACTCTCCGAGGTGAACCCGGATATCCTGATCTTCGGCGAATATGCCGACCCGTCCTTCGTCGATGGCTGGGCCGGCGAGACCCTCTATGACGCTCTCGGCGCAGTCCAATCCGATCGGGTGTTCAACGTCACGGCCCATAACTGGTCTCGGCTGCGCGGCATGCTCGCCGCCGAACTGACCGCGGCCGATCTGCTGGAGATCATGGGCCAGCTTGAATGAGCCTTGCGGTCGGCCGCGCCGGCGCGGCGCGCCTGCCGCTTGGGCTTTCCGTGGCACTGCTGCTGATCGCGATTGCCGGCGGTGCGTTGTTTTCCCTGGTGACTGGCGGTCGGTCCGATATCGGGCTGGCCGCCATTTTTAAGGGCGATGCGACCTCCGCCGCGGTGATCCGCGATATCCGGGCGCCGCGCAGCCTCGCGGCGGCGCTGATCGGTATCAATCTCGGCCTCGCCGGGCTCGCTCTCCAGGCGGTGACCCGGAATCCGCTGGCCTCGCCGTCGATCCTCGGGATCAATCAGGGCGCGGCCTTCGGGCTGGCGCTGGCGCTGATCGCGCCCCATGCGGTGCCGCTGCCGCTGGACGGGATGGCGATGCTCGGCGCCCTGGCCGCCGGTATCCTGACCTTCGCCATCGCCGGCGGCTTCGCCGGCCGGATCGATGCGATGCGCCTGATCCTCGGCGGTGTCGCGGTCGGCGCCTTCTCCTACGCGCTGGTGCGCTTTGCCTACACGCTGGAGGACGAGCTGGCGCGCAGCGTGGTGCGCTGGACGGTGGGCGACATCACCGACATCCGCTGGCCGCCGGTCTTGCGGATGGCGTTCTGGACCGTGTCGGGGGTGATCGTGGCGATGCTCGCCGCCCACCGCTTCAACCTGATGGCGATGGGGCAGGACGTGGCCAAGAGCCTCGGCGCCGATCCGCGCGTCACCCTGCTGATCGGCATGCTGCTGGCAGCGGGCCTCACCGGCGCCGCGGTCTCCGTCGCCGGACCGATCGCCTTTGCCGGGCTGATCGTGCCGCATATGGCGAAGCTGCTCTTCGGCCAGGATCACCGCATCCTGGTGCCGACGACGGCCCTGCTCGGGGCGGCGCTGATGCTCGTCGCGGACGGGATGTCCAAGGTCGTCTCCCCGCCGGTCGAAGTGCCGGTCGGCGTCGTCGTCGCGCTGATCGGGGCGCCCTGGTTCCTGCTCCAGACCCTGCTGGCCGAGGATCTCGAATGACCGGCCGTCTGGGGCTGACCTATGCGCTGCTCGGCGCCGCCGCGCTCGCCGTCGCCGTGCTGAGCCTCGCCGTCGGCGCGGTCCGCGTGCCGCCTGGCGTGATCATCAACACCCTCTTCGGCCTCGACGGCCCGACCCAGGACTTCATCATCAACGCCTCGCGGGTCCCGCGCACCCTGCTCTCGGCGCTCACCGGTGCATCGCTCGCGCTTTCCGGCGCGATTATCCAGGCGATCCTGCGCAACCCGCTGGCCAGTCCGAAGATCATCGGGATCAATTCCGGCGCCGCGCTAGCGGTACTGCTTGCGGCCATCGCAGTGCCGGATCTGCCCCTCGGCTGGCAGCCGCTGATCGCCATCGCCGGCGGCATCGCGGCGGTGAGCATCGTCTACGCGATGGCGGAGTTCCGGCCGATCTCGCCCGCCCGTCTCGCGCTCATCGGCATCGCCGTGGGCTTCACCTGCGATGCCGGCGTCGACTTCATCCTGGTGACCGCCGACACCTACGACATCTCCGCGCCGATGATCTGGATGACCGGATCGCTTTGGGGCCGGGGTTGGCAGCATCTCGAAGCGGTCTGGCCGTTCCTCACGGTTCTGATCGCACTCGGCCTCGCGCTCGCCTTCCGGCTCGACCTGATCCGGCTCGGCGCCGCCCAGGCCACCTCTCTGGGCATGAATGTGCGGATCGAGCGGCTCGTTATGCTGGCGGTCGCTACCCTGCTCGCGGCGATCTCGGTGAGCGTTGTGGGCGTTCTCGGCTTCGTCGGGCTGATCGCGCCGCATATCGCCCGCGCGCTCGTCGGCGGGGCGAGCCGTCAGCTTCTCCCCGCGAGCCTGCTGATCGGCGCGGTGCTGGTGATGCTGGCCGATGCGGCGGGCCGCGCGATCCTGCCGCCGATCGAGGTTTCCGCCGGGGTCCTGACCGCGCTCTTCGGTGCGCCGTTCTTCATCTATCTGCTTCTGAACCGGCCCAGCCACGGCGACGAATGAGCATCCGCCTGACCGATATCCGCGCCGGCTACGACGCCTTTCGGCTCAACGATGTGAGCGTCGAGATGCGCGCCGGCATGATCACCGCGCTGATCGGCCCGAACGGATGCGGAAAGTCGACGCTCCTGAAATCGGCGGCGCGGCATCTCGATCCCGGGCCCGGTAGGGTCGAGATCGCGGGCCAGGACATCGCCCGGATCGGGCGGCGCCGGATCGCCCGGATCGTCTCGCTCCTGCCGCAGCATCCGGTGGTGCCGCCGGCGATCAGCGTGCGCGATCTGGTCGCCTATGGCCGCGCCCCGCATCAGAATCTCTTCGGGTTTCGCTCCGCCGCCGACGACCGCAAGGTCGATGAGGCGCTCGATCTGGTGGAACTCGATATTCTGCGCGAACGCCCGGTGGCGAGCCTCTCAGGCGGTCAGCGGCAGCGTGCCTTCGTCGCGATGTGCGTGGCCCAGGACGCGCCCTACATGCTGTTCGACGAACCGACGAGCTCTCTCGACATCAAGTATCAATACGAGGTGCTGGACCTGCTCCGGGCGCTCAAATCCGCCGGCAAGACCGTTGTTGTCGTGCTCCACGATATCGAGCAGGCGGCGCGCTATGCCGACGAACTGGTCGTGATGAAGGACGGCTCCTTCCTGCGCCGCGGTGCGCCGGCGGATGTGGTGACCCGCGAGATGGTGAGGGAGGTTTTCGGCATCGAGGCCAAGGTCTTTCCCGATCCCAATACCGGGACGCCGCTGATCAGCCCGCGTGACAGGATGTCGGATGGCGCGGCGACCGCAGCTCGGCCGGGGTGTGAGACCGGGCGGGCAACGGAAACCGTGGCGACCTCCAAAACCTGACCGCCCCGGCAGGATCGGCGCGCGCCGTCATGCCCGCTCGGGATCCCCGGCTCAGGAATAGTCCTTGCGCTTCGACATCGCACCGATCCCGGGATTGAGCGTGTTGGTCGGATCGCAGCGCCGGTAGAACGCCGCCTGCTCTTCGCTCGCCGCGTAGAGATGGCCGACATTGTGCTCAGCCGGGTACTTCGCGCCGCGCCCATCGAGCAGCGTCAGCAGCTTCTTCTTGATCGCCTTCGGATTGCGGCCCTTTCGGACGATGTAGTCCTGATGCAGGACATGGCAGAAGAAATGGCCGTAATAGAGCTTGGTGACGAAGGCTTCGTCGATCTCCGCCGGCAAGACCTCGAACCAGTCCCGGTCGTTGCGGCGGAGCGCGATGTCGAGGGCGAGGATATCCTCGACGCTCCCGGCATTGACCGCCTGATATCGGACCGCCGCCCCGGCCGCAGCGAACCGGTGAAGCCCGGCGATCTTTCCCTCCCGCGGGGTGCAGGCGAACCAATCGCCCTCGCTGAAATGCTCCGTCAGGTAAGCCTCCGCCTCGGCCACGCCGCCATCGCGCATCTTCAGGATCAGGTGGTGCTCGTATTGCCGCCGGAACGCCTCCATCCGCTTTGGCAGCACATTCGGCCAGAGCCGGCTGAGGCCCTGAAGCACGCGATCGGTGAAGTTCTTCGGCAGAAGCGGCAGTTTGTTCAACCGGGCGTCGACCCAGCCCTTCAGGGCGAAGATCGCCGGCAGCCGGTCGGTGCCGAGTTTGTCGATGAAGACCAGCGTGTCCTTCCCGTAGACCTTTGAGATATCGTAGCAATCGGCGTGCATGTATTCCGCTGAAACCGGCAGGGAGGCGAACTCCGCCAGCATGTCGCGGCGCAGGCGGGTCAGCGCAGCGGTGTCGTTCGTGGCGATGTAGAACACCCGCTCTTCGGCATTGATCGGATAGGTGTCGAGCCGCACCGCGAACACGGCGAGCTTGCCGGCGCATCCGGCCGCCTCGTAGAGCCGCCTTGTGTCGGCATTGAAGCGCGCCGGGGTCGGGTCATCGATCTCGCGGACCCGGCGGTGGTATTCGGTGTCGGACGCCTTGGCGTTGCTGTCCTGGATGTCGGCCTCGCCGTAGCTGCCCTCTTCCAGCCGCGTCAGCACCTCTTCGGGCGTGTCGCCGAGGTCGATGCCGAGGTGATTGACCAGTTCCAGCCGGCCCTCCGCGGTGACCTGCGCATAAAGCGAAAGTTCGGTATAGGACGGCCCGCGCTCGATCAGCGAGCCGCCGGAATTGTTGCAGACCCCGCCTATGATCGACGCGCCGATACAGGACGAGCCGATGACCGAATGGGGCTGGCGGTCGAGCGGCGCCAGAAGCTTCTCCAGGGCAAAGAGCGTGGCGCCGGGGAAGCTGACGATCTGCCGGCCATCGCGCAGGAGCTGGATCCTGTCCATCCGCAGGGTGCTGACGATCACCGTATCGCGGTCGTAGTGGCCGTTAGGGGTCGAGCCTTCGGTCAGGCCGGTATTGGCTGCCTGCATGATGATGATCTTGTCCGCCGCGACGCAAGCCTGGAGTACCTTCCAAAGCTCGAGCAGCGTGCCGGGCCGGACCACGGCGAGCGCCGGCCCCGAGCCGGAGCGGTAGCCCTTGCAGAACCGCTCCATCGAGCGCGGATTGGTGATGACGTGTCGCGATCCGACCACGGCGCGCAGGTCGTCTAGGAGCCCGTCCCCCGCCATCTCACATCTTCTCGCCCGGAAGTCGCGCGGCCTGGCCCACCCAGTCCGCGAACTGCGCCTCGAAATCGTCCCCGTCGCGGATGTCGAGATAGCGCACCTCGGGATACTTCGACGTTCCGGGCGGCATCGGGTCGAGGGAGCTTCCGCGAAAGAACGTCACCTTCACGTATTTGGTGAAACAGTGAAAGGAGAGGAACCAGAGGTCGCGTTCGACGCCGTAAAACGGCGAGTTCCATTTCACGGCCTTTTCGACCTCGGGCAGAGCGGCCGTCACGATATCGTCGATCCGGCGGCCCACACCCTGTTTCCAGCCCGGCATCGCGGCGATGTAGCGCGCCACCGGCTCCGGCCCGTAGCCCTTCGGGATCTGAGGATTGCCGCCCGAGAGGAGCTTGACCTGTTCCGGCCCCGCCATCAGGCCGCACGCGACCGGAAGCGCAGACTGTCGCGGCTGAGCTGGTCGAGCCTGGTGATCCCCATCAGCTTCATGTCGCGCTCGATCTCGACGCGCAGGTGATCGAGCGCCCGCTCCACCCCCGCCTGCCCGGCTGCGGCGAGCGCGTAGAGATAGAGCCGGCCGCCGGAACAGGCCTTGGCGCCGAGGCTGAGCGCCTTGAGCACATGGGTGCCGCGCTGGATGCCGCCCTCGCAGATCACATCGATCTTGTCGCCCACCGCATCGACGATCTCGGCAAGCTGGTCGAATGGCGCGCGGGAGCCGTCGAGCTGCCGGCCGCCATGGTTCGACACCATGATCCCGGTGCAGCCGATATCGACGGCACGTTTGGCGTCCTCGACGCTCATCACGCCCTTCAGCGCGAACTGGCCGTTCCACTTCGCGCAGAGCGCCTCGGCATCCTTCCAGTTCATCGACTGATCGAGCATCGTGGAGAAGTAATTGCCGACCGAGACCGCGAGATTGGTCCCCTCCGAGACATGGCCGGACAGATGCGGCATGTCGAACTTCTCCTTGGTGTAGAAGTTCCAGGCCCACATCGGATGCAGCGCGAAACTGAGCACCGAGGCCGGGGTGAGGCGCGGCGGCGAGGTGAAGCCGGTGCGCAGGTCGCGCTCGCGATTGCCGCCGGTAATTGTGTCCACGGTGAGCGCCATGACATTGAAATTCGCCGCCCGCGCGCGCTCCAGCAGGGCGTCGTTCAGCCCGCGGTCCTTGTGGAAGTAGAACTGGAACATCTTCGGGCCGGGCGCGATCTCGGCGATCTCCTCGACCGTGACCGTCGCCAGGGAGGAGACCCCGAACATGGTGCTGAACTTCGTTGCCGCCTTCGCCACGGCGCGCTCGCCCTCATGGTGAAAGAGGCGCTGCAAGGCGGTCGGCGCGCAATAGAGCGGCATGGCGAGGGTCTGGCCCATGACCTCGACCGACATGTCGACCGTCTCGACCCCGGCCAGCACATTGGGCACCAGATCGCAATCGCCATAGGCCTCGGTATTGCGCCGGTAGGTCAGCTCGTCATCGGCGGCGCCGTCGATATAGTGGAAGATCGGCGCGGGCAGGCGACGTTTCGCAAGGCGCCGGAAATCCTGGAAATTGTGGCAATCGCGCAGTCGCACGCATCCCTCCCGCTTGGTGGACCGGCAACCTCCTAGCGGATTGCGCGGCCACGGGCCAGACCCCGCTCCGCCGCGGGTCGGCGCGCCGCGGCGGTCGCCCGGCGATCAGCCGCCGAGACCGCCCCCCATCGAGGCGCCCGCGACCGCCCAGCCGCCATCGGCGCCGAGGATGACGCCGTTGACGTATCCGGCGGCCTCCGATCCCAGGAAGAGACAGGCCCGGGCCACATCCTCGGGCGTTCCGAGTCGCCCTTGCGGGACGCTGCGGGCCACCCGCTCGCGCGCCTTCTCGCTCGGGGCCAGGCGGGCCATGCCCTCGGTGCCGTCGATCGGCCCCGGCACCACGCCGTTCACCCGCAGCCCCTCGCCGCCCCATTCCAGGGCCAGGCATTTCGTCACCATGTCGACCCCGGCCTTGGCGGCACAGACATGGACCTGAAACGGCATCGCCACGGTGGATTGCGGCGCCGAGATGTTGATCAGGCTACCGCCGGGTCGCTTCATGTGAGGATAGGCGGCGCGCATGACGTGGAATGTGCCGAGCAGATCGATATCGACCACGGCCTTGAAGCCGTTCGGGCTCAGATCCTTGGCCAGGACCGGGAAGTTGCCGGCCGCGCCGGAGATCAGCACGTCGATCGCGCCGGCCTCCTGGGCGAAGGCGGCCAGCCCCGCCTCCACGGCGTCGGCGTCGCGGACATCGAAGGCATAGCCCGAGGCCGGGCCCGCGGCGGAGCCCAGCACCGCGACCGCCGCGTCCACCTTGTCCGGGTTGCGCGATGCCACGCCGAGCCGGGCGCCGGCCGCCGCGAAAGCCCTGGCGATGCCCAGATTGATGCCGCTGGTCCCGCCGACGACGAAGACATTGCAGCCCGTATAATCGAAGTCCGCTTTCACGCCCGACCTCCCCGATTGCGATATCCGGTCCGGCACATCGTGCCGTCTGCCCTACTGCCTACCGCAGAGCCGGCGCTCAGGGCAGCGTAACCTTGCGGCACGTCGCAGCGTTGGACACGCGCGACGGAGGCGGCCAGAAACCGGCGCGGTCGCCGCTCAGCCGACGATCAACTGCTTCATCTGCAACGCCTCGTATTCCAGCTCTTCCAGCCGGTGGCGCACGAGATCGCCGATCGTGAGCATGCCGCACAGCCGGCCATCCTCCACGACCGGCATATGGCGAAACCGGCCGTCATTCATCGCCTGGAGCACCGAGATGAGCGTGTCGTCGGGGGTACAGGTCGTCACCTTCCGCGTCATGTTCTCCTCAACGCTCTGCGGCAGGGTCTGGCCGGGGGTCTCCGCCAGTTTGCGCACGATGTCGCGCTCCGACAGGATACCAAGGAGCGTGCCGTTGGCGTCGGTAACGACCAGGGCGCCGATATGCCGGTCCCGCAGGGCGACGACGGCCTGGGACAGCGCGGCTGCGGGCCGGATGGTGAAGACGTCCTCGCCCTTACGGTCGAGCAGGTTGCGAACCGTCGCCTGGGTCCTCGTCATGTTGGTCTCGGTCGATTGGGTCATGGTTCCGCGCTCGGTTTCGACGACGCCGTAGCTGCGGCTTCCCACTTGGTCTGACATCTGGCGGGTCCTCCTCTTGGGTCTTTCGGCCTGATCGTCCGGGCCTTGTCGTTCAGGGCCTGCCTGTGCGACGAGCCTACGCGGGAAGCGCAGGTAAGGGAACGATTTCGGTGGAGTTCGGCGACATCTCCCTCACGCCCGGCGTCGCGACGGCGATTTTCGTGACCGCCGTGCTGGCCGGCTACCGGTATCGCCGGGTCTGGAAGGCCGAGGGTCCGCGGTGGCAGCTCTGGGTCTTCGGGACGGTGGCGGCGGGGTGTCTGCTGGCTCTGGGCTTCCTCCCGCTCAGGTGGGACTAGGCCGGCGCCAGATCGACCCGATCGGACCCCCGGGAGCTTTGCGGGTCCCGGCGGAAGGCGCGTCGACGCGCCTTTCCGGAAGCGCCGCCCGCGGCCCTTGAGGACGCGATCTCGAGATCGCGTGAATACGGCCCGTCGACGGGCCGTCCCCGCCCGGACGGCAAGGCGGTTTCCGGACTCAGTCCTCCGCGCGCAGGGCTTCACGCGCCTTGCGGGCCCGGGGGCAGTCCATCCGCTCGCGCAGGGAACTGTTCGGATCGATCTCGCGCTTGCAGACCAGGCAGTGATCGGCCCCCGACACCGCGTTCAGGCCGCCGCAGCTGCCTTTGATGCGCTTACCCATCAGGATCACACCGAGCGCCATGCCCAGCATGGTCACGAGCAGGAAGATGAAGGCGAAAACGAAGGTGGCCATCGTGCTCCCAATGTAGTGTCACGCCTGGAGTTCGGCAAATCCCGTGCTTGGCGTCGCCGTGAACCCGGTTTCCGCACGGTCGATGAAGAGGACCGGCAGGCCGCGCGCCTCGGCGATCTCCAGCCCCCTGTGGCGGCCCAGGACCAGCATCGCCGTCGCCCAGGCATCCGCCAGCATCGCGTTCTCCGCCAGCACCGTGGCCGAGGCCGTCCGGTGCGCCACCGGCCGCCCGGTCCGGGCGTCGAGGATGTGGGAATAGCGCGTGCCGTCGACCTCGAAATAGTTGCGATAATCGCCCGAGGTCGCAAGGCCGCGGCCCGACAGGCCCACGACCTGCTGAAGGTTCGGCGCCAACGGATCCGGGGTCTCGATTCCGATCCGCCAGGGCCGATCGTCTTCGTTCCGGCCCGAGGTCACGAGGTCGCCGCCGATTTCCACCATGAAGTCTGTCGCGCCCAGGCCGGCAAGGGCCCGCGCCACGCGATCCACACCGTGCCCCTTGCCGATGGCGGAGAGGAAAATCTCCGTCTCGGGCCGGGCCTTGCGCAGGGCTCCGTTCCCGGCCAGGACCGGCGCCCCCTGCCCCATCCGCTCCAGCACCGCGACGATCGACGCCTCGCCCGGCACCTGCCGCGCCTGCCCGCCGGCGCCGAAGCCCCAGAGCTCGATCAGCGGGCCGAGCGCAATGTCGAAACGGCCCTCGCTGGCGCGCCGGACCTCCTCTGCCGCGGAAACCACCTCGACGAGCCCGGGCGAGACGGCAACAGGTTCGGTGGTCATCGCCGCGTTGAAGACCGAGACCTCGGACCCCGCCCCCCAGTTCGACATCTCCGCCGTGACGTCGCCGAGCGCCCTGTCGATCGCCGCGCCGAGAGCGGTGCGGCCAAGCGTGTTGCCGCGATCCACAACCCTGACGATATAGGTCGTGCCCATCGTCTCACCGCTGAACTCCAGCACCGACGCGCCGGGCTTGCAGGCGGCCAGAACCACCGGAAGGGCCAGGAATGTTCGCCGTGTCAGCACGCTCGTCTCCAACCTTTGACGCGTCCGGCCCCGATCCGGGCCGGTTCGGGCACCCTATCGCACTCCGCCCGGAGAGGCATTGCTACAACATGGCGCAAGTGACCATCTTCCCCGATCTGTGCCATGAGTGGGTTTAAACCGCGAGATCGACGGAGAAAACCGCGGAGATGAGACAATAGATCTTGGAACTGACAGCAGTTGTGCGTGAATTTCTACTGAAGAAGGGACTCGACCTGCCGGTCGAGGGGGCCCCGGCCCACGGCATATCGCGGGCCCGGGATGTGCGGACGGTCGCGGTGCTGGGGGCCGACTATGTCGGTCTGAAGCCGCGACTTAGCGTCGCGGAGGGCGACGCGGTGGCGGTCGGCACGCCGATCTTCGCCCACAAGGACACCCCGGAGGTCGCGGTGACCTCGCCGGTCGCCGGCCGCGTGAAGGCGATCAACCGCGGCGCCCGGCGGGTGCTGGTCAGCGTCGAGATCCAGATCATGGCGGGGGCGGCGCAGCCGGTGGATTTCTCCGAGATCGGCGATGTCGGCACGCCCGAGGGGCTGGCAGAGCGGCTCTGCGCCTCCGGGCTCTGGACCTCGTTCCGCACCCGCCCCTATTCCAAAGTGCCGGCCCCCGAGACCCGTCCGGCGGCGATCTACGTGACCGCGATGGACACCGAACCGCACGCCCCCGATCCGGCGCCGATCATCGCGGAGGCGCAGGAGGCGTTTTCCACAGGACTGGCGGCCATCGCGATGCTGAGCCAGGGCAAGACCTATCTCTGCCACGCGCCGGGCGCCGGCATCCCGGTGCCGGAGCACGAAAGGATCGAGGTCGCCACCTTCGCCGGGCCGCACCCGGCGGGCCTGCCCGGCACCCATATGCACTTTCTGGAGCCACCGACGGCGGAGAAGGTCGTCTGGACGATCTGGTATCAGGACGTCATCGCCATCGGGCGGCTGCTGATGACCGGCCGTCTCGACTCGGAGCGGGTGGTGGCCCTGACCGGCCCGCTCTGCACCAATCCGCGGGTCCTGCGCACGGTGGCCGGGGCGTCGCTGGTCGATCTGACGGAAGGCGAAATCGCCGGCGACGCGGCGCCACGGCTGATCTCCGGCTCGGTCCTGAGCGGGCGCGCCGGGGCCGGACCGGACGCCTATCTCGGCCGCTACGCCCGTCAGATCACCGTCATCGAAGAGGACCGCAGGCAAATCCCGCTCGGCTGGATCCGGCCGATGCCGAGCAAGTTCGCCTTCCAGCCGGTGCTGGGCTCGGCCTGGTCGAAGAAGCTCTTCGCGCTGACCTCGAACCTCAATGGCGGCCGCCGCGCCATGGTCCCGCTCGGCACGTTCGAGCAGATCATGCCCCAGGACCTCTTGCCGACCCAGCTCTTGCGGGCGCTTCTGGTGATGGACACCGACAGCGCCCAGGCGCTCGGCGCGTTGGAACTCGACGAAGAAGACCTGGGCCTTTCCGGCTTCGTCTGCCCGGCGAAATATGAATACGGCATGGCCCTGCGCGACTGCCTGACCAAGATCGAGAGAGAGGGTTAGCCCATGGGTCTGCGCGCCTTCTTCGACCGGATCGAGCCGCATTTTCTCAAGGGCGGGAAGTACGAGACGTACTTCCCGATCTACGAGATGGTGGAGAGCTTTCTCTTCACCCCGAAGACGGTGACCACGGCGGCACCCCATGCCCGGTCCTATATCGATATGAAGCGGATCATGACCTATGTGGTCATCGCGACGATCCCCTGCATCCTCTTCGCCTGGTACAACACCGGCTATCAGGCCAATTCGGCCATCGCCGCCGGGCTGGAGCCGTCCTACTGGCAATCCTCGATCGGCGGGCTCTTCGGATACGACCCCGACAACCTGATCGCCAATCTCTGGCACGGGGCCTGTTTCTTCTTTCCGATCTACATCGTGACCCTGGTGGCGGGAGGCATTTGCGAGGTCATCTTCGCGACGATCCGCCGACACGAGGTGAACGAGGGCTTTCTCGTCACCTCGATGCTCTACACGCTGATCATGCCGGCCACGGCGCCGCTCTGGCAGGTCGCGCTCGGCATCATCTTCGGCGTGGTGATCGGCAAGGAGGTGTTCGGCGGCACCGGGAAGAACTTCCTCAATCCGGCGCTGACCGGGCGCGCCTTCCTTTACTTCGCCTATCCCGCGCAGATGTCGGGCGATGCGGTCTGGACGCCGGTGGACGGGTTTTCTGGCGCGACGGCGCTGGCGGTTTCCGCGGCGGACGGATTTCAGGAGCTTGCCGCGAACGGCCTGACCTGGCTGGACGCCTTCCTCGGTTTCATGCAGGGCTCCCTCGGCGAAACCTCGACACTGGCCGCGCTGATCGGACTTACGTTGCTGCTGATCACCCGGATCGCCAATTGGCGGCTCGTGGTGGGCTGTCTCGGCGGCATGATCGCCTTCTCGACGCTGCTCAACCTGATCGGCTCGGAGACCAATCCGATGTTCGCGATGCCGTGGTACTGGCACCTGGTGGTCGGCGGCTACGCCTTCGGCCTGGCCTTCATGGTCACCGAGCCGGTCTCGGCCTCCCACACCAATATGGGCCGCTACATCTACGGCGCGCTGATCGGCGTCATGGTGGTGATGATCCGGGTGATCAACCCGGCCTTTCCCGAAGGAATGATGCTTGCGATCCTGTTCGGTAATGTATTCGCGCCGCTGATCGACTATTTTGTCGTGCAAGCAAACATCAGGCGGAGGGCCAAACGCCATGCCTGACGACCAAGAGGACCCCAAGGGCCTGATCCGCCGCTTCCTCGCGATGCCGGCGGATTCGATCCCGAAGACGGTGTTCGTCGCCGTCGCGCTCTGCCTCGTCGCGTCGATGTTCGTGTCGGCCGCGGCGGTGTCGCTCCGGCCGATCCAGGAGGTCAACCAGCTCCGGGACAAACAGGTCAACATCCTTCAGGTCGCCGGCCTCTACGAGCCCGGGGTCGACGTGGTGGAGGCTTTCGCGGCATTCGAGCCGCAGGTGCTGGAACTGGCCACCGGCCGGTTCGCGCCCGGCTTCGACCCCGCCACCTTCGACGACATCGCGGCCGCCGACGACCCGGAGATCTCGATCGCGCTCGACGACGACCCCGCCTCGATCGGGCGTCAGTCGCGCTATGTGACGATCTATCTCCTGCGCGACGAGGACGGCGCCATCGACAAGGTGATCCTGCCGATCCACGGCTATGGGCTCTGGTCGACGCTCTACGGCTTCATCGCCGTCGAGGAGAACGGCAACGATATCTTCGGCCTTCAGTTCTACCAGCATGCCGAGACGCCGGGGCTCGGCGGCGAGGTGGACAATCCGCGCTGGAAGGCGCTCTGGGCCGGCAAGAGACTGCGCGACGACGACGGCGCGTTGCAGATCACCGTGGCCAAGACAGCGCCGCCCGCCGGGGCGGAATACCACGTTGACGCATTGGCCGGCGCGACGTTGACTACGGTCGGGATCGACAATCTGGTGCGGTTCTGGATGAGCGAGACCGGCTACGAGCCGTTCCTGACCAGGCTGAGGGTAGGAGCAATCTGATGGCCCAGACACGCAAGGAAATGCTCACCGATCCGCTGGTCGACAACAACCCGATCACGCTTCAGGTGCTTGGGATCTGCTCGGCCCTGGCGGTGACCACATCGCTCGAGGTCGCGCTCGTGATGTCGCTGGCGGTGATCTTCGTCACCGGCTTCGCGTCGATGTTCATCTCGATCATCCGCAACCATATCCCGAGCTCGATCCGCATCATCGTGCAGATGGTCATCATCGCGAGCCTGGTGATCGTGGTGGACCAGTTCCTCAAAGCCTTCGCCTTCGAGATCTCGAAGACCCTGTCGGTCTTCGTCGGCCTGATCATCACCAATTGCATCGTGATGGGCCGGGCCGAAGCCTTCGCGATGAAGAACCCGCCGGTCGCCTCCTTCATCGACGGCGTGGGCAACGGGCTGGGCTATGGGCTGATCCTGATGCTCGTCGCGGTGATCCGCGAGCTCTTCGGGTCCGGCAGCCTGTTTGGCGTCACCATCCTCCAGACCGTGAACAACGGCGGCTGGTACGTGCCCAACGGCCTGCTGCTCCTGCCGCCCTCGGCCTTCTTCATCATCGGGCTGATCATCTGGGCGTTCCGGTCGTGGAAACCGGCCCAGGTCGAAGAGCGTGAATACAAGATCCAGGTCGTGGACGCCCATTGATGGAAGAACTGCTCTCCCTGGCCGTCAAGGCGATCTTTGTCGAGAATCTGGCGCTCTCGTTCTTCCTCGGCATGTGTACCTTCATCGCCGTGTCGAAGAAGATCGCCACCGCGATCGGGCTCGGCATCTCGGTGATGATCGTGCAGACGATCACCGTCCCGGCCAACAACCTGATCCTGAACTACATCCTCGCCCCCGGCGCGCTGGCCTGGGCCGGGTTCAGCGAGGTCGACCTGACCTTCATCGGTCTGATCTCCTATATCGGGGTCATCGCCGCCATGGTGCAGATCCTCGAGATGACGCTCGATAAGTACTTCCCGCCGCTCTACAACGCGCTCGGCGTGTTCCTGCCGCTGATCACGGTGAACTGCGCGATCCTGGGCGGCACCCTCTTCATGGTGGAGCGGGACTACAATTTCGCGGAATCCGTGACCTATGGCGTCTCCTCCGGCTTCGGCTGGGCGCTGGCCATCGCCGCCATGGCGGGGGTGCGCGAGAAGCTGAAATATTCCGACATCCCCGACGGCCTCCAGGGCCTCGGGATCACCTTCATCACCGCCGGCCTGATGGCGATGGCCTTCATGTCGTTCAGCGGCGTCAATCTCTGAGGGGGCTCGTTTCGTGGCGACATTCACGCTCGGCATCGCACTCTTCACGCTGATCGTCCTGGTTCTGGTGACGATCATCATGGTGGCGCGCTCCCGCCTGGTCTCGACCGGCAACGTGAACATCACGATCAACGGCGAGAAGACGATCTCGGTGCCGGCCGGCGGCAAGCTCCTGCAAACCCTGTCGGAGCAGAAGCTCTTCGTCCCGTCGGCCTGCGGCGGCGGCGGCACCTGCGCCCAGTGCCGGGTGAAGATCCATTCCGGCGGCGGGTCGATCCTGCCCACCGAGGAGGGCCATATCACCAAACGCGAGGCGGCCGGCGGCGACCGCCTGTCCTGTCAGGTCGCGGTCAAGCAGGACATGGATATCGAGGTCCCCGAGGAGGTGTTCGGGGTCAAGAAGTGGGAATGCACCGTCCGCTCGAACGACAACGTGGCCACCTTCATCAAGGAACTGGTGCTCGAACTGCCCGAGGGCGAGGACGTGAAGTTCCGCGCCGGCGGCTACATCCAGATCGAGGCCCCGGCCCATCACGTGAAATATTCCGATTTCGACGTGGCCGAGGAATACCGCGAGGACTGGGACAAGTTCAACCTCTGGGATCTCGAATCGACGCTCGACGCGCCCATCGAGCGGGCCTATTCTATGGCCAACTTCCCCGAGGAAAAGGGCATCATCATGCTCAATGTCCGGGTGGCGACGCCGCCGCCGGGCAGTCAGGGCATCCCGCCGGGCAAGATGTCGTCCTACATCTTCAACCTCAAACCCGGCGACAAGGTCACGATCTCGGGTCCGTTCGGCGAGTTCTTCGCCCGCGAGACCGAAAAGGAGATGATCTTCGTCGGCGGCGGCGCCGGCATGGCGCCGATGCGCAGCCACATCTTCGACCAGCTCAAGCGGATCGAGACCGACCGCAAGATCACCTTCTGGTACGGCGCGCGGTCGAAGCGCGAGATGTTCTATGTCGGTGATTTCGACGGTCTCGACGGGACCAACGGCAATTTCGACTGGCACGTGGCGCTCTCCGACGCGCTGCCGGAGGACGACTGGAGCGGCTATACCGGCTTCATCCACAACGTCCTGTTCGAGCAGTACCTCAAGGCCCACCCGACTCCCGAGGATTGCGAATACTACCTCTGCGGCCCGCCGATCATGAACCAGTCGGTGATCAACATGCTGCTGGAGCTTGGGGTCGACCGCGAAGACATCATGCTCGACGATTTCGGCGGCTGACCTGCCGGGCGGCCCCGGTCGATGGCGCTCTTCCGGCGTTGCCGGCTATGCGTCCTCTTCCAGCACCTTGCGGGCCACACGGAAGCATTCGAGCGCCTGTGGCACACCACAGTAGATTCCGACCGCGTGGATGATCGCGCGGATTTCTTCAGCGGTCACCCCGTTCTTGACGGCGCCGCGGCAATGCAGCTCCCATTCCGTCATCTTGCCGAGCGCCCCGATCATCGCGAGATTGAGCATCGAGCGGGTGCGGGCGTCGAGCGTCTCGTCGCCCCAGCCGAAGCCCCAGCACCAGGCCGTCATCGCCTCCTGAAACGGGCGAGTCAGGTCGTCGGCGGCCTCCAGCGAGCGCTCCACATACTCGGCGCCGAGGGTCGCCTTGCGCTGGGCGAGACCCTTGAGAAACAGGTCCTCGTCGAAAATGCCGGCCATATCTGCCTCCTGTTCCAGAAATGCGGCGCGCCGGTCAGCCGAGCCGGATCGCGACATTCTTGGTCTGCACGTAGTTCCAGAGCGCCTCGCGCCCTTTTTCCCGACCATACCCGGATTTGCCGAAACCGCCGAACGGGGTCTCGACGCCGCCGGCATACCATTCGTTGACGAAGACCTGCCCGGCGCGGAGCTGGGCAGCGGCGCGGGTGGCGCGGTCGAGGTCGCGGGTGAAGACGCCCGCGACGAGGCCGTAGGGCGTGCCGTTGGCGAGCGCGATGGCCTCGGCCTCGTCGCGGAACGAGAGGACCGAGAGGACCGGGCCGAAGACCTCCTCCTGGGCGATGGCCATGTCGCCCGCGACCCCGGCCAGCACGGTGGGTTCGAGGAAGGCCCCGGGGCGGTTCAGCTTGCGCCCACCGGTGACGAGCCGGGCGCCGTCCGTTTCGGCCTGGCGCACCATGGCGTCGGCACGGTCGCGCTGCGGTTCGCTGACCATGGCGCCCATATTGGCGCCGTAATCGGGGCGTTCGATGCCGGGGCCGACGGAGAGGCCGCGTGCCACGCCGGCGGCGCGTTCGACCAGTTCCTCTGCGCGGCTTTCGTGGACGATGACCCGGCTCATCGCGGAACAGACCTGCCCGGCATTGAAGTAGATGCCCCAGCGCAGATCGGTCTCGAAGGCATCGAGATCTGCGTCGTCATGGACGATCGCGGCGGATTTGCCGCCGAGTTCCAGGATGCAGGGGACGACATTTTGCGCCGCTGCCGTGGCGATGGCGATGCCGGTGGGGACAGAGCCGGTGAAGACGATCTGATTGACGTGGTCATGGGTCGAAAGCGCCGCGCCGGCCTCCGATCCGAGGCCGCAGAGGACGTTGACGGCGCCCCGGGGCAGGCCCACGGCCTCCGCCGCGCGGGCGATCCAGGTATTGGTGAGCGGGGTCAGTTCCGGCGTCTTCACCACGCAGGCATTGCCCGTTGCCAGAGCGGCGGAGAGCGACCGGGCGGTCATCTCAAGCGGGTAGTTCCACGGGATGATCTGGGCGGAGACGCCGAAGGGCTCCATCACGGTGAAGTCGACATAGTCGGCGCCGAGGGGGACCTGCCGGCCCTCCACCGTCTCGGCCTGATTGCCGTAGTACTCGAAGTAGCGCGCGGCGCCGGCGACCTCGATCTCCGCTTCCCAGAGCGGTTTGCCCTGTTCGAGGGTCAGGAGGCGGGCGATTTCGGCCTGGTGGTCGAGCAGGTAGCGGCCCATGGCCTGCACCATCCGGCCCCGCTCGACCGGGCGCAGACCGGACCAACCGCCGGAGAGGTGCAGGGTGCGGGCGGCGGTGACCGCACGGTCCACATCCGCGGCATCGGCCAGGGCCTGTTCGGCGAGGGGCTCGCCTGTGGCCGGGTCCTCGACGGTCAGGCGCCCGGCGCCGCCATCGACCCAGGCGCCGTCAACATAGTTTTGCCAGTAGGGGGCGATGTCGGTCATCGGGGCTCCTCGGGGTCAGCGGCGCGGGAGGCCGTCGTTGATATCGGCCCAGGGGACGTGTTCGGCCCAATAGGCGTGGCCGTCGGGTTGGTAGAGCGACGGATCGTCGAGTGTCGCGGCGTAGAGATGGGTTTCGTCGGCCCAGCGCTCGCCCTTGTAGTAGAGCGGGCTGCCGCAGATGGCGCAGAATCCGCGGGTGACGCCGGGGGATGAGGCGTAGGCGGCGGGGGTGCCGGCCCAGATCACGTCTTCGGTCGCGAAGCCGATGAAGCTGGTGAAGGGGGCCGAGGTGGCCCGGCGGCAGCTTTCGCAATGGCAATGGGCGGACCAGCGGGGCGGGGCCGTGGTCTCCCAGCGGATCGCGCCGCAGAGGCAGCGGCCCCTGAGCCCTTCCTCAGCCATCCACCGCCTCGCGCATCCAGCCCTGAAGGACCTGCACCGAATGTTCCGAATTCACGCCGCAATTCGGGTCCACCACCAGCGGCCCGGGCCGGTAGCCGCGGGAGCCGAGGCCGCGCTGCACGCTCTCGACGAGGTGGATATCCTCCTCCACCGTCGTCGCCCGGTCCTGCACGGCCAGTCGCCGCACCACCTCGTCATCGGCGCCGTCAACGGAATACCAGCCGCGCCAGACCACGACATTGCCGGCATCGACGGGGCGCCAGTGATAGGTGTTGAGCCGATTGCCCGGATAGACCTGAAAGCTGAACATCGGCCAGAGGAACCAGCTTGAATAGCCGTCCGCATTGGGCCTCTCGAGGTCGATCGGATAGGTCATCGCGTCGAGGTTCTGGCATTCGGTCGTGTGGCGCAGGCAATGGCCCTGGGGCTGGATGTCATAGGTTTCCGGCTTCACCACACCGGTAGCGAAGGTCGGGTGGTTGAGGCTGCAATGGTAGCATTCGGAGTAGTTTTCGACCGAGACCTTCCAGTTGCAGCGCTCGGCGATTTCGACCCATTCGAGGGGGGCGAGATGCTCCCAATCGGGCACCCAGTCTTCAAGCTCGGCGCGGGTGCCGGGGAACCACTCGTCCATCGGCGCGGCGTCGGGGTCGAGATTGACGAAGATGAAGCCGAGGAAGGTCTCGGTGCGGACCTCGGTCAGGCAGACGCTGTCCTTGTCGAAGCCTTCCACCGCCTTGATGTTCGGCCCGGCGCGGAGCTGGCCGGTCAACTCGTAGGTCCAGGCGTGGTAGGGGCAGACCACGACGCGGGTGGTGCCGGTGCCTTGCAAAAGCTGATGCGCGCGGTGCTGGCAGACATTGTAGAAGGTGCGGATGACGCGGTCGCGGCCCATGACGCAGAAAAGGCTCTCGCCGGCGAGTTCGAAGACGAAATAGTCGCCGGGCTCCGCCAACTGGCTCGCATGGCCCGCGAATTGCCAGGTGCGGGCGAAGAGGCCCTGCTGTTCCTCCGCGAACACCGCCGGATCGGTGTAGTAGCGGGCGGCGAGGGAGTGGACGGGGCTCATTCCGGATCCTGAGAGTAGAGGCCGAGGCGGTGGCGGCGGCTGTGGAAGCGTTCGACCCGGTCGACGATCTCGTCCGAGGCGACGGCTATGACGAAGCTCAGGAGGGTTTCGAGGACGGCGATGGTGGAGACCGAGGAGGGGAAGAATTGCGGCGTGTCGGCGGCCAGCACGAAGCCGTGGTCGGCGCCGCGGATGATCGGCGAGGCCGGGCTGTCGGAGAGGCCGACGATCCGCATCCCCTGTTCGCGGGCGAGGTCCACGGCCTCCAGCACCTCGCGGCGGTAGGGTTTGAGCGTGATCGCGATCAGCACGTCGCGGGTATCGGCCCAAGCGAGGTCGTCGGTGGCGGTCGATCCGGGACGCGGGATGGCGTGGAACTGCACCATGCCGGTGGAGGCGAGATAGGTGAAATTGCGCGCATTGGCGTTCTGCACGCCGACCCCGAGGGTGTAGACGCGGCGGCTGGACCAGATCGTCTCGGCCGCGGCTTGCAGGTCTTCGGTGGGGATCGCGGCGAAGGTCTGTTCGAGGTTACGGATCGCGGCGGTGGCCAGATCGGCATAGAGCCCGCCGAGCCCGCCGGCGCGGCGGATGTCCTGGAGCCAGCGCGCGCGGTCGGGGAAATCGGCTCCGCCCCGGCGGATCGCGTCGCGGAAAGGTTCGCGGAAATCCTCGTAGCCCTCGAAGCCGACCTGGCGGGCCATGCGCACGACCGTGTTCGGCTTCACTCGGGCGGCATTGGCGATCTCGCGCACGGTCGAGACGCCGACTTCACGCGGGTTTTCAAGCACATAGGCCGCGGCCTTCTGCGCTTCGGGGGTGAGGGCGTCCCATTCGGCGGCGAGCCGTTCGAGGACCGGGGCTGATACATCTGTCCCATTCATGATTGACGACGGTATAAACGTGCGGCACCTTTGTCGAGCATGTTTGCGACGCCGCCCCGGGAAAATCCGATGCCTGGTCCGACGGGTCCGGCGGCGCGTTGAGAAAGGGTGAGATAAGGGGTGAGATGAAGACTGCCGCGCCCGCCACATTCCGCCCGGCCGCCGATCACCGGATCGCCGGGCTGACGGTCTGGCAGGTGCCGCTGACCGCCCATACCGGCTATCACATGGCGAGCGGCAAATCCTGCGAGACGGTGGAGAGTATCGTGGTCGCGGTGACGACCGCCTCTGGGCTCACCGGCTGGGGCGAGGTCTGCCCGATCCCGCATTATCTGCCGGCCTATGCCGGTGGCGTGGCGCCGGCGGTCGAGGAATTGGCGCCGGTCCTGCTCGGAGCCGATCCGATCGGGGCGGAGGGGCTGACGGCCCGGCTCGATGCCTGGCTGCCCGGGCACGTCTATGTGAAATCGGCGCTCGACATCGCGTTCTGGGACATCACCGCCCAGGCCGCCGGACTGCCGCTCTATGCGCTTCTGGGCGGGCGCCGGGCGGCGGACCTGCCGCTCTATCATTCGATCACCTGCATCGATCCCCATGAGATGGCGCGGATCGCCCGGGAGGCTCAGGCCGAGGGGATCGCCCAGTTCCAGGCCAAGCTCGGCGCCGATGCGGACTGGCAGGCCGATGTCGCGCGGCTGCGGCTGGTGCGCGAGGCGGTGGGGGAGAGCCCTCTGGTCTATGGCGATTGGAATTGCGGGGCGACCTCGCTGACCGCGACCCGGGTCGGGCGGGCGGTGGCCGATCTCGATGTGATGCTGGAGCAGCCCTGCGCCACGATTGCCGATTGCGCCCGGGTCCGTGCCGCCACCGGGCTGGCCATGAAGCTGGACGAGACCGTCCACGACACGGCGAGCCTCTTGGAGGCCCATGAGCGCGGCTGCCTCGACGCGGTGGCGCTGAAACTGTCGAAGTTCGGCGGGCTTTCGGCGCTTCGGCGGGCGCGGGACCTCTGCCTCTATCTCGGGCCCATGATGTGCATCGAGGATACCTGGGGGTCGGACATCGCGACCGCGGCGGCCTTGCATCTGGGCGCGGCGACCGATCCGAACCGGGTGCTGAACGTGTGCGACCTATCTGGCTATGTGGCGCCACGGCTGGCACCGGACGGACCGGTCCGCCGGGACGGGCGCATTGCGCCACCGGAGGGGCCGGGGCTTGGGGTCACGGTCGATCTCGCGGTGCTTGGGGACCCGGTTCTGACGCTGGGCGAGGGCGGTCCAACGGCATGACAGATCGTGTCCGACTCGCCTCCGCGACCCGGTCCGAATGTCGCAAACGGACCGCCCCTCGGGCCCGGCGGGCGGTGATCAGAATGCGGGCAAATGGCGGCACGGGCGGAAAAAACACAAAAAATTGGCCCTCTGGACAGCGTCCCGGGGTAGCGGGCCCGGCAAGTTCGTGTTTTGCTGTGGACATGTCGCTTTCAGGCCAACGGGCGCGGGCCGCAGAGGCAAGCCTGTGCGGAACGGCGCGACCCCGGGAATAACGGGGGCCCGAGAGCACGACCGAAGGGTCAAACGAGACAAACAGTTCCAGGGAGGGAACATGAAAAACTCAGAACAGCAGATGATGCTCGACCGCCTTGCGGATGCCGCCCGCGAGGGCCGGATTTCGCGGCGGTCCTTCATGAGCTATTCGATGGCCGCGGGGATGACCGCCACGGCCGCGACCGGTCTGTGGACGACCTCGGCCAAGGCGCAGCCGGTGAGCGGCGGCACGTTCCGGGTCGGGCTCCACGACAACAACACGTCCGACACCCACGATCCGGGCACCTATCTCTCGATCCAGCAGATCGTCCTGGCCCATACCCACCGCGCCTACCTGACCATGATCAACACCGACCAGACGCTCGGCGGCGACGTGGCGCTGGAATGGGAAGGCTCGTCGGATGCGACCACCTGGACGTTCCGCCTGAAAGAGAACGTGGTGTTCCACGATGGCCGTGGCGTGAACGCCGATGACGTCATCGCCTCGATGAACTTCCACCGCGGCGACGACTCGACCTCCGCCGCCAAGGCGCTTCTGGCCGATGTCACCGACATCTCGAAGACCGACGACTACACCGTCGTCTTCCAGCTTGCCGGCCCGAATGCGGACCTGCCCTGGCTGATGACCGACTACCACCTGACGATCCAGCCGGCCAACGATGACGGCTCGATCGACTGGCAGTCGGGGATCGGCTGCGGCCCCTACCGGATTGTCGATGGCTCCTTCGGGGTCGGCTTCCAGCTTGAGCGTCACGATGGCTGGCACGGCGAGGGCGCCTATTTCGATGCCATCGAGTATCTGGCGATCAACGACCCGAATGCGCGTCAGGTGGCCCTGGTCAGCGGCGATGTGGATGCGGTGTCGTCCATCGACCTGAAGACGATGGCGCTGATGCAGCGCAACCCGGACCTGATCATCGAGAACGTGCCTTCGGGCTCGGCGATCACCATGCCGATGCATTGCGACACCGGACCGTTTGACAATGTCGATGTGCGGATGGCGCTGAAGCTGGCGATGAACCGCGACGAGATCGTCGAGAAGATCGCCTTCGGCGCGGCGGTTGCCGGCAACGATTTCCATCACTCGCCGGCCATGCCCTACTACCCCGAAGGGCTCGATCAGCTCTCCTACGATCCGGACCGGGCGCGGGCGCTGCTGCAGGGCGCGGGGATCGACGAGCTTAACGTCGACCTGTCCTCGGCGGAGTCGATCTTCTCGGGCGCGGTGGACATGTGCGTCCTCTACGCCGAACAGGCCAAGGCCGCGGGCATCAACATCAATGTCGTGCGCGAGCCGAACGATGGCTACTATTCCGATGTCTGGCTGAGGAAGCCGTTCTGCTGCGTCGCCTGGGGCGCGCGTCCGACCCCGGACGTGATGTACACCCTGGCCTACAAGGACGATGCGGCCTGGAACGAGAGCCGCTGGCAGAACGCGCGGTTCAACGAGTTGCTGCTTCAGGGCAAGTCGGAACTCGACGACGCCAAGCGCGGCGAGATCTACAGCGAGATGGCGACCATCGCGCGGGACGACGGCGGTACGATCATTCCGTTCTTCCGTAACTTCGTCTACGCCCGCCGGTCCAACGTCCAGAATACCGGCGCGCTGGCGGCGAGCTGGGAGATGGACGGCGCACGGGCCGCGAGCCGCTGGTGGTTCGAAGGCTGATCTGAAACGGAACCCGGCGCGCCAAACGGCCCGCCGGGTTCCTCGCTTTCGGGGGCCGCGCCCCGCTGCGCACCCCGACAACGCCCGCCCGACCCGCGACCGGATGACCGATGAGGTCCCGCGGCCCGGGCGGAGGTAACAAGAAGATCCCGGCCGATCCGGCAGCCCGGGACAGTGGAGGGACATATGGGGGATATCCTGAGCCTCATCGCCAAGCGTCTTGGCCTTGGGCTGATCACGCTTCTGGTGATCTCGATCATCATCTTTTTCATGGTCGAGCTTCTGCCGGGCGATATCGCCCAGGCCGTGCTCGGCCAGGGCGCGACCGAGGAGAACCTCGCCGCCTTGCGCGAACAGATGGGGCTGAACAAGCCCGCCGTCGTGCGCTACCTGGAATGGCTGGCCGGCGCGGTCCGGCTCGACTTCGGAAGTTCCGTGGTGACCGGAGAGCCGGTGACCCAGGCGATCGGCGACCGGTTCATAAACACGCTCTTCCTGGCCGCCTATGCCGCGGTGATCGCGGTGCCCTTCGCGATCACCCTGGGCGTGCTGGTCGCGCTGCTGCGCAACACCGTCTTCGACCGGGTCGCGAACGTCACCACGCTGACCGCGATCTCCTCGCCGGAGTTTTTCCTCGGCTACATCCTGATCCTCTTCTTCTCGGTACGCTGGGGGATGTTCCCGGCAATCTCGAGCCTCAGCCCCGGCATGAGCTTCGGCGAGTTGCTCGAACGGACCTTCCTGCCGGCGCTGACGCTGGTGCTCGTCGTCACCGCGCATATGATGCGGATGACGCGGGCGGCGATCATCAACCTCCTGGCCTCGCCTTATATCGAGATGGCGCGGCTCAAGGGCACGCCGCCCTGGAGGGTGATCGTCAAGCACGCCCTGCCCAATGCCTGGGCGCCGATCATCAACGTCGTGGCGCTGAACCTCGCCTATCTGATCACCGGCGTGGTGCTCGTGGAGGTGGTCTTCGTCTATCCGGGCATCGGACAGGCGCTCGTCGACGCGGTGTCGAAACGGGACTTCCCCATCGTGCAGGCCTGCTGCCTGATCTTCGCGGCGACCTTCATCCTCCTCAATCTCGCAGCGGATGTGGGCTCGATCCTCACCAACCCGCGCCTGCGGCATCCGAAGTAAGGGAGGGCAAGACACATGGCCTTCGTCGTCGGCTACTATGCCCTCCTCGTCATCGCCTCCTGCGCGGCGGCCTATTTCAACCAGCGCAAGCTCTTCCTGATGCTGTTCTCGCTGACGCTCGTGTCCTTCGTTCTGGGCATCGTCGGCGGGGTTCCGGCGCTCCGGGCGGTTACGATCTTCGCGGGGCTTCTGGCCTTCGCGGGGGCGGTGTCCTATGCGTTCCGGGAGTTCCTGATCGCGATGTCGGGCGAGGAACTGGCCAAGGAACTGCGCACCGCGCCGCTCACCGCGGCCTTCGGGATGTTCGTGATCTTCACCTATGCGATCGCCGGCATCTTCGCGCCCTGGATCGCGCCCTATGGCGAGGCGGAGATCATCTCCACCGCCTTTGCGCCGGCGGACGAGAACATGCTCCTTGGCGCCGACCAGCTTGGCCGCGACATGTTCAGCCGGATCATCTACGGCGCGCGGAATACCGTGGGCCTGGCGCTGACCGCCACGGTGTCGGCCTTCGTGATCGGCGCCACCGCCGGCCTGCTGGCGGCCACCAAGGGGGGCTGGTTCGACCAGTTCATGGGCCGGGTCGCGGACGTGATCATGTCGATCCCGTCGCTGATCTTCGCGCTTTTGATGCTGTCGATCTTCGGCCCCGAGATCCACGTGATCATCATCGCCGTGGCGATCATCTACGCGCCGCGCGTCTTCCGCCTGACCCGGGCGGTGGCCGGCAATGTCGTGGTGATGGACTATATCGAGGCCGCGCGCCTTCGCGGCGAGGGGACCGGCTATCTGATCCGCCGGGAGATCCTGCCGAACTCGACCGCGCCGCTGGTGGCCGAGTTCGGGCTCGAGTTCTGCTTCGTGTTCCTGCTGATCGCGGGGCTGAGCTTCCTCGGCCTCGGCATCCAGCCGCCCACCGCGGACTGGGGCTCGATGGTGCGGGAGAACGCGACGCTGATCTCGTTCGGGGACATCACCCCGCTGATCCCGGCCGCCGCCATCGCGCTGCTGACTGTGGCGGTGAACTTCGTCGTCGACTGGATGCTGTTCCGGTCCTCCGGCCTGAAGGAGCAATAAGATGAACACGCCTAAGAAAGAGGTCCTGCTGAAGATCCGCGGTCTGGAGATTCAGGGCTATTCCGATGAGACCTGGGTCGACATCATCAAGGGGGTCGACCTGACGCTGCACCGGGGCGAGGTGCTCGGTCTGATCGGCGAGAGCGGGGCGGGCAAGTCCACCATCGGGGCTGCCGCCATGGGCTATGCCCGGGACGGCACGCGCATCTCCGCCGGCTCCATCGAGTTCGACGGGATGGAGCTGACCACCGCGTCGGAGAGCGAGCGGCGGGCCCTACGCGGCTCGCGCATCGCCTATGTCGCGCAATCGGCGGCGGCGTCCTTCAACCCGGCGCACAAGATCATCGACCAGCACACCGAGGCCCCGGTCCACTACCGCATCCAGAAGCGGATGGAGGCCCAGGAAGATGCGATGGAGCTTTACGAGCGCCTGCGTCTGCCGAACCCGGGCGAGATCGGTTTCCGCTATCCGCATCAGGTCTCGGGCGGGCAGTTGCAGCGGGCGATGACGGCGATGGCGATGTCCTGCCGGCCCGACCTGATCATCTTCGACGAGCCGACCACCGCGCTCGACGTGACGACGCAGATCGAGGTCCTCGCCGCGATCCGCGACATCGTCGATCAGTTCAACACCGCGGCGATCTACATCACCCACGACCTCGCCGTGGTCGCGCAGATGGCGGACACGATCAAGGTGCTGTTGCGCGGCAACGAGGTCGAGGAGGCGCCGACCGAGGAGATGCTGGAGAACCCCCAGGAGGACTACACCAAGTCGCTCTGGGCGGTGCGCAGCTTCCAGAGGCCGCAGAAATCACGGCCGACGGACGGCTCGAAGCCGGTGATCTCGGTCAAGAACGTGGATGCAGCCTATACCGGCGGCGCCAAGGTCCTCGATGACGTGTCCTTCGACATCTACGAAGGCATGACCGTCGCCGTCGTGGGAGAGAGCGGGTCGGGCAAATCGACCACCGCCCGGGTCATCACCGGGCTGTTGCCGCCGATGAAGGGAGAGGTATTGCACCGGGGCGAGCCCCTGCCGCCGAAATACACCGACCGGACCAAGGATCAGTTGCGTCAGGCGCAGATGATCTACCAGATGGCGGATACCGCGCTGAACCCCAAGGTCCGGATTTCAGAGATCATCGGCCGCCCGGCGCAGTTCTATTCCGGGCTCAAGGGTGCGGCGCTGAAGAACCGGGTGGACGAGCTTCTCGACCTGATCGAGCTCGACCCGTCGAAGTTCTACAACCGTTTCCCGCCGGAGCTTTCGGGCGGGCAGAAGCAGCGGATCGGGATCGCCCGTGCGCTGGCGGCGGAGCCCGAGTTCATCATCTGTGACGAGGTGACATCGGCGCTCGATCAGCTTGTGGCCGAGGGTATCCTCAAGCTCCTCGACCGTCTCCAGAACGAACTCAACCTGGCCTATATGTTCATCACCCATGACCTCGCCACCGTGCGCTCAATCGCCGACGAGGTGGTGGTGATGCAGCACGGGCGTGTGGTGGAACACGGGCCGAAGGACGAGATGTTCAAGCCGCCGCACCATCCCTATACCGACCTGCTGTTGAGTTCGGTGCCGGAGATGGATCCGAACTGGCTCACCACGCTTCTGGAGGAACGGGGCGTGGATAATGTCGGAGAGGCCGCGAAGGTCGGATAATCTTGCGGGCTTCAGGTCTGGCGCTGTCGGTGGATCGGTGGCGTCAGACCATCGCCTGGGCGCAGAGCACCATGGTGCCGAGGATCATCGCATAGACGACGAGAAAGCCCGGGAAGGAACCGGTGCGGGCGCGCGTCTCGCGGATCAGTTGGTCACGGGTCATGTCTCGTCTCCTTTCCGGCGACTCGGGGGTGGATGGCCGCCTGATCCGGACCTAGGCTTGCGGGATCGCGTTTTCAAACAAAATCCGAGCGGCATTTTAGGATTTTTCGTCGCGGGGGCGCGGTGCGGCATTCCTGCCTCAGTTTGACCGGGCAACGGCACGTTGAGATAATTGGTAAGCCGCTGTTCTGAATGGGATTTTCTGTGGGGGCCTTGTGCGCGGTCCGGCGCGTGCCCGGCGGTCACTTCGGCGTGACCGGTGGGGTGTGATCACAAATTTCGGTGCCGGTCCGGCCGGTCTTGCGGCCACCGGGCCGCCGCCGCACGATGCCACCATGATCGATCCGGATGCCCGCGCCCTTCTGACCCGGCTTTTCGAGGCCGCCGTGGCCGCCGCCGACCCGGCGGTGATCCTGCCGCGGCACCTGCCGGAGCGGCCCGAGGGTCGGACCGTGGTGATCGGGGCGGGCAAGGGCGCGGCGCAGCTCGCCCGGGCGTTCGAGGCGATATGGGCCGGGCCACTCGAGGGGGTGGTGGTGACCCGCTACGGCTATGCGGTGCCCTGTGAGCGGATCGAGGTCCTGGAGGCGGCGCATCCGGTGCCGGACGCGGCGGGGCTCGCAGCCGCAGAGGCGCTGAGCGCTGCCGTGTCGGGCCTTGGGCCGGACGACCTTGTCGTGGCGCTGATCTGTGGCGGGGGCTCGGCGCTCCTGCCGGCGCCGCCGGCGGGGCTGACACTGGACGACGAACAGGCGTTGAACGCGGCGCTGCTGGCGTCGGGTGCGCCGATCTCGGCGATGAATGCGGTGCGGACGGCGTTGAGCGGGATCAAGGGCGGGCGGCTGGCGGCGCTGGCGGCCCCGGCGCGGGTTGTGAGCCTTGTGGTCTCCGACGTGCCGGGGGACGATCCCGCCCAGGTCGCCTCCGGCCCCACGGTGCCGGGCGTGGCGGGGCTCGCGGAGGCAAGGGCGGCGATCGCGGATTGGCGGATCGACCTGCCCGAGCCGCTGCGCGCCGCCCTCGACGGGGCCGAAGAGCCGCCGGGCTCCGACGACCCGGTCTTTGCGCGGAATGAGGTTCGGGTGATCGCCTCCGCGGCGCTTTCGCTTCGCGCCGCCGCCGACGCCGCCAGGGCCGAGGGTCTCCCCGCCGCGATCCTCTCCGATGCTATCGAGGGCGAGGCGCGGGAGATCGGGCGCATGCACGCGGCGCTTGCCGCCCATGTGGCGGGGACGGGAGAGCCCTTCGCCGCCCCCATCGTCCTGTTGTCCGGGGGCGAGACGACGGTGACGCTGCGCGGGCAGGGGAAGGGCGGGCGCAATACCGAGTTCCTGCTTGCCGCGGCGATGGCGCTTGATGGGGTCGCAGGTGTCACGGCGCTCGCCGCCGATACCGACGGGATCGACGGGTCCGAGGACAATGCCGGGGCCTTCGCGGATGGCGGGAGCGCCGCGCGGCTGCGGGTCCTGGGCCGCGATGCCGGCGCGCTCTTGGCGGCCAACGATGCCTGGACTGCCTTCGATGCGCTGGGCGATCTGTTCGTTCCCGGGCCGACGGGCACCAATGTCAACGACTTCCGAGCCTTTCTGATCGCGCCATAGAGTAGGCGGCGGGCGGACCGGGTGATCTCCGCCGAGGCGCCGGGGTCGGGCCGGGCGGAAGGCGCGTCGACGCGCCTTATGGAAGCGCCGCAGGCGGCGCTTTGAAACGCGCTTGCGCAAGCGCGTGATCACGGCCCGTCGACGGGCCGTTGCCGGTGGCCCCCGCAGAGCGCCGCCGAAACGTTAGGTCATTTCCACTGCTTGCGCGGGTTACCTGCGGCATTCTGTCTGGAATGGGGCCCCGTTTCGGGGCACAGTCCGCCGAACCGCAGCCGAAGACCTGCGGGGCAGGGAAGGGAGGAGACCGCATGACCGCAGGCCATGAGGCGAAGCCGTGGCTTTCGAGCTATCCCGACGGGGTGCCGGAGCATGTCGAGAAACCGCCCTTCGACACGCTGGCCGACCTCGTCCGGATCGCCGCCGAGACCTATGGCGACCGGATCGCCTATACTGCGGTGATGCCGAACGGGATGTTCGGCGACCTGACCTACAACCAGGTCGACGCCATGTCCGACGATTTCGCCCGCTACCTGCGCGAGGTGCTGAAGCTCGAAGAGGGTGACCGTGTGGCGCTCCAGGCGCCGAACTCGCTGCCGATCCCGGTCGTGGCCTTCGGGGTCTTCAAGGCGGGCTGCACGCTCGTCAACATCAACCCGCTCTACACCGCGCGCGAGATGGGCCATCAGCTCAAGGACGCGCATCCCAAGGTCCTCGTCATCGTCGACATGTTCACCGACAAGCTGGCCGAGGCGTTCCAGCATTACGAGGTGCCCCATGTCGTGGTGACCCGGGTGCCGGAATTCATGCCGCGGGCGGTGCGCGGGGTGATCAGCCTGATCCAGACGCACTGGGACCGGACGATCCAGCCCGTCACGATCCCCCATGAGCGCTTGCCCCAGGCACTGGAGAAGGGCCGCGCGGCGGGCGGCGATGTCGACGGCTATGCCGGCCATCTGACCGGCGCGGCGGTGGCGGCGCTGCAATATACCGGCGGCACCACGGGCGTCAGCAAGGGCGCGGTCCTGACCCACGGCAATATCGTGATGAACATGGCCCAGGCGATGACCTGGATCGACAGCCATGTGGAGAAGGGGGAAGAGGTCGTCCTGACCGCGATCCCGACCTATCACATCCTGGCCTTCACCCTGAACCTGCTGGGGTTCTACTGGCTCGGCGGGCGCAACCTGCTGGTGCCGAACCCGCGGCCCCTGGGCAATGTCCGGCGCGCCTTTGAGAACTACAAGGTGAGCTGGATCGTCGGCGTCAACACGCTCTTCAACGGGCTGATGAACGAGTTCTGGTTCTCGGAACGCCCGCCGAAATCCCTGAAGGCGAGTTTCGCCGGCGGCATGGCCCTGCACCAGGCCGTGGCGGAGCGCTGGTTCGACATGACCGGCACCCATATCGTCGAGGGCTACGGGCTGACCGAGACGGCGCCGGTGGTCAGCGGGAACCCGATCGGGGCTGCCCGGATCGGCACGATCGGTCTGCCGATGCCGTCGACGGAGGTGCGGCTTTTGGACGATGCGGGCCATGACGTGCCCAGGGGCGATCCGGGGGAACTGGCGGTCCGGGGGCCGCAGGTGATGGCGGGCTACTGGCTGCGCGAAGACGAGACCTCCCGGGTGATGACGCCGGACGGGTTCTTCCGCACCGGGGATATCGCGACGATGGACGAGGAGGGGTTCCTGCGCATCGTCGACCGCAAGAAGGACATGATCGTGGTGTCCGGCTTCAACGTCTTCCCCAATGAGATCGAGGATTGCCTGGCCCGGATGGAAGGCGTGGTCGAAAGCGCCGTGATCGGTATTCCGGACGGCGAGCAGGGCGAGGCGGTGAAGGCCTTCGTGGTGCGCGAGGACCCGTCGATCACCGTGGACGATGTGCGCAAGTTCTGCCGCTCGGTCCTGACCGGCTACAAGGTGCCGAAACAGGTGGAGTTCCGCGACGAGCTGCCGAAATCCAATGTGGGCAAGATCCTCCGCAAGGACCTGCGCGACGAGGAGCTTGCCGCCCATCCCGAGCTGAAGGAGGCCTGAGCCATGGTCGGACCGCTCGAACAGGCGATCCTCGCCATCATGATGGCCGTCATTATGCTCGGCATGGGGGCGTCGCTGACCTTCAAGGATTTCACCCTGGCGCTGAAGCGGCCCTATGGGCTCTTCATCGGGCTCGCCTCGCAATACGGGATCATGCCGCTCACCGCCTTCACCCTCGCGCTGGTCCTGCCGGTGAGCGATCCGGTGAAGATCGGGCTTCTGATCATGGGCTGTATGCCCGGGGGCACGACTTCGAACATCTTCACCTATTTTTCCAAGGGCAATCTGGCGCTGTCGGTGCTGATGACGGTGACCTCCACGATCTTCGGGGTGATCCTGATCCCGCTCCTGCTGGTGCTTTATGCGGCGGGGCTTAATGTCGATATCCCGGCCGGGGACATCATCGGGGTCCTGCTGATCCTGCTGGTGCCGGTGGGGATCGGCATGGCGCTCCGGAAGTGGAACGCGAATGTCGGCGCGCTGGTGGAATTGGGCGGCTCCGCGCTTGGCATCTTCTTCATCCTGTTCCTGCTGGTGAGCTGGGTGCCGCGGAACTGGGGCTTTCTGATGACCACGCCGCCCGCCGTCTTCATGGCCGCCATAGGGATCGGGCTTCTGGGGATCGGGGTGGGCTACGGGTTCGCCTCCGCACTGCGGCTGCATCCGAGGAACGTGCGGACCATCGCGCTGGAGACCGGCATCCAGAACGGGCCGCTGGCCGTGGCGCTCGTCGTGCTGACCTTCTCGGGCGAAGAGCAGCAGGCGATCCTGGCGCTACCGGTGCTCTATTCGCTCTTCATCGTGATCACCGCGACGATCCTCACCTTCTGGTTCCGCCGCATCGACGCGCGGTCGCAGCAGGCGCTACCCGACGGGCTGCTGTAGGCGCGGGCGACGAGGATACATTTGTGCCATTCGGGATTGCGTTTGGTATGTTTGTGCGAGTAGCCTCTCGGGGTCCCCTCCCGAGAAGGCTTGCCCATGTCCCCGTCCGAGTTTCCCACCAGCGCCCGTGTCGTCATCGTCGGCGGCGGTATCATGGGCTGCGGCCTGGCCTATCATCTCGCCCATGAGGGCTGGCGCGATGTGGTGCTCCTGGAAAAGGCGGAGCTGACCAGCGGGTCCACCTGGCACGCCGCCGGGCAGATCACCCATTCGACGAGTTCCTTCGGGCTCGGCAAATGCGTCGACTACAATATCGGGCTCTATTCCGGCGCCTTGGAGGCGGAGACCGGGCAGGCGGTGACCTGGCATGGCTGCGGGTCGTTCCGGCTGGCCTATACCGAGGATGAGATGGACTGGCTGCGGCACACGCTGTCGGTCGGGCGGTCGCTGGGGTTCAATATCGAACTGGTCGGGCCGGATCGCATCCGGCAGTTGCATCCGTTCTACAATCTGGGCGGGGTGCTCGGCGCGCTCCACACCCCCGATGACGGCCATGTCGATCCGACGAACGTCACCATGGCGCTGGCCGCCGGGGCCCGTCAGCTTGGCGCGCGGATCATTCGCCGCTGCCGGGCGACGAACATCACCCAGGCGCCGGGGGGCGAGTGGGTGGTGAAGACCGAGAAGGGGACGATCCGCTGCGAGCACGTCGTCAATGCCGGCGGCACCTATGCGCGGCAGATGGGGGAATGGTCCGGGCTGCAATTGCCGATGACCTCGATGACGCACCATTACTTCGTCACCGAGAACGTGCCGGAGTTCGACGCGCTGGACCGCGAATTGCCGGTGATCCGCGATGACCGTCTGGTCTCGGGCTATATCCGGATGGAGCAAAAGCGCGGGCTGATCGGCATCTATGAGAAGGAGAACCCCAATACGGTCTGGGAGGATCACTGCCCCTGGGAGGCGGAGAACGAGCTTTTCGATGCCGATTACGACCGGGTGATGCCGTGGCTGGAGGCCGCACTCGACCGGATGCCGATCTTTGCCGAACTGGGGATCACGCGGGAGGTCCATGGCGCGATCAGCCATCCGCCGGACGGTAATCCGCTGATCGGTCCGGCGCCAGAGGTGCGGAATTACTGGTGCTGCTGCGGCACCCAGATCGGGATCGGCTGGGGGCCCGGCCTGACCCGGGAACTGGCGCGCTGGATGGTCCATGGCGCGGCCGATATCTCGATGCGGGAGTATGACCCGCGCCGGTTTGGACCTTACGCGACGAAAGAGTGGCAGGTGGTGAAGGCGAAGGAGGATTACTGCCTGCGCCACGAGATCCCGTTTCCCCATTTCAACCGCCTCGCCGGGCGCCCGGTGAAGCCCTCGCCGCTCCATGAGGTGCTGAAGGGGAAGGGCGCGGTCCATGAGGAGGTCTATGGCTTCGAGCGCCCGCGCTGGTTTGCCAGGGGCGGTGTGGCGCAGCAGGATCATTATTCCTTCCGCCGCAATGTGGTGGACGAGATCGTCGGCGAAGAGGTCCGGGCGGTGCGCGAGCGGGTCGGGATCATGGATGTGACCGCCTTCACCAAGGTGCTGGTGGAAGGGCCGGGGGCCCACGATCTGCTCGACCGGCTGACGGCGAACCGGATGCCGCAGAAGGACGGGTCGATCACCCTGACCCATATGCTGAACCGGCGCGGGCGGATCGAGCTGGAGACGACCATCGTGCGGATGGCGGAGGACCGGTATTATCTGGTCTGCGCCGCGTTCTTTGCTCAGCGGCTGCTCGATCACCTCGCGGGGGGGCGAATTTTCGTCGAAAATTCGGGCGCCCGGATCGGCGAGGTTCGGGTCACCGATCTGTCCGAGGATTGGGCGGCCCTGGCGCTGAACGGCCCCCGTGCCCGCGACGTGCTCGCGGCCTGCACCGAGGCGCCGCTGGACAATCGCAGCTTCCGCTGGCTCTCTGGCCAGCGCATCCGTGTCGCGGGCCAGGAGGTCTGGGCCTTGCGGATGTCCTATGCCGGGGAGCTGGGCTGGGAGCTGCACATGCCGAACGCCGCCTGCCGCGATGTCTATGAGGCGCTGTCGAGTGCCGGGCAGGCCCATGGGATCGCGGACTATGGCTCCTTCGCGATGAACGCCCTGCGGATGGAGAAGGGGTTCAAGGGCGCCGGGGAACTGACGAACGAGGTCACCCTACCCGAGGCCGACGTGATGCGCTTCGTGCGCGTGGACAAGGCGTATCTCGGTAAGGAGGCGACGCTGGCGGGTCGCGATGCGATGCCCTGGATTTGCGCTTATCTGGAGATCGCCCCGGACGGGGTGGATGATGGCCATGGCGGTGAGGCGGTCTTGCACGACGGCCGGGTTGTGGGCTCCACCGCCTCGGTCGCCTATGGGCACAGCGTCGGTAAGGTTCTGGCCTTCGCCTATATCGCGCCGGCGGCCGCCGTGCCGGGCACCGCGTTGGAGGTGGTGATCGCCGGGGAACCGCGCGCCGCGAAGGTGCTCGGGGCGCCGGCCTACGATCCGGAAAGCCTCCTGCCCCGGGTCGATGCCGTGGCGGAGGCCGCGCAATGACCCTGCCCGCCACCATGCGCGCCATGGTGACGATGGGCCATGGCGATATCGACCGGATCGTCTTTCGCCCCGACTGGCCGCGCCCCGATCCCGGCCCGGGCGAGGTGCTGATCCGGGTCGGGGCGTGCGGGCTCAACAATACGGATGTGAACACCCGGGTCGGCTGGTATTCCAAGGCGGTGACCGGGGCGACGGGCGCGGCCTCCGGCACGCCGGCGGAGGAGGACCCGTCCTGGGGCGGCGCGCCCATCGCCTTTCCGCGCATTCAGGGCGCCGATGCATGCGGCGAGATCGTGGCGGTGGGCGGCGGCGTCGACGGGGCGCGGATCGGCGAGCGGGTCATCACCGACAATTGGCTGCGCGATCCCGAGGACCCCGGGAACAAGGCGAAGACGGGCTATTTCGGCTCCGAACGGGACGGAGGCTTCGCCGAATACACGGTGATCCCGGCGCGGAATGCGCTCGTGGTGCGGTCGGAGTTGAGCGATGCGGAACTCGCCACCTTCTCCTGCTCCTATTCCACCGCCGAAGGGATGCTGACCCGGGCCGGGGTGACGGGCGCCGACACGGTGCTGGTCCCGGGCGCCTCCGGCGGGGTCGGAGGCGCGCTGGTGCAGCTCGCCAAGCGGCGCGGGGCGCGGGTGATCGCCATGGCCTCGGAAGCGAAACATGCGAACGTGGCCGAACTCGGCCCCGACCGCATCCTGCCGCGGGCGCCGGAGGATCTCACCGCCGCTTTGGGCGGCGAAGAGATCAGCGTCGTGGCGGATGTCGTCGGCGGGCCCTATTGGCCGCGGCTGATCGAGGTTCTGGCCCGGGGCGGGCGCTATACCTGTTCCGGCGCCATTGCCGGGCCCATCGTGGAGTTCGATCTGCGCACCTTCTATCTGCGCGATCTGACCTTCACGGGCTCTACGGTGATCGACCCGGAGGTAATGCCGGCCTTGATCCGCTATATCGAGGCGGGCGAGATCAGGCCGGCCCTGGCCGCCACCTATCCACTCGAAGAGCTGCGCGCGGCGCAATCCGCCTTCATCGCCAAAGCCCATACCGGCAACATCGTGGTGGTGCCGTGACCGATCCTCTAGGGCGGCTCTATGGGGCGGCGCGGGCCTTTGTTGGTGCGACCCCGGCGCTTGCGGCGTTTCGCGACCTGCCCGAGGCCCCGGACCGCGCGGACAAGGCCCCCAACCCGGTCCCGGCGCTGGTGCAGCTCGCGCGCGATGTTCCGTCTGGCGCGGCGAGTGGCGCGGGGGCCGCGCTGGCGGAGGCCGTGGTCGGGGCGGCAGATCGCATCGACTGGCTGCTCACCTATACCGAAGATCAGGTCGGGGCGGACTTTCTGGCGCGCTACGGCTGGTTCGAGCTTCTAGGGCCCACGGGCCATTTCCGAACCGATGATCTGGTGGCCTTCGTGGCCTATTGGGGCCCGGGTCTGCGCTACCCCTGGCACCGGCATGCCGCCGAGGAGGTCTATGCGGTCATCGACGGCGGCTGCGTGTTCGAGGCCGAGGGCCGGCCCGCGCGCGCGGTGACAGCGGGCGACACCAGCCACCACGCGCCCTGGCAGGCCCATGCCTTGCGCACCGTGGATCAGCCCGTTCTGACCCTGGCCTTGCACGCGGGGGAGGGCCTGAACGATGTGCCCGAACTCCTGCCCGACCGAGAGACCGGCGCGCCGCGATGAAGATCACCCGGATCCGCATCTACCAGACCGACCTGCCTTACGTGGGCGGGTCCTATGGTTGGGGTGCGGGCAATGCCATCGAGGTGGCGCGCGCCAGCGTCGTGGTGGTCGATACCGATGCCGGTCTTCAGGGCTGCGGCGAGTTCACCCCCTGCGGCGAGAATTACATGGTGGCCCATTCCGAGGGGGTCCCGGCGCTCGCGCGGCTAGTGGCGCCGAAGCTGATCGGCGAGGACCCCCGTCAGGTGGCCCGGATCGAGCGGTTGATGGATCATGGCGTTCAGGGCCACGGCTATGCCAAGGCGCCCTTCGACGCGGCCTGTTGGGACATCCTCGGCCAGGCCAGTGGTCAGCCGGTCTGGATGCTCATGGGCGGCAAGCTCACCGACGGGGCACCGATGTACCGGGTCGTGCCGCAGAAGCCGCGGGACGAGACCATTGCCGAGATGGAGGGCTATCGTGCCGCCGGCTACCGGCAGTTCCAGATCAAGGTCGGCGCCGATTGGTCCGGGGATATCGAGCGTATCCGGGCCGCGGTGCCGCTGCTGCGCCCCGGAGAGACGGCGATGGCCGATGCCAATCAGGGCTGGCGGGTGGACCACGCGATCCGGGTGGCGCGGGAGACGCGGGACCTCGATTACATCCTCGAACAGCCCTGCCGGACCTATGCGGAATGCCAGCAAGTGCGCCGGGTGGCCGAGCAGCCGATGAAGCTCGACGAATGCATCACGGGGATCGCGGCGGCACAGCGGATCGTCGCGGATCGCGGGGCGGAACTGTGCTGCCTGAAGATTTCCAATCTCGGCGGGCTCAGCAAGGCGCGACGGGTGCGCGACTATTTGGTGGAGAACCGCATTCCGGTGGTCAGCGAGGACAGCTGGGGCGGCGAGATCGCGAGCGCCGCCGTGGCCCATTTCGCCGCCTCGACGCCGGCGGAGTACCTCCAGAACACCACCGATCTGATGAATTACAACACCCGCTCGACAGGGATCGGCGGGGCGGTGGCGCGGGACGGGCGGCTCTATGCGCCGGACGCGCCGGGCCTCGGCGTGACGCCGAATTTTGAGAGCCTCGGCGAGCCGGTGATGGAATGGACGGTGTGAGTGACGTTGCCGACATCCTGACGGTCTATGCCGAAGCGCCGCCCCTGGTGGCGGCGCGGCTCGCGCGGATGCGCGCACTGATCCATGCCGCTGCCGATGCCACGGGCACCCAGCCGCTCACCGAGACACTGAAATGGGGCCAGCCCGCGTTCCTGCCTGCGAAGAAGGCCGGGACGACACTGCGGCTGGGGTGGACGGCGCCCGGCACCTGCACGCTCTTCGTCCACTGCCAGACCGATCTGGTGGATCGCTACCGCAGCCGGTTTCCCGGCGCGTTCTCCTACGAGAGGGCACGGGCGGTGCATCTGCCTGCGAGCGCTCCGTTTGATGAGGCTGCGTTCCAGCAGATCGCGGCGATGGCGCTGACCTATCACCGGGACAAGGGGCGCCGATGAAGATCGCCCGCCTCACCGTCTATCAGGTCGATCTGCCGCTGGAGCATCCCTACTGGCTCTCCGGCGGGCGGCTGAAGTTCGAGGTGCTCGACGCCACGCTGGTGAAGATGGAGACCGATGCCGGGCTCATCGGCTGGGGCGAGGGGACGCCGTGGGGGCATACCTATGTGCCCGCCCATGGCCCCGGCATCCGGGCGGGAATCGAGACCATGGCGCCGTTCGTGCTTGGCCTCGACCCGCGCAAGGTGCTGGAGGTGGAGCGGGCCATGGACCTCGCGCTGCCGGGCCATCTTTACGCCAAGGCGCCTCTCGACATGGCCTGCTGGGATATTGCCGGGCAGGCGGCGGGGCTGCCGATTGCGGACCTGATGGGCGGCGGGTCGCGGACGCCGCGGCCCATCGCCTCCTCGGTTGGCGCCAAGACCGTCGACGAGACCCGGGAGGTCATCGCGCGCTACCGGGCCCGGGGCTATGTCGCCCATTCGGTGAAGATCGGCGGCGATGCGGAGCGGGACATCGCGCGCATTCGGGATGTCGAGGCGATCCGCCGTTCGGACGAGAGAGTGCTCTATGATGTCAATCGCGGCTGGACCCGTCAGCAGGCGCTCCGCGTGATGCGGGCGGTCGAGGACCTGCATGTGATGGTCGAGCAGCCCTGCGAGACGCTCGACGATATCGCCGCCCTCGCCGGCAAACACGCCACGCCGGTTTCGGTCGATGAGAGCCTGGTGACGCTACAGGACGCGGCGCGGATCGCGCGGGACGGGCTGGCGGAGGTTTTCGGGATCAAGCTCAATCGGGTCGGCGGGCTGACCAAGGCGGCGCGGATGCGGGATATCGCGCTGGCCCACGGGATCGACATGTTCGTGATGGCCACCGGCGGCTCGGTTCTGGCCGATACCGAGGCGCTGCACCTCGCGGCGACGATCCCGGACGCGCATTGCCTCGGCGTCTGGGCCTGTCAGGACATGATCACGGCCGAGATCGCGGGCGGGCGCGGGCCGCGCAACGTCGACGGTCATCTGCACCTGCCCGAGGCGCCCGGCCTCGGCGTCCATCCCGATGAAGCGGCGCTCGGCGCTCCCGCCGCGGTCCATTCCTGAGCGGCGACATCCGGGCCCCATCCGCGGGAGACGGGCGAAAGCGCAGGCGCTGCGCGCCGCCGTGCGGATCTCGCGCCGCCGGCTCTTTCTGTCGGCTTGAGCGGCGCGATGTAAAATCTATACTTGTCGCGCGGAAAGTCCGACGGAAGCCGACGCGGTGCCTGTCGGACGTGGACGGCACTGGGGACGGCATGGACAAGATCAGGAACATGGAGGAATTCGCCGCCGTCAGCGGGATTTCCCGTCCGACCGTGTCAAAATACTTCAACGATCCGGGCAGCGTGCGGGCCTCGACGCGGAGGAAGATCGAGGACGCGCTGGAGCGCTTCGACTACCGCCCGAACGTCTTTGCGATGAACCAGAATCGCCGGCTGACGAAGAATATCGGGATCGTCGTGCCCTATCTGGCCGACCCGTTCTTCGCCGAAATCGCCCGCAATCTGGAGCGCCGCTGCATCGATGCCGGCTTCTCTCCGACCCTGTTCAGCTCCCACGGCCAAACCGAGCTGGAGACCGATATCCTCGAGACGCTGCGATCCCTGAAACCCGCCGGCGTGCTCCTGGCCCCGCTCGGCCGGTCGTCGGACCGCAGGGCGGTCGAAGCCTTTTGCCGGGACGTTCCGACCGTTCTCTTCGACAGCAAAATCGACGGGGTCGGCGAGGCCTTCATCGGATCGGACAACTTCCAGTCCGTGCCGATGATTGTCGACTACCTCTGCCGGACGGGCGAGCCGCCGTGCTTCTTCGAGATGCAGCCGGTGAACCCGAATGCCAACAAGCGCCGCGAGGCCTATATCCACGCGATGGAGGCCCTGGGGCATGTGCCGGATGTGATTCGGGTCGATGGCGAAACCTGGGATTTCGAGGAGATCGGCTATGCCGGCGGCCTCAATATCCTCAAGACCGGGCGGCTCAGCACGAATACGGTGCTGTGCAGCAACGACCGGCTGGCGATCGGCGTTCTGGCCGCGGCCTACGCGACGGGCGCTGAGGTCGGCCATGGCGAAGACAAGACGCTGCGGATCGCCGGTCATGACGATCATCCCTTCGCGCGCTTCACCTGCCCGCCGCTGACCACGGTGTCGCAGGACTACGACGCGATTTCGAATCGCAGCGTAGAGACGCTGTTCCGGCTGATCGGGGAGGGGCGCGAGTCGGTTGCCGGCACCGAGATGCTGTTCGAGGGAAAATTGGTAATGCGTGCATCGGCTTAGCCTCCATAATTTTACGCGCGTAAATTTTTGGTTGACCTCGCGTCGTGTATCTGGCCCTCTGATGGCAGAAGACTTGCACGCCAATGGGAGGAAACCGATGCATTTGAGAACCGCACTTGGTGCGGCGAGCGCGCTTGCCGTCGCGGCGGCCACCGCCGCCTCTGCCGAGACCACCGTGACCATCGCGACGGTGAACAACGGCGACATGATCCGCATGCAGGGTCTGACCGAGGACTTCACCGCGCAGAACCCCGACATCACGCTGGAATGGGTCACGCTGGAGGAAAACGTCCTCCGTCAGCGCGTGACCCAGGATATCGCCACCAATGGCGGCCAGTTCGACGTCATGACCATCGGCACCTACGAGGTTCCGATCTGGGGCAATAACGGCTGGCTTGTCTCGCTGAACGACCTGCCCGACAGCTGGGATGCCGACGACATCCTGCCGGCGATCCGCGGCGGCCTGACCGTCGATGGCGAGCTTTACGCCGCGCCGTTCTACGGCGAAAGCTCGATGGTCATGTACCGGATGGACCTGATGGAAGCTGCCGGGCTGGAGATGCCCGAGGCGCCGAGCTGGGACTTCATCGCCGAGGCCGCCGCCGCGATGACGGACAAGGAGGGCGAGATCTACGGCATCTGCCTGCGTGGCAAGGCCGGCTGGGGCGAGAACATGGCCTTCCTGACCGCCATGTCGAACTCCTTCGGCGCCAAATGGTTCGATGAGAACTGGACGCCGCAATTCGACAGCGAACCCTGGGCCGCGACGCTCAACTTCTACATGGACCTGATGACCAGTTACGGGCCTCCCGGCGCGTCGACCAACGGGTTCAACGAGAACCTCTCGCTGTTCCAGCAGGGCAAGTGCGGGATGTGGATCGATGCCACCGTCGCGGCCTCCTTCGTGACCAACCCCACCGACTCCACCGTCGCCGGCCAGGTGGGCTTCGCGCTGGCGCCGGATAACGGTCTCGGCAAGCGCGGCAACTGGCTCTGGGCCTGGTCCCTGGCGATCCCCGCCGGGTCGGACGCGCCCGACGCCGCCAAGACCTTCATCGAATGGGCCACCAGCAAGGAATACACCGCGCTGGTCGCCGAGAACGAAGGCTGGGCCAACGTTCCGCCGGGCACCCGGACCTCGCTCTACGAGAACCCGGACTACATCTCGGCGGCGTCCTTCGCCGAGATGACGCTCCGCTCGATCAACTCCGCCGACCCGACCGCGCCATCGGTGGACCCGGTGCCCTATACCGGCGTCCAGTTCGTGGCGATCCCGGAATTCGCGGGCATCGCGACGCTGGTCGGGCAGGAGTTCTCGGCCGCCCTTGCCGGGCAGCAATCGGTCGAGGAGGCGCTTGAGAAGGCGCAGGCCCTGACCGCCGACGAGATGGAAGCCGCCGGCTACTGAGTTCCTCCCCGAGATGGTGGAGGGCGGCCCGTCGCGGGCTGCCCTTCACCCGCCGAACCCCGTACCCTTTCACCGGAAACCGTCGAACGGCCGCGGGTCCCCTTCCGCGAGGAGAGACATCATGGCGACACAACATTCCCGATCCGCCGCACGCCTGATGATGGCCCCCGCCGTGATCCTGCTGCTCGGCTGGATGCTCGTCCCGCTTACCATGACGCTCTACTTCTCATTCAAGCGCTACCTGCCGCTGCGTGGCGGCGATCAGGGCTGGGTCGGGTTCGAGAACTACATCCGCTTCGTCACTTCATCCTCGTTCTGGCCCGCCGTTCAGGCGACCCTTGTCATCGTCGGCGGCGTCCTGGTGATCACCGTCATTCTGGGGGTCCTGCTGGCGCTTCTGCTCGACCAGCCGATGTGGGGTCAGGGGATCGTCCGCATCCTGGTGATCGCGCCGTTCTTCGTGATGCCGACGGTCTCGGCACTGGTCTGGAAGAACATGTTCCTCGATCCCGTCAACGGGCTCTTCGCGCATCTCTGGGAGGTCTTCGGGGCGACCCCGATAGAGTGGCTCAGTCAGGCGTCCCTGCCCTCGATCATTCTAATCGTGTCCTGGCAATGGCTGCCCTTCGCCACGCTGATCCTCTTGACCGCGATCCAGTCGCTCGACGGCGAACAGTTGGAGGCCGCAGAGATGGACGGCGCCCCGCCGCTGTCGCGCTTCGGCTTCATCATCCTGCCGCATCTGGCGCGCGCGATCACCATCGTTGTGCTGATCCAGACGATCTTCCTTCTGGCGATCTTCGCCGAGATCTTCGTCACCACCCAGGGGTCCTTCGGCACAAGGACGCTGACCTACCTGATCTACCAGCGCGTGCTGGAGAGCCAGAATGTCGGCCTCGGCTCGGCGGGCGGCATCTACGCCGTCATCCTCGCCAACATCATCGCGCTCTTCCTGATGCGGATCGTGGGGAAGAACCTCGATGCCTGATCCGTTCTTTCAGAAGGCGCGGATGCGCCAAGCCCGACCTCGGGTGGGCCGTGACACAGGCGACACGCTTGTTCTCCAAAGCCCGGATGCCGCGCGCGCGACGATGACCCAACAAAAGCCCTCCCGGGGGGGAGGTCGGGCTTGGCGCATCCGCGCCGGTTCCGAGGGGCGAGCGACGTCTCGCGCCAACCTGCCGGGAGGTAACTGACATGGCCCGCACCGTCACCACCCGCCGCAAGGCGATCAACACCGCGCTCGCCTGGGCGATCGGCCTCACGATCTTCTTCCCGATCCTCTGGACGATCCTGACGAGCTTCAAGACCGAGGCCACCGCCATCGCCGACCCGCCGGTCTTCCTGTTCTTCGACTGGACGCTGGAGAACTACGCCGTCGTGCAGGAGCGCTCCGACTACATGCGGTTCTTGTGGAACTCGGTGATCATCGCCGGGGGCTCCACGCTTCTGGGCATCCTCATCGCGGTGCCCGCCGCCTGGTCGATGGCCTTCGTGCCGTCGCGGGGCACCAAGGACATCCTGCTCTGGATGCTGTCGACCAAGATGCTGCCCGCCGTGGGCGTGCTCTATCCGATCTACCTGATCTTCATCCAGCTCGGCCTGCTCGACACCCGCATCGGCCTCGTCATCGTGCTGATGCTGATCAACCTGCCGATCATCGTCTGGATGCTCTACACCTATTTCCGCGAGATCCCGGGCGAGATCCTCGAAGCCGCGCGGATGGACGGCGCCAGCCTGCGCGAGGAGATCCTCTACGTGCTGACGCCCATGGCGGTGCCGGGCATCGCCTCGACGATCCTGCTGAACTTCATCCTCGCCTGGAACGAGGCGTTCTGGACGCTGAACCTCACCGCCGCCGGCGCCGCCCCCCTCACCGCCTTCATCGCCAGCTATTCCAGCCCCGAGGGCCTGTTCTACGCCAAGCTCTCCGCCGCCTCGACGATGGCTATCGCCCCGATCCTGATCCTCGGCTGGTTCAGCCAGAAGCAGCTCGTGCGCGGCCTCACCTTCGGCGCGGTCAAGTAAAGGAACCGAGACATGGGACAGATCACGCTTGAGAAAGTGACCAAGAGCTTCGGCGAGGTCGAGGTGATCCCGCCGCTCGACCTGAATATCGGGGACGGGGAGTTCACGGTCTTCGTCGGCCCCTCGGGCTGCGGCAAGTCCACGTTGCTGCGCCTGATCGCGGGGCTGGAGGACATCACCTCGGGCACCATCCGGATCGACGGCAGCGACGCCACCGACATCCCGCCCGCCAAGCGCGGTCTGGCGATGGTGTTCCAGTCCTACGCGCTCTACCCGCATATGTCCGTGCGCAAGAACATCGCCTTCCCGATGCGGATGGCGAAGATCCCGCCCGACGAGCAGGAGCGCCGGATCGAGGCGGCGGCCAAGGCGCTGAACCTCACCGACTATCTCGACCGCCGACCCGGGCAGCTCTCGGGCGGCCAGCGCCAGCGTGTCGCCATCGGCCGGGCCATCGTGCGCGAGCCCGCCGCGTTCCTGTTCGACGAGCCGCTCTCAAACCTCGACGCAGCATTGCGGGTGGGCATGCGGCTGGAGATCAGCGAACTGCACGAACGGCTGAAGACGACGATGATCTACGTCACCCATGACCAGGTCGAAGCGATGACCATGGCCGACAAGATCGTCGTGCTGCGCGCCGGGAATATCGAGCAGGTCGGCTCGCCGCTGGAACTCTACCGCACGCCCCGCAACCTCTTCGTCGCGGGCTTCATCGGCAGCCCGAAGATGAACCTCATCGAGGGCGCCGAGGCCGAGAGGCACGGTGCCCACACCATCGGCATCCGGCCCGAGCATATCGATGTCAGCGCAGAGGGCGGGGTGTGGCAGGGCACGGTTGGCGTCGCCGAGCATTTGGGCTCGGACACCTTCTTTCACATCCATCAGACCGGTCTGGCCGATTCGGTCACCGTGCGGGCGCCGGGCGAGGTCAATCTCCGCAGCGGCGACCGCATCGGGCTCAGCCCCCGCGAGGACCAGATCCACCGCTTCGACGCCCGGGGACTGCGGATTGCATGAGGCGGCTTGAGGGCAAGACGGCGCTGATCACCGGCGCCGCGCGCGGGATCGGCCTGGCCTTCGCAGAGACCTATGCGCGCGAGGGCGCACGCGTGGCCATCGCCGATATCGATGCGGAGGGGGCCCGCGCGGCGGCGGCCGGGATCGGCGGGGCCGTCGTTGCCGTGACCATGGATGTCGCCGACCCCGCCAGCATCGACGGCGCGGTGGCCGAAACGGTCGCCGCCCTCGGCCAGATCGACATCCTGATCAACAACGCCGCGATCTTCACCGCCGCCCCGCTGGTGGAGATCGAGCACGCCGACTACGCCCGCGTCTTCGACATCAACGTCGCGGGCACGCTCTTCGCCATGCAGGCAGTGGCCCGGCACATGATCGCGCGCGGCATTCAGGGCCGGATCATCAACATGGCCAGCCAGGCCGGGCGGCGCGGCGAGCCGCTGGTCGCGGTCTATTGCGCCAGCAAGGCGGCGGTGATCAGCCTGACCCAGTCGGCGGGACTGAACCTCATCGCCCACGGAATCAACGTGAACGCCATCGCACCGGGCGTTGTCGATGGCGAGCACTGGGACGGCGTCGATGCGTTCTTCGCCCAGTACGAGGGCAAGGCCCCGGGTCAGAAGAAGCGCGAGGTGGGCGAGGCCGTCCCCTTCGGACGGATGGGCACGGCGGAAGACCTGACCGGCATGGCCGTCTTCCTCGCCAGCGACGAGGCCCGCTACATCGTGGCCCAGACCTACAACGTGGATGGCGGGCAATGGATGAGCTGATCGCGCTGTCCGACGCCACCCTCTCCCGACTGCCGAGCCATGTCCGCCGCCCGCGCTACGACCGGTCGGCACTGTCGCCGGGGATCGTCCATATCGGGGTCGGCAACTTCCACCGCGCGCATCAGGCCTGGTATCTGCATCGCCTGTTCGATGCGGGGCTATGTCACGACTGGGCGATTATCGGGGCGGGCGTCCGGCTCAACGATGCCGCCCAACGCGAGAAGCTCCTCGCGCAGGACTGCCTGACCACGCTCATCGAACTCGACCCCAGGGGCACCTCCGCCGAGGTGGTCGGGTCGATGACCGGCTTCGCCGCCGTGGAGGACGACAATCGCAGCCTGATCGCGTATCTGACCGCGCCGTCGACGCGGATCGTCACGCTGACCGTCACCGAAGGCGGTTACTTCCAGGAAGCCGCGAGTGGCGGCTTCGATGCGGATCATCCCGACATCCGCCACGATGCCGCCAATCCCGGCCGTCCGCGCACCGCGTTCGGCGCCATGGTCGAGGCCCTGCGCCGGCGGCGGCATCATGGGCATGGCCCGTTCACCGGGTTGAGCTGCGACAACCTCCAGGGCAACGGCGCGATCCTGCGCCGGACACTGGTGTCGCTCGCCGCGATGTCGGACCCCGATCTCGCAGACTGGATCGCCGGCACGTGCAGTTTCCCGAACTCGATGGTCGATTGCATCGTCCCCGCCACCGGACCGGAGGAACTCGGCATCGCGCGCGGGTTCGGGATCGACGACCGGGCGCCAGTCACCCATGAGCGCTTTCGGCAATGGGTCATCGAGGATGCCTTCTGCACCGGGCGCCCGGACTGGGACGCGGCAGGCGCGGTGTTTTCGGACCGGGTGCATGACTACGAAGCGATGAAGCTCAGGATACTGAATGCCGGTCATCAGGTGCTGGCCAATGCCGGCGAGCTTCTGTCGCTCGACACGATATCCGACTGCATGGCGCATCCGCTGGTTGGGGCGATGTTTGCGAAGGTCCAGCACGACGAAATCGTGCCCCATGTCCGGGCGTTGCCGGATATGGCAGCACCGGACTATCTCGAGGTCGTGTCGCGGCGCTTCGCCAATCCGCGGATCATCGACACGGTCCGTCGCGTCGCCTTCGACGGATCGGCGCGCCATGCCGGCTTTCTGCTCCCGACCTTGCGCGACGCGCTGGCCTCCGGTGCGAGCTTCCACGGGCTCGCGCTGGTTGAGGCGCTCTGGGCACGGATGTGTTTCGGCGAGCGCGAGGACGGCAGCAGGATCGAGGCGAACGATCCGAAATGGCCGGCGTTGCAGGCGGCGGCGCGGAGCGCCCGGCAGACCCCCGCGGCATGGCTGGCGCAATCCGATATCTATGGCGATCTGGGGGCCGATACTCGGCTGGTAGAGGCGTTTGACCGGGCCTTGAAGCGGATCTGGAGGTCCGGCTCGAAAGCGGCGATCGAGGCCTATGTTTCGGGGCAGTAGCAGGCGCGGGGCGGCGTCGGGGGGCGGTCTCAAACAGGGTGCGGGTCGATGCGGAGCCGAGAGGCTGGTGCGGGCGGCGGGAGTCGAACCCGCACGGGCCATGCCCTAGCGATTTTAAGTCGCTTGTGTCTACCGTTCCACCACGCCCGCACGGCGCCTCCGGAGCCAATTGCAGGCCCTGATCCTTCTGTAATCCCCTAATATGTTGAAAACAATGCGCTTCGCCGAGATGTCTGCCGGGGTTGCGGCGCCCGGACCACTCCCAAGTCGTCACGGGGGACGTGCGCGCGCGGACGCGTAGCGCCTGCCGCCGCTCAGCGCCGGGCGCGCACCACCGTCTCGCCCTGGGCCAGAATCCGGAGCGTCCCGGTCTCGTCGATAAGGTAGCCGTCAACCGAGGCCAGCGCCTCCGCCAAGGCGCGGTCCTGGGCCATGAGCGGCTCCGGGCAGGCCATCAGCGTCATGCCGATTTCGGTCTCGATGGTGAGGCGCGCACCCTCAAGCGTGTAGCCCGCGAAGAACCGGTTGCAGCCACCGGTACCGCCCACCCCGCCCTCCCCGCCGAAGAGGATCTCCGCCTGCGAGGCGTCGACGATCCCCCGCCCGGCAATCTCCTCGATCCGCCAGGTCACGCCTTCCAGCCCTCCTCCGGCGAAAGTCGTGCAGGCGCCGAGGGCGAGGGCGGTGAAAAGTGAGAGGATTCTGCTACACATTGGAGGCTCCGTTGCAGTGGGGTTCCGAGGTCTGACGCCGGCGCGACCGGAAACCTTGGAGCCGGAGAGCGGTGACGTGGCGTCAGAGGTCCTCACCCGGCGCCTCGTGCAAGAGCACGCGCTCCGCAAGCCACGGGTTCAGGTCCAGCGCCGCACGCAACGCCGCTTGCCCCTCTTCGTCGCGCCCGAGGCCGATCAGCGTCAGCGCCTTGCCGGAGAGCGCCCCGATATGGCGCGGGTTGATCGCCAGCGCGGCGTCCAGATCAATGAGCGCCGCCTCGAAATCCCGCAGCAGGAAGCTCAGGAGCGCCCGCTGATTGTAGCCCTCGGCATAATCCGGGCAATAGCGCACCAGCCGGTCGAAGGACGAACGGGCCGCCAGAAAATCGCCGAAACTGCGCCGCTCCATCCCCTTGTCTAGCAGCGCCTGCGACGCCTCGTCGGGGGCATCGGTCCAATAGCGCCAAAGTGCCGCCGAGAGCGGGCGCGCGGCCAGTTCTGTCGGCGCATCCTGAAGCGCGGCGAGGATGTCGTTGATTTCTGAGTTGTGATCCGGCGCCGGGGGGCAGGTCTCGGCAGCGGCCATCGTCGCGGTCAGGCAAAGGGCAATCGTCAGGCGCATGTCTCAAGGATGCCGTCCGACAACGCCCGGTCAAGGGGCGAGCCCGTCTTCCTTCACCGCCTGCATCGCAACATAGGTCGAGGTCTGGGCGACATTCGGGAGCGTCGAAATGCGCTCCGCAAGGAGCATCCGATAGCCGGTCATCGAGGCGGTGCGCACCTTCAACAGATAGTCGAAGGCGCCGGCGATCAGGTGGCATTCCTCCACCTCCGGCACCCGCACCACCGCGTCGTTGAACGCGGTCAGCGCCGCCTCTCTTGTATCGGCCAGCTTCACCTCGACAAAGGCCACATGGTCGCGCCCGAGCCGGATCGGGTCGAAGAGCGCCCGGTAGCCCCGGATCACCCCGGCCTCCTCCAGCCGCCGGAGCCGGGCCTGGGTCGGCGATTTGGTGAGCCCGATGCGGCGCGCGAGATCGGTGACACTGATCCGCCCGTCCACCGCCAGCACGTCGACGATGCGGCGGTCGAAGGCGTCGAGCGCTGCGGGACGATCAGCCATTCTTACCCTCCAATTCCGGTCATCTGGACTGTAGCGTGCAGAAGAACAGGCCGAAAGGGGCGGTGAGATGGGTTATGATGGGCCATCCGGCCAGAGGAGCCGGCATCCCGGAGACCGCCCCATGCCCCGTAACGACTGCACCGATCTGCGCGCCGCCATCGATGCGGCCACCTACGCCGAGGAGGCCGGGACCGTCGCGCGGCTGCGCGCCGAAGCCGGCCTCTCTGCCGCCGACCGGTCGGTCATCGCGGCGCGGGGCGCGGGTCTGGTGCGGTCGATCCGCACCAGTTCCGCGCCCGGTCTGATGGAGGTGTTCCTCGCCGAATACGGGCTCTCGACCGACGAAGGCATCGCGCTGATGTGTCTCGCCGAGGCCCTGCTCCGGGTGCCGGACGCCGAAACCATCGACGCCCTGATCGAGGACAAGATCGCCCCCGGCGATTGGGGCCGGCATCTCGGTCAGTCCTCCTCGGTCCTGGTCAACGCCTCGACCTGGGCGCTCCTGCTCACCGGCCGGGTGCTGGACGACGACCGCGCCACGCCACTTTCCGCCCTGCGCGGCGCGGTCAAACGCCTCGGAGAGCCGGTGATCCGCGCCGCCGTCGCCCGGGCAATGAAGGAGATGGGCCGGCAATTCGTGCTCGGCGAGGCCATCGGCCCGGCCATGGCCCGCGCGGCGCAGATGGAGGCGAAGGGCTACACCTACAGCTACGACATGCTGGGCGAGGCGGCGCGAACGGCCGCCGATGCCGAAGGCTATTTCGAGGCCTATGGGCGGGCCATCGACGCGATCTCCAAGGCCGCGACCGGCACCACCGTCGCGGCGAACCCGGGCATCTCGGTGAAGCTGTCGGCACTCCATCCCCGTTATGAAGAGGGCCAGAGCGCCCGCGTGATGGCGGAACTCACCCCCCGCCTCGCCGCCCTCGCCCGGCGGGCCAGCACCGCCGGGATCGGGCTCAATGTCGATGCCGAGGAGGCGGACCGGCTCTCGCTCTCCCTAGACGTCATCGAGGCGGTTCTGGCCGATCCCGAACTGGCCGGCTGGGACGGGTTCGGTGTCGTGGTGCAGGCCTACGGCCAGCGCGCCGGGCCGGTCATCGACTGGCTCGCCGATCTGGCCGAGCGCCGCGACCGGCGGCTCATGGTGCGCCTCGTCAAGGGCGCCTATTGGGATGCGGAGATCAAGCGCGCCCAGGTCCTGGGCCTCGACGGCTTCCCGGTCTTCACCGCGAAATCCGCCACGGATATCAGCTACATCGCCAATGCGAAGAAGCTCCTGGGACTGACCGACCGGCTCTATCCGCAATTCGCCACCCATAACGCCCATACCGTCGCCGCGATCCTGCACATGGCCGAGGGGCTGCCGCGCGACGCCTTCGAGTTCCAGCGCCTCCACGGCATGGGCGAGACGCTGCACGATCTGGTGCTGGCCGAGGCCGGCACGCGTTGCCGCATCTACGCGCCGGTGGGCGCCCATGAGGATCTTCTGGCCTATCTGGTGCGGCGGCTCCTGGAGAACGGGGCGAATTCCTCCTTCGTCAACCAGATCGTCGATGACGAGGTGCCGCCGGAGGTTGTCGCAGCCGATCCGTTCGAGGCGCCGCCCACCCGGGCCCTGACCCGGGGCCCGGACCTCTTCCGGCCCGGCCGGACCAACTCGGCGGGCCGCGACCTGACCCACCGCCCGACGCGGGCGGCGCTCGACGAGGGGCGCGGGGCGTTCAAGGCCGCCACCTGGCAAGCGGTGCCGCTTCTGGCCGGGGGCGGCGAACCCGGCGCGGGGGCCGGAACCGCCGCCCGGGACATCCGCAACCCGGCCGATCCGGGCGATGTCGTCGGACAGGTGCGGGAGGCCACCGAGACGGATTGCGCCGCCGCGTTCGACGGGGCGGAGCCTTGGGCCGCCCCGGTCGCGGACCGCGCCACGATCCTCCGCGCCGCCGCCGACGCCTATGAGGCCCATGCGCCCGAACTCTATGCCCTGCTCGCCCGCGAGGCCGGCAAGACGCCGCTCGATTGCGAGGGCGAAGTGCGCGAAGCCGTCGATTTCCTGCGCTACTACGCGGCGGAGGCGGAGCGTGCGAGCGAGGCGCCGCCCAGGGGCTTCTGGACCTGCATCTCGCCCTGGAACTTCCCCCTGGCCATCTTCACCGGGCAGATCGCCGCGGCGCTCGCGGCGGGCAACGCGGTGCTCGCCAAACCCGCCGAACAGACCCCGCTCATCGCCGCCCGGGCCGTCACCCTCCTGCACGGGGCCGGGGTGCCCCGGAGCGCGCTGCAACTCCTGCCCGGCGATGGCCGCGTCGGCGCCGCCCTGACCTCGGACCCAAGGCTCGGCGGCACCGCCTTCACCGGCTCGACCGAAACCGCCCGCCTGATCCGCGCCACCATGGCCCGCACCTGCGCCCCCGGCACGCCGCTGATTGCCGAGACCGGCGGCCTCAACGCGATGATCCTCGACAGCACGGCGCTCCCCGAACACGGGGTCCGCGATATCCTCGCCTCCGCCTTCCAGTCCGCCGGCCAGCGCTGCTCGGCCCTGCGCTGCCTCTATGTGCAGGCCGATGTGGCGGAGAAGGTGCTGACCATGCTGAAGGGCGCGATGGACGAGCTTTCGGTGGGCGATCCCTGGGCCTACGCAACCGACGTCGGCCCTGTCATCGACGCCGAGGCCAAGGCCGGGATCGACGCTCATATCGCTAGGGCCAAGGCGGAGGGCCGGCTCCTCCACCGCATCGTCGCGCCGGAGGATGGCACCTTCGTCGCCCCCAGCCTGATCAAGGTCGGCGGCATTGCCGATCTGGAGCGCGAGGTGTTCGGCCCGGTGCTCCATGTCGCCACCTTCGAGGCCCATGAGATCGGCGCCGTGATCGAGTCCATCAACGCCACGGGCTACGGGCTGACCTTCGGGCTCCACACAAGGATCGACGACCGGGTGCAGGAGATCGTGGACCGGGTCGACGCCGGCAACGTCTATGTGAACCGCAACCAGATCGGCGCGGTGGTCGGGAGCCAGCCGTTCGGCGGCGAGGGGCTGTCCGGGACCGGGCCAAAGGCCGGCGGTCCCCATTACCTGGCCCGGTTCCGGGCCGCAGAGCCGGCGGATGCTGCCGCAATCGAATGGGAGACGCCGGAGGACGAGACCGCTCTCGCCCAACGGCTCGCCGCCGCGACATCGCCGGAGCCGAGCCCGGCCCCAACCGACCTCCCCGGTCCTACCGGCGAGTCGAACCGGCTCAGCATGTCGCCAAGGGGTCCTGTCCTCTGCCTCGGGCCGGGACCGGAGGCCGCGGCGTCGCAGGTCCGGGCTGTCTCGGCCCGGGGCGGCATCGCCGTCGAGGCGAGAGGCGCGGTGGCGCCGGAGGCGCTTTCGCGGCTCGCCCCGCTTGCCGCCGTGATCTGGTGGGGCGACGAGGCTCGCGCCTACGAGACGGCGCTCGCCGCCCGCACCGGCCCCCTCGTCCCCCTGATCACCGCAATGCCCGACACGGCCCATGTCCTGCACGAACGCCATGTCTGCATCGACACCACCGCCGCCGGCGGCAACGCCCAGCTCCTCGCCGAGGTCGGCGGCCCCTGACCCGCTTTGCGCCTTGACCGCCCTGCCCCGGTGCCCGACCTATAGCCGATGCTGCCGATCCGCGATCACAACCCGTCCGAACGTATCCCCTTCGTGGTCTACACGCTGATCGCGCTCAACATCGCGGTCTTCCTCTACGACATCGCCGTCGTGCAGACCTCCGGCGCGCTCGGCCGGTTCTATTTCGACTACGCCCTGATCCCCGCCCGGGTCAGCGAGGGCGACGGGCTCTCCGGCCTCGTCACCCACATGTTCCTCCATGGCGGTTTCCTGCATATCGCCGGTAACATGCTGTTTCTGTGGATTTTCGGCGACAATATGGAAGAGGAGATGGGCCATCTCGGCTTCCTGATCTTCTATCTCGCCTGCGGCTTCGGGGCGGCCTTCGGGCAGTATGTCGCGGCACCTTTCAGCCCGGTGCCGATGATCGGCGCCTCGGGCGCGATCGCCGGCGTGATGGGGGCCTATCTGCTGATGTTCCCCAGGGCCCGCGTCGATGTGCTGATCATCCTGATCATCATCTTCCGGATCATCCCGATCCCGGCCTGGATCGTCCTCGGCCTCTGGTTCGGGATCCAGGTGCTGGGCGGGGTCAACAGCACGGCCGATAGCGGCGGGGTGGCCTATTGGGCCCATGCCGGGGGCTTCGTCGCGGGCCTCGCGCTCACGGTGCCGCTCTGGCTCCGGCGCGGCGGGCCGGCCTACTGGACCCGCACCGAGGGCCACCCGCCGCATCCCGACGCCCAGTACCGGTTCGCGAAATCGAGCGTGCCGACGGTGCGGCGGCGTTAACCTTTCGGCCGGCGCCCGCTCAGCCTCGAACCGCCGCCGCGAAACTGTCGAACACGCCGGCAGCACCGCAGATCACCGTACCGCTCTCCAGAGGGTTCTCTCCCGGCGTCAGCGCGTCGACGAACCCGCCGGCCTCGCGCACGATGACCAGCCCCGCCGCGATATCCCAGGCATGGAGCCGCCGCTCCCAGAACCCGTCGTAGCGGCCGGCGGCGACGTAAGCCAGGTCGAGCGCCGCCGAGCCCCAGCGCCGCACCCCGGCCGTCGCCGGCAGGAGCCGCGCCAAGTCCTGAAGCGTCTCCGGCAGGTCGTCGCGGCCGCCGAAGGGCAGCCCGGTGGCAAAGAGGCACTCGATCATCCGGGTCCGGCCCGAGACCCGCATCCTGCGGTCGTTCATCCACGCGCCCTGCCCCTTCTCGGCGAAGAAAAGCTCATCCTTCACAGGGTCGTAGATGACACCCGAGACGACCTCCCCCTTATGCTCCAGCGCGATGGAGATCGCCCAGTGCGGCAGGCCGTGGAGGTAGTTCGAAGTGCCGTCGAGCGGGTCGACGATCCAGCGCCTGGTCGGGTCTTCGCCCGCCACCTCACCATCTTCCTCGCCCAGAAACCCGTAGGTCGGCCGCGCCTGCATAAGCGCCTCGCGGATCAGCGCCTCGGCGGTGCGGTCGGCGCGGCTGACGAAATCGCCCGGCCCCTTAGCGCTCACTTGCAGATTTTCGACCTCGCCGAAATCCTTCAGGAGCCCGCGGCCGGCCCGGCGCGCGGTCTTCATCATCACATTGAGATTGGCGCTGAAGGCCATGGGCGCGCTTTCTTTCCGGGTCGGACAGGCCGCGCGTATAGGGCCAAAACGCCGCACGGGGCAAGGGTCGGAAATCTGCGCTGCGTTAACACTTTCTTGTCGCGAAGCGCGCTAGGGTGGTGCGGGGAAAATCGCGGGGTGCAGCGGCAATCCTGGCATTGGACGATATCCGGCACGAAACCCGTTTCGTGGTGCATCTGGAAAAGCGGGATCAGCCGAAGCGGCTGACCGCCGGTGCAGTGATCCTGGGCATCTGCCTCTGGGCCGGGCTTGGCTCTGCGGTCTGGGCACTCGCCGCGGCGCTCCTGCTGACGGAGCTGATCAGCTCGCGGCTCTCCCGGCTGATGCCCGCCAGGGACGACGATCTCGGATTTGCTATGATCGCAGCGGTCTGGACCAACAACGTGGTCTCGACCCTGCTCTATCTCGCCCCCGCGATCCTCCTGGCGGGGCAGCCTTCGGCAGCGCTGCTGCTGGCGGGCTTTCTGTGGCTCTGCGGCTCCATCGTCCACATGGCCAACACCTTCGCCTATCTGCCGTTCTACAACTGGACGATGATGTTCGCCGCCTTCGCGACCTCCTGCACCGTCTTCGTGATCGGCAGCGGGACCGACTACGTCACCGGGCATTGGCTCGACTGGGCAATCGGCGGGATCACGATGATCGTCTTTCTGGCCAACACCGTGGAAACCCTTGAAAAGCAGAAGGATACGCGGGAGGCCCTGCGGACCGCACAGAAGGAATCGACGACACGGTTGCGCAAGCTGGAATTCATGGCGCGCCACGACGCGCTCACCGGGCTTCTGAGCCGGCGTGCGTTCGACGATGCGGTTGAAAGGATGCTGCGCCATCGGAACAGGCGGCCGGCGGTGTTCCTGATCGATCTCGATGGGTTCAAGCCAATCAATGACACCTACACCCATGAGGCCGGGGACCGGGTTCTGGCCACGCTCGGCGAGCGGCTGCTGGCGCTGGCCGGCGACCGGGCCGTCGCCGCGCGGCTCGGCGGCGACGAGTTCGCCATGGCGGTGCCGCATATTGCCTCGGCGGAGGCCGCGCGCAGGCTCGGCACGGCGATCGCACAGGCCGTGGCGGAGCCGGTCACATACGGTGCGCGCGACCTCCAGGTCGGGGCCAGCGTCGGCATCGCGATCGGCAATTGCGGGGAGGCGACAGTTGCGGGGCTTTGCGGCGCGGCGGATCAGGCGATGTACCGCGCCAAGGCCGATGGCGGCGGTCAGGCGGTGGTCTATGACCCGGCGGTGTTCCGGCCCCGCGCCAGTCTGGAGGACCGCACCACCCTGTCGGAGGCGCTCGGCCGCGGCGAGATCCGACCGCATTATCAGCCCAAGGTCGACATGCTGACCGGCGCCATCGTCGGCTTCGAGGCGCTGGCACGCTGGCAGCAGGAAGGCCGCCGGCTGCTGATGCCGGCGGAGTTCCTTCCGCAGATCTCCGAACTCAACCTGCATGAGGAACTGCTGTCGCAGATGGCCTCGGCGGTGCTGGCCGATCTGCATATCCTGCTGTCCAAGGGCCTCAATCCCGGTCAGGTCGCGATCAACGTCCCGGAGATGTCGCTCGCCACCCAGAGCGGCCGGCGCGACCTCGGCGCCCTGCTCGACCAGGTGCCCGAGGCGCGGCCCCACGTCACCTTCGAGATCACCGAGGACGTGTTCATCGCCCGGGCCGGCGATGTCATCCAGGCCTCCATTGCCCATTTCCGCGAACATGGTGTGCGCATCTCGCTCGACGATTTCGGCACCGGCTTCGCCTCGTTCCAGCACCTGCGGCAGCTCGATTTCGACGAGCTCAAGATCGATTCGAGCTTCGTCGCCGGGCTTGGCCGGGACCCGACGGCGGATGTCATCGTCGAGGGGTTCCTCTCGATCGCCACCGGCCTCGGCGTGACCGCCATCGCCGAAGGGGTCGAGACCAAGGATCAGGAGCGGGAACTGTTGCAGATGGGCTGTCGCTACGCCCAGGGCTTCCTCTATGGCCGCGCGATCCCGTTCGAGGAGATGCGCCTGCTGCTGGAGCCCGAGGAGCTGCGCCGCACCGGCTCCTGAGACCCCCCGCTCAGCGGCGTTGCAGCCGGACCGCCTCCTGCCGCGCGAGACGAATGAGATGGGCCATGAAGGGCCGGGCAGTGTCCGCGCTCCGCGTCGCCGCGTAGAGCCGCCGCGTGATCCCGTCCCGGGTCAGCTTCCGGGTGACGTAATCGCTGTTGAGCCGCACCTCGCGCACGACCCAGTCGGGCAGCACCGCCACGCCCCGGTTCGACGCCACCAGGAGCAGGATCACCGCCGTCAGCTCCACCTGCCGCACCGCCGCCGGCTCCACCCCGGCGGGGATCAGAAGCTGCGAGAAGACGTCGAGCCGCGGCCGCTCCACCGGATAAGTGATCAGGGTCTCGCCCGCAAAATCCTCCGCCTCGACCCAGGGCTTTGCGGCAAGCGGATGCGACGAGGCGGCGAGAAACACCGGCTCGTAGTCGAAAAGCGGCGTAAAATCGGTGCCCGGCAGATCCTCGGGATCGGAGGACACCACCAGGTCCACCTCCTCCTTGCGCAAAGCCGGCAGGGCATCGAAGGCCAGCCCGGGCCGGATATCGACATCGACCTCGGGCCAGGCCTTGCGGAACTGGTCGAGCACCGGAAACAGCCATTCGAAACAGGCATGGCATTCGATGGCGATATGGAGCCGCCCGGCGCGCCCGTCCTGAAGCCCCGCGAACTCCGCCTCGAGCGCCGCGACCTGCGGCAGGATCGCCTCCGCCGCCGCAAGAAGCCGCAGCCCCGCCGCCGAGAGCTTCAGCGGCTTCGAGCGGCGCACGAAAAGCTCCACCCCGGCCTGCTCCTCGATCCCCTTGATCTGGTGGCTGAGTGCCGATTGGGTGATGTGCAGCACCTCCGCCGCCCGCGCGAGCCCGCCGTAGTCGTGGATCGCCTTGATGGTCCGCAGATGGCGGAACTCGATATGCATTCCCATTAGTCAGCCTCATGATCGTGCTGAAGGTTATGAATTTGTCTCACGATGTGCGGCGTGAGACAACCCGGGCGCCTGCCTGTCCCACCGCCCGGAGCCCGCCCGATGCCGTCCGTCTCGTTTGAATTCTTCCCGCCGAAATCCCTGCCCGCCTCGTTCCGCCTCTGGGATTGCGTGAACACCCTCGCCCCCCTCGACCCCGCCTTTGTCTCCGTCACCTACGGCGCCGGCGGCACGACCCGGCAACTCACGCACGAAGCGGTGGAGGCGATCCACACGACCTCGGGCCTGCGGGTCGCGGCGCATCTGACCTGCGTCGAGGCGAGTCGGGCCGAGACCCTCGGCATCGCCGAAAGCTACGCCGCCGCCGGCGTCACCGATATCGTCGCCCTGCGCGGCGATCCGCCCAAAGGCCAGGGCCGCTTCACCCCGCATCCGGACGGCTTCGAAAGCTCCGTGGAGCTGATCGCCGCCCTCGCCGAAACCGGCCGGTTCAACATCTGCGTCGGCGCCTATCCCGAAACCCATCCCGACGCGGCCGACACCGCCGCCGATATCGACTTCCTCAAGCGCAAGATCGATGCCGGGGCCAGCGCCGCCATCACCCAGTTCTTCTTCGAGGCCGACACCTTCTTCCGGTTCCGCGATGCCTGCGTGAAGGCCGGCATCGACGCGCCGATCCTGCCGGGCATCCTGCCGGTGGAGAACTGGGCCGGGGTCCAGCGCTTCGCTGCCCGCTGCGGTACAGCAATCCCGCCGATCATCGCCCAGGCGTTCGAGAACGCGACCCGCGACGGCACCACGGACCTCCTCGCCACGGCGCTCGCCACCGAGCTCTGCGACGACCTCGTGACCGGCGGCGTGGACCACCTGCATTTCTACACCCTCAATCGCCCCGACCTGACCCGCGATATCTGCCATGCCCTCGGCGTGACGCCACGGCCCGCCTTGCGCGACGTCGCCTGAGGCACCACCCTCCGGCCCACTACAAGGGTCGGAGGAATCCCCGATGTTCATCGCGAAGACCGCCGAGGACCTGCCCAACCGGGCCGCGCTCTTGTCGATGTCGGGCCTCGATTTCATGCGCGGCATTCTCAGCGGCGCGATCAGCCACCCGCCGATTTCCGGCCTCCTCGACTACCGCCTGCACGAGGTCGCCGAAGGCCGTGTCGTCTTTGCCGGCACGCCGGAGTTCCGCCATTGCAACCCGATGGGCAGCGTCCATGGCGGCTGGTACGGCACGCTTCTGGATAGCTGCATGGCCTGCGCGGTGATGACGACGGTCCCGAAGGGCTCGGTCTACACGACGCTCGAATACAAGGTGAACATCACCCGTGCGGTGCCGATCGGGACCCAGGTCCACGCCATCGGCACCGTCGATCATGGTGGCCGGCGAACCGGCGTGGCCAGCGGCGAGATTCGCGGCGTCACCGACGGCAAGCTCTACGCCACCGGTTCCACCACCTGCATCATCATGTCGGACCCGGGCTGAGCCCCGTCACATCCTCCTCGCCCCGCGGCACGCTTTCATGGAGCCGTTCCGACGGGTCGCCGCCGACCTCGCGCCTGGCCCGCAGCAGGAAGATCTTCGCCCAGCCCCGCCAGCCGCCAATCGACGGCGCCTCGGGATCGCAGGGAAACCGCGCGCGCCAGCCCTCGGGCAGCGGCACCGCGCAATGCTCCAGCCGGTCGAGCATCCAGACAAGCGGGATATTGGCCAGCGGCCGAGCCGGGCGGAACCCGTTGAGCTGGCCGCCGACATCGCCATGGGTGCCGCGGAACCAGACCTGTTCCAGCCGCCCCGGCCAGTCCGGCCGGGAATTCCACAGCACCGGCGCATAGGCGACCCGGGTCTCGTCGAGCGCGAGCGCGTGAAATCCGTGCCGCACCACGCCGCTCAGGTCGTGGTTGTGAAACGCGTTGCGCTCCTCCGCCCAGCGCCAGGCGACCGGCAGGCGCAGGCCGAGGGACTTCACCGTGTCCCAGACCGCCACCGCCTCCACCACCGCCTCCTCCCGGGGATGACAGTAGAGATCGCGAAAGGCCCCCGCCGCCCCGGCCCCGCCACCGGTGCGATAGTGGCGATAGGCCTGACGGATGTTGCGGACATTGGCCGCGCCGGCGCGCAGGAGCCCCACCGCGTCGATCACGCCCGCGAGCGAGCGCACCGCATAGGCGCCCCGGCTGTAGCCCGAGAGCACAATCGTATCGCCGGGGCGGAACCGCGAAGCGAGCACGCCATAGGCCCGCCGGATCTGCCGGTTGATGCCGCGCCCCATGGCCACGTCGAGGGTCTCCGACCAGTCGCCCCATTGCACCCCGGCCTCGTAATAGACCGTCAGGTTGGCGCTCTGCCCGACCTCGCAGAGGAGCTTGTAGAGCAGCCCGGCATTGGTCTCGCAGCCCTCCCGGAGCGAGGACATGGTGCCGTCGAGGATGATGACATGGGTCGCCGGTCCTCGATGTCTGGCCCGGCCACGGGCCCGGATCGGGAGCCAGTCGAGAAGCCGGAGAAGACGCTCAGCGAGCCGCATCCCCGACCCTCCCGCAGAGGCGATAGGGGCATCTCATATCCCCTAGATGGAGACTGCCCGGCCCTCAATCCAGCAACGAAGCCGTTAGGATTTGAAACAGAGCCGCGCCCCTTTTGTTCGACCCCGAAGCCCGGTATCTGCACCGGGCACAGGTGAGGCAGGACCCGATGGCGATGGACAAGACCTTCAACGCGGCCGAGGCCGAGGACCGGATCTACCGCGCCTGGGAGGCGAGCGGCGCCTTCGCCGCCGGGGCCAATGCGACCCGCGACGAGACCTTCTGCATCATGATCCCGCCGCCGAACGTCACCGGCTCGCTCCATATGGGGCACGCGTTCAACAACACGCTCCAGGACATCCTGATCCGCTGGCACCGGATGCGCGGCTTCGACACGCTCTGGCAGCCCGGGACCGACCATGCCGGGATCGCCACCCAGATGGTCACCGAACGCGACATGATGGAACATCAGGAGCCGACCCGAGCCCAGATGGGCCGCGAGGCGTTCGAGAAACGGGTCTGGCAGCAGAAGATCAAGTCGCGCGGCACGATCATCGGGCAATTGAAGCGGCTGGGCGCCTCCTGCGACTGGTCGCGCGAGGCCTTCACCATGTCCGGCGCCCCCTCCGCCCCCGAGGGCGAAGAGGGCAATTTCCACGATGCGGTGATCAAGGTCTTCGTCGATCTCTACGACAAGGGCCTGATCTATCGCGGCAAACGCCTCGTCAACTGGGACCCGCATTTCGAAACCGCGATCTCCGACCTCGAAGTCGAGAATACCGAGATCGACGGCCATATGTGGCACTTCAAGTATCCGCTCGCGGGCGGCGAGACCTATACGTATGTCGAGCGCGACGAGGACGGGACTATCGTACTGGAGGAGGAGCGCGACTACATCTCCATCGCCACGACCCGGCCCGAGACGATGCTGGGCGACGGCGCGGTGGCGGTGCATCCGTCGGATACCCGCTACGCCCCGATCATCGGCAAGCTCTGCGAAATCCCGGTCGGGCCGAAGGACCATCGCCGTCTGATCCCGATCATCACGGACGAGTACCCTGACCCCGATTTCGGCTCCGGCGCGGTGAAGATTACCGGGGCGCATGATTTCAACGATTACGCCGTGGCGAGCCGGGGCGGCATCCCGATGTACCGGCTGATGGACACCAAGGGCGCCATGCGCGACGACGGCGCGCCCTATGCGGAGGCCGCGATGAAGGCGCAGGAGATCGTCTCCGGCCTGACCCTCTCAGAGGCCGAGATCGACACGATCAACCTGGTCCCCGACCATTTGCGCGGGCTCGACCGGTTCGAGGCGCGCAAGCGGGTCGTCGAAGAGATCACCGCCGAGGGCCTGGCGGTCATGACCAACGCCAACGATTCCCGCCTCGGCGGCAAGCCCGGCGATCCGGACGAGGCGGTGCCGCTCGTCGAGGCCAAGAAGATCATGGCGCCCTATGGCGACCGCTCCAAGGTCATCATCGAGCCGATGCTGACCGACCAGTGGTTCGTCGATGCCGAGGCGCTCGTCGGCCCGGCGCTGGAGGCGGTCCGCAACGGCGAGACCGACATCCTGCCCGAGCAGCACAAGAAGGTCTATTTCAACTGGCTCGAACATATCGAACCCTGGTGCATCTCGCGCCAGCTCTGGTGGGGGCATCAGATCCCGGTCTGGTACGGGCTTGACCTCGATCCCGGCCAGTTCCGCGACGATGAGGGCGACGGGGCCCTCGATCATGTGGAACTGGCCCGGCTCCTCGGCGAGGGGCTGGTGAAGTGCGGCGCGCGCCATCACGCGGGCGAGACGATCGGGATCGTCACTGACAAGTTCCAGAACGACGAGGCGCCGCTGCCCACGCCGCTCAACCACGCGCGCCTGATCGAGGTCGAGGACCGCGCGTCGGCCGTGCACGCCTTCGCCGAAGGGCTCGCCGCCTACAACCTGTCCCAGAACCCCACCGATCTGGTCTATCCGCTCTGGCGCGACCCGGATGTCCTCGACACCTGGTTCTCCTCCGGTCTCTGGCCCCTCGGCACCCTCGGCTGGCCCAAGGATACGGAGGAGCTGAAGAGGTACTTCCCCACCGATGTCCTGATCACCGGGTTCGACATCATCTTCTTCTGGGTCGCCCGGATGATGATGATGCAATACGCCGTCACCGGTCAGAAGCCGTTCTCCACCGTCTATGTCCACGCCCTGGTCCGCGACGAGAAGAACCAGAAGATGTCGAAATCGCTCGGCAACGTCCTCGACCCCCTGGAACTGATCGACGAGTTCGGCGCCGACGCGGTGCGCTTCACGCTCACCGCCATGGCCGCAATGGGCCGCGACCTGCGGCTGTCGACCCAGCGCATCGCCGGCTACCGCAACTTCGGCACCAAGCTCTGGAATGCCTGCCGCTTCGCCGAGATGAACGGCGTGTTCGAGGCCCACACATCCGGCGCCGGAATCCCGGCCAATCCGACCGCCGCGGTCAACAAATGGATTCTGGGAGAGACCGCCCGCATCCGCGAAGAGGTCGACGCGGCGCTGGCCGCCTACCGGTTCAACGACGCCGCCAACGCACTCTACGCCTTTGTCTGGGGCGTGGTCTGCGACTGGTATGTGGAGTTCTCCAAGCCGCTCCTGATGGACGGGACCGAGGCGGAACGGGCGGAGACGCAAGCGGCCATGGCCTGGGTCCTCGACCAATGCCTGATCCTCTTGCACCCGTTCATGCCCTTCATCACCGAAGAGCTCTGGGGCACGCTCGGACGCCGCGACAAGATGCTCGTCCATGCCGACTGGCCGGGCTACGCCGCCGCCGATCTGGTCGATGGGGCCGCCGAGGCGGAGATGCGCTGGGCGATCAGCCTGATCGAGGGCATCCGCTCGGCCCGGGCGCAGATGAATGTCCCCGTCGGGCTCTACGTGCCGCTGGTCCGGACCGAGGCCGACGCCGCCGCCCGGGCCGCCTGGGCGAATAACGAGGCGCTGATCAAACGGCTGGCCCGGGTCGAGAGCCTCGAAGAGGCCGCCGAGGCCCCGAAAGGCGCGCTGACCGTCGCCACCCACGGCGCCAGTTTCGCCCTGCCGCTCGCCGACATCATCGACGTGGAGGCGGAGAAGGCGCGTCTGACCAAGGCCCTCGCGAAGCTCGAAAGGGAGGCCGGCGGTCTGCGCGGGCGCCTCGGCAACCCGAAATTCATCGAAAGCGCCCCCGAGGAGGTCGTCGAGGAAGCGCGCGAGAACCTCGCCCGCCGCGAGGAGGAGATCGGCCAGCTCACCGCCGCGCTGGCCCGTCTTGCGGAACTCGACTGAGCCATGGCCGACGACCCACGCCTGACGCCCCACGCCAACGCCCTGCCCGCCACGGTGCCCTTCGTCGGGCCGGAGGCGCAGGAGCGCGCGATGGGCCGGGGATTTGTCGCGCGGCTCGGCGCCAACGAATCGGTCTTCGGTCCCTCGCCCAAGGCCATCGAGGCCATGGCGCAGGCCGCCAAGGAGGTCTGGCAATACGGCGACAGCCAGAGCCACGATTTGCGCGCGGCGCTTTCGGACCATCTCGGCGTGCCGATGCAGAACATCCTGATCGGCTCCGGCATCGACGGGCTCTTGAACTCGCTGGTGCGGCTGACCGTGACCCAAGGCACGCCGGTCGTCACGTCGAAGGGCGCCTATCCGACCTTCAACTACCATGTCGCCGGCTATGGCGGGGTGCTGCACGAGGTCCCGTTCACCGGAGATCACGAAGACCCCGAGCGACTCATCGTGAAGGCGCGCGAGGTCGGCGCGCGGCTCATCTATCTCTCGAACCCCGACAATCCGATGGGGACCTGGCACGACGCGGCGACGATCCAGCAGATGATCGACAACGTGCCCGACGGCGCGCTTCTGGTGATCGACGAAGCCTATCTTGAATTTGCCCCGGACGGCACCGCGCCGCCGCTCGACCCCACCGACCGGCGGGTCATAAGGATGCGCACCTTTTCGAAGGCCTACGGGATGGCCGGGGCGCGGGTCGGCTATGCGATCGGGGATACGGGCATGATCGCGGCCTTCCACAAGGTCCGCGACCATTTCGGGATCGGCCGCATCTCCCAGGCCGGGGCGCTCGCGGCGCTCGCCGACCGGGACTGGCTCGTCCATGTCCGGGCCGAGACCGCCGCCGCCCGCACCAGGATCGCCGGGATCGCGGAGGCCAACGGGCTGGCCGCCCTGCCCTCGGCCACCAACTTCGTCGCCGTGGATTGCGGGGCGGACGGGGCGCTGGCCCGGGCGCTGGTCCGGGAACTGGCCGAAGACGGCGTCTTCGTGCGGATGCCCTTCGTCGCGCCCCAGGACCGCGCGATCCGCATCACCTGCGGCACCGGGGCCGATCTCGACCATCTGGCCCGGGTCCTGCCCGGCGCCCTGGCCCGCGCACGCAGGCTTTAGGTGATTTTTGAGCCTCCGGTGCTAGGCTCTGCCCGAGACGAGCGAGAGGCGTGGATGTCCTACCGGCGCTATCCCAAGCGGGTCGAGAACTACACCGATGCGTTCCTGGTGAGCGGCGGGGTCGCGCTCTTTCTTGCGCTGACGGTGGTTTGGGCGAGCCTGGGGTTCCTCTGGGCGCTCCTCGTCGCCTGGGGGGTCGACCGGCTGATCCGCCAGTTCGGCCATCGGACCGCCTGAAGGGCGACGCGGCGGACCGCTTGCCAAGCGCGGACCCGGCGACTATCTGACCGCCTCACGGCAAGGACATTTCCATGACGGTGGACCCCCCGGCCCGGCAGAAGCGGCCGGGGCTCGAAAGACGGATCAAGGAGCGGCTGGGCGCGGACCTGTCGACACCGGCGGGCCGGCGCCGGGCCTGGTGGTCGGTGCAGCTCATCGATCACGCCTTCCTGCGGACCTTCTGGCACAATTTCGACGAGGTCGCCCCGGGCGTCTACCGGTCGAACCAGCCGAACCCGCGGCGGCTGGCCCGGTACAAGGCGATCGGCATCCGCGAGGTGGTGACATTGCGGGGCGCCGCAGATGCCGCGGTGATGGCATTTCATCGCGAAGCCTGCGCCGAACTTGGTTTGGGGACCCGCGTCGTCCCGATGTCGGCGCGGGCCCTGGCCCCGGCCGCGACCTATCTCCAGCTCCTCGATCTGTTCGGGGAGGTGGAGCGGCCGTTTCTCATGCATTGCAAATCCGGCGCCGACCGGACCGGGCTCGGGGCGGCGTTCTACCTGATCGACCAGATGGGCCGGAGCGTGGCCGAGGCGACGCGCCAGCTCTCGCCGCGCTACCTGCATTTCCGGCGCTCCAGCACCGGCATCCTCGACGCCTTGCTCGATGCCTATGCGGAGACCGGGGAGGCGGAGGGGATCGGCCTGCGGGACTGGCTCGCGACGCGCTACGATCCCGCGGCGATCACAGCGGGGTTCAACGGGCCCTAAGCCGCCGCGTCGGCCACCACCCGCGCCGCCGCCTCGACCGCGCCGGACCCATGGGGGATGCCGAGCGCCTTCAGCCCAGCATCCATAACGCCAAGCACACCGAGCACCATATGGGCGTTGACATGACCCATATGGCCGATGCGGAAGAACGCGTCGGGCGGGGTCCGGCCGAGCCCGATGCCAAGCGTCACGCCCGCCTTCTCCTCGCACCAGGCGCGCAGCCGCTCGCCATCGGGATCGCTCAGTTCCACCGATGTGATCGCCCGGCTGCGGGACGCGGCCTCGGCCACGTTGAGCCGCATCGCCCCACCCTGCCCCCAGGCCGCCACCGCCGCCCAGATTGCCCGCGCGAGCGCGTCGTGCCGGGCCCAGACCGCCTCGATCCCCTCTTCGCCGATCATGTCGAGGGCTTCGCGCAGCCCATAGAGATGGTGGGTCGGGGCGGTCCCGTTGAAGAACTGATAGTAGAGTTCCGGCGCGCTGCGGTCGGTCCAGTCCCAGTGCCGGGTCACGCAGCCTGCGGTCTGCCGGGCCGCGGCGGCACGGTCGTTGAAGAAGACGAAGCCCAGGCCGGGCGGCGTCATCAGTCCCTTCTGGCTCGCCGCCACCATCACGTCGACGCCCCAGGCATCCATCTCGAACCGGTCGCAGGCCAGCGAGGCGATGCAATCGGCCATCAGGAGCGCCCCGTGGCCGGCCCGATCGAGCGCGGTCCTGAGCCCCGCGATGTCGTTCAGAATGCCGGTGGAGGTGTCGACATGGACCGAAGTCACCGCCTTGATCCGGCCCTCGGAATCGGCCTTCAGCCGCGCCTCGACGGCGGCGAGATCGTTGGGCGCCGTCTCGCCGAAATCCATCACCTCGACCTCGACCCCCAGCCCGGCGGCCATCTCCGCCCAGCCATGGCCGAACCGGCCGGTGGCAAGGGCGAGGATCGTGTCGCCGGGGCTCAGCACATTGGCGAGCGCCGCCTCCCAGGCACCGTGGCCGTTGGCGATATAGATGGCGACCTTGCCGTCGGTGCGGGCGATGGCCTTGAGATCGGGGATGAGACCGTGGGTCAGCTCCACCAGCTCGCCGGTATAGATGTTCGGCGCCGCCCGGTGCATGGCGCGCAGCACACGGTCGGGCATCACCGACGGCCCGGGAATGGCGAGATAGGGGCGGCCATGGGAGAGCGGCATCGGCTTGTGCCTCCGGCAGTGGGGGAACGCGACGCGCGACACTAACGCGGGGTCCGGCGGCGTCAATCCGGGCCCGGCGCTTGCCGGGGGCCGGGCTTTGCGCCTATCTCCGGACAACCCGAGAGGATCCCGGCCGCCGAAGATGAGCACTCCCGACATCGCAGAGCAAAGCGGGCGTGCCTCGTCGGCGCCCGAGACCCGCAGCGGCGCGCTCTTCGGCTGGCTCTGGCGCGATTATCTGGGTCGTCACAAGCTCTGGCTCGGCATCGCCGTGGTCTTCATGGCCATCGAAGGCTCGATGCTCGCCGCGGTGAGCTGGATCATCGGGCCGATGTTCGATCGGGTATTCATCGCCGGCGAACCCGGTGCGCTGGCCTGGGTCGGGACCGCGATCGCGGCAATATTCCTGACCCGCGCGGTGACCTCCGTGATCCAGCGCGTGATCCTAACCCGGGTATCGCAGCGGGTCGCGGGGCAGCTCCGGGCCGACCTGTTGCGCCATCTGATGACGCTCGACATGGCGTTCCACCAGCGCCATCCGCCGGGCACGCTGATCGAGCGCGTGCAGGGCGATGTCGGCGCGATCAACCAGGTCTGGACCGGGATCGTTCTCGGTCTCGGTCGCGACGCGGTGGCGGTGGTGGCGCTCTTCGCCGTCGCCCTTTCGGTCGATTGGCGCTGGACCCTGATCGCCATGATTGGTCTGCCCGCGCTGATGCTGCCGGCGCTCGCCGCCCAGGGCTTCGTGCGGGGCCGGGCGCGGACCGCACGCGAGGCGGCGGCGGCGATGTCGACCCGGCTCGACGAGGTGTTTCACGGCATCGCCCCGGTGAAGCTCAACGGGCTCGAAGAGTATCAGTCGCGTCGCTACGACGCGCTGACCGAAACCCGGGTGCAGGCCGAGGTCAACGCCGCCTTGGGCCAGGCCACGATCCCGGCGCTGATCGACATCATGGCCGGGATCGGGTTTGTCGCCGTGCTGATCTTCGGCGCAGCGGAGATCGCCGGCGGGGACAAGAGTGTGGGCGAATTCATGACCTTCTTCTCGGCGATGCTCCTGACCTTCGAGCCGCTGCGCCGGCTCGGCAACATCGCCGGGCTCTGGCAGGCCGCGGCGGCGAGCGTCGAGCGCCTCTTCGCCCTCTTCGCCGAACACCCGACATTGCGCGAGGCGGCGCGCCCGGCGGCACCGCCCGTTGGCGCGCCTGAGATCGTGTTCCGCGACGTCCATCTGTCCTATGGCGATCTGCCGGCGCTGAGCGGGGCGAGTTTCACCGCCCGGCCCGGCGAGACGACGGCGCTGGTCGGCGCCTCGGGGGCCGGCAAGAGCACGGTCTTCAATCTGCTGACCCGCCTGGTGGAGCCGCAATCGGGGAAGATCGCCATTGGCGGGGTGCCGGTCGGGGCCATGGCGCTCGCCGACCTCCGGGGGCTGTTTTCGGTGGTCACGCAGGACGCCGCTCTGTTCGACGAGAGCCTGCGCGAGAACATCCTGCTTGCCGGAGGAGGTCGCGCGGCGGATCTCGACGAGGTTCTGACGGCGGCGCATGTCGCCGATTTCCTGCCCCGGCTTCCCGCGGGGCTCGACAGCCCCGCGGGGCCGCGCGGCTCGAACCTCTCTGGCGGCCAGCGCCAGCGGATCGCCATCGCCCGGGCACTCCTGCGCGACACCGCGGTGCTGTTGCTCGACGAGGCGACGAGCGCGCTCGACACCCGGTCCGAGGCCATCGTGCAGGACGCCCTCGACCGGCTGGCGGAAGGGCGCACGACCCTGGTGATCGCGCACCGGCTTTCCACCGTGCGCAATGCCGACCGGATCGTGGTGATGGATCGCGGCCGGGTGGTCGATGAAGGCCCCCATGACGATCTGATCGCCCGGGGCGGTCTCTACGCCGATCTTTATGCGATGCAGTTCCGCGATCGCAGCCCTATATCGGAGGGAGAAGGAGACCCGCCATGACCGACAGGACGATCCTCGTGCTCAGCGGCAGCGACCGGGTGGGCTTTCTCGACGGGCTGATCACCAATTCAGTCCCGGAAGAGGGCGACGGCCTGCACTACGCGGCGCTGCTCACGCCCCAAGGCAAGTTCATTGCCGATTTCTTCCTCCTGGCCGAGGCAGACCGGCTGCTTCTGGATGTCGCCCGCTCCCATGCGCCGGTGCTGTTTCAGAAACTGACGCTCTATCGGTTGCGCGCGGATGTGGAGATCGCCGAGACCGACCTGAACCTCTCGCGCGGCACCGGGCCGGTGCCCGACGGCGCCTGGCCGGATCCCCGCGATCCGGGCCTCGGCTGGCGGCTCTACGGGGCGGAATCCGGCGATGACGGCACCGATTGGGACGCGTTGCGGGTGGCGCTCGGGGTGCCGGAGGCCGGGATCGAATTGACGCCCGACAGCTATATTCTCGAAATGGCGTTCGAGCGGCTGAACGGGGTCGATACCCGCAAGGGCTGCTTCGTCGGTCAGGAAATCGTCGCCCGGATGAAGCACAAGACGGAGCTGCGCAAGGGCCTCGCCCGGGTTCGGATCGAGGGCACGGCGGAGCCCGGCACCGATATCACCGCCGAGAGCCGTGCGGCAGGCGTTCTGCACACGGTGGCGGGCGGGGAAGGTCTGGCCTATCTGCGCTTCGACAGGGCGCAAGGCGAGATGGCAGCCGGCGCGGCGCGACTCACGCGGATCGACTGAGATGGGACGCGTTCCGGTGCCGCCCGGGCCAAATCGCTTCGAAGCGATTTGTCAGGCTTTTTCAAAAGCCTGACCCCGCCAAGTTTCAGGCGCGTTCGGAATATTCCATCGTTTCGGTATTGACGACGATGTCCTCGTCAGAGCCCACGAAGGGCGGCACCATGACCCGCACGCCGTTGTCGAGCAGCGCCGGCTTGAAACTGTTCGCCGCGGTCTGCCCCTTCACCACCGGCTCAGTCTCCACGACCTTGCAGGTCACCTTCTGCGGCAGCGTCGCATTGAGCGCCTCGGCCTCGTAATACTCGATCTGGACCGTCATTCCGTCCTGCAGGAACGGCCGCCGCTCGCCGAGGATCTCGACCGGCAACTCGATCTGGTCGAAGGTCTCGCTATCCATGAAGACCAGCATCCCGTCGCTCTCATAAAGGAACTGCTGGTCCTTCTGTTCGAGCCGCACCCGTTCCACCTTGTCGGCGGAGCGGAAGCGTTCGTTTAGCTTTGAACCATTTCGCAGATTGCGCAGTTCCACCTGCGCGAAGGCGCCACCCTTGCCCGGCTTCACATGGTCGACCTTCACCGCGGCCCAGAGGCCGCCATTATGCTCCAGGACATTTCCGGGGCGGATTTCGTTACCGTTGATCTTGGGCATGACCGCTTTCGTGTCGAAATTGTGGCAAAAAGTTGATGAACCGTTGCAGGCCCCTATATCTGGGGGGCTTCCGGCGGGCAAGTCAGCTATATGCGGGCGCGTCGGAAACAGAGCTATGCAATTTGCGCATGTCTGACATTCCGAAAGAGCCGCCCCGAATCGGGTTAAAACCGGCATATTCGCCTGCACGCCCTACGCTCGGGAGCCACTGACCGCAAGAGCGACAACAAGAACAAGAGCAAAAAACAAAGAAGGACGCTACATGAGAGATTTCGTGGACGGCACCGCCTATAACAACGAACAGGGCAACCGCTCTCGCAAGCTGTTTGCCGCCGTTGTGCTGGCCGCGCTCGACGACGCGATCGCCGACGACAAGAAGTACGGCAACGGTCCGGAGCAGATCGCCCGCTGGGCGCGCTCCCGCGACGGCCGCGAGGTGCTGTCCTGCGCCGGGATCGACCCGAACGAGCGTGTGGTCACCGGGCTGATGGACTTCGTGGCCAAGGGGGTGCGGACCTCCGTGGCGCTGTCCCGCGAGGAGAGCGAGCGCCGCCAGGCCGCCGAACTGGCCGGGGCGGAGGCTGCCCGCGCCGCCTGAGCGCTGCCATCCGAAGACATCTCGAACGCCGCCTCCCGGGGCGGCGTTTTTCTTGGCCACTCAAGCGGTGGAGAAGACGAAAGCCCAGAACAGGCCCGGCACCGCCTCGGCCAGCGCCAGAACCACGATCAGCCCCCGCATCCACAGGTCCTTGAATCGCCGCCAGAGCACCACGCAGAGGATGAGCGACACGCCGATCTCCAGAAGGCCCACGGGCCGGCCGTAATGGGCGACATCCCAATAGCTGACCGGGCTCGAGAACACCCAGCTCGTGAACGGCCAGAAATGCGGGCGGCCATCGTCGTGGTGCAGGCCGAGATCGAGGATCAGGTGCAGCAGTGCCGCGGCACAGAGCGCCATCGCCCAGCGCGACCGGACCCAGAGCGCCACGGCAAGCCCGAGGGACCAAAGCGGGATCGAGTTGTCGATCTTAAACACCTGCTGCCAGGCATCGGAGAAATAGAGCTGACCGAACACGACCTGAGGGTCGGTGCCGAGGATCAGCAGATGGGTCCCCGCCATCAGGTAAAGCGAGAGGTCGGGGATCAACGCCCCGGCAAAGGCTCCCGCCGTGACCGCCCGCGCGCCCGGCCGGCCGAATGCGGCCAGGCCGAAGATCAGATGGGCCGGCGTGTTCATCTCTCCGGCCTCCGTCCCGCCCCCCGCATGCCATCCATCCGGGCAAGCCGGGACGGTCTGGTCACGGGCCGAGCCGGCACATCGATCAGTCGAAGTCCTCGCTGGCGAGGATGCGATAGATCTCGCGCCGCACGAGCTTGCGGACATTGCGGGTGATCCGCTCGCCGAGCGTCCCCTGAAGCTCGCGCCGGACGATCTCGGCCACGAGTTCGCGCAGGACGTCCTCGTCGAGGCCGAGATTCGGCTGAAGATAGGCATCGAAATCGTCGTCAAGATCGGCGCCGTCTTCGAATGCCGGCTCTTCGGCGATCCTCTCATCACCGTGCGACGGCAGCTCCGCCGCGTCTGGGGTATGGTCGGGCACCTGTGCAGCCGGATCCGTCAGACCGGCCGCGTCGTCCGGGGCCACGGCGACCAAGTCGGGTGCATTCACCGCGTCTCCGACAGAGCCATGCGCCCCCCCGATGACCACAGCCACCTCGTCAGACCCCTCCTCCGCCTCGTCCGGCGCAACGACCAACGTCTCGGAGACCTCCATCGCCGCGCCGTCCAGAGGCTCCGCGGGCGCGGCCGGCGGCGGGTCGGCATCCCCTGCCAGCGCGGCAACGGGGCCCGGGGCCGAGCCGGTGTCCAAGGTCGAGTCTGCGTCCACGGCCGCCGGGTCGGGTCCCGCGGTCGCGACCTCGTCCGGCTCCGGCCCGGTCTCATCGGAGGCCGCCGGCTCAGCGATTCTCTGGGTCACCACCGGCATCTCGGCCGGCCCGCGCGAGGACAGCGCGGGGTCCCCCACCGCCTCCCAATCGATCTCCGTCACAGTCTCGCTGCCATCGGGCTCCCACTCGCCCCCCGTCTCGTCCACCGCGGCTTCGAGTTCGGCAATCGCCGCCATCAGCCCGGTCGATGCCGGCACCTCCGACCGACCCGCCAGCGAGACGTCGGAAGCCGGCTCTGTCTCGGGCGCGGCCGCTGCATCTGTCGGCATCGGCGTCGCCTCTGGCTCCGCTGCATCGTCAGATCCGATGTCTGCCGGCGCGATGGCGTCCGGCCCCGCGCTCGGTCCGGCGACTGTCCCGGCTGTCTCGGCTGTCTCGGACGCGTCCTCCGGCCGTTCGATCACACGATGGGCAGGCGTCAGCACCAACCGGTCCGGTCCGCTCTCCTCCGCCGTCTCGACGGGCTTGCCCTCTCCACGCCCGTCCTGGGACACGAGCTTGCGGATCGACGACAGTACGTCCTCGATATCGACGTTGGGGACCGGATCGGACATGGGGTCTACCTGCGGAAATTCTTCTGTCGCCTCGCCCGGCAGTCTAGCCGCAGCCGGGGCCGCTCACAACAGATAGGAAGGATGCGACGGAATTCGCCGCCGCGCGTTGCGCCTCAATCACCGATCGCGCGCAGAACCCGGTCCAGCGCACGGCCCTGATCCGACCGGATCGGCGGCGAATCCTTCACCAGATTGTAGTAGGCGGCCGGGTCGTAGATCTGCACGCCGAGGTTCAGATGCTCGGCGGTCAGCAGCCCGAGGGCGAACAAGACACCGTAGCTCGCAATCACCTCGTCGACCTGGGCCGAAACGAGATTGGCCCGCGCGTCGAGCAGATCCTGCTCGGCATTCAGCACGTCGAGCGTGGTCCGGGCCCCAAGGGTAGCCTCCTCCCGAACCCCGCGAAACGCGGTCTGCTGGGCGCGGACCTGCTGCTGGAGCGAGGCCAGACTGGCCCGGGCCACGGCGAGATTGGCATAGGCGACGGTCACGTTCTGCTCGATCCCGTGCAGCACCACATGGAGCCCGGCCCGGGTCGCATCCCGGCGCGCCATGGCCTGACGGATCTGGCTCGAGAGCCGGCCGCCCTGGATGATCGGGCCCTGGGCCTGGAGACCGAGCGAGGCCGAATCCTCGAAGTCCTCATCGAGGCCGAACTGGGCCGAGCCGGTCACCCGCGGCCGCAGCGAGGCCTCGGCCCGGGCGACATTGATCTCCGCCACCGCGATGTTGTGCTGGGCGGACAGGATCTGGGGATGATTGCGCCGGGCAAAGGCAACGGCATCCTCAAGCGACCGGACAAGCGGCGCCGGGCTGACCGGTTGCAGGCTCCCCGGCGGGCGGCCCACGGCGGCCTCGTATTCGGCCACCGACCGGGCCAGACTGCCCTCGGCGGCGGCCAAGAAGCTCTGCGCCGCGGCAAGCTGCGCCTCGGCCAGCGAGACGTCGGTGCGGGTGATCTCGCCGACCTCGAACCGGTCGCGCGCGGCCCGAAGCTCCTGAGTGATGACCCGGACGTTATTGCGCCGCAGATCGAGGAAAGCGGAATCGCGACGGACATTCATATAGGCTTCGACGGCGCGAAACAGGACCTGCTGCTCGACCTCGATGAGGTCGTTGCGGATCGCCAGTACGGCCTCCTTCTGCGCATCGACGGCAAGCCGGGTCGCGCCGCCGTCCCAGAGCAGCAATTCCACGACCAAACCGGCATTATAGGAGGTGAACCGCTCGCCGAACGCATTGGGATAGCCGACGGTCGCCGACGCGGTCCAGTTCACCACCGGCTGCAACAGGGAGACCGCCTGGGCGACATCCTCGTCCGCGGCGCGCAGAAGCGCGCGATTCTGCTCCAGGAGCCCGGCATGCTCGTAGGCCCCGGCCAGGGCCGAGCCAAGCGTCTCCGCCGCCGCGCGGTGGGTCGGAACGGCGATGGCCAGCGCGAGCGCGAGGCCGGTGGCGATGCGGCGCAAGCTCATGAGCGGGTCCCTTTCTCCAGCATCCGATATCAGAACGTGAACGCCGCCCGGCGCTCGAAGCCGGGCAGCACCGGCGCGCCGGCATTGAAAGCAAAGCGCCAGGTCACCGCGCCGTCGACCTTCAGCCCGATCCGCACCACGCCGAGCACGCCCTCTGCGAAGAGGCAGGCGATACGGCCGCCCTCGCGGAGCTGGTCGATCAGGGTGTCCGGAACCTCCTCCACCGCGCCCTGGATCAGGATCGCGTCATAGGGACCGGACTTCGCGGCGCCCTCGGTCAGCGGCCCCTCGATGACGGCGGCATTGTCGATGGACAGTTCCGAGAGCGTCGCCTGAGCATCGGCGGCACGGGCGGCATCGTCCTCGACGCCGACGACGAAGGACGCCATCGCTGCGATGACGGCGGTCGAATAGCCGAGCCCGCATCCGATATCGAGCGCCACCTCGCCGGGCGTGATCTCGCAGGCATCGAGCATTTTGGCCAGCGTCCTCGGCTCCAGCACCACCCGGTCCGGGCCGAGGGGGACGTTCTCGCCGATATAGGCCGCCTCGCGCCGCTCCTCGGGAACGAAAAGCTCGCGGGGGACCCCAAGCATCGCATCGATGATCGGAAACTTGGTCACATCCGACGGGCGGACCTGGGTGTCCACCATCACCGTGCGGCGCTCTGCATAATCTGGCACCGGAATAGACTCTTTCGTTCAGTTTACTCGTCCGGTCATGCCACAAGGCCCGGTGAGCGGCAACGGTCGATCTGGCCGCATCGCGCGCCGGGGCCGCTTGCGCGGGGACCGGCGCTGGTCTAACAGGGGCCGGCGTCCGGCGAGTTGGCGGAGTGGTTACGCAGCGGATTGCAAATCCGTGTACACCGGTTCGATTCCGGTACTCGCCTCCAAGCAAGACCGAGAAGAAATCGGGATCTTACACAACACGTGAAGCGCTTGTGGCGGGCCGCCGGACGGTCCGGCTTGTCCTGCTCCGGTTCGCCGGGAGCCCGGATCGCCGCCATGTCGTCGCGGGCGGACCAGCGTCGGACAGTGTCGCCGCAGAGACGATCAAGTCGGGCGGCCCGCCATCAGCCGAAAACCAGCCCACCATCGACGATCAGGTTCTGGCCGGTCACAGCCCGTGCCCAGGGGCTGGCGAAGAACAGCACCGCGTCGGCCGCCTCCTCCGGTGTCGTCACCGTCCGCAGGGGTGTGCTCTGGGCGATCAGGTCGAAGACCGCCTCCGGCGTGGCGGCGCTGGCATCGGTGGTCCGCAGCAGCCCGCCCGACACCATGTTCACGGTGATCCCCTTCGGGCCCAGTTCCGCCGCCGCAGTGCGGGTCAGCGCCAGGAGCGCCGCCTTGGCCGAGGTGTAGTCGTGATAGGGCACCACCGGATTCTGCACCAGATTGCTCCCGATGGTGACGATGCGGCCGAAGCCGCGCGCCTCCATGCCCGGCAATGCCGCCTGGATCAGGTTCAGCGCGCCGAGCACCGCGGTGTCGTGCTGGTCCAGAACGGCGGCCGGCGACAGGGCCGCCAGATCGTCGCGCGCATCGCCGTTGAAGCTGTAATCGGCCAAGGCGTTGTGGACCAGGGTGGTGAGCGGGCCCAGCTCGGCCTCGACCGCCGCGACCATCGCGGTCACGCTGGCGGCGTCGCGGACATCGCCCTGGACCGCCATGGCGCGGTCGCCCAGTTCCCCGGCGAGCCCCGTGGCGGCGTCCCGGCTCCGGCGGTAGTTGACCGCGACCCGGGCGCCTTCCCGGGCGAAGGCGCGGGCGATGGCGGCACCGAGGCCGCGGCCGGCGCCGGTGACGAGGACGATCTGTTCGTCGAGGGTCTTGCTCATTGGATATCCTTCCAGAGATCTGCGAAATGGTGGACCGGACCGTGGCCCTGGCCGGCGCTCAGGTCCCCGGCCCGGGCGATCGCGGCGGAGAGGTAGCGCTTGGCCGCGTCCACCGCCGCCTCGACCGGCGCGCCCCGGGCGATCCGGGCGGCCAGGGCGGCGGAGAGGGTACAGCCGGTGCCATGGGTGTTCGCGGTGACGATCCGGGGGGCCTCGAACCAGTGCAGCCGGCCCCCGGCGAAGAGCACGTCCGGGCTGTCGCCGCCCGCCAGATGCCCGCCCTTCACGAGGGCGGCGCGCGGGCCGAGTTCCGTCAGGGCCCGGGCCTGCTCGGCCATCTCGTCGCGGGTGGTGGCGACGGGCCGGCCGAGCAGATGCGCCGCCTCGGGCAGGTTCGGCGTGACGATGGAGGCGAGTGGCAGCAGACGCGCGCGCAGGGCCGAGACGGCCTCCTCCGGCAGCAGCGTAGCGCCGCCCTTCGCGATCATCACCGGATCGAGGACGATCGGCACCGCCCCCCGGCCAGCCAGGGCCTCGGCCACCGCACCGGCGATCGGGCCCGTGGCGACCATCCCGATCTTGACGGCATCGACGCGCGGATCGGCGAAGACGGCCTTGATCTGCGCGGTCACGAAGGAAGGCGGGACAAGCTCGATCCCGGTCACGCCCCTTGTGTTCTGGGCGGTCAGCGCCGTCAGGACCGCCATCGCATAGGCGCCATTGGCCGAGATCGCCTTGATATCGGCCTGAATGCCGGCGCCGCCGGACGGGTCGGAGCCTGCGATGGAGAGCACATTCGGGATCATCCTCGCCCTCCCTTCGTCGAAAAGAATGCCCGCGCCGCCGCTTCGGGATCGGGCTGGCCGCAGATGGCGGAGACGACGGCGAGCCCGTCGGCGCCGGCGGCCAGGACCTCCGCCGCATGTTCGGCCTTCAGGCCGCCGATCGCCACCGTCGGCAGGGGCGACAGCGCGCAGAGCCGCGCCAGCCCGTCGAACCCGATTGCCGGATTGTGATCCGCTTTCGTCGGCGTCGGAAAGACCGCACCGATGCCGAGATAATCGACCGTCGCAGGATCGGCGGCGCGCACCTGGTTCGCGCTCTCGCAGGACAGGCCGACGATCCGGTCGGGCCCGAGTCGCGCCCGCGCCTCCGCCGGAGACATGTCCTGCTGGCCCAGATGCACGCCATCGGCGCCGGCCGCGACGGCGGCCTCGACATCGTCGTTCACGACAAGCGGCACGCCGCTGTCCGCCAGGACGGCCTTGAGTGCCGTGGCCAGTTCGACCCGGGCCCGGGTGGAGGCCGTCTTGTCGCGCAACTGCACGAAGCTCACACCGCCCTGAAGCGCCGCCGCGACCGTATCCGCGACGCCCTGTTCCGCGCACAGGCCGCTATCGGTCACCAGATAGAGCCGCAGACGATCCGCCCTCAGCGCCATGTCGCGCGGCTTTCGTCCAGATCGCCGGGCCGCAGGCGGTGCAACTCGTCGAGAAACCGCACCGCAAAGCTGCCGGGCCCTTCGGCCTCCGGCGCGGCGCGTGCGCCTGCCTCGGCAAATAGCGTCAGCGCGGCCACCGCGGCGTCGAGCGGCGCACAGATTGCCGCGAACCCGCCGGTCAGCGCGGTCAGCGCGCAGCCCAGGGCGGTCACTTTCGGCATGATCTCCGCCCCCCCCACGACGTCGATCCTGTGGGTGCCGTCGGTGACGAAATCCCGCGCGCCGGTCACCGCAAGGACGGCGCCCGCTTCCCGGGCCAGGTCCATGGCGGCCGCCTCGGCCGCGTTCACGCCATCGCCGCTATCGACCCCCTTGCCGGCGCCACCGCGCCCGGCCAGCGCGAGAATCTCCGAAGCGTTTCCGCGCACGATATTCGGCCTCTGCGCCATCAGGAGCCGCGCGACCTCGGACCGGTAGGGGGTCGCGAAATGCGCCACCGGGTCAAAAACCCAAGGCACATTCGCCTCCCGTGCCGCCCCGGCCGCCTCCAGCATCGCCTTGGCCCAGCCGGCATCCACCGTGCCGATATTCACCGTGAGCGCCCCGGCCAGGGGAACGAAATCCACGACCTCCTCGGACGCATGGATCATCGCCGGCGACGCGCCGGCCGCGAGCACGACATTCGCGGCGATGTTCATCGCCACGTAATTCGTGATGCAGTGGACGAGGGGGCCGCGTTCGTGCAGCTCGGCAAAGGCAGCGTTGGGGGTCATGTCGTCTTTCCCGCATCGGCGCAGAAAGACACGACAGGCTATCGACCGCTCTGTCTGCCTCCCTCCGCCAGCATTATCTGGTTCAGGTTCAAAGGGTACGTCTCAGCCTTTCGGCGCCCCTGGCTCTTCGCCTGACGTCGCAGGTGTCGGCGGCTTTGTCAAATGGGTCAGGTGCGATCTGTGCCGTCCCGAGAAGCTGCGGCTGCGAAGCCGGAGGGAGGGCCGAAACGGTGCCGCCGGACGGCCCGACCCGGAATGCCCCCACTGAAGAAATCCACCAACTTGCGGAGTTCTGCCCCGCCAAGACCGTCCGACCTTTGCGGGAAGCACCAAAGATTTAACACAATTTCCACTATTTTAGATTGGGTTTGTATGAGTGTGAGAGGTGACGCAGATGCCTTACGATATGGCGGTCCTGGGAAACTGGCTCTTTGCCGGACTGGTGCTGCTCCTGTCCATGGATGTCTCGGACTGGTTCAGCGACAGCGATACGCCCGACGCTGCGGGCGATGACCTTCCCGGCGATATGAGCCCCGATCGCGGATCGACGCAGATCGGCAGCAACGATGACGAGGTTTTCGAGGGAACGGAGCTTGCGGATTCGATTCTCGCGATGGGCGGACAGGACGTCGTGTCCGGCTTCGGTGGGGACGACTCTCTTGAAGGCAATACCGGCGACGACGTGGTGTTTGGCGGGAACGGCGACGATCGCATCGCCGGTGGTGCCGACGACGACCAGGTGTTCGGCGGCGCCGGCGCTGACACGCTGAGCGTCGACCGTCTGGATTCCGACGCCGATTGGAGCCGGGGCGAGGCCGAGACCATCGATGGTGGGGACGGCGACGACCGGCTGGTCTTCTCCATGGACGATACCGCCACCGGGGGCGCGGGTGCCGACCTCTTCGAAATGGTTCTCGACGACGAGGGCGGCGGCGCACATATCGCCGATTTCTCGGCCGATGAGGATGCGCTGGTCATCTACGCTCCCCCGCCGGAGACCGGATCGCATGAACTCCTGGTCGAGACCGACATCGAGACCGACACCACGTCGGTTCTGCTTGACGGGGCGACCACTGTCACGCTGGACGGGCAATTCACCGCGGAAGAACTGAACATCGAAGTCAGGGCCCTGGAGGAGTTGAACCTGCTGTGAGACAGGCGGCACCAGCCGTGCCTGTCGCCCAAAGAGCCGGTCGGATGACCCGGCGGCGTCGAGCTGCGATTGCCGGCTGCCCGACGTCTGCCGCCCCCATTCGATCCCCGCTCGCCGGCAAGGACGGCACATGAAGAACCGCCAGAATCGACCATCTCATAGACCCGGCCCGTCGGTGACCGGGATCGATCCGAATGAACGCGATGAGTTTTCCACAGCCCGGCCGGTACCTTTCCCCAGCAGAGTATGGGCTGCGGCAACACTGCCCACAGGAAACCGCCCACGCTCGGTTTTCACGGCATCCCGCACCGCGTAACCTTGATACAAGATCACGAAAAGCGATCCCGAGCAGCCGCAAGTAGAGGACCATGACGATCCTGCCGCCTCCGCAACGCCCGCTGCGCCTGCCCGGCGCCCGGAAATCCGACATCCGGACTCAGTTCGCGGTGTTGGCCTACCGGGTGGTGAAGGACAAGGTGCAGATTTGCCTGGTCACGAGCCGCGGCACCGGGCGCTGGATCGTGCCGAAGGGCTGGCCGATGCCGGGCCAGACCCCGGCCGAGGCGGCGGCCATGGAAGCCTGGGAGGAGGCCGGCCTGAAGGGCCGCGTCCATCCGCAGAGCCTCGGCCTTTTCTCCTATGACAAGCGCATCGACGGCGCTGCCCTGCCGGTCATCGCCGTCGTCTACGCGATGAAGGTGAAGCGGGCCCATAGCGACTGGCCGGAAGCGGGCGAGCGGCGGCGCAAATGGATGGGGTTGAAGAAGGCGGCGAACCGGCTCTCCGACCCCGAACTGCGCCATATCGTGCAGCATTTCGACCCGCGCACCCTGAAAGTCTGAGATTGCCAGGCGCGGACAAGTGCTTAAGTATCCCGGAGTTTCGCAAGACAGGGCGTTGAGATGATCCGCTACACGCTGAGATGCACGGCAGGGCACGATTTTGAGAGTTGGTTCGCCTCCGCCTCAGCCTTCGACGAATTGCGTGCGGCGGGGCGGCTGACATGCCTGGAATGCGGTACGACCGAGGTCGAAAAGGCGCCGATGGCCCCCGCGGTGGGGCAGACCCGGGCGGAACCGACCCCGGCGCCTCCGAAGTTGAGCGAACCCGCCGGCGACACCGAAGCCAAGCTCGCCGCGCTGCGCCGCGAGGTCGAGGCGAACTCCGACTATGTCGGCCTGAGCTTCGCCAAGGAAGCCCGGGCGATCCATGACGGCGAGGCGCCGGAACGGTCGATCTACGGCGAGGCGCGCCCCGACGAGGCCAAGAAGCTGATCGAGGACGGTGTGCCCGTGGCCCCCCTGCCCTTCGTCCCGAAGCGCAAGGCGAATTGAGCCCTACCCCTTCTCCGCCTCATCCTCGATCAGGTGTTTTTGCAGCGCCATGATCTGCACCCAAAGGAAGACGAAAAGCACCGCCGGAAAGGCGAAGGTTTCGAGCTTCACCCAGGTATCGGTCGACTGGGTCCGCCAGATCAGCTCATTGGCCACGGCAAGCCCGGCAAAAAGCGCGCAGAGCCGCCGGGTCAGCATCATCCAGCCCTCATGGGTCAGCGGCAGCATCTCGCCCATCACATATTCGAGCCAGCTCTGCCGTCTGAGCAGCCCGATCCCCAGAAGCACCGCGAAGACGCCGTAGACGATTGTGGTCTTCATCTTGAAGAACCGCTCGTCGTTGAACCAGGCGGTGAGCGCGCCGAAGAAGATCACCATGAAGGCGGTGAAGATCTGAAGCCGGCTGAGCTTGCGCGTCAGCGCCCACAGGATGCCCATGGCGACGAGCAGAATCGGGACAAAGATGAGCGTCGCGACGATGAAGCCGGAATACTCGGTACCGCCAATCACGAAGGTCTCATCGCGGATCCGCATGTAGATCAGAAAGAAGGCCAGGGTGGGACCCAGCTCAAGGACCTGCTTCAGGAGCGGGTTGATGGGGCGTGCGTCACTCATGCCGGCCCATGTAGTGCGCTTGCGGCCGGGGCGCATCCCCGAAAGCGCATCACTCCGGCTGCCAGTCGACCCGGATCGCGCTTTGGCTCAGCAGGAAGTCCCATTGTGCGCGCGAGCCCTGATCCATCCCGAAGCGCGCCCGCTGACGTCCCTCGAAGAACCTTGAGAGGGTCAGCCAGCCGATCCCCGGCCTGCCGTCAAGGACCACCTCCAGCCGCCCCCGCGCCTGCGGCAAGGCGTCGAACGCCGCCATCATCTCCCCGCGCGAGGGTGCGTCGAGCACCTCTGGCGCGAACGCGGCAAGGGCCGCTGCGGCATCCTCCCGGAACTCGGCGAGCATGGCACTCTGCACCGTCCCCGGCGGCTGGTTGTCCATCACCGCGGGCAGGATCGCCCGGTCCACAAGCCCGGTCAGAGCGGCGTCGATACGGCCGGAGACAAGCCGCATGGAGCCGATGCTGAGCTGGCTGCTGACGGGTGTGGTGAGGTCGAGTCCGGTGACGATTGCGGTAACCTCGACCGCGCCGAGCATCCCGAAGTCGACCTTCAGCCGGTCCAACTCGATCGCGTTTGCATCGACGTCATAGGTCACCGCCACGTCGATCTGCGGGGATTGTGCGCGACCCGGCCCGATCAGGGGATCGAGGATACCCGCAAGGTCGGTCCGGATTTCGAGGCGTTGCAGGAGCCCCTCCGGTCCGATGGCGGCGCGCCAGTCGATGGTCTCGACCCCCGTCCCCGCCAGCTCCGGCATCGCACTGGTAAGCCGGCACCATCCCTCCGGGCTCAGCGTGTGGGCCAGTCCGGTGAAGGGATTTTCGCCACCGGGCACATGCGGCACGAAGCGCTCATAAAGCGCCCAAAATCCCGCATCGCAGGCCGCTCGATCCATCCGTGGCATGTCCTCCGCCGCCGCGGCACCTGCCACGAGCAACAGACCGGCCATCAGGCCCCTCATGCCCCGAGCCCCGTCAGCGCGGCGGCAAACTCCTCCGGGTCGAAGGCATCGAGATCGTCGATCTGCTCCCCCACTCCGATGGCGTGGATCGGCAATCCGAACTTGTCGGCCAGCGCCACGAGCACGCCGCCCTTGGCGGTCCCGTCGAGCTTCGTCATCACCAGACCGGAGACATCGGCCAACTCCTGAAACGTCTTCACCTGACTGAGCGCATTCTGCCCCGTCGTCGCGTCGAGCACGAGGAGCGTGTTATGCGGCGCATCCGGGTCCTTCTTTCGGATCACCCGGACGATCTTGGCCAGTTCCTCCATCAGATCGGCGCGGTTCTGGAGCCGTCCGGCGGTGTCGATCATCAGCAGGTCCGCCCCCTCGGCCTGGGCCCGGCTGATCGCATCGAAAGCGAGGCTCGCGGGGTCGGAGCCCTCGGGCGCGGTCATCACCGGCACCCCGGCGCGGTCGCCCCAGACCTGGAGCTGCTCCACCGCCGCGGCGCGGAACGTGTCGCCCGCCGCGATCACCACGGACTTGCCGGCGGCGCGGAACTGGCTCGCGAGCTTGCCGATCGTGGTGGTCTTGCCGGAGCCGTTGACGCCGACGACCAGCACCACCTGGGGTTTCGTCGGGTAGAGCGGCAGGGGCCGGGCGACCGGTTCCATGATCCGGGCAATCTCGGCGGCCAGAGCCTCCTTCAGCTCGGTGGTCGAGACGCGCCGGCCCATCCGACCCTCGGCGAGGTTCGCGGAGACCCGAAGCGCGGTGTCGACCCCCATATCGGAGGCGATCAGCAACTCCTCGATCTGTTCAAGCATGTCGTCGTCGAGGACCCGGCGCGGCTCTTCGGCCCCACTCCGCCCCATGAGCCGGCGGAGCAGCCCGGATCCCTCCGGCTCGGCGGAGGGGGGCGGCTCCGATCCCGCCTCCGGCGGAACCGTAGCCGGCATATCGGCCACCACCGGCGGATCGGCGCGAACCGGTTCCGGCGCAGCCGGGGTCGGTTCGGGGACTGGTGCCAACGCAGCCCGGGTCGGGGCAGGCGCCGCTTGCGAGGCAGCCGGGATCGGGTCTGGTGCCGGTTCTGGGGCGACGGGTGCTGGCTCGGGCGGCGGTTCCGGCGCCAGCGCCGGGCTCGCCGCCCCCTCCTCGACAATGGCATCAAGCCCCTCGTCGAGCTTCGAGGAGGACCGGGTCAGCCGGTCGCGGAGCTTGCGGAAAAAGGACATGGCGCCTCCGGGTCTTGGCCTTTTCACCTAATACGCTCGGGGCGGCATGAAAAGCGCCGCTACGCCGGCAGGAAGGCCCACACGAATCCCGCCTGCGCCCCCCAATAGACCGGCCAGACCGCCAAAGCCGCTGCGCGCTTGACCCTTGCATGCCTCAGGACAAAGAGCTCCAGGGACAGAAGCGTGTCGGACAGAACAAAGAGCCCCGCTGCCAGCATCGCGCCCCAGAGCGCCCCAGGCAGGCCCAGCGCGAAGAGACCCATCAACAGAATCACCCCGAGATAGGCCATCACCGCGCCGCGCAATGCCCCCGCGCGCAGCCAAAGGAGCCGCGCCATCACCGCGCCGAACACCAACAGCGCCACCAACGCGGCCCATCGCCACGCATCGGCACCGTCAGGGTCATAATGCATTAAAAACAACACGATATAGCTGAGATGCGCGATCCCGAAGGCGATCATCCCTTCGACGAGCCGGTCCCTGCCCGGCTGCGCCAGCGCCCAGTCTCCGGAGGAGGAGAGCAGTAGCGCGATCCCCAACGCCGTCGGCGCATCGCCAGCGACGGCGGCAAAGACCAGCGCCACCACCGAGGCGGTCTTCACCGCCGCCCGCCAGAGCGCCTTGGGCCGCCCCACCTGCGTCCAGTAGAGGAGCGCCAGCGCCGCCCCGATGCCGATCAGGACCTCCGGGCTCACACCTCGTCCGGGAAATGCTGCATCGTCAGCCGGATCGGGTTCGGCGCCGCCTGGCCGAGCCCGCAGATCGAGGCATCCGCCATCGCGACACAGAGCTCCTCGAGGAGGTCCTGATCCCAGCGCTCCGCCTGCATCAGCTTCACCGCCTTCTCGCAGCCGACACGGCAGGGGGTGCATTGCCCGCAGCTCTCATCCTCGAAGAAGCGCAGCATGTTGAGCGCCGCCGCCTTGGCACTGTCCTTGTCCGACAGCACCACCACCGCCGCCGATCCGATGAAGGACCCGTGCGGCTGGAGCGTGTCGAAATCGAGCGGCACGTCGTCGAGCGAGGCGGGCAGCAGCCCCGAAGACGGCCCGCCCGGCTGATAGGCCTTGAAGACATGGCCCTCCGCCATGCCGCCCGCCGCCGCGATGATATCGGTGATCGTGGAGCCCGCCGGCAATAGATGGACCCCCGGTTTCGCCACCCGGCCCGACACCGAATAGCTCCGCAGGCCCACCCGCCCGTTCTTCTCCATCGCGTTCAGCACCTCCGGCCCGAACCGGCAGACCCGCGCGACCCAGTAGAGCGTCTCAACATTGTGGACGAGCGTGGGCCGGTCGAAGATGCCGACCTCGGCCACGTAAGGGGGGCGGTGCCGGGGCAGCCCGCGCTTGCCCTCGATCGACTCGATCATCGCGCTCTCTTCGCCGCAGATATAGGCCCCGGCGCCGCGCCGCAGATCGATATAGCCGGGCGCCACGATCCCGGCCTCCTCCAGCGCCGCGATCTCATCGGCGAGGATCTTCAGCACCGCCGGATATTCGTCGCGCATATAGACAAAGCAGACATCCGCCTCCACGACCCAGGCCGCGATCAGCATGCCCTCAAGGAACATATGCGGCTCGCGTTCGAGGTGGTGGCGGTCCTTGAACGTGCCGGGCTCGCCCTCGTCGCCATTGACCGCCAGATAGCGGGGATGCGGCGCGGCGCGGACAAAGCCCCATTTCTTGCTGGCCGGGAACCCCGCCCCGCCGAGTCCGCGCAGGCCCGAGGCTTCGATATCGGCCTGCACCGCCTCCCAATCGCCACTTTCACGCAGCCTGGCGAGCGTCCGGTAGCCGCCCTCCGCGCGGTATTCAGCAAGGGTCTGGTAATCGGGGATCTCCGGATGGATTTCGCCCGCATGGATCGCGGCGATCACCTTCTCCGCCGTCGCGTGGTCGACATGGCTATGCCCGAGCTCGCAGGTCGGCGCGGTATCGCAGCGCCCCATGCAGGGCGCCCGGACCACCCGCACCTCCGCCGGGTCCAGCCCCGCCTCCAGCGCCACTTTCAGCTCCTGCGCCCCGGCCAATTCGCAGGAGAGCGAATCGCAGACCCGGACCGTCAGGGCAGGCGGCGGCGCCTCACCTTCCTTCACCAGGTCGAAATGGGCGTAGAAGCTCGCGACCTCCCAGATCTCGGCCATCGACAGCCGCATCTCCTCGGCCAATGCCCGCATATGCGCCGCCGAGAGGTGGCCGTAGCGGTCCTGGATCAGGTGCAGATGCTCGATCAGGAGATCCCGCCGCCGGGGCCGGTCGCCCAGCAGCGCGCGAACCTCGCCCCAGGCGGTGTCATCGAGCTGGCGGCCCTTGGGCGTGCGCCGCCCCTTGCCGCGCCCGGATTTCCAGACGCCCTTGCCGCCATCGGCCATCTTACTCTCTCCTGTCATCGCGCGGACCCTAGCGCGGCGCCCGGGCAGCAGACACGGCAAAAACGACACCCCCGTGCCCGGCCACGCCGCCGCCCTGCCCTTGCCGCAAAGTCCTGCTAAGGTCCCGCCCCATGAGACTGGCCTCCTTCGCCGCCGCATCGCTGATGCCGGTGCCGCTTCTGGCGGGCGCCGCGCTTTGGGGCGGCCTCTGGGGCTGGGCCGCGCTGATCTACCTCACCCTGATGGCCGCGGCCCTCGATGAGGTGATCCGCGCCGCGGTGCCGGGAGCGGAAAGCCCAAGCGACCTGCCCGGGGCCGATGCCGTGTCGGTCGCCCTGGCGCTGACCCATTTCGGCATCCTCGCGCTCGCGGTGGCGGCGCTGGCCGGCAGCTGGCTCGGAACGGTCGAAAAGGCGGCGCTGTTCGCTGCCACCGCCCAGTTCTTCGGTCAGGTGAGCAACTCGAACGCCCACGAGTTGATCCATCGCGGCAGCCGCACGCTCCATGCGCTTGGAAAATGGGTCTATATCAGCCTGCTCTTCGGCCACCACAGCTCGGCCCACCCCCTCGTCCACCACGTCCATGTCGCGACGGATCGGGACCCGAACAGCGCCCGGCGCGGCGAGGGCTTCTACCGGTTCTTCCTGCGCGCCTGGGCCGGCTCCTTTGTGAAGGGCTTCGCCGCCGAAAGCGCGCGGCTGGAGCGAGCAGGGCGCCCCGCCTGGCAGCACCCCTACGGGACCTATATCGGCGGCGCTGTGCTGATCCTTCTCATCGCCGGAGTCCTGGCCGGCCCCATGGGCGCGGCCTGGGTCGTGGCGCTCGGGCTCATGGCGCAGAGCCAGCTCATGCTCTCCGATTACGTCCAGCATTACGGGCTCAGGCGGCGCAAGCTGCAAGACGGCAAGACGGAACCGGTGTCGGACCGCCATAGCTGGAATTCGCCGCAGGTCTTCACAAGCCACATGATGCTGAACGCCCCGCGCCATTCCGATCACCACGCCCATCCGGGCCGCAGATACCCCGCCCTGCGGCTGGAGGCCGAGATGCCGATGCTGCCCCGCAGCCTGCCGGTGATGGCCACGCTAGCGCTCTTTCCGGGGCTCTGGAAACGGGTGATGAACCCCCGGGTCGATGCGGTGATGGCAGAGCCCCGCCCGCTCGCGGCGGAGTGATCGCGGCCGGGGTTTCACGGCTCTCCCGGCTCTGGCAGGCTCGGCCCATGACCCGCCTCGCCGCTCTCCTCCTTCTCGCCGCCCCGGCCCTCGCCGACACCCCGATGACCGGGGCTGAGTTTGAGGCTTATGCGAAAGGCAAGACGCTCACCTTCGCCACCGAGTCGGGCCCCTACGGGGTCGAGCGCTATCTGCCCGGGCGCCGGGTCATCTGGTCCTTCCTCGACGGGCAATGCGAGGAGGGGCGCTGGTATGAGGAGGGTTCGGCGATCTGCTTCGTCTACGACTTCGAGCCCGAACCGCAATGCTGGGAGCTTTATCAGGAGGGCGACCGCCTGCGCGCGGTGTTCCTCAACGCGCCGGGCACGACGGTGCTCTACGAGGCGCTCGACGGCGAGGAAGACCTGATCTGCAACGATTTCGGCGTCTAGACCGGGTTCGGCCCAGCCTTGGGCCCTTGGTCCTAGCGCCGAGACCGGATCGGCGCGGAAGGCGCGTCGACGCGCCTTGCCTGAAGCGCCGCCGGCGGCGCTTCGGGACGCGCTTGCGCAAGCGCGTCAGCACGGCCCGTCGACGGGCCGTCCCCTAGGCTCAATCGACATTCAGGATTCACGATGTGGGTTTTGTGTGATTCACAGAGAACCGGCTTGAACAGTCTGGAAGTGATCACATGGCCAAACG
>JANQRL010000039.1 GCA_028284605.1 Paracoccaceae bacterium | reverse complement strand
TGCGGGACCGAGCGGACCTTCGGATGTTGCAATCGGAGGCCGCGCATCGACGGGCCGCGGAGCGGCGATCCGGCCGGTGTTCTACGCACTTTATCCCTGGCAAATCCGAACCAACTCTAAGCGGCGCGCCAACGTCACCCAATCGCCGGTCCGTCGGGGCGGCCCGTCGATGCGCGGCCGGCTTCGCCTCTGTTCCGCGCCGCGTAGCCCAGATGTCCGCCAAGGGCTCGAAGCGGAAATGCGCGGTGGATCATGTCGTGGACAGCTCCGGCCGGCGAGCAAACGTACGCCGCTCAGAACGCCACCGCCTGCGCCACGCCCTTCTCCCGCGCCAGATCCACCACCGCCGCCGCCACGGCGAGGTCCTGCAGACCCACGCCGGTCCCGTCGAAGAGGGTGATCTCTTCGGCACTCGCGCGGCCCGGGTGGTCGCCGTTGATGACCTTGCCGATCTCCGTGATCGCGCCTTCGGCAAGGAGCCCCGCCGCCACTGCGTGCTGCGCCTCGCCGAGGCTCACCGATTGCGCCACCTCGTCGGTGAACACCGTGGCGCGGCCGAGGATCGCCGCCTCCACCTCCTGCTTACCGGTCGTGTCGGTGCCCATGCAGGCCAGATGGGTGCCGGGGCGGACATCGGCGTCCATCAGGCTCGGCGCGAAGCTCGACGTGATCGAGATGATGACATCGGCCTGGGCGCCCATCTCTTCCAGCGATACCGCCTCGAAGGGCAGGCCGAGCTCTTCCGCCGTCTCCGCCAGACGCGGTAGCATTTCGGGGTGGTAGTTCCAGCCCACCACCTTTTCGAAACTGCGCTGCGCCGCCGCCGCCCGCATCTGGAACGCCGATTGATGCCCGGCGCCGATCATGCCGAGCACCTTCGCATCCTCCCGCGCCAGATGCTTGATCGACACCGCCGAGGCAGCCGCCGTCCGAAGCGCGGTCAGCAGGTTCCCCCCAACCAAAGCGCTGACCCGCCCGGTATCGGCATCGAAGAGCACCACGGTGGACTGATGGTTGGTCAGCCCGCGCTCGGCATTGCCAGGCCAGTAGCCGCCGGATTTCAGTCCCATCGCCAGGCTCTCCCGGTCGAAGCCGGACTTGAACCCGTAGAGCGCGTCGGCATGGCCGATGGCCTCGCGGATGACCGGGAAGTTGTAGGCCCCGCCCCGCGCCATGGCGCCGAAGACCGCCTCGACCGCGTCGAACGCCGCCTCGGGGGTCATCAGCCCGGCGATCTCCGCCTCGGGAACGATGGTGACCTTGTGGGCGTCGGGCCCGGTATCGAGCCCCATCAATAGGCCTTTCCGCGCGCCGAGACCGGCCAGACCGTTTCCACCTTGCCGCCCCGGACGCCCACATACCAGTCATGGACATTGCAGGTCGGGTCACAATGGCCGGGCACCAGCCGCAGCTTCTCGTTGATCGCCAACACCCCGTCCGGGTCGGCCACCACGCCGTGTTCATCGGAGCACTTGACGTATTCCACGTCATCGCGGCCAAAGACCACCGGCAGCCCGCTATCCACCGACTGCGCCTTCAGCCCGGCATCGACGATGGCCTTGTCGGCCTTCGCGTGGCTCATGACCGAGGTCAGCAGGAAGAGCGCATTCTCCCACTCGCCGCGGTCGATCCGCTGGCCGTTCTCGTCGAGGATGCGACCGTAATCGGCGTCCATGAAGGCGTAGGAACCGCATTGCAGCTCGTTATAGACCCCGGAGTTGGACTCGAAATAATAGGAGCCGGTGCCGCCGCCGGAGACCAGTTCCGGCTCCAGCCCCTCGGCCTTGAGCGCGTCCACGGCCTCCTTCACCATGGCGATGGCAATATCGAGCTTTTCCTTACGGTCGGCGTAGCTGTCCATGTGCTGCATCGCGCCCTGATAGGCTTGGATGCCGGTGAATTTCAGCCCCGGCGCGGCGTCGATGGCCTTGGCGATCTCCACCACCTTGTCGGCGCCGATCACGCCGCAGCGCCCGGCGCCCACATCCATCTCGATGAAGCACTCGATCTCCGTGCCGTGCTTCTGCGCGGCCTCCGAAAGTTCCGCCACATTGTCGATATCGTCCACACAGACAATCGTGCGCGCGCCGAGCGTCGGAAGCTGCGCCAGCCGGTCGATCTTCGCAGGGTCGCGGACCTGGTTCGAGACCAGCACGTCCGTAATCCCGCCGCGGGCAAAGACCTCTGCCTCGCTCACCTTCTGGCAGCAGACGCCCACGGCCCCGCCCATCTCCATCTGGAGCTTCGCCACATCGACGGATTTGTGCATCTTGCCGTGGATGCGGTGGCGCATCCCGTGGGCCTTCGCATAATCGCCCATCTTCCGGATGTTCCGCTCCAGCGCGTCGAGGTCGAGGATCAGGCACGGGGTCTGGATCTCGGTCTCGTCCATCCCCGGCACGGCGGGAACGTCATAGCCCACTTCGAGCGTGTCGAATGTCGTCGGTGCGTTCATGTCAGGCCCTCCCTTGAGCCATTGTCATTTGATCCAGGGCAGCGTGTCGAGATCGACATTGCCGCCGGTGATGATGACGCCCACGCGCTTGCCGCGGAACGTCTCGGGGTTCTTCAGGATGGTGGCGAGCGGCACAGCGCAGCTCGCCTCCATCACGATTTTCATCCGTTTCCAGGTGAGCTTCATCGCCTCGACGATCTCGTCTTCCGAGGCGGTGAAGATGTCGGTGACGAAGTTGGAGACGAAATGCCAGGTGTTCTCCTTCAGCGGCACCTTGAGCCCGTCGGCCACGGTCACCGGCGCGTCATCGGCAATGATGTGGCCGGCCTTGAAGCTGCGGTAGGCGTCATCGGCCTGCTCCGGCTCGGCGGCGTAGATCTTCACCCCCGGCGCCAGGGTGGAAAGCGTCAGACAGGTGCCCGAGACCATGCCGCCGCCGCCGATCGGGGCGATCACGGCATCAAGGCCGTCTACCTGCTCCATCAACTCCCTGGAACAGGTGCCCTGCCCGGCGATGACCCGCGGGTCGTTATAGGGATGGACGAAATCGGCGCCGGTTTCGGCATGGACCCGGGCGAAGACTTCCTCTCGGGAGGAGGTTGACGGCTCGCATTCGGTGATCTGGCCGCCATAGCCCTGCACCGCGTCCTTCTTCGCCTGCGGCGCGGTGCGCGGCATGACGACATGGCAGGGAATGCCGCGCCGCCCGGCGGCATAGCTCAGCGACAGTGCATGGTTGCCGGAGGAGTGCGTCGCCACCCCCTTCGCTGCCATCTCATCCGACAGCCCGAAGACCGCATTCGTCGCGCCGCGCACTTTGAACGCGCCGGCCTTCTGGAAGTTCTCGCATTTGAAGAACAGCTCGGCCCCGGTCAACTCGTTGAAATAACTGGACGTCAGAACCGGGGTGCGGTGGATGTAGGGCTTGATCCGCTCATGAGCGGCCAGCATGTCGTCATAGGTCGGGATGTCCGTGCCGGTATCCTTCATTCCGCGGCCACTTTCATGTTGTCGTCCCCCCTGCGATAGACCCGCTGTGCGGCCGCCACCCCGGAGCCAAGCGGCACGTCGAGACCCAGATCCGCCATACACATCTCCGCCACCGCGATCCCGCTGAGCGCCATGGCATCGGTCAGCATGCCGAGATGGCCGATCCGAAAGACCTTGCCCGCCACATCGCCGAGCCCGCCGCCAAAGGCCATGCCGTAATGCTCTGCCGCATGGGCCACGATCCGGCTGGCGTCGAACCCGTCGGGCGTGCGGATCGCCGTCACCGTGTTGGAGTAAAGATCAGGCCGCACGGCGCAGGGGTCAAGCCCCCAGGCAGCGACGGCGGCCCGGACACCCTCGGCGATCCGGGCGTGGCGGGCGAAGACCTGGTCCAGACCCTCCTCGAGGAGCATCTGGGTCGACATCTTCAACCCGTTGAGCAGACCCACCGAGGGTGTGTAGGGATAGCCATTCGCCGCATAGCCCGCGCGCATGTCGTCGAGGCTGAGGAACGTTCGCGGCAGGGTGGCCGTCTTCGCGGCCTTCAGCGCCTTCTTGCTGAACGCTGCGATAGCGAGGCCCACGGGCAGCATGAAGCCCTTCTGGGAACCTGCGACTGCAACGTCCACGCCCCATTCGTCGAACCGGAAGTCCATCGAGCCGATGGAGCTGACCCCATCGACCAGCAGCAGCGCGCCGTGGCCCGCCGCGTCGATCTCCCGGCGCAGCGCGGCGATGTCGGAGACGACACCGGTGGCGGTCTCGTTATGGGTGGCAAGGACGGCCTTGATCCTGCCCGCACTGTCCGCCCGGAGGATCTCACCGAAGCGGGCGATGGGGATGCCCTCGCCCCAGGGCGCGTCCACCTGCGACACATCGAGACCGAAGCGCCGGCACATGTCGATCCATTTGTGGCTGAACATGCCGTGCCGGGCGGCGAGCACGCCATCGCCGGGGCAGAGCGTGTTTGTCAGGGCCGCCTCCCAGCCGGCGGTTCCGGTCGCGGGGAAGACGAAGACCTCCGCATTCTGCGCTTTCATCACCCGCGCCGCGCCGTCGAGCGCCGGGTGCAGGATGTCGGCAAAGGCGGGCGAGCGGTGATCGATCGTCGGCAGATCGCAGGCCCGGCGCAGGGCCTCGGGGATGTTGGTCGGCCCCGGAATGAAGACCGGATTTTGCAGGCTCATCGCCCCTTCCTCCTCAGCTATCGGGGCGTTCTAGGCACGACTCGACCGCGCGACAACTTTTTTGAGACGGGCGGGGTTTTGACGGTTGAGTTGTGAAAACTCATGCATATCATGATGTTGTATTTTTCACATCGTGAAGTAGTTTTTCGAGGATAGCATGGACCGCGAAGAAAGACGCGCGCGCGGCCGCCCCCGCGGCTGGACCGACAAGACCGATCAGAACACGATCAAGTCACTCGACCGCGCCATGGCGGTGCTCGAACGGCTCAGCGAGATGGGTGACGTCACGCTCTCGGAACTGGCCGCAGATCTCGCCATGGCCCCGGCCAGCCTCTACCGGATCCTGATAACGCTGGAGCGGCGCGGGATCGTCGAATTCGAGCCCGGCGCCCAGACCTGGCATGTCGGCGCCCGGGCCTTCCTGATCGGTGCGCGGTTCCTGCGCCGCACGAGCCTCGTGGAGCGCGCCCGGCCGGTGCTGCGGGACCTGATGGAGGCGACCGGAGAGACCGCCAATCTCGGTATCGCCCGCGACGCCTCGGTGCTCTTCGTCAGCCAGGTCGAGACCCATGCCAGCATCCGCGCCTTCTTTCCGCCCGGCACGCTCTCGCCCATGCATGCCTCCGGAATCGGCAAGGCGCTCCTGGCGGAAATGCCCGCCGAGCGGCGCGCGCAGCTTCTCCGTCGCGGGCGGCTGGAACGGTTCACGCCGGCGACGCTCTGCGATCCGGCGGCACTGGAGGCCAACCTGGCCGCAACCCGTGCGCGCGGCTACGCCATCGACGCCGAGGAGCGCAACGAGGGCATGCGCTGCATCGCGGCGGCAATCTTCGACGTCCATGGCGAGGCGGTGGCCGGGCTGTCGGTTTCCGGCCCGGCGAGCCGGGTGCGCGAGGATCAGACCGAGGCCCTTGCCGGCGCGGTGCAGGGCGCGGCGGCGCGGCTGACCCGGGCGCTCGGCGGCGCGGCGAGCTGAGCCCTCTGGCCCGGCCTGCCGCGCCCGGCTAAGTCTCGCCCATGCGCCGCTTTCCCCCGGATCGAATCGTCTGCCTCACCGAAGAAACCGTGGAGACGCTCTACCTTCTCGGCCAGGAGGACCGGATCGTGGGTGTCTCGGGCTACGCGGTGCGGCCGAAACGGGTGCGGCGGGAGAAACCGCGCGTCTCCGCCTTCACTTCCGCCGATATCCCGAAGATCCTCGCCCTGGAGCCGGACGTTGTGCTGACCTTCTCCGACCTTCAGGCGGAGATCGCGGCGGCGCTCCTGAAGGAAGGCGTGACGGTCATCGGCTACAACCAGCGCGATGTCGCCGGCATCCTCGCGATGATCCGGTCGCTCGGGGCGCTTGTCGGAGCGGCGGAGGCAGCGGAGGCGCTGGCCGCAGGCTACGAGGCGCGGCTGGCGGAGATCGCGGCGCGGGCCGAGGGGCGGGTGCGCCCGAAGGTCTATTTCGAGGAATGGGACGATCCGATGATCTCCGGCATCGGATGGGTGTCGGAGCTGATCGGCATCGCCGGCGGCGAAGACGCCTTTCCGGCCCTCGCGGGCGAGGCGGCGGCAATGGATCGCGTCGTCACCGCCGAGCAGGTGATCGCGGCAGAGCCGGACGTCATCCTCGCCTCATGGTGCGGCAAGAAGGTGCGCGCCGAACGCATCGCGTCCCGCCCCGGTTGGGACGCGATCCCAGCGGTTCGCAACGGCCGGATCACCGAGATCAAGTCGCCCCTGATCCTGCAACCGGGGCCCGCCGCGCTCACCGATGGGATCGACGCGATCCGCGCCGCATTGTCCTGATCCCAAAAGCGAAAATACCCGCCCAGGGTGATCCGTTCGGTGGCGCGACCTGCTATTCATGCGCGTCGTCGATGGCTCATGAAGGCGGCCGCGATGCAGCGGACGCCGACATTCCCGACGACATGGAGACCGCTGCGACGCCGGCGCGGATGTCGGTCGCCCCCCGACATCGGCGACGGCGCGCCATTTTCAGGCTGGCGCCACGGCCTTTTCGACCCGGAGACTTAATCTTTCCCCATTCCTCGGCTAGCCCTTGAAGATACGATCGGCAGGAGAGCTCGCGGTTTGGTCATCCCGTTTCACGTCACAGAGATGCTACGGCGCGTCATGGCCCGCTACGACGCGGAGGAAACGCCCCGTCAGATGGCGCCCAACGATGAGGCGTTCTCGGCGATCCGCCCGATGCGGCGCGTCAGCAAGGCGTCGATCGAAAGCTACTGGTCGCAGCTGAAACCCACGGCCGGCGACGAGGATCAGGCGCAGATCGCCGATCCCGCGACGGTCGAGACCGGTGAGGTCTACAGCGCCAATATCGAGAACTTCATCGGAACCGTGAAGCTTCCAGTGGGCGTCATCGGCCCGCTGCGCCTGACCGGCATGAACGCCAACGGCGATTTCCACGTACCGCTCGCCACGACGGAGGCGGCGCTGGTGGCCTCCTATGCGCGCGGCGCCTTCGCGGCGACGAAGGCGGGCGGGATCAGCACGGCGGTCCTCTATGAGGGCGTGATCCGCACCCCGGCCTTCGTCTTCGAGAACCTGCTGACGGCGGGACAATTCGTCGAATGGGTGGTGCGCAATGTCGACACGCTCCAGGCCGCCGCCGAGGCGACCACGGGTCACGGCAAGCTCGTCTCGCTCGAGCCTTTCATCGACAACAACGTGGCCTTTCTGATCTGCCGCTACACGACCGGCGACGCGGCCGGCCAGAACATGGTGACCATCGCCACCGACGCCCTGTGCCAGACCATCGCCGAGACCTGCCCGATCCCGATCGGGGCCTGGTATATCGAGGGCAATTTCTCGGGCGACAAGAAAGCCTCGGCACTGGGCATGGTGACGGGTCGCGGGCGCAAGGTCAGTGCCTCGGTGACCCTGCCGGCCGCTCTGGTGGAACAGGTCCTGGGCACGACGGTCGAGGCGATGCTGGATTATGGCCGGGTCGCCAATCTGGGCTCGCTCCTGTCCGGCCAGTTGGGCGCCCAGGCCCATTACGCCAACGGCCTGGCCGCTTTCTACATCGCGACCGGGCAGGACGCCGCCTGCGTGGCCGAAAGCGCCATGGGCGTCACCCGGATGGAGCCGCGCGGCGACGATCTCTACTGCTCGGTGACGATGCCGAACATTCTGGTCGGATCGGTCGGCGGCGGCACCGGGCTGCCGAGCCAGACCGCGGCGCTGAACATCCTCGGCTTGAAGGGCGCCGGCAACGGTGCGGCCCTGGCCGAGGTTGCCGCCGCGACCTGTCTCTGCGGCGAAATCTCCATCGTGGCGGCGATTGCCGCCGGGCACTTCACCCGCGCCCATGAGAGCCTGGCCCGCAAGCGATGACCTTTCTCCAGCGCCTCTGGGTCTACCAGTCCGAGCGGTTTCCGCTGAAGAAGACCGTGCCGCTCCTGGCGGTGTTTTCCGCTGCGAGCATCTGCGTCTCCGCCCAGCTTGCCGGGCGCCCCCTGCCCGCCTGGCCCGCCTTCGTTGCCGCCTTCGTCGTCGCCCTGTCGCTGTTCTTCCAGATGCGGGCCTGCGACGAATGGAAGGACGCCGAGGATGACCGGCGCTACCGCCCCGACCGCCCGATCCCCCGGGGCCTGATCGCGCAATCGACGATCCTGTACCTCGGGGCGCTCACGGTACCGCTCACCGCGCTGGCGGTCTGGCTCTGGCATCCGCCGGTCCTGTGGGTCTTGCTCGCCACCTGGCTCTGGCTCGCCGCGATGACCGCCGAGTTCGGGGCGCCGGCCTGGCTGAAGGCGCGCCCGATCCTCTATCTGGTCAGCCATATGGCGATCATGCCGCTGATCGATCTGGTGCTGACCAGTATCGAGTGGCTGCCCGGCGGCGGGGCCGCGCCCGGGCTCTGGATGTTCCTCGCGCTGTCCTTCGTGAACGGCTGCGTGCTGGAGATCGGCCGCAAGCTCTGGGCGCCGGAGAACGAGATCGCGGGCGTCGACAGCTATTCCGGCCTTTGGGGCGTGCGCCGGGCGGCGGATGTCTGGCTGGTCTCGGTCGCGGTTTCCTATGCGCTTCTGGTCGGGCTCGGCTTCGCCACCGGCGTCGGCTGGTTCGCCGCCGGGCTCGGCGCGCTGGCCTTTGCCGTCAGCGCCCGGGCGGCTCTGTCCTACCGGTCCGCACCGACGCCGGAGGCGCAGGCGCGGATGGACAGCGTCTCCGGGCTCTGGATCTTCTTCTGTTACGCGACCGCCGGGTTCCTGCCCTACCTGATCGAGGCTGTCTGATGAGTTACATCCGGTTCCCGCCCGAGGCCACGGAGCCCGCCGAGGTCGGCGGCAAGGCCGCGGCGCTGACACGGCTGGCCGAACACGGCTTCGCGCCGCCCGCCTTCTTCGCGATCACCCCGGAGGCGTTCTCGTCCGGCAAGTCCGGGCCGGTGGCCGCGCGCGGGTTGCAGGAGGCGTTGGCGGAGGCGCTCGAAGCGCTCGGCCCCGGCCCCTATGCGGTGCGCAGCTCGGGCCGGGCCGAGGACGGGGCCGACCACAGCCATGCCGGACAATTCGACACCCGCCTGAACGTCGCCGCCAGCGAGGTTCAGAATGCCGCCAAGCAGGTCTGGATGTCGGGCTTCTCGGACACCGTCGAGACCTACCGCGCCAAGACGACGGGCGCCGCGGCCGAGGCCCCGGCGATCATCGTGCAACGCATGGTCCCGGCGCAGGTGGCGGGCGTGGCCTTCTCGGCCGATCCGGTCACCGGACAACGGGACCGTGTCGTCATCTCGGCCATCGACGGGCTCGGCGACCAACTCGTGTCCGGCGAGGCGGATGGGGAGGATTGGGCGATCGGCCGGGACGGATCGGTGGCGGCCGCACCGGACGAGGCCCAGGTGCTCACGGCGGATCAGGCGCGGGAGATCGCGGCTCTGGCAACCCGGGCCGAAACCGCGTTCGGCGCGCCGCAGGACATCGAATGGGCCATCGACGGCGAGGGGCTGCATATCCTTCAGGCCCGCCCGATCACCACGGCGCTGATGCCCGAGGCGCAGCCGGACGACACCCTGACGATCTTCGACAATTCCAACATCGTGGAGAGCTACCCCGGCCTGGTCAGCCCGCTCACCTATTCCTTCGCGCTCCATGTCTATGCGCGCGTCTACCGCGCCTTCGTGCGTCTGCTCGGGGTCTCGGACCGCCGCGTCGCCGCCCATGCGGCGGTCTTCGACAACATGCTCGGGCGCATCGACGGGCGGGTCTATTACAACCTGGTGAACTGGTATCGCGTGTTGGCGCTGCTGCCCGGGTTCTCGCTGAACCGCGATTACATGGAAACCATGATGGGCGTGTCCGAGCCGATGCCGCGCGAGATCACCGACGCCATCGGGCCGCCGCCGGCCTCCGGCCTCGGAAAGCTCAGCGAATACGCCCGGCTGGCCCGTGTGGCGGCGGGGCTTGTCTGGCAGGCCCTGCGCCTGCCGCGGACACGGCGCAACTTCTACGCCCGGCTGAATGCGGCGCTGGAAAGCGATCTGGACCTCGGCACGGCCAATGCCAGCGAACTGGCCGCCGAATACCGGCAGATCGAAAGCACGCTTCTGGATCGCTGGGACGCACCGCTGATCAACGATTTTCTCTGCATGATGGCGTTCGGCGCCTCGCGCAAGCTGATGGAACGCTGGCTCGGGGAGGCCGGGTTGCAGCTCCACAATGACGTCATGATCGGTCAGGGCGACATCGTGTCGGCCGAACCGGCCCAGCGGATCGCGGCGATGGGCGCCATGGCGCGCGAGGCCGGGCTGGCCGAGGCCCTGATGTCGGGGCAGCTCGCGGCGCTTGACGGGCATCCGGCGATCCGCGCCGAGGTCGATGCCTACCTGGCCAGGTTCGGCGACCGCTGCACCGAGGAACTGAAGCTCGAGAGCATCCCGCTCAGCGACGACCCGACCAGCCTGCTCCTGGCGATCGCCGCGAGCGCCGGACGCGCGGAGACCGACCGGCACAAAGCCACCGATCCCGACTGGGACGCGCTCTTTCCGCGCAACCCGGTCCGGCGCCGGGTCGCGAGATGGGTGATCGGCTGGACCAAGGCCCGGGTCCGCGACCGCGAGAACCTGCGCTTCGAGCGGACCCGCATTTTCGGCCATGCCCGCCGGGTCTTTCTGGCGCTCGGGCGGGAACTCACCGCGCGCGGGCTGCTCGATGCGCCGCGCGACGTGTTCCACCTGACCACTCATGAGGTTCTGGGTGCGGTCGAGGGCTTCAGCCTGTCGCCCGACCTCAAGGCGCTTGTCGCGATGCGCCAGGCCGAAGACGCCGCCTCCGCCCGCCGCCCGGACCCGCCGGAGCGGATCGAAATCCGCGGCCCGGCCATCGCCCCGGTCTGGGAAGATGAAACCGTGGCAGAGGACAGCGACCGGGCGAAGACCGGCACCGGCTGCTCGGCAGGTCAGGTCCGCGCCCGGGCCCGGGTGATCCGCGATCCACGCACCGAAGCGCTGGAGCCCGGCGACATCCTCGTGGCGCGGCACACCGATCCGGGATGGATCGCGGTCTTCTCAAACGCCTCCGCCATCGTCGTCGAGCGGGGCTCGCTCCTGTCACATTCGGCCATCGTGGCGCGAGAACTGGGCATTCCCTGCGTCGTCGGGCTGAAGGGCGCGACAAGCTGGATCGCGGATGGCGAGATGCTGTCGGTCAATGGCGCGACGGGCGAGGTGGAGCGGGTCGATGCCGCAGAGTGAAATCGAGGCCCGGGCCGCCTTCGACCATATCCGCTATGCCCAGCTCTGGGAGGATGCCGATGTCCTGACGCAAGCCCTCGGCGACCGTGCCGGCGACACGCTGGTCTCGATCTGCTCGGCCGGCGACAACGCGCTGGCGATGCTGGTGCTCGACCCCGCCAAGGTCGTCGTCGTCGACCTCTCCCCGGCCCAGATCGCCTGTCTGCGCCTGCGGATCGGCGCCTACCGTGCGCTCGACCACGAGGCTTTTCTGGAACTCGCCGGATCGCGGCCCAGCGACCGGCGGGCCGAGCTTCTGACCCGCGCCCTTGCCGACACCGATCCCGAAACACGCGCCTTCTGGATGGCCCTGACCCATGAGGTCGAGGCCCATGGCATCGGCGGGGTCGGCAAGTTCGAGCGCTACTTCCGCATCTTCCGCACCTGGATGCTACCGCTGGTCCATTCCCGCAGCACGATCCGGGATATCTTCGAGCCGCGATCCCAAGCAGAGCGCGCGGCCTTCTTCGAGACCCGGTTCGACACGGTGCGCTGGCGGCTTCTGCTGAACCTCTTCTTCTCGCGCTTCGTGATGGGCCGGATGGGCCGCGACAAGGCGTTCTTCGATTATGTCGAGGGCAGCCCGGCGCAGCATGTCGCGCGGCGCATCCGCCATGCGGCCGTCGATACCGATCCGTCCCGGAACCCCTATCTGCACTGGATCATGACCGGCACCCATGGTGCGGCGCTGCCGATGGCCTGGCGGGCCGAGCATTACGAAGTGATCCGGTCCCGGCTCGACCGGCTCGACATCCGCCCAGGCTCGCTCGAGGCGTTCGTCTCGACCGGGGAGAAGGCCCACGGTTTCAATCTGTCCGACATTTTCGAATACATGTCCCCGGAGGTGTTCGAGGAGGTCTACGGCTCGATCCTCTCGGCGGCCGCGCCCGGCGCGCGCCTGGTCTACTGGAACATGATGGCCCCGCGCCGGGTCCCCGCGCGCTTTGCACCCGAGGTCACCACCTTGACCGACCTGGAAACCCGGCTGAAGGCACAGGACATGGCGTTCTTCTACTCCGATTTCGTGGTCGAGGAAGTCCGGGGGTGAGCGTCGGCCTGCAACTGGCCATCGCCTTTGGCTCGGTGGCGGCTCTGCTGGGCCTCATGGCCGTGGTCCGACGCCTCGCCCAGGCCGGGGGCCTGAGCGCCGAGGTGCAGCGCAAGCTCGTTCACGTCGGCACCGGGCTCTACGCGCTCAGCCTGCCGTGGCTCTTCCCCGACCGCTGGCCGGTCTACATGCTGATCGCGGTGACGCTGGTCGCCATGGCGGTGCTGCGGGTGCCGGCGCTCTCCCGCGGTCTGGGGGAGACGTTGCACGGGGTCGAGCGCCGCTCCTACGGGGATTTCCTGCTCGCCATCTCCGTCGGGCTCTGCTTCTTTTTGTCCGACGGCAATGCGCTGCTCTATGTCCTGCCGATCGCGGTTCTGACCATGGCCGACGCCGCCGCCGCCCTGGCCGGCACCACCTACGGCACCAAGCTCTTCCGGGTCGAAGACAGCCACAAGAGCGTCGAAGGCACCGTGGTCTTCTTCGTGATCACGCTGCTGATCGCCATCATCTGTCTGATGCTGCTTTCGGATCTGCCGGCGCCGAACATCCTTGCGCTGGCGGCCATGGTCGCGGCCTTCGGGACCCTGGTCGAGGCGCAGAGTTGGCGCGGCTTCGACAACCTGTTCCTGCCTCTGGGGCTGCTGGTCTTTCTGGCGGTCCACAGCCAGAGCAGCCTGGGCGAGCTCGCCGCGCTCGCCGCGCTCTTCCTTGCCGCGATCCTGGGCTTTCGCAGGATCGGCCGGCGGGTCGGCCTGACCACCCATGCCGCGCATGTCTATGTGGTCGCGATGTTCCTGGTTCTCGCGGTGGTCGAGGTGCAGAACGCCATCCTGCCCGCTCTGGTGCTTGTCACCCATGCCTGGGCAAGCCTCCGCAACCCCTGTGGCGACCCTCACGCGGACCTCGATATCGTGGCCTCGCTGGCGCTCTTCAGCTTCGGCTGGCTGGCGCTCGGCAACGCCACAGGCTGGAACGCGGTGGGGTTCTACGGGCTGAGCGCCATGGGTCTCGCCATGGGCTTTGCGGTCATCGCCCTGCGCGGCAACCTGCCGGGTCTGCTGGTGGTCGGCGCCGTCCTCTTCGGATTGCGGACCGGCACCGTGGAGTTCAATCCGCCCGATACGACCTGGGCCGAGCCGCTCTGGGGGCTGGCGCTGCTCTGCCTTGCCGTTCCGGCCGTAGCCGCGGTGGCCGCGCCTGGCTTTTTCAACCGGGACCGCGTGCTGAAACTAACCGTTTTGGCGCTGCTCCTGCCGGTCGGCTACTACCTGGCTGCCGTGTTCGGGCCGGATTGGCTGATGCCGTTTGACGGAGGGACATCATGACGAAGAAGATGCTGAAGGCCGAGGGTGCCCGGCTATCTATCTACCTCGACGGACCCGACTGGGAGGGCGAGACCGCCGCCACGATCGGCGACTTCTCCTGCCAGTCCCCCGAGGCCGGGGCGACACTCCTGTCGGACGCGATCTCAGAGATCCGCGCCGCCGGCCGTCGCCGAATCCTCGGCCCGATGTCCGGCGACACCTGGCACAGCTACCGGTTCGTGACCGACAGCGACGGCAGCCCGCCCTTCCTTCTCGAACCGACGAACGCGCCCCATGAACGGGAGGTGTTCCATGCCGCCGGCTTCACCCCCGTCAGCCGCTACTTCTCATCCCGGCTGCCCCTGGCCCTGGCGGACACGACACCGTCGCCTCCGACCGACGCCTTCGCCGTGGAGGTCTGGGACGGCGAGGACCCCGAGGGTCTCTTCCGTCAGGTCCACGGGGTGTCGGTCCGGGCCTTCGCCGGGAATGCCTTCTACAAGCCGATCGCCGAGGACGAATTTCTCGCGATGTACATGCCCGTCGTGCCGATGATGAAGCGCGAGCTGATCCTCTTCGCGCGGCGGACGGACGGATCGCTCGCCGGGTTCCTCTTCGCCATTCCCAACTATGCCGAAGGCCCCGAGACCAGAACCGTGATCTTCAAGACCTATGCCAGTCTCGAACGCGGCGCCGGCCGGCACCTGTTCCATGCCTGCCATAGCCGGTGTCGAACAATGGGGTACGAGACGATCATTCACGCCCTGATCCATGACGCCAACCAGTCCGGAGATCGCAGCGCGGAGGCGGGCGCCGAGGTGTTCCGGCGCTACGAGTTGCTCGGCCTGCGGCTCGATGGCTAGCCTGCTCGACGCCTTCGCGACCGCCGTCGCGCAGCACGCCGACAGGGTCGCCATCGTCGACGGACGGGGCCGCGAGACGACATTTCGCGACCTGGACCGCCACGTCGAACGGATCGCCGCGCGGTGGCATGCCAGGGGCGTCCGGCCCGGCGACCGCGTCCTGCTGGCGATGAATGTGACCGCCGATCTCTATGCCAGCCTCGCCGCGCTCTGGTCGCTCGGCGCGACAGTGGTGCTGCCGGAACCGGCGATGGGTCTGAAGGGCCTGCGCCATGCCGCGCGGGTGACCGGGCCCAAGGCGTTCTGCGCCTCGGGGTGGTTCGCGCTGCTCAGGTTTCTGGTGCCGGAGCTGCGCGAGCTGCGGCTGCTTCGGCCGCGGGAGGGCACCGGGCAGGCGCCGCGCGCACCCGTCGCGGCGAAGGACATCGCCCTGATCTCCTTCACCTCCGGCACGACCGGCGCGCCGAAGGCCATCCCGCGCAGCCACGGGTTTCTGATGGCGCAATACGCCGCCGTCGCACCGCTTCTCGCGAGCGACCGGGCCGAGCGGGACCTCGTGGCCTTCCCCGTCTTCACCCTGGTCAACCTCGCCGATGGCCGGACCTCCGTCCTGCCGAACTGGAAGATGAGCCGGATGGACCGGCTGACGCCCGCCCGGCTGGCCGGCTGGCTGACCGATCAGGCCGTCAGCCGCGTGCTTCTGCCGCCCGCGCTTTGCGAGGTGCTGCTGGCCGCCGACATCCCCCCGGGCGTGACCCGCGTCATCACCGGCGGCGGGCCGGTCTTTCCCGATATCGTGACCCGGCTCAGCGAGACATCCGGCGTCGATGTCACCTGCGTCTATGGCTCGACCGAGGCCGAACCCATCGCGCATCTGGACGCCAGCGAGATCGACGCGAGCGACGCGGCCGATATGGCGCGGGGCATGGGGTTGCTGGTCGGAAAACCGGTCTCCCAGGTCCGTGTGAGGATCGTCGATCACGAGGTGCAGGTCGCGGGCGAGCACGTGAATGGCGGCTATCTCGATCCGGCCCATGACGCCGAGAACAAGGTCGCCGAGGGGGACAGGATCTGGCACCGGACCGGGGATGCCGGCCGTTTCGACGATCAGGGGCGTCTGTGGCTCCTGGGCCGGATCGGCAGCGAGATCGCCATGCCGTCGGGCCCGCTCTTTCCCTTCGCGATCGAGGTCGCCGCGCGGCACTGGCCCGGGGTCCGGCAAAGCGCGCTGATGGGGCGGGACGGGGCCCCGGTTCTGGTGATCGAGGGCGATAGCCGCTCCATCGCGGACTGGGAACGTGCTGCCCGGGACTTCGGCGTGGCGCGGATCGAGACGATTGCCGACATGCCGATGGACCTCCGCCACCGCTCCAAGATCGACCGCGCCCGGCTGCGGGATCGGCTCTCGCGCTGACGGGTTCGCCGAGGGCGGTCTCGCCGCGCACATGGACGATGTCGAGCACTTCGGAGAACGCGTCCGTCCCGAACTTCGGGGTTTCTGCCAACTCTTCCGGCGTCCCCATCATCGGCGAACCTCGTTTGAGCCCGTAGGTCACTGGGCAGGGATACTGGCGGTGTCCCGGTTCCCGCAGACCAGGACCGGAAGCCCGTCAAGGCCCGACCGTGTCACATACCCAAAGAAGGGTCACCAAGTGTCCAAACCTCTCTCGGTTCTCCGCGCCGGCGCCATGGCTGCCCGCTTGATCGACCTGCGGGACGGACCTGACATGCTGGTCCGCCATTCCTGCGGCGGCAGCGTCATCACTGGGTCCGGTGCGAAGGAGCAGGTCGGGGCCCTGGTCTGTGCCGCGGGGTTCGACGTCGACGGGGGTCGGACCCTGGCCGATCTTCTCGAGGGCCGGTCCTCCGCGGCGTGGCAGGCGGAGGCCGCCGCGGACGCCGGGGGATGGTTGCCTGTCCTGTTCCGGCTTCCCGTCACCTTCGTGGTGCACGGCTGTAAGTTCCCCCCGAGGAGGACCCGGTGATCTGGGCGCTTCAACAGGCCCATTTCCTGAAGGGGTTCGCGCTGATGGGAGCCGCTTTGCTGATCACCCAGCAGGGCGTCACTCATCGTGAGGCCCCGCATCCCGCTTGAGGTGGCGGTCTTGATTTGTCTCCGGTCGGCACCGTCGTGCGGCGCGCCGCACTGGCAAGCGGCCCGCTCGCCAGGTTCGCGATCTATCACACTGCCGGGGCGGGCTGCGTCGCGCCCTGACCATGACCCTGGGTCTTCTCGCGTTCGCAGCCGGCGCGCTCTGGTTTGTGATCTTCGGTCGGTTCCTGGCCGACAATCCGCTGGTGACGCCGCTCGTCGAGAGGGTCTTCTTTCGGAGCACCACAGTTCAAACCCCGCCTCACAATCCTATGATCGTGCCGATCGACCTATGCTGGGATTGGTCGGGGAGGACCTGTCAAATGCCTCTCGTCGGCCACCAGCGTGCGATGCGACACGTTGGTCGCTCGCGGGCGCAGCAGACGATCGCGGCGCGCCGGGGGCCCAAAAGCAAAAACCTCCGCGGCGGGACCGGCGGAGGCATCGCAAGTATCGCTGGTTGCGGGGGTAGGATTTGAACCTACGACCTTCAGGTTATGAGCCTGACGAGCTACCGGGCTGCTCCACCCCGCGCCAACGGAGGTGACCTATCGCCGGTTCTGGTAACGTGCAAGAGGGCGCGACATAAAAATGTGACCTTCGACAGGGTTCGCGGGATGCGACGCGCGGGGTCCGGTTTGCGGGGCTGCTCCGCCGTCCGGGGGCAGTTTCCGGACAGCGGGATCTTGTCCGGCCCGCGGATCAGGTCGGAGGATGCAGACATATCCTATGCCGCGACAATACACCTTCGGTCGATCATCATCACCTCACGGTGACTATCCACAGAGCTGGACTGCACCGCCCTGGTTTGCCTCCGCAACAAGAGGTTTGGCATGTCTGAGATGGCGCGCGATCAGGTCCTTAACGTCCGGCCCACCATCGGCCAGGAACCGTGCGCCCCGCATCCGGACCGCATCAAGCCCGATCTCGGGAGCCGAAACCTTGATCTCGGCGCGCGCCGCGCTGCCAAGGGCCTTCAGACCCTGAGGCCCGAGAAGGAGGCTTTCGCTCAGAGCGCCCTCGGCCCAGATCACCTCGTGACGGGGAAACAACAGGTGAAAATAGGTGATCGAGGAGCGGTTCGTGACCTCCTCGACACCGGGCAAACGCAGCAGTTTGCACGCCGGAACGAGCACTTCCTTCACACCGAAGATCCGTTCGGCGATCAAGGACGAGACCAGAAGCCGGTGATGCCGGGAGACCGTCAGCGGTTCGGACGGAGTGCCCCGGCCAAGGGCGCCCGGCGCGATACGGATGGGACGCAGCGCGGTGGCCTGGATCGGGTCAATCGCATCGAAATGCACCGACCCGATCCATGAAATCGGCTGCGGCCCGTGATCATAGGTCTCCACCAGATCGCCAGGAGACAGCCGCTCGATCGGGGTCTGGCCGGTCGGCGTTCGGATCGAGGTGCCTTTGGCGAAGCAAACGGCAGATGGCGGGTCCGTCTCCACAAAGACGGCGTAGACCGTCCCGTTGGTTCCACCGGGTCCGTTCACCGTGGCATCGATTTGCAGGGTGGTGAAAGGAATGTTGATGGTTATGAACCCGCTTATGTCGAGGTCGACCTCCTCTATACCTGCGAACGCACCGGCGGCCGTGATTTCATAGATCCCGCCGCCATCGTCGAAACTCACATCTCCGGCGGCCACTGCCGCGTTTAGGTCGATTGTCGTGCCATCAAGCACGATGAAGGTGGGTTCAGCCGGGTTGGTTGCGTTGAATTCGATGATCGCCCCGCCCACGAGTTGAGAGAAGGCGTGGGTATGGGTTTCGATCCCATCGCCATTCCCGATCCAGTACCCGTTTGTGATGGCAGAATAGCTGAGGTCGTTCAGGTCCTCATTGCTGGATGTGGTATGTGTGAAGTCACTGTTTCCGCCGGTTCCTGTGATCGTGCCAGAAGAGCCGGTAATCTTAGTATAGGGCATCGTTGTCTCCCTAGAACGCGTCGCGGAAAGAAGGGAAACGGTCTTGCGTCCCCGGGACAGGCGAATGGACCGCGACAGTGCGAGACGCGTGACTGTGAATAACCGTGGCAGGCGCTCGGGCGCCGGGATAGGCCGCTATCCTTACTCGGCGCGACGCGTCACGGTCCGGTATTCGGAGGGCTGCGGTGCCACGATGAAGCATCGGATGGGCCTTCTGTCAGCAGAGGAACGGGAAGGGCCTAGCAAATGCGGGTAAACACTTCGCAAATCCGCCTGAAGAGCGATCCGTCCGGATGTGATGGAACAGGCGCATAGGGCGCGGCCCGGCGCGTTTGTTCAGCACCCGTTTGCCGCGGATAGTCGTGGCCAACCGGTTTCACCCGGGCTTGGGATGTAGAGATGTCTTGAGAAAGCGCACACGAAAAAGCCGCCCCAAGGGGCGGCCGGTCGGTGATCGTGATGTCATCGTCAGAGAGATACGCGTGTTCCTTACTAGGTCTGGCGGTGACCTACTCTCCCACGTCTTAAGACGCAGTACCATCGGCGCTACGGCACTTAACGGCCGGGTTCGGAATGGAGCCGGGTGTTTTGCTCGCGCTATGACCACCAGACCAAGAAAGGAACACGGGTCCAAGTCGGGGTGCGACTTTCGATCCGCAGGGAAAGCCCTGCTTCTACTGGATCAAATCAAGCCTATCGGACAATTAGTACCGGTCAGCTGAACGCATTGCTGCGCTTACACCTCCGGCCTATCGACGAGGTCGTCTACCTCGGTCCTCAGGGATACCTTGTTTCGAGGGGGGCTTCCCGCTTAGATGCCTTCAGCGGTTAT
>JANQRL010000031.1 GCA_028284605.1 Paracoccaceae bacterium | reverse complement strand
GACGCATCGCGACCCGCTACGACAGATGCGGCGAACTCTTCCTCTCCGCCATCTGCATCGCGGCCACCGTCATGTTCTGGTTGTGAGTCCTGAACCTAGCCTTCGAGATTGATAGCGTTTTTGAAGCGAAGATACGTCTGTTCCAAGAGGACCAATGCGACATTGATCGGCGAGGTGTGCGAGCGTACGTCCGCCCATTCGCACAAAAGGAAATGGTCGATCGCTTTCTTCATGGGCTCGATGACCGTCTGAAGCGTGACATCGCGGACTTCTGTCGGATCGCGGTCCGCAAACTTAGTGAGGGACTGATAGATAGCCTCAACATTGACGACGAGGGGCTGGAACAACTGAAGAAGACTGCGGCAGAAGCTGAGGGTACATTCGTAGACCAGCTCAACATCGACGCATTTACGAACTTTCAAGGAAGATCTCGTAGCGAGATCGAGAATATGGTCGAGTTCATGCCGAAACCTGAGTTGGCCAAGATGGCCGAAGCCCTGATTGATCTAACATCAATCAAACGCAAGGTTTCTCAGCAGCTTGAGACTGTCGGCGGACCCGTTGACGTTGCGGTGATATCGAAGAATGACGGCTTCGTCTGGGTCAAACGCAAACACTACTTCCCAAAGGAGCTGAACTCGCGCTATTTCTTGCGCAACTCCGATGCCGCCCCCGTCGAGGAGGAACACCAAGATGGCTAACCATGACCTTGTCCGTGGTAGTCTGCTACAGGACCGGAAGCCGAGCTGGCTACAGGAGTCAAACCGGGAAGAGCCCGACAACACGCTGGAGCAAGTCATCGACAGAACGCTGGCAAAGCTTGACGAAGTGTTTGAAAATGCAGGTCGTCTAGACTCCAAGGTGGAGCTCAAGCCACCCCACTAAACCACCACCTCCACCCGTTCCTGCTCTCCCACCCCGAACACCCGCTTGTAGCGGGCGATCTCTCCCTCCGGGCCCATCGCCTTTTCCGGGTTGTCGGAGAGTTTGACCGTGGGGCGGCCGCCCGCGGCGACGGCTTTGCAGACGAGGCTGAACGGCGCCAGGGCGTCCCCCGGGGCCAGCCCGCGGAAGTCGTTCGTCAGCAGCGTCCCCCAGCCGAAGCTGACCGTCACCCGGTCCGAGAAGCGGGCGTGGAGGTCCTCGATCACCGCCACATCGAGCCCGTCCGAGAAGATCACCAGCTTCTCCGCCGGGTCCTCGCCCCGGTCCCGCCACCAGCGGATCGCCGTCTCCGCCCCCGCCACCGGGTCGCCGCTATCGATCCGCACCCCGGTCCATTGCGTGAGCCAGTCCGGCGCCCGCTCCAGGAACCCGGCGGACCCATAGGTGTCGGGCAGGATGATGCGCAGGTTGCCCTCATGCTCGTCATGCCAGTCGGCGAGCACGTCATAGGGGGCGCGGGCCAGGGCCTCATCGGTCTCGGCCAGCGCGGCATAGACCATCGGCAGTTCGTGGGCATTGGTGCCGATCGCCTCCAGATCGCGGTTCTTGGCGATCAGGCAGTTGGAGGTGCCGGAGAACGCCTCTCCCAGCCCCTCCTGCATCGCCTGCACCGCCCAGTCCTGCCACAGGAACGAATGCCGCCGCCGCGTGCCGAAATCGGCGATGCGCAGGCCGTCGAGGGCGCGCAGGCGTTCGATCTTCTCCCAGAGCTTGGTCATGGCGCGGGCATAGAGGACCTGAAGCTCGAACTTGCCCATCGCACCTAGCACCGCCCGCCCGCGCAGCTCCATCAGGACGGCGAGTGCGGGGATTTCCCAGAGCATGACCTCCGGCCAGGACCCTTCGAAGGTCAGCTCATACTGATCGCCGACCCGTTCGAGGTGATAGGGCGGCAGGCGCAGGGCCTCGAACCATTCCATGAAGTCGGAGCGGAACATCTGCCGCTTGCCGTAGAAGGTGTTGCCGCGCATCCAGGTGCTCTCGCCCCGACTGAGCGACAGCGAGCGGATATGGTCGAGCTGTTCGCGCAGCTCACCCTCGTCGATGAGCTTGGCGAGGGGGACGGATTTGGTGCGGTTGATGAGCGAGAAGGTAACCTGGGTGTCCGGCCGGTTTCGGAAGATCGACTGGCACATCAGTACCTTGTAGAAATCGGTGTCGATGAGCGAGCGGACGATCGGGTCGATCTTCCACTTGTGATTGTAGACCCGGGTGGCGATGTCCACCATCAGCACACCCTCGGAATGACGTCGCCCATGGGTCTCTCTCCATCGCGCCCCAAGGCCGTTCTGCCAATCGCGCGGAGGTTGGGCAAGGGTCGGCGGCTAGCCCTGGGTCAGTTGCGCGCCGGCCTCCGCCATACCCATCCGCGCCGCCGCGAGGGAGCCGTCGAGGTCGATGGCGCGGGTCAGGTCTTCGCGGACCTCGACCTCGAAGCCGAGCTTTGCAGCGTCCACCGCCGAGTAATTCACGCAGAAATCCGTGGCGAGGCCGACCAGGGTGAGGCGGGTCAGGCCACGGCTGCGCAGGTAACCTTCAAGTCCCGTCGGCGTCGTCCTGTCGTTCTCGAAGAAGGCCGAATAGCTGTCGATCTCGCGGCGAAAGCCCTTGCGGAGGATCAGATCGGCGCGGGTGACGTTGAGGTCGGCGTGGAACTGGGCGCCTAGGGAGCCCTGCACGCAATGATCCGGCCAGAGGACCTGCGGGCCATAGGGCATCTCGGTCAGGTCCATCGGCGCCTTGCCCGGGTGCTGGCCGGCGAAACTGAGATGCCCGCCGGGATGCCAGTCCTGGGTCAGGATCACCGCCCCGAACTCGGCCATCAGCGCGTTGATCCCCGGCACGATCTCGTCCCCGCCCGCCACGGCCAGGGCGCCGCCGGGGCAGAAGTCGTTCTGCACGTCGATGACGATCAGGGCGTCGGTTGCGGGGCGCATGGGGCTCTCCTTGGCGGGCCATCGGGGCGCCAGAATAGCGCCGGGACCGGCGAAGGACAGGGGGGATTGACCGCCCGGGCCGGAGCGGTAGGCAGGGGCATGGTCACCGTCGCCGCCTTCTACCGGTTCACGCCCTTCCCCGATCCAGGCGCTCTGAAGGGACCGCTGGCGAAACTCTGCTGCGGGCGCGGCGTGAAGGGCACAATCCTGCTCGCGCCGGAAGGGATCAACGGGACCATCGCCGGGACCCGGGAGGGGATCGACGCGGCACTGGCCCATATCCGCGCCCTGCCCGGTTGCGCCGATCTCGATGTGAAGGAGAGCCAGGCGGCCGAGATGCCCTTCGGCAAGCTCAAAGTGCGGCTGAAGCGCGAGATCGTCACCATGGGACAGCCGGGCACGGATCCGAATGCCGCCGTGGGCCGCTATGTCGACCCCGCCGACTGGAACGCCCTTATCGCGGCTCCCGATGTGGCGGTGATCGACACAAGGAACGATTACGAAGTCGCGATTGGCTCGTTCGAAGGGGCGATAGACCCCGAGACCGCGCGTTTCGGCGACTTTCCCGCCTGGTGGGCGGCCAACAAATCGCGGTTCGCGGGCAAGCGGATCGCGATGTTCTGTACCGGGGGCATCCGGTGCGAGAAGGCGACGAGCTATCTGATCTCCCAGGGCGTGGACGACGTCCACCACCTCAAGGGCGGCATCCTGAAGTACCTCGAGGAAGTGCCGCAGGATGACAGCCTTTGGCAAGGAGCCTGTTTCGTCTTCGACGGACGTGTAAGCGTCGGCCACGGGCTTCGTGAGGGTCCGCACGTGCTCTGCCATGCCTGTCGGCGGCCGCTGACGCCGGAGGATCTCGAGCGACCGGACTACGAGGAAGGCGTCGCCTGCCGGCACTGCGCGACGAAGACGTCCGATGCGGACAAGGGCCGGTTCCGCGAGCGCCAGCGCCAGATCGCCCTGGCCCGGCGCAGGAACGCGACGCATCTCGGTCGATCCGAGCCGGATACGCCACATTTTGCACCTCCAAGGCCCGAAACCACAAGTTAGGCCTTCCCAGATAAGGCCGGTTTCGGGTAGCTCAGAACAAATGAGACCGTGGGGGGTCCAATGAAGATCAGTCTTGCGTGGATCGCGCTTGTCGTGGCCGGTCTGGTGATGGCGGGATGTTCTATCGTGCCGCGTGGGGCCGGGTTGCAATCGGAAGTTCTCGCCGCAGCCGAGGGCGAGGCCGCGGCCCCCGCCGATTTCGCCGTTGAGGCGGTGACCCGCGCCGCGCTCCCGGTCTTTGCCGCCTGGCCGAGCGTCGGTGAGCCGCATCTGCACTGGATCGAGCGGGTGCGCCAGCCCGCGAACCGGATCATCGCGCCGGGCGACACCCTCGCGATCACCATCTGGAACACCGAGGATAGCGGACTTCTGACCGCGCCGGGCCAGCGCTTCGTCACGATGCCGGAGGTGCGGGTCTCCCCCAGCGGTACGATCTTTCTGCCCTATATCGGCACCCAGCGGGTCGAGGGGATGAGCCCGGAGCGCGCCCGCGAGGTGATTGAGGAGCGCTATATCGACGTGACGCCATCGGCTCAGGTCCAGCTCTTGATGGCCGAGGGCCGCGCCAGTACCGTCAGCCTGGTCAGCGGCGTCGGCGTCCCCGGCTCCTACCCGCTCCCCAATACCGATTACACGATCCTCGCGCTCCTGGCCGATGGCGGCGGCGCGCTGAGCACCTTCACCAATCCCCAGGTTCGCCTCCAGCGCGGCAGCCAGATCTACGGGGTTTCGCTCGACCGGCTGCTCGACAATCCGGGTCTGAACACAACGCTGCGCGGCGGCGACCGTGTTTTCGTCGAAGAGGATGACCGCGCCTTCCTGTCGCTCGGCGCGGCGGGGAGTGAAGCGATCCATCCGTTTCCAAAGGACCGCCTGAGCGCTCTTGAGGCGCTGTCTATCGTAGGTGGTGTGACCGATAGCCGTGCCGACCCGCAAGGAGTGCTGATCCTGAGGCACTATCCGCGAAGCGCTGTACGCGCCGACCGCAGCGGCCCAAGCCGGCAGCGCGTCGTCTTCACCATCGACCTGACCAGCGCCGACGGCCTCTTCAGCGCCGGTCAGTTCCGGGTCCGGCCGGGCGATCTGGTCTACGCGACGGAGAGCCCAGTGACGGCGGCGCAGTCGATCTTCGGCCTGATCGGCAGCGCCTTCGGCATCGCGAATCAGGTCTCGAACTGAGCTCATGCCGGGCCCGGTCGTCGTCCTCGGTGCGACGGGACGGATCGGTCGGGCGCTGCGGAGGGTCTGGGAGACGGATTCCGCAGGAACAGAGACCGTTTGGGTCGGGCGTCGGTTCGCGCAAGGGATCGATACGGTGGTCGATCCGCTGCGCGACGCTAGTGGATTGCGGTCCGTCCTGGACGGGGCAGGACTGGTGCTCTGTCTGGCAGGTCCGATCCCGGGACCAGGGGCGGACATGGACGATCATCGGAGGATCGCCGAATCCGTTCTGGCGGCGCGCGGGTCGACACCGGTGCTCCTGATGTCCTCTGCCGCGGTCTATGGCCGGACGCCGCCGCCGCTGACAGAGGATCGTATGGTGACGCCGGAGACTGCCTATGGATTCGCCAAGCTGGCGATGGAGGCCGCCGCCGCGGGGCAACCCGGGATCACGTGCCTGCGGCTCGGCAATGTCGCGGGGGCGGACCGGCTCCTCGGCGGACCCGATCCGGTGCGGCTCGACACCTGGCCGGACGGTGCATCGCCGGTCCGCAGCTATATCGGCCCGGTGACGCTGGCACGGGCGCTGGCAGCGCTCTGCACCCTCCCGGGCCCGCTACCGCCGATCCTGAACCTTGCCGCGCCGCGCCCCGTTTCAATGGCGGCTCTGCTCGATGCGGCCGGAATGAGCTGGCAGCCGGTGCCGGCGCCCGCAACGGCGATCCGCGAGGTTGTCCTCGACACGACGCGGCTCGAGCGAGTATTTGCATTCGCCCCGGAGGCATCGGATCCTGCCACAATGATCGCTGAATGGCGACAGATGCGGGACGTCTGGGAGTGAGCCCTGGCAAGCGGTTCTTCGACATTGTCCTCGCGCTCTTGCTGCTCGGCGCGACGTTGCCGGTGATCGTCGGCATCGGGCTGGCGATCCTGGTTATCGATGGGCGGCCGGCCTTATATGTTTCGGAGCGGATGCGGTCGCCCGACCGGCCTTTCGGCCTCGTCAAATTCCGCACCATGCGGCCCGATCCGGGCGACCGCGGTGTCACCGGCGCCGACAAGGCGGACCGGATCACCCGGACCGGCGGCTGGCTGCGCCGGACCCGGCTCGACGAACTGCCGCAGCTCTGGAATATCCTGACCGGCGATATCAGCTTCGTCGGTCCCCGGCCGCCGCTCAGGGCCTATGTGGAACGCTTCCCCGACCTCTACGCAGAGGTCCTGAAATGCCGGCCGGGCGTCACCGGCCTTGCCACGCTGGTTTTTCGCGACCACGAGGCGCGACTCTTAGGCGCCTGCACAACGGTCGAGGAAACCGATGCCGTTTATGCGCGGCGCTGTGTGCCCCGGAAGGCGCGGATCGACCTGATCTATCGGGACAACCGGTCGCTGGGGCTCGACCTCTGGATCATCGGCCGCACCCTCGGCCAGCTCATCCGCCAGCGGCGAGCCTCGGCAACCACAAGACGATAGCCGGGAAGGCAACCAGGAGCGCGATGGTCACAGCGTCGGCGATGAAGAACGGTGTGACGCCGCGAAACACGTCCTGAACGGAGAGGTCGTCGCGCACCCCGGCCACGACGAAGCAGTTGAGCCCGATGGGCGGCGTAATCAGGCAGAACTCCGCCATCTTCACCACCAGAATTCCGAACCAGATCGCGCACATCGGGCCGGACATGCCGAAGGCCGCGTCCTCGGCGCTCACATTCATGCCGCCGTTCAGCGCCATGACTGCCGGGAACACCACCGGCAGGGTCAGGAGCAGCATCCCGATGGCATCCATGAACATGCCGAGCACCGCATAGGCCAGCAGGATGCAGATCAGGATCACCATGGGCGAGTATTGCAGCCCCGTGATCCAGTCCGAAAACGCACCGGGCAGGTCGGCGAAGCCGAGGAACCGGACATAAATCAGCACGCCCCAGATGATGGCGAAGATCATCGCCGAGAGCTTGGCAGTCTCGATCAGCGCCGCCTTCAGTTCCCGCCAGCGCATCCCCTGCCAGAGTGCCATGAGCAGCACAACGAAGGCCCCCAGCGCGCCGCCCTCGGTTGGGGTGCCCCAGGCATCGCCGCCGAAGGGGATCGCGATCCTGCGCCCGAAGAGCGTCATCTCGGCCGGGATCGGGTTGTAGACGAAGAACAGGATGATGATCACGACGAAGAAGATCGGGAACGCGGGCAGCAGCGAGACGAACCGCTCGCGCCAGGAGAAACCGCCGACCGGAGGGCCGAGCCCTTTCCAGGCCAGCGCCAGGCCGACGATGATCACGCCATAGACCAGGGCGGAGAACATGCCCGGGATGAAGCCCGCGAGCAGGAGCTTGCCCACGTCCTGTTCCACGATGATGGCGTAGATGACGAGGATTGCGGAGGGCGGGATGAGGGAGGCCAGCGTGCCACCCGCGGCGACGACACCCGCGGCGAAGCGCTTGTCATAGCCGATCTTCAGCATTTCCGGGATCGCGATGCGGGCGAAGACCGCCGCGGTGGCCACCGAGGCGCCGGAGACGGCGGCGAACCCGGCGGTCGCGAAGACGGAACTGACCGCGAGCCCGCCGGGCAGCCAGCCGACCCAGCGCTTCGCGGCCTCGAAGAGCGCCCGGGTGAGGCCGGCATAATAGGCCAGATAGCCGATCAGGATGAAGGTCGGGATCAGCGAGAGCGCCTGGCTCGCCACCTTGGAATGCGGCACCTGCCCGGCTGTCTTCGCCGCGATCTCCGCCGCCCAGCCGAGATCGCCAATCCCGTAGTCGCGCCGGGCCCAGAAAATCCAGATCAGGCCGACGAGACCGGCGAGACCGGCGGCAAAGGCCACCCGCATTCCGAGGACGACGAGGACCAGCAGACCTCCCGTCACCCAAAGGCCGATTTCGAGACTATCCATGCGGAACTCGCGCCTTCCGGGCGGTCATTCCCTTACCCCCGAGACGCTCTCCGCCTCCCGCGCGGCGACCTCGGCGGCACTCTCAATGAGCGGCACCGCAACCGGGCGGTCGGTGCCGCTCAGGAACGCCCGCCCGTAACCCCAGAGCTGGAGGGTGAGGCGTAGGCAGAGGACGGAGAAGGCGACCGGGGCGAGCAACTTCGCCGGCCAAATCGGCAGGCCGATATCCATCGAACTGTCGCGGCTCCAGAGCGGGGCGGCGAAATCGAAGCTGCGCTCGAAATGCGCCCAGGAGCCCCAGACTAGGAGAAGCATCAGGATCAGCACGATCAGGGTCGTCAACCATTCCACCGCCCAGAGCAGGCGGCCCCTAAGGAGCCCGACGACGAGGTCCATCCGGATATGACCGCCCAGCCGCATGGTGAAGGAGACGCCCATGAAGGCGATGAGCGGCATCGCCTGCTCGATCCAGTCGACGTAACCGGGCAGCGGCTGGTTGAAGAAGTTGCGCCCGCCCACCGAGGCCACTGCGAGCATCATCAACCCGAACACCGCGAGCCCGGACAGAAGGGCCAAGGCCGATTCAAGCCGAAACAGACCCTGATCCAGCCGGGATAGGGTCGACGTGTCGGTGAGGACAGAGGCGGAGCCGGCCATGGCGGTGGGCCGGGGCGGCGGACCGCCCCGGCATTGGTCTTTTACATGCCGTCGGCGACCATGCCGGTCACCAGGTCATAAAGCTCCAGGCCCGGCACCCCGCGGGCCTCCATATCGGCCAGCCAGGCTTCGGCGGCAGGGGCCGCCGCGGCCTCCTTGAACCCGGCGATCTCCTCATCGGTGAAGGTGACCTGGGCAATCCCCTTCTCCTCGAGCACCGGACCCCAGGCCGCCATGGTCTGGTTGTTGTAGTAGTCGACATAATGGTCGAGCGCCTCGTCCACCGACCCGAGCAGCGCTTCGCGGTGTTCATCGGACAGGCCGTTCAGCGCATCGGTATTCACGACCACGGGGCAGTTCACCGAGCCGGGATTGAGGTTCGTCGTCCACCACTCGCCCGATTCCACGGTGCCGAAGGACATGTGGGCGTGGGGCGCGAAACTCACCGCCTTCACCACGCCGCTATCGAGCGCCTGACGCACCTCGGTAGCGGTCATCGAGGTCGGGACCGCACCGACCGTTTCCATCGCCGCGCCGATGCCGCCGGTCGCGCGCACCGAGAGCCCCTCGAAATCGGCCAGGCTCGCCGGCGCGTCGCCGACTCCGACCAGATTGTATTGCGGCAGCGGCGACGGCATCAGCAGCGTCGCGTTCCAACGGCCCAGATCGGCCTGGGCCGCCGGATGAGCATAGACCGCCTGGCTGATCTCCCGCTCCTGCTCGAGCGTCGAAATACCCAGGAACGGCAGTTCCATCACCGTGATCGTCGGGTTCTTGTCCGGATGATAGCCGGCACAGAACTGCGCCATCTCGAAAGCGCCGATGGAGATCCCATCGAGGTTCTCGCGGTTGTTCGACAGCCCGCCATAGCTGATGTTGAGTGTGAATTCGCCGCCGGTCTTCTGGTCCACGAGTTCCGCCAGCTTCTCGACATGCTCGGTGAAGGCCCGGCGCTGGCCCCAAAGCGAGACGTTCCATTCGACGGCCGCCGCCTCACCGGCGATGGCGATGGCGGCAACGGCAAGCGCGGTGCGCTGCAAGGTCTTGTTCATATGTTCCTCCCGTTGATTGGTCTCTTCGGACCTGCGGCAAAATAGCACCTCCGGCAGGAAAGCCCATGCATGATTGCGCAAACGGACGCCGGTTGGCCTCGTCGGGCGCCGCGCGCCGCGGGCACCTTACGCCTCAACTCCCATCGGAGATCGCCCCACGCTGGCATATGCCTCGAAGCCGGCGCGTCTCGCGTCCTTGGCGGAGTAGATGTTGCGCAGGTCGGCCATCCGGGGCGTGGTCATATGCTTGGCGATCCGCTTGAGGTCGAGCCCGCGGAACTCGTTCCACTCGGTGAGCAGGACCACCAGATCGCAGTTCCGCGCCGCCTTGTAGGCGTCCTCCACCCAGGTCACCCCGGGCAGCAGCGCCTCGCCCTCGTGACGACCCTGGGGATCGGTCACGCGGACCTTGGCGCCGCCGCCGACCAGCGCCGGTATGATCGTGAGCGCCGGGGCGTCGCGCATGTCGTCGGTATTGGGTTTGAAGGTGACGCCGAGAACCGCGATCTTCTTGCCGTTGAAGGAGCCGTCGCAGAGGTCGAGCACCTTGTCGATCATCCGGCGCTTGGTCTCGTCATTGACTTTGATGACCGTCTCGGTGATCTGCATCGGTACCGCATATTCCTGGCCGATCCGGGCCAGCGCCTTGGTATCCTTTGGAAAACATGAGCCGCCATAGCCCGGCCCGGCATGCAGGAACTTGTTGCCGATCCGGCCGTCGAGCCCCATACCCTTCGACACCTCCTTGATATCCGCCCCGATCCGCTCGCAGAGCGCGGCGATCTCGTTGATGAAAGTGATCTTGGTCGCGAGAAAGGCGTTGGCGGCGTATTTGATCATCTCCGCGCTTTCGAGATCGGTGGTGATGATCGGGAATTCGCGCAGGAAGAGCGGGCGGTAGATCTCGGCCATGACCTCCGCCGCGCGCTCGGTCTGGACGCCGACGACGACCCGATCGGGACGCATGAAATCGTCGATCGCGGCGCCCTCGCGGAGGAATTCCGGGTTCGAGGCGACGTCGAAGTCGAGATCGGGATTAGCCTTGTGGACGGTCTGTTTGACGCGGCGGTTGGTGCCCACCGGGACGGTGGATTTGGTGACGATGACGATGTAACCGGTGGCAGTCCGGGCAATCTCTTCGGCTGCGGCCATGACGTAGGTCAGATCGGCATGGCCGTCGCCCCGGCGGGTTGGCGTGCCGACGGCGATGAAGACAGCTTCGGCTCCGTCGAGGGCCTCGACGAGATCGGTGGTGAAGCTCAGCCGGCCGGCCTCGACGTTCTTGGCCATCAGCGCGTCGAGCCCGGGTTCGTAGATCGGCACCTCGCCCGCCTTCAGCCGATCCACCTTGCCGGCATCCTTGTCGACACAGACGACATCGTGGCCGAAATCGGAGAAACACACGCCGGAAACCAGGCCGACATAGCCGGTGCCGATCATCGCAATACGCATCGCCGCTCTCCCGGCTCTTCGGACTGGTTCGGGTGGCCGGGCCACCCGCCCGCAGGCTTACCGACCTGCCCGGGAATGACAATTGCCGATTCAGGTGTTCAGGGCGCGGCCTCGGCCATCGCCGTCTCCTCCGACGGTCGGCCGAAGTTCTCGATCCATCGCGCGATCGACGCGCGGGCGGCGGCCTCGTCGCCAACCTCGATGGCCTCGCGCAGATCGCGGAGTGCGGAGGCGATCTCGATCTCCGACAGGCGCGGTTCCCGGGCGGAGAGAATTTTCGGGTGCCGGGTAGCCCGCAGATCGCCGCTCACCGTCAACTCTTCGGTCAGTTTTTCGCCCCGGCGCAGCCCGGTGACGACGATCTCGATATCGCCGTCAGGGTTATCGGCATCACGCACCGAACGGCCCGCTGCCTCGACCATCTGCCGGGCCAGATCGCCGATCGCCACGGGCCGACCCATGTCGAGCACGAAGATCTCACCGCCCGCAGAATAACCGCCCGAGAGCAACACCAACCGGGCGGCCTCGGGTATTGTCATGAAATAGCGGGTCATTTCGCTATGGGTCAGAGTGAGCGGACCGCCGCGCGCGATCTGTTCGGCGAAAACCGGGATCACGGAGCCGCTTGAGCCGAGCACGTTGCCGAACCGGACGATGCAATAGCGGGTATCCTCCGAGCGGCTCGAGAGATCCATGACCGCCATCTCGGCAAGCCGCTTCGACGCGCCCATGATCGAGGTCGGATTGACCGCCTTGTCGGTCGAAACCATCACGAAGCGACCAACGCCTTCCGACCGTGCCGCGCGGGCAACCGTCAGCGTGCCGATGGTGTTGTTCTGAAGTCCGATCAACGGGTTGCGCTCGACCATCGGTACGTGCTTGTAGGCTGCGGCATGGAGCACGATATCGACCCGGTTATCGCGTAGCGCCCGCGTCACCTGGCTTTCATCGGCGACCGATCCGAGCACCGCGACGATCTCGGTCGAATCGCCGCCCTCCGAAAGTTCGCGCTCGATCTGATAGAGCGCGTGCTCGCCGATCTCAAAGAGTACGAGCCGCTTTGGGCGGCAGCCGAAGACCTGACGGCAGAGTTCGGCGCCAATCGAGCCGCCCGCGCCCGTGATCATGACCGAAGCGCCGGCATAGATGTCGCCAATCTCATCAAGGCCGCATTCGAGCCCGTCGCGGCCGAGATATCGACCCGGATCGACCGGAACGACCCGGTCGAGCAGATCGCCCTCGCCCACCAAGCTGGCGAAGGACGGCAGAGCACTGACTTCGCAGCCGAGCGCCGCGAGCCGGGCCGCAATTCGGGCCTGTTTCTGCCGGCCGATCGACGGCATCGCCAGAACCGCGCGATCGATCGACTTGTCGGCGATCAACCTGTCGAGATGGATCGGCGGGTAGACCGGCAGACCGGCAACCACCATGCCCTGGAGCGATTGGTTGTCGTCCGCGAAGGCGACAGGCTCCACCGTGTTGTCCGTCGTAAGCGCGGCGGCGAGCTGCACGCCGGTCTGCCCGGCGCCGTAGATCAGAACCCGGCGCCGGACGGTGCCCCGCCGGTAGATCTCGAGCAGCAAACCATGCATCGCGAGCCGACTGGCGACCGACAGGACGATGAGAACCATGGTGAAGCTGACCACGACCGGTCCGACGCTGCCCGATACCAAGAACGCAGGACCGGTCAGGCCACAGACGGCCCCGACCAGTGCCGCATAGGCGATGGTCCGGAGCGCCGCGCGATGTTCATAGGCCTTGAGCTGGATCCGCGGCAGATCGAGACCGTGAGACGCGGCTGCGCCAGCCGCGATGAGAATCGTCAGAAACGGCCAGATATCGGCAAGAGCCGGAACCGAGCCGGTCGCGATGAAGGTTGCAAGAAGGAGCGATACCGGAATCAGACCGAGGTCGACCCCCAGAAGAATCAGCTGCTTCTGAAGCCGGCTCAGCGAGAGGACAAAGGCGTACATATCTTGGCAGATTTCCGTCCACGGCATTCGGCCGGCCCGCAGTCCGGACCAACCGGTCCCGCAATGGCGGTGACACGCACAGACAATCCAAAGTTGGTTAACAATCGATAAACTCTCGCAAGGGGTTAGCGCCGATGGCGGCAAGCGGGGATCGCCTGCCATGGAACCGTTGCCACTTGTCTTGTGAGCCCCGGTCCGTTTCGGCATGTTTCCGCTGGAAGCGGGCGGGCGACGGACGATGGATCGGGCCGAGATTGTGCATGAGAGTTTCCGGTCTCGGGTCCGGGGCGGCGACCTGCCGCCCGGCCGGGCACCTGATGCTCGACTGAGCGCGGCGGAGGCCGTCGCGCTCTTTCGCGCGCAATGCCTGAGCCGCGCGCTCGACCGTCAGAGCCGGGTCATGCAGCGTCAAGGTCAGGGCTTCTACACCATCGGCTCGTCCGGGCATGAGGGGATGGCGGCTGTGGCCCATGCGTTGCGGCCCGATGACATCGCCTTCCTGCATTACCGCGACGCGGCGTTTCAGATCGCCCGCGCAGCTCAGATCCCGGGGCAGAACATGGCCTGGGACATGCTCCTGAGCTTCGCCTGCTCGGCCGAGGATCCGATCAGCGGCGGGCGGCACAAGGTGCTGGGTTCCAGAGCCCTGATGATCCCGCCGCAGACCTCGACCATCGCCAGCCACCTGCCCAAGGCGGTCGGCGCGGCCTATGGGATCGGGCTCGCACGGCGGCATCCGCCGGAGCATCGGCTGCTGGCAGAGGATTCGATCGCGATCTGTTCTTTCGGCGATGCCTCGGTGAACCACTCGACGGCCCAGGGCGCGTTGAACTCCGCCGGCTGGACCGCGGTGCAGAACGTGCCGCTGCCGCTTCTCTTCGTCTGCGAGGACAACGGTATCGGCATCTCGACGCCGACACCGAAGGGCTGGATCGAGGCGAGCCTGCGCGCACGGCCCGGACTGCGCTACTTCCGGGCAAACGGGCTCGACCTCTACGAGACTGCCGGCATCGCGGCGGAGGCGGTAGAGTTCGTCCGGCGGATGCGCAAGCCGGCGGCTCTTCATGTGGAGACGGTGCGACTCTACGGTCATGCCGGGGCCGACCTGCCGACGACCTATATGCCCGCCAAACAGGTGGAAGCGGAGGAGGCGAACGATCCGCTGCTGCATTCCGTCCGGCTTCTGGAGGCCGCCGGGGCACTTTCCCGCATCGATGCGCTGGCGATCTACGAGGAGACCTGCGCCGATGTTGCGGCTTTGTCGGTGGAGGCGGCGCGGCGGCCGCATCTGGACAGCGCAGAGGCGGTGAAATCGACCCTGATTCCGCCCAGAAGAGCCTGCGCACCGTCGAACGGGCCGAGCGAAGAGGCGCGTGCGGCGGTGTTTGGCGGCGACACCAAGACGCTCGTGCAGCCGCAGCCGATGGGACGGCTCATCACCTTCGCCCTGACCGACCTGATGCTGGAACATGGCGAGATCGTCCTGATGGGTGAGGATATCGGCCGCAAGGGCGGGGTCTATGGCATCACCCAGAAACTCCAGTCCCGGTTTGGCACCGACCGGGTGATCGACACACTGCTCGACGAGCAGTCAATCCTCGGTCTCGCCATTGGACTGGCCCATAACGGGTTCATCCCGATCCCGGAAATCCAGTTCCTCGCCTATCTGCACAATGCCGAGGATCAGCTTCGTGGCGAGGCGGCGACCCTGCCGTTCTTCAGCCAGGGCCAGTTCACCAACCCAATGGTGATCCGCATCGCCGGCCTCGGCTACCAGAAGGGCTTTGGCGGGCATTTCCATAACGACAATTCCCTCGCCGTGATCCGGGACATTCCGGGCGTCATCCTGGCCTGCCCCTCCGACCCCGCCGATGCCCCGGGGATGCTGCGCGAATGCGTCCGTCTCGCGCGGGAGGAGCAGCGGGTTTGCGTGTTCCTCGAACCCATCGCGCTCTACCCGATGCGGGACCTGCATGAGGAGGGCGATGGTGGCTGGATGCGGCTCTATTCCGGCCCAACTCAGCGGATTTCACTCGGCGACGTGGGTCTGCACGGCGACGGCTCCGACCTCGCGATCCTGACCTATGGCAACGGTCACCACCTGTCGCGGCAGGCCCAGAAGGTGCTCGCCGAAGGCCACGGGATCGACGCGCGTGTCATCGACATCCGATGGCTTGCGCCACTCCCGGAAGAAGCGCTTCTGGCGGCGACGGAAGGCTGCGACGCGGTGCTGATCGTCGACGAATGCCGCCGCACCGGCGGGCAGGCGGAGGCGCTGATGACCCTCTTCACGGAACGGTCCGGCACGCGCACGGCGCGGCTGACGGCCGAGGACAGCTTCATCGCCACCGGCCCGGCCTATGCCGCCACCCTTCCGTCGCGGGACGGGATCGTCGGGGCGGCGCTGGCCCTCCTCCGCCGCTAACCTTCGCGGGGGATCCAAAGCTCGACGCGGCGGTTCATCTGACGGCCCCATTCGGTATCGTCGCAACCGATTGGAAGGGCCTCGCCGAAACCTGTCGCGCTGAGCGTCAGGTCCTGGGGCAACGCGCCGCCCAGCGCCGCCACGATCTCGCGGCGAACGGCACGGGCACGGGCCTCGGACAGATCGCGATTGGCGTCGGCCGCTCCGATCCCGTCGGTGAAGCCCGCCAGCAGCAGGGCCTCGCCGGCGAACCGGCCTTCGCGCACCGACCGCGCGAGTTGCAAGAGATCCGAACGGGACTGCGCTGTGAGGCGGGTTGACCCAGGCTCGAACCGGAAGGTGGTGGTGAGGCGGTCGCGGGTCGCGAAGGTGCGGATCATCTCCTGAAGCTCGGCCAGACCGATCTCCGGCCCGGCGGCGGCGATGGCCTGGGCGAGCCGGGCCCCCTGACGATCAAGCGGAAGACGCTCCGCCGCGCGGTCGACGAAGCCGGCGCGTCTGACGATGCGCTGGGCCTCGGCGGAGCGCAGCCAGATCAGGAAATCGTCTGCGAGCGGCGGCAGGCGGCGCATCGGCAGGTAGAGAAAGAGCGGCTGGGTCAGCGGGTAGTCGCCGGTCTTCAGCGTCGCGCGATCCGCGGTGATGCGGCGACCGCAGCTGCCTTCGAGCGCAAGCGTCAGCGCGTTACCCTCGGCGCCGAAGGGCACGATGCCAAGGGCGCTCCGGTCTGCGGCGACGCTTTGCGAGACCCGCCCATAACCGGCATGGCGCGTGATGCCCGGGTCCATCTCGCGGTTCGATACCCGCAGAACGCGGTCGAGGAACCCCTGGGCGAGACCCGATCGGCCGCCGGCAAGGTGCAGCGAAAGCGGTGCCGGCGGGCCACCGAGAGCCCGCCAATCCTCAAACTCGCCGGCGAATGCACTGGCGAGGCCGTCGAGCGAGATGCTGCGCACCGGCTGCGCCACCGATGCAATCGGCAGGATCGCATCGAGCGCTATGATCCGGCTCCGCCCCGCGGTTTCGAGGCGGCCGAGGCCGATCTCGTGGGCGCGGACAGCCTCTTCGGGACGCACTTCGCGGACCGCCAGTGCGATATCGGCCTCGTTGGCGAGCAAATCCGCAAATCCCTCGTCCGTCGTGGTGCTTCGGAAGGCGAAGGTGAGACGTTCGGCGCCGCCCTGCGCAAGGGTGTAGCGGAAATGGCTCGCGTCTTGCTCGACGCGGGTCACGGCGAGGCCGCGTTCGCGCCCGAACCCCTCGATCAGCGCGGGCAGAAGAATGTCCGCGATGCGCCGGGCGCCGGAGACCCGGACCACCGGAACGAACAGAACCGGATCGGGGCACGCGGCGCCCTCGCAGGTTACCGCGGCATAGTCGATGGTGACCTCGCCGGCCGCCGTGCCGAGGCGCAGATAAGTCCCGTCGAAGGCGAGAACCTCGCCGGTGACCACCAGGCCGCCGGTACTGCGCAGCGTGACCTCTTCGGCCGCAAGCGGCAGGCCAAACGAACCAAGGGCGGCGAAAGCCGCCGCCCATCTCTGGATTCTCCGAAGGACCCGAAATCGACCGCGCGTCATCTCGCGGCGAGTGTCAGGTCCCGAAACATGCTTTGCAAGACGAGAAAGTCGCCGACCGCATCGCAGGCGGGCATCGTCAGGGTCAGATCAAGCGCGGTCGGTTCGGCGCCCGGCGCGATCTGGATCGACTGTGCGGCAACCGAGCGACCACAATTGCCCTCGGTGATCTCGGCCTCGGCAGAGAGCGCGACCCAGCCCTGCGGCCCGGTCTCAACCACAGGGTAGGTGTAGATCTCGGCCAGAAGCGGGCTCTGGCCGCGCACATCGCCAAGACGCAAGAGAAAACCGCCGGTCTCGAGCGCCTCCGGACCACGAGCAGCGGCATTCCAGACATGGCCGGCTTCGCCGTAATCGGCGCCGTCCTCAAGGGCGTGCAGTTCGAGCCCGGAGTCGCCCTGCCATTGCAGGACGGCGCGGTGATACTGCTTCAGATCTGGGACCTCGGCCACAGCCATGGCGCCCTGATCCGCCGGGAAAGAGGCGATGAAGACCGCGGCTTCGGCGAGGGCCGGAACGATCATCTGTGCCAGCCCGTCTCCGTCTGTCAGGACGGTGAACATCATTCCCTGATGATGCAGAGTGAACTGCGCGTTCGGGTTGCAGGGCGCGTCGACATGGACATCGACCAGGGCCGCGACGGCGGTTTCGGCCCGCATGTCGATAGTGCAATCGGGTGTGGCGGAGACCGGCGCGGCGCTCTCGATCGCTGCGGCGACGGGCGTCCCTGCCTCCGCCGCTTCGGCCTCGGTCGTCGTCGCGGTCATCAGTTGCGCCGGAAGGTCAGGGATGTCCGGCGCGCCATCTTCGTCGGGGAGTTCGATCGCCACGGCGGTCTCGGCCGGTGCCGGGGGGTCCATCACCGGGCCAAGCGCGCCGAGTGTGGCGGCACCCTGTACCTTGACCGGCGCGGGCAGGACCGCGCCCTGATAGGGGTTGCGCTGCAAAGCCTCGGCCTGGGCCGCGCGCAAATCTTCGTTCGACCCAAAACGTTCGGCGAGCGCGTCGCCGTTCTGCATAACAAACCCAATGCCCAGAGCCACCATGAACGTGCCCCCGGCCATCCCATACTTTCGAAAACGGGACATGGCTGTCTCCAATTCCAGCAAGAATTGGGAAACAGACTGTCCATCGACCTTGGCCTAAGCGGGACCCAAGCGGGACATGGGCAAGGTAAGATCGCGGCGGAAATCGGGCGCCGCGGGGGCGCGGGCGGGCGCGCTGGTCAGACCAGCCGGCCGTGGCAGTGCTTGAACTTCTTCCCCGAGCCGCAGGGGCAGGGGTCGTTGCGGCCCGGATTGCCCCAGGTTGAAGGATCGTTCTCGACGAAGCCCGGGATCGCGTTCGGGAAGCGCTTGGCGCTCTCCTCGGGCCCGGCAGGGGGGGCGTCGACGGCAGGCGCATCGGCGGCGGGCGCGGCTCCGGCACTGGCGGCGGCTCCGGCGGCGGCCGCCTGAAGCTGCTTCTGCTGCGCGGCGAGCTGTTCCATCAGCGCCTTCTGCTCTTCCTCGGTCATCGGCCGGATCTGGGCGAGTTTCTGGGTCACATCCCCACGCAGCCCATCCAGCAAACCCTCGAAGAGCTGGAAGCTCTCGGATTTGTACTCATTGAGCGGATCGCGCTGGGCATAGCCGCGAAAGCCCACGACCGAACGCAGATGTTCCAGCGTGATCAGATGCTCGCGCCATTTCGCATCGATGGTCTGGAGCAGGATCTGCTTTTCGATGTTGCGCATCGTCTCTGGCCCGAACGCCTCTTCGCGCTCGTGCATGTGGTCATCGGAGGCCTGTTCGAGCTTCTCGCGCACATCGTCGTCGTCCGCGCCTTCCTCCTCGGCCCAGTCGATCACCGGCACGTCGATGCCAAGCCGTTCGATCACCGCGGCATAGAGCCCCTCGGTGTCCCACTGATCGGCATAGGTGTTGGGCGGCATGTATTCGGTGATCATGTCCTCAATCACCTGATGGCGCATGTCCTGCGCGACCTCCGAGAGGTCCTGGCTCTCCATGATCTCGCGGCGCTGAGAGAAGATCACCTTGCGCTGATCGTTCATCACGTCGTCGAATTTCAGGAGCTGCTTGCGGATGTCGAAATTGCGCGCCTCGACCTTCGCCTGGGCCCGTTCGAGGGATTTATTCACCCAGGGGTGCTCGATCGCCTCGCCTTCCTTCATGCCGAGCTTCGAGAGCACGTTGTCGAGCCGGTCCGAGCCGAAGATCCGCATCAGGTCATCTTCGAGGCTGAGGAAGAACGACGAACGGCCCGGATCGCCCTGCCGGCCGGAGCGGCCGCGAAGCTGGTTGTCGATGCGCCGGCTCTCATGCCGTTCGGTGGCCAGCACGAAGAGACCGCCCGCATCGAGCACCTTCTGCTTGTCGGTGGCGTGTTCGGCCTCGATCTTCGTCCGAAGCTCGTCGGGATGCGCCTCGGGATCGGCCGCGAGCGCTTCGAGGACCTTCATCTCCACATTGCCGCCAAGCTGAATGTCGGTGCCACGACCGGCCATGTTGGTGGCGATGGTCACCGCGCCTGGCACCCCGGCCTCGGCCACGATCTGCGCTTCCTGGGCGTGTTGCCGGGCGTTCAGGACGTTATGCGGAATGCTGTCCTTCTTCAGGAGATCGGACAGGAATTCGGATTTCTCGATGGAGGTGGTGCCGACAAGGATCGGCTGACCCTTGCCATGGGCTTCCTTGATCGCCCCGACGATGCCGTCGAATTTCTCGCGCGCGGTGCGGTAGATCAGATCGTTCTCGTCAACCCGGGCGATGGGCTGGTTGGTGGGCACCTCGACGACACCGAGCCCGTAGATCTGCATGAACTCCTCGGCCTCGGTCAGCGCCGTGCCGGTCATGCCGGCGAGCTTTCCGTAAAGGCGGAAGTAGTTCTGGAACGTCACGCTGGCGAGCGTCACGTTCTCCGGCTTGATGTCGCAATTCTCCTTGGCCTCGATGGCCTGGTGCAGCCCGTCCGACAGCCGCCGCCCCGCCATCATCCGACCGGTGAACTCGTCGATCAGCACGACCTCGCCATCGCGGACGATGTAGTCCTTGTCCTTCTGGAAGAGCTTGTGCGCCCTGAGCCCCTGATTGAGGTGGTGGACCAACGTCGTGCTCTCGGGATCGTAGAGCGACTGCCCCTCCTCAAGCAGCCCGGCGGCGGCGAGGCGCTGTTCGAGGAACTCGTTACCCTCATCGGTATAGGTGACGTTGCGGGTCTTCTCGTCGAGTTCGTAATGCTCCTCGACGATCTCGGGAATGATCTTGTCGATGGTGCGGTAGAGTTCCGAGCGGTCCTGAGCCGGACCGGAGATGATCAGCGGCGTCCGCGCCTCGTCGATCAGGATCGAATCCACCTCGTCCACCACGGCGAAGTTATGGCCGCGCTGGTTCATCTGGCTCAGTTCGGACTTCATGTTGTCGCGCAGATAGTCGAAGCCCAGCTCGTTATTCGTCGCGTAGGTGATATCGGCCTTATAGGCCTCGCGCTTCTCCTCCTCCGGCTGCTGCGGATAGACCACGCCGCAGGTCAGGCCGAGGGCGTTGTAGACCTTGCCCATCCATTCGGCATCGCGCTTGGCCAGGTAGTCGTTGACGGTGACGATATGGACGCCGTTGCCGGACAGCGCGTTGAGATAGGCGGGGAAGGTGGCGACGAGCGTCTTGCCCTCGCCGGTCTTCATCTCCGAGATATTGCCCTGGTGCAGGAAGATGCCGCCCATGAGCTGCACGTCGAAGGCGCGGAGGCCCAGCGCGCGTTTGGCCGCCTCACGGCAATTGGCGAACGCCTCGGGGAGGAGCGCGTCGAGCGCCTCGCCGCCCATGGCCCGTTTCGCCAGCGCCTCGGTCCGGTCCTTCAGCCCCTCATCGGTGAGTTTCTCGAATTCCGGCTCAAGCGCGTTGATCTTCGCGATAAGCGGGCGGGTCGCCTTGATCTTGCGGTCATTCGCGCTGCCGAACACCTTCCTCGCAATGGAACCGAGCATCTTCTCTCCGCCGCCCGCCGGGGCCCAATCAGCTTCACAGAATGAGGAGGTTGGTTGTGCCTGTCCGGCACGGCCCCTAGAAGGTGGCCAGACCGGCCCCCTCGGGACCTGCGAGCGGATGTAAGGTCCGGTATTCAGAGTGTCAACGCCGCGCCCCGGCCCGGCCGATCAAGGGATCTTGTTCATGACCTTCCGTGCCTCCGCCGCCATAGTCGCGGCCGCGCTGACCCTTCCTCTGACGCCCGCCGTTCTGGCCCAGGACACCCCGACGGCAGAGACCGTCATCGCCACGGTGGGCGAAACCGAGATCACATTGGGCGAGATGATCATCGCCCATTCGCGCCTGCCCGCCCGGTTCCAGCAGATGCCGCCGGAGATGCTGTTTGACGGGCTTCTGGAGCAGCTCGTGCAGCAGGAGTTGCTGGCGACGACGGTGACGGAAGTCCCATCGCGCGTCGAGATGGCGCTGGCCAATGAACGCCGCAGCCTGCTCGCCGGCGAGGTCATCACGGCGCTGAGCGACGAGGTCCTGACCGATGAGGCGATCCAGGCGGCCTATGACGCGCGCTTCGCCGCGGCCGAGCCGGAGACCGAATACAACGCCTCTCACATTCTTGTGCAGACCGAGGAGGAGGCACTCGCGATCCAGGAAGAACTGGAGGCCGGCGCCGATTTCGCGACCCTCGCGGCCGAGCGCTCCACCGGCCCATCCGGGCCCAATGGCGGGCAGCTTGGCTGGTTCGGCGCCGGGCGGATGGTGCCGGAATTCGAAACCGCCGTAATGGCGATGGAGCCCGAGACCATCTCCGACCCGGTCCAGACCCAGTTCGGCTGGCACGTGATCCGCCTCAACGAAACGCGCGCCCAGCCGATCCCGACGCTGGAGGAGGTCCGCGACCAGATCGCCGGCGAGATTCAGCAACAGGCCATCGAGGCGCGTCTGGCGGAGCTGGAGGCCGGGGCCGAAATCACCCTGCCCGAGGCCGGGGCGTTCGATCCGGCGCTTCTGACCAATATCGACCTGCTCGAGAACTAGGACGGGCATGACGGTCTCGCCGCTCGCGCCCGCGGGCTTTCCCGAATTGCCGCAGATCGGCGGGCTGCGCCTGGCGACGGCTGCCGCGGGGGTCCGCTACGCGGGGCGGCCCGACGTGATGCTGGCGGCACTCGATGCCGATACGTCGATTGCGGGGGTCTTCACCCGATCCTCGACCCGCGCGGCACCGGTGCTCGATTGCGAGGCGAAGTTGGGTCTTGGTGGCACCGGACCGGCGGCGATCCTGGTCAATTCCGGCAATGCCAACGCCTTCACGGGGCGGGCCGGGCTGGAAGCGGTGAAGGCACTGACCGACGCCACCGCGAATGCCCTGGAGATCGACGAGGCACGGGTTTTCACCGCCTCCACCGGCGTGATCGGCGAGACGCTGCCCCACGACAGGATCACCGTCGTGCTCGGCGATCTGGCGGAGAATCTCGCGCCCGGCGGGTTCGAAGCCGCGGCAGAGGCGATCCGCACGACGGACACCTATGCCAAGGGCGCCGGAACCGTGGTCGAGATCGGCGGCGAAAGCGTGCGGATCGCTGGGATCGCCAAGGGCTCGGGCATGATCGCGCCGGACATGGCGACGATGCTGGTCTACCTCTTCACCGATGCCAAGATCGCGCACGGGCCCCTTCAGGCCCTGCTCACCTCGCTGAACGACCTGACCTTCAACTGCATCACCGTGGACGGCGACACCTCGACCTCCGACACCCTGCTGTTGGCCGCTACCGGCGCCTCAGGCGTCGATGTCACCGAAAGCATCGCCTTCGCGGACGCGCTCCACGGGGTTATGCGCGACCTGGCGCATCAGGTGGTGCGGGACGGCGAGGGCGCGACGAAGTTCGTGGAGGTCCGTGTCTCGGGCGCCGCCTCGGATGAGGATGCCCGGAAGGTCGCCGCGGCCATCGCGAACTCACCTCTGGTGAAGACCGCTTTGGCCGGCGAGGACCCGAACTGGGGCCGGATCGTCATGGCGGTGGGAAAATCCGGGGCCGAGGCCGACCGGGACCGGCTCTCGATCCGGTTCGGCGATATCCTGGTGGCGGAGAACGGTTGGGTGGCGGAGAGCTACACCGAAGAGGCCGGCGCGGCCTATATGAAGAACCCGGAATTGGTGATTTCGGTCGATCTGGGGCTCGCGGGCGGCATGGCGACGATGTGGACCTGCGATCTCACCCATGGCTACATCTCGATCAACGCGGATTACCGGTCGTGAGCGGGGCCGAAAATCGACCGATTTTCGTCGGCGATTTCCGGTCGGAAATCGGCTCCCGGAGATGAAAGTCGTCCTGGTCTCCGCCGTTGCGCTGATCGACATCGACGGCCGCGTGCTCCTCGCCCAGCGCCCAGAGGGCAAATCCATGGCCGGGCTCTGGGAGTTTCCCGGCGGCAAGGTCGAACCCGGCGAGACGCCCGAGGCCGCGCTGATCCGCGAACTCCATGAGGAACTCGGCATCGACACCTGGGAGAGCTGCCTCGCCCCGCTGACCTTCGCCAGTCACTCCTATGACGATTTCCACCTGCTGATGCCGCTCTTCGCCTGCCGCAAATGGGAGGGCGTCCCGCGCGCCCAAGAAGGCCAAGCCCTCGCCTGGGCGCGCCCGACGGAGCTGCGCGACTATCCGATGCCCGCCGCCGACCTGCCGTTGATCCCGATCCTGCGCGACTGGCTCTGAGCCCGCCGATCCGATCGAGAATCAATAATCTTGCGCAGTTGCGTAATATTTGTGCGATTCTCGCCGGGTTTTCGGCAACAATCGGGCAGTTTGGGATTGATTCTGAGCAATTCCACCCCATCATGATCGCCCGATGGGGGATGTGACGATGCTACAGACAATCGCGGTGGGAAGCTGCGTTCTGGTTCAGGGCCTGCTGGTCCGGCAGCTCGAAAACGGCAAGGTCGTCGTCCGGGTCGGCAAGGAGACTTATGCAGGCAAGCCGGTGACGGCGAAGCCGAACTGAGCCTCGTCCGTCACCTGACAATCCGTCGACGCCCGTCGCGCGCGCCGGTCAGGCCAGCGTCCGCTCCACCTCTTCGCGCTCGAAGATCTCGATGATGTCGCCTTCGCGAATATCCTCGTAGTTCTCGAACGCCATGCCGCATTCCTGGCCCGATTGGACCTCCGGCACTTCGTCCTTGAAGCGCTTGAGCGTCTTCAGCGTGCCTTCGTGGATGACGACGTTGTCGCGCAGGAGCCGCACGCCGGCGGAGCGCCGCGCCACGCCTTCGGTGACAAGACAGCCCGCCACGCGGCCGACGCCGGAGACCTTGAAGACCTCCTTGATCTCCGCATAGCCGATGAAGTTCTCGCGCACCTCGGCCGAGAGCAGGCCGGAGGCCGCCGCCTTCACATCATCCACCAGGTCGTAGATCACCGAATAATAGCGGATCTCGACGCCCTTCTGGTTTGCTGAATTGCGCGCCGGCGTGTTGGCCCGGACGTTGAACCCGAAGACCGGCGCATCGGAGGCTTCGGCGAGGCCGACATCGGTCTCGGTGATTGCCCCGACGCCGGAATGCAGCACCCGCACCCGGACCTCCTCATTGCCGATCTTCTCCATCGCCTGGACGATGGCCTCGGCCGAGCCCTGCACATCTGTCTTCACGACGATCGGCATCTCGGTGACATTCTCGTCTTCCTTGGCCTTGGCCATGAGCTGTTCGAGCGTCGTGGCGGCGCCGGCGGCAGCCCGCTTCTCCTTCGCCAGATTGGCACGGTAATCCGCAATCTCGCGCGCCTGGGCCTCGGTCTCGACCACGTTCAGCACGTCACCGGCCTCCGGCGTGCCGTTGAGACCCAGAACCTCCACCGGCACCGATGGCCCGGCCTCCTTCACCCGGTCGCCCTGATCGTTGATCAGCGCGCGGACCTTGCCCCATTGCTCGCCCACGACGAAGATATCGCCCTGTTTCAGCGTGCCGTTCTGCACCAGCACCGTGGCCACGGGACCGCGGCCCACATCGAGCTGCGCCTCGATCACCGCACCTGCGGCGGGGCGGTCGGGGTTCGCCTTCAGCTCCAGAATCTCGGCCTGAAGCGCCACGGCCTCCAGCAATTCGCCGAGCCCCTGGCCGGTTTGGGCCGACACTTCGACATCCTGCACCTCGCCCGAGAGCTTCTCGACGATCACCTCATGCTGGAGCAGGTCGGTGCGCACCTTGTCGGGGTTCGCCGCCGGCAGGTCGATCTTGTTGATCGCCACGATCATCGGCACTTCGGCCGCCTTGGCATGGGCAATCGCCTCCACCGTCTGCGGCATCACCGCATCGTCGGCGGCGACGACCAGGATGACGATATCCGTCACCTGCGCCCCGCGCGCGCGCATCGAGGTAAAGGCCGCATGGCCCGGCGTGTCGAGGAAGCTCAGGAGATTCCCGCCATCGGTCTGCACCTGATAGGCGCCGATATGCTGGGTGATCCCGCCGGCCTCGCCCGCCACGACGCGGGCGTTGCGGATCGCGTCGAGCAGCGAGGTCTTGCCGTGGTCGACATGACCCATCACGGTCACGACAGGCGGGCGCGATTTCAGGTCTTCGGCCTTGTCCTCCACCGCGTCGATCACATCCTCGACATCGGCGTCGCTGACGCGGACGACGTTGTGGCCGAATTCCTCGACGATCAGCTCCGCGGTATCGGCATCGATGGTCTGGGTCTGGGTCGCCATGATGCCGTTCTGCATCAGCGCCTTGACCACATCGGCGACTTTCTCGGACATCCGGTTGGCCAGTTCCGAGACCATGATCGCCTCGGGTACCTGAACGTCGCGCACGACCTTCTCGCGCTCCACTGGGCCGCCCATGGCCTTCTGCCGGGCGCGCTCCTGCTTGCGCTTCATCGCGGCGAGAGATTTCTGACGGCCGCCATCGCCGCCGCGCAGGGCCTGGTTCAACGTCAGCTTGCCGGACCGGCGCCCCTCATCGCGGGCGCCCTTGCCGCCCTTGGGCCGAGCCTCCTTGCGGGTGTCACGCTCGCGGTCGGTGGTCTTGCGCGGCGCCCCGCCGGCCGGAACCGGGCCGGGCGCGGCGGCGGGATCGGCGGCCGGGGCCGCGGCGGCACGCTCGGCGGCCTCGGCTTCGCGCTTCTTGCGGGCCTCCTCTTCGGCCTTGGCCTTCAGCGCCTCTTCGCGCTCGCGCTCCTCGCGCTCCTTCGCCTCCGCCTCTTCCCGGCGGCGCTCGCGATCCGCGGCGCGGGCCTTCTCGTCGGCCTCGCGCTGAGCGGCCTCTTCGGCCTCACGCGCCTTGGCATTGGCCAGCGCCTTCATCCGGCGTTCGAGTTCAGCCTCGGAGATACCGGCAGGCCGCTTCGAAGGATCCCCGCCGACCGGCCCCTGGGCCGCTCCGCCGCCGGGTTTGGCGGCACCGGGCTTGGGGACCACGACGCGCTTGCGCTTGGTCTCGACCACGACATTCTTCGTCCGCCCGTGGCTGAAGCTCTGCTTCACGCTTCCGGGGCGGCTGCCGCGCAGCCCGAGGGTCTTTTTGCCGTCACTATCGCTCATATGGCTCTACTTAATCCTTCCCGCCGGTCCGTTGACCGCCGTCCATGCCGCGCACGCCTTTCAGCTTCGCGGCTTCCTCTACAACACGGTCCGCGAGTCCACCAGAGGCCAGAGCGCCGTGTATCACAGTTTGCCGACCGAAGGCCAATCCAAGCTCCGACGCCGTGAGCACGTCGAAATATCTCGCGCCTTCGGGGGTCCAGAGCTTGGCCTTGCCGCGCTCCGACCCGTCGCTGGCCTGGAGCAGCACGCGCACCGCGCGGTCGCCCAGCCAGCCCTTGACCTTCTCATATCCGCAGACCGCCTGACCGGCCTTGCGGGCCATCGCGACAAGCTCAACCACCCGCCGCGCAAGCTGCCGCTCGACCTCATCGGCGAGACCCTCGGGCACCGCCACCTTGGCCTTCGCGGCGCGGGCAAACGCCCGTTCATCCGCCGCCGTGAGCGCCTGGCGATCCGCCCGCACCCACATGCCCCGGCCCGGCAGCTTGCCGAGCACATCCGGCACCACCTGGCCCTCCGGGCCCACCACAAACCGGATCAAACCGGTGGCTGGCGCCGTCTCGCCACTGACGATACAGCGCCGCTCCGGGCCGTCCCGGTCCTTCTGTCGGCCGCCGCGGGTCACCCCTCGCTCCGCCCAGACCGAGGGCCTTAGGCCTCGGCCTGCTCCTCGATCGCTTCGCCGTCTTCTTCGGCGGAGGCCTCCAGGTCGGCCGGATCGACCCAGCCGAGCATCACCCGGGCGGTCATCACCATGTCCTGAGCCTCTTCGAGGCTCACATCGAATTTCTCCAGGATCCCGTCGTCCTTGACCCGCTCACCATCGACCGTGGTCCAGCCCCCGGCCAGCTCCCAGTCGGCACAGGTGGCGAAGTCTTCGAGGGTCTTCACACCATCCTCGGCCAGCGCTTCGATCATCTGGGGTGTCAGCCCCTCGAATGCAATGAGGCTGTCCTCGACGCCAAGCTCGCGGGCCCGGTCGAGCGCCGCCTTGTTGCGGGCATCGAGCACATCGCGGGCCCGGGCCTGAAGCTCCTGAGCCGTGTCCTCGTCGACCCCGTCGATGACCAGAAGCTCATCAAGCTCGACATAGGCCACCTCTTCGAGATTGGTGAATCCTTCGGAGACCAGAAGCTGGGCGAAGAACTCGTCGAGATCGAGGGTCTCGACAAAGAGCTGCGTGCGTTCCTCGAACTCCTTCTGGCGCCGGGCGCTCTCCTCCTCCTCGGTCATGATGTCGATGTCGAGATGGGTGAGCTGCGAGGCCAGCCGCACATTCTGGCCACGCCGACCGATGGCGAGGCTGAGCTGCTCTTCCGGCACCACGACCTCGATCCGCTCGGCATCCTCGTCGAGCACGACCTTGGAGACCTCGGCCGGTTGGAGCGCGTTCACAAGGAAGGTCGGCATATCCTCGTTCCACGGGATGATGTCGATCTTCTCGCCCTGAAGCTCGTTGACCACCGCCTGCACGCGGGAGCCGCGCATACCAACGCAGGCGCCCACCGGGTCGATAGACGAATCGTAAGAGATCACCGCGATCTTCGCCCGGCTGCCCGGGTCGCGGGCCACGGCCTTGATCTCGATGATGCCCTCATAAATCTCCGGCACCTCCATCTTGAAGAGCTCGGCCATGAATTCCGGCGCTGTGCGGGAGAGGAAGACCTGCGGCCCGCGAGGCTCGCGCCGCACATCCTTGATGTAGACCCGGATGCGGTCGTTCGGGCGATAGCTCTCGCGACCGATCTTCTCGTTCCGGCGCAACACGCCTTCGCCCGGGTTCAGATCGACGATGACGTTGCCGTACTCCTCGCGCTTGACCTGGACGTTGATGATCTGGCCGGTCTTGTCCTTGAATTCCTCGAACTGCTTCTCGCGCTCGGCCTCACGGACCTTCTGCAGGATCACCTGCTTGGCCGATTGCGCGGCGATGCGGCCCATCTCGACAGGGGGCACCTCATCGACCAACTCGTCGCCGATCTGCGGATCGGTGGTCTGATCCACATCGCCCGGCACATCGCGGTCGGTCGCGGCGCGCATCAGGAAGCGGCGGAAATCCTCGGTCCGGCTGTCGATGATCTCGCCTTCCTCGTCGAGTTCATGGACGGTGCGCCGGCCGCTGACCACGGTCACATTCGGGCGCTGCTGGCCCACGGCCACGCGCGCCTGATCGGCGGTCATCTCGGCCTGGGTCGTCTCGATCAGGTCCTCTTCGGCCACCGTGCGGACCCGGGTGAAGGTCGCCTTGCCGGTCTTGCGGTCGATGGAGACGCGGATGTCCATCTCGGCGCCGTAGCGGGACTTCGCCGCCCGGGCGAGGCTCTCTTCCATCGCTTCGACCACCAGTTCGGGGTCGATCATCTTTTCCCGCGCCACCGCCTCGGCGGTCTGCAAGAGTTCCAGCTGGTTGGCCGAGGTAATCGCCATCACGTCTTCTCCTCTTCCGGACCGTCGAGCACGGTCTCGATCTCGTCAAAATCTCTCTCGTCGATCTGGCCTGCGGATTTGCGCGCGCGCAGCACGTCGCGGATCAGCGCGTCCGTCAGCACCAGCTTGGCCTCCGCCAGCCAGTCGAAGTTCAGTCCGATGGTGATCTCCTCGCCCTTGTCGTCGGCGATCTCGATCAGCACCTCGTCGCCCTCGACCCCAGCCAGCACGCCCTTGAAGCGGCGGCGGCCGTCGATCAGCTCGTCGGTCTCGATCTTGGCGACATAGCCCTCCCATTGGGCAAAGTCCTTTAGCCGGGTGAGCGGCCGGTCGATGCCGGGGGAGGAGACTTCCAGCGTATAGGCGTCGAGGATCGGGTCCTCGACATCGAGGACGGCGCTGAGCTGGGTCGAGATATCGGCACAATCGTCGACTTCAATACTGCCGTCCGGGCGCTGAGCCATGATCTGGAGCGTCTGGTGTTTGCCGCCCATCAGCCGCACGCGCACCAGTTCGAACCCCATGCCCTCAAGGACGGGGGTGATGATCTCTGCGATCCGGCGGTCCATCGCCGCGCGGGCGATCAGGTCAGGCATGGCTCTCGGGTCCAGGCACAAAAAAACGGGCCAGCGGCCCGTTCGGTCTTTCGGTGGGTCCCGGGGGTGGAGGCCGGCACGCCGCTGTTACCGGCTAGATAGGCGCTGCCGAGGGGATGTGCAAGGGGCGTTTCAGCCGACCCACCAGCGTTCGGCGAAGCGGGCACTGTCCATGGCGCCCAGCGCGCCGACCTGCGCCGGGGCGCCTACCCGGTCCGACAGGGCCATCCGCCACGGCTCGGGATTGGCCGCGACGTCGATCACCCGCCGGTCGGCGCTCGCCGCGAGCCGCACGGCGTCTGTGGCGCCAAGCCCGTCGATCACATCCACCCGGCCCGAGCGCAGGGCGGCGAGGCGCGCCGAAAGCGGGTCGAGCGCCAGCATCTCCACCTCATCGGCCCAGCCGGCCTGCCCGTCCTTCCAGTGCTCCGCCACCCGGCGCCCGACAAACCGCGCCCCCGGCTCGAAAACGGCGACCCGATAGAGCCCGGTGCCGATCCCGCTCGCGGGGGCGGCTTCGGGCTGGATGACGAGATGCGGATCGGAGAGAAGATACGGCAGGTCCGGGTTGCCCTCCCGGAGGGCGATCCGGACCGCGCCCGGGCTAGCGGCCTCCAACGCCTGCATCTCGGCGAGAAGCGGCGCCATCGGGGACCCGGTCCGGTGCCGGCTGAGCGAGGCGACGACATCCGTGGCGGTCAGCGGCGTCCCATCGTGGAACCGCACCCCCGGCCGCAGCTCGAACCGCCAGTCGCGGGCATCGGCGCTCGCATCCCAGCCCACCGCCAGTTCCCCGCGCAGGGTCCCGTCGGCGGCGACTTCCGTCAGGCAGTCATGGACCGCGCCGTGGGACACCGCCTGCATGAAGAGCCCGTCATGGCTGCGCCCGTCCCAGCTGTCCGCCGCCGCGCCGCCAGAGAGACCGGCCACCAGCCGCCCGCCGGACCGACCGAGCGCCTGGGCCGGCAGTCCCGTTGCCGCCACCATCGCCGCGGCCAGACCGCCGGTCAGCAGCCGGCGCCGCGACTTCGCCGGAAGCCCTGCGATCCTCATGCCATCCCCAGCTTCGCGCGCTTCGCCGCGAGCGTGTCCATGCAACGCACCAGTTCCGCGCTGATCCCCGGTTCCGACAGCGCATGGCCCGCCCGCGGGATCATCCGGAGACGCCCTTTCGGCCAGGCAGCGGCCAGCATATGCGCCGAGGCGGGCGGGCAGATCATGTCGTAGCGGCCCTGCACGATGAAGCCGGGGATATCCGCGATCCGGTCGATCCGGTCGAGGATGCCGTCGCCCTCCGCCAGAAACCCGCCATTGAGGAAATAGTGATTCTCCAGCCGGGCAAAGGCGCGGGCGTAGTCCGCCGGGCTCTCCCCCGTCGCGCCGTCATTGTCGATCGACGCGAGGGCATTCTCCCACGACGCCCAGGCGCGGGCGAACCGCGTCTCCATCATCAGGTCGCCGGAAAAGAGCCGCCGGTTATAGGCCGCGATCAGATCATGACGTTCGTCCGCCGGGACCAGTCCGGCGAAATTCTCCCACAGATCGGGCCAGAACTGTCCCGCCCCGCCGCCATAGAACCAGTTCAGCTCACGCCGGGTCATCAGGAAGACGCCCCGCAGCACAAGCGCCGCCACCCGTTCCGGATGCGCCTCGGCATAGATCAGCGCCAGCGTCGCGCCCCAACTGCCGCCGAAGACGATCCAGCGGTCGATGCCCAGCGTCTCTCTAATCCGCTCGATATCCGCCACCAGATGCCAGGTCGTATTGGCTTCCACACTGGCATGGGGCCGCGAGCGCCCGCAGCCGCGCTGATCGAAAAGCACGATCCGGTAGAGGTCCGGGTCGAAATAGCGCCGCATCGCCGGCGAACAGCCGCCCCCCGGACCGCCATGGAGGACGACGACCGGCAAACCCCTTGGATTGCCGCATTGCTCGACATAGACACGGTGCCCGTCGCCCACCTCCAGCATCCGCTGATCGTAGGGATCGAGGGCGGGATAAAGATGCGGGTTTGCGCGCTTTTGACCAGAGACCTTGTCCATCACCGTCCTATATAGGGCCGCAGCATGCCCCGACCTGAAATCCATGCCATCTAAGAGGCCATGATGCAAACCGCCGAAAGCACCGTCGACGCCGCCGAGATCGCAAAGTTCGAGGCGATGGCCGCGGAATGGTGGGATGCGGACGGCAAGTTCAAGCCGCTGCATATGATGAACCCGGTGCGGCTCGACTACATCACACAGCAGATCGCCGCGGAATTCGACCGCGATCTGAAGGCAGACCGGCCCTTCGCCGGGCTGCGCCTTCTCGATATCGGCTGCGGCGGCGGGCTCCTCTGCGAGCCGATGGCGCGGCTCGGGGCCGAGGTGGTGGGCGCCGACGCGGCGGAGCGCAACATCCCCGTCGCCCGCATCCATGCCGAACAATCCGGCCTCGACATCGACTACCGGCACGCAACGGCAGAGGCTTTGGCGGCAGCGGGCGAGGTCTTCGACGTGGTCCTGAACATGGAGGTGGTGGAGCACGTCCCGGACCCGCAGACCTATCTCGACGCCTGCGCGGCGCTCCTGAAGCCCGGCGGGTTGCATCTCTGCTCGACGATCAACCGCAATCCGAAGAGCTACGTCTTCGCCATCGTGGGCGCCGAATACGTCATGCGCTGGCTGCCCAAGGGCACCCATGAATGGGAGAAGTTCATCACGCCGGACGAACTCTACGGGTTCCTCTCCAAGGCCGGGCTCGACCCGGTGGATCGCAAGGGCTACCAGTTCAACCCGGTCACCTGGGCCTGGCGCATCTCCGACCGGGACCTGAGCGTGAACTACGTGACGGCGGCGACAAAGCCGGGGTGAGCGACCACCAGACGGCGGTCTTGCGGAGCCCGTCAGATGTTGCCGAGCCCTCCTTCTTTCCCCTCGGGCGGTCGGCGATTCGCCCGTGGTGTTGACCCCGTGTCATCGCGCACCGGACACCATCGCCAGGTCCTTCGCGTGGCGCCACCGCGAGACCCGGCGATCCTCGCTTTTCTCTGCAAAGGTCGCGCCTGTGCCGCGATCCTCGATAATTGTATCGCCAGAAAGGCTTGCCGGACTGCGCCGCCTGCCCCATCTCCTATCGAGGACATATCTGGAGGAGCCGCCGCCCATGCAATGCCCGATTGACGGAACCCAGCTCGTGATGGCCGACCGCAACGGCGTCGAAATCGACTACTGCCCGCAATGCCGTGGCGTCTGGCTCGATCGCGGCGAACTCGACAAGATCATCGAGCGTTCGGTGCAGACGGCCCCACCGCCCCCGCCCCCCGGCGGCTATCACGACCGCGGCGACCGTTACGACGACCGCTATGACGACCGGCCGCGCAAGAAGAAGCGGCGCGGCGGTTTCCTCGACGAGCTGTTCGACTTCTGAGCCCAGGTGATTTGAAGTCGCTCCGTCCCGATCTACCTTGACCCTACGTCACGTGAGAGTGTCGCAGGGAGGAAAGAGGATGACGAAACGACTAACGGGCCTGAGCGCAGGGATCGCGGCATTGCTGATCGCCACGGCAGCCCATGCCGAGGGAGAGCGACTGCCGGCGCCGGAAGGGGCGTATGCCTACATCATCAGCCCGGCCCATGGCGAGACGGTGTCGAACCCGGTGACGATCCGTTTCGGGCTCGCGGGCATGGGGATCGCGCCGGCGGGTGTCGATATCGACGGTACCGGGCATCATCACCTGCTGATCAATATCGACCCGGCGGAGTACGACTTCTCGGTTGGCGTACCGGCGGATGACAGCCACATCCATTTCGGCGGCGGTCAGTCGGAGACGACGCTCGACCTGCCCCCCGGCACCCATACGATCTGGACGCTGGTCGCCGACCACCTGCACCTGCCCCATGAGCCGCCGGTCATGTCGCAGCCGATCACCATCACCGTGGAGTAGGGTTCAGGCCCCCGGCACGGGCCGGCACTGCCGGAAAGCGGCGACCGGCCCGGACGCGCCGGCAAGCGAAAATGACACCGCCTCGGCCCCAATGAGCGCCGTGGCGGTGTCGTTGAACTGGAGCCCGTTCAGCACATTGCCGAAGCCCCGGTCGGTCACCGTGATTGACCGGCCGCCATTGCTCAGCACATGCCGGTCGGTGGAGATCGTGCCCGCCGCCACCCCCTCGAACCGCATCCCGAAGAGCGGGGCGTCCGGGAACGGCGCGGCCCGGGTCACGGTGATCGTGTAAAGCGGGCCGGTCGGATCGTAGGTCAGCTCCATCCGCGCCTCCGCTTCCTCATGGGTCAGGAGGCAGGGCAGGCCGGGGGTGAAGTCCCAGGCCGCGGCGGGGCTGGCGAGGAAGCTGAGGAGGAGGGCAAGGCGCATGGGGGCGAACCTAGCCTGTTCCGGGGCGGCGGCCAGCCGCATTGACCGGGGCGACCGACGGCGGGAGGGTGGACCGGCCAGAAGAGGGAGGAGATGCGATGCGCAGCCTGATGGCCCTGATCCTGACCGCCAGCGCGGCGATGGCGGACCCGGTGGGGATCACCCCCGACCTGATGTCGGTGACGGTGGAGACCCCGGGCGGCACGGTGGAGATCGCCCGCAATCCGGACAATTCCAACCGGGTGGGCGAGGACTGGACGCTGACCTCCCGCCCCTGTCCGAATTTCTGCATCCAGCCCATGGTGCCCGCGCCCGGGGTGACCCCGGTTGGCGAGCTGGAGGTGCTCGCCGCGCTTCAGGACCCGGACACGCTCGTCGTCGATGGCCGTATCCGGCCGGAATTCGAGGCCGGCACGATCCCCGGCGCGATCTCGGTGCCCTATAACGAGGCCGCCGACCGGCTCGACGAACTGGGCTGCGAGATCGATTTCGACGGCTGGATCTGCGAGGGCGCGCTGCCCAGGGTCGTGCTCTTCTGCAACGGCCCCTGGTGCGGCCAGTCCCCCACCGCCGCCCGCCGCATGATCGAAGCCGGCTTCCCGGCGGAGAACATCAGTTATTATCGCGGCGGGATGCAGAACTGGCAGGGGCTGGGGCTGACGGTGGTGGAGGGGGTGGGCCTCTGATTGGAGACACCAGGCGCAGGTCTTGGATCTGAATTGTTCCAGGATTCACTCTAAAGCCGCGCGCTTCACGACACTCTTGAACTCAGCCAGCGAGCGCAGTGCATTAGCGGTATTGACGAAAGAGCGCCAGAATAGACAGGAAGGTCACATCGCAACGACATCACTCAACTGAAAGCGGCTCAAGCTTGCTAGAGCGGCGGCGTTTGTGCACCGAAGATCAGTGCGATCTGGAGCGATCGACCTGCAGTGCAACAAGAACCATTCCAATCATTCGATCAACCACTATTGATGTAGTAGGACCTTGTCGCTATCAGGCATTCCATCCTTGACGATAAGCTAACAGCACTACCAGAGACTAGAGTAGGGACCGACGTGATCTTTAACTTGAGCCCGAAGAAAAGCTCCAAGCTGGCGAAGCGATGGATGAAGATGAAACCAAGGGTTAGAGCAGAGATAATGAGCGTTTGGGCTGCCCAAGCGGTTGGTAATTCTGGAACCGTGACTGTGGGCAAGTGGTGCTTGCACTACCGTGACGTAGGCGGAGTCGCAAAGTGTACCGAAATCGAGTGCATCTAGGTTATGCGGCCGCTCGGATACGGAAGACATCCACTGCAGACTCAATGGCTCTGATGTCGTTTCTTATCTCCTGCAAGCCTTGAGTTACTGAGCGCTCGGCATCTTCGATCCCCTCCCTCATGGTTAAAAGAATGTGGTCTGCGTCAAGGGCGTATTTTTCGTCTTCCTGAACCGCGGCTAGAGCCTGACAGAAGTTCAGCCGGGTCTGGTGAACATCAGTTAGTGCAAATTGGCTCTTGATTATGTAGAACGCCGCTCCCGGACGATAGTTTATGAGATGGTAGTCCTTGACCTCGGCGCTTGGCAAATCCAGACCTTCAAGAAGCGAAAGCGCTTCTCTGAAGCCGACTTCACCATCACGGATACCATTCTCAATCTCCGCTTTTGCGTCTCGGAGATCATCCGCCCAAGTCTGGAGAAGATTACGATAGAATCTCGACAGATTGAGAGAGTTGTTTTCTTCATTGAGTGCTCTTCTTGAGAAGTCTGTCTCGAACTGCCTCGACTGCTCCCTATAGAAGTAGATTGCCACCATTGCAGCGAGGCCACTTGCAAACGCCCCTCCCGCAGCAATCAGCGTCCCCCAAGTCTGGATGATCTCCTGTAGACCCATCTGCCTTTGCCTCTTGTGCTTTTGTTTATCACTAACACAAGATGGAGTGGTTGATAACAGACTATTTGGGTCTCCTGCTCAGGTTTTTGTGCGGATCGCATAAGATCTGTTATCGGCCCCTCCTCCGCTTCACATTCCCACCCCTTTGCCCGGCCCGCCCCGCCGTTGACCGCCCCTCGGACTTCTTCGCGCCGTCTACCGCGGCTTCCACGGCGGATTGGCGGGCCAGGGGGTCGTCGGAGATCACCAGGTCCACGGTCTCCAGCCGCTTGATCTCGTCGCGGAGGCGGGCGGCCTCTTCGAATTCCAGGTTCTCCGCCGCCTTGCGCATATCCGTCCGGAGCCCGTCGAGCACCGCCTCCAGATTGCCGCCGTGCAAGGGCTTCTCGATCGTCGCCGTCACCCGGTTCATGTCCACGTCGCCCTGGTAGAGGCCCGCCAACACGTCCTCGACGTTCTTCTTCACCGTCTCCGGCGTGATCCCGTGTTCCTCGTTATAGGCCAGTTGCTTGGCCCGGCGCCGCTCGGTCTCGCGGATCGCGCGGTCCATGGAGCCGGTGATGTGGTCGGCATACATGATGACCCGCCCGTCCGCATTCCGCGCCGCCCGGCCGATGGTCTGGATGAGCGAGGTTTCGGAGCGCAGAAACCCCTCCTTGTCGGCGTCCAGAATGGCCACGAGCCCGCATTCCGGGATGTCGAGCCCCTCGCGCAGCAGGTTGATCCCGACCAGCACGTCGAAGGCCCCGAGCCGCAGATCGCGCAGGATTTCGATGCGTTCGAGGGTGTCGATATCGGAATGCATGTAGCGGACCTTGATGCCCTGTTCGTGCATGTATTCGGTCAGGTCCTCGGCCATCCGTTTGGTCAGCGTCGTGGCCAGCGTGCGGTAGCCCTGGGCCGCCACCTTGCGCACCTCGTCGAGGAGATCGTCGACCTGCATCTCGACGGGCCGGATCTCCACCTGCGGATCGAGGAGCCCGGTGGGGCGGATCACCTGTTCGGTGAAGACACCACCGGTCTGGTCGAGTTCCCACCCCGCGGGCGTGGCGGAGACGAAGACCGATTGCGGTCGCATCGCGTCCCATTCCTCGAACTTCAGCGGGCGGTTGTCCATGCAGGAGGGCAGGCGGAATCCGTGCTCGGCCAGGGTGAACTTGCGCCGGTAGTCGCCGCGATACATGCCGCCGATTTGCGGCACCGACACGTGGCTTTCGTCCGCGAAAACAATGGCATGGTCGGGGATGAACTCGAAGAGCGTCGGCGGCGGCTCGCCCGGGGCGCGGCCCGTCAGGTAACGCGAATAGTTCTCGATCCCGTTGCAGACGCCGGTCGCCTCCAGCATCTCCAGGTCGAAATTGGTGCGCTGTTCGAGGCGCTGGGCTTCGAGGAGTTTCCCCTCGCCAACAAGCTGATCGAGGCGCTGTTGCAGCTCCGCTTTGATCTTCTTGATCGCCTGCTGCATCGTCGGGCGCGGTGTGACGTAGTGCGAGTTGGCGTAGATGCGGATGCGCTCGAACGTATCGGTCTTCTCCCCGGTGAGCGGGTCGAATTCGGTGATCGATTCCAGTTCCTCGCCGAAGAAGGAGAGCTTCCAGGCCCGGTCCTCCAGATGCGCGGGCCAGATTTCGAGTGAATCGCCCCGCACCCGGAACGCCCCGCGCTGGAACGCCTGATCGTTGCGCCGGTATTGCTGGGCAATGAGGTCGGCCATCACCTTGCGCTGGTCGTAGTCGCCGCCGGATTTCAGGTCCTGGGTCATCGCCCCGTAGGTCTCCACCGAGCCGATGCCGTAGATGCAGGACACCGAGGCGACGATGATCACGTCGTCCCGTTCGAGGAGCGCCCGGGTCGCGGAATGGCGCATCCGGTCGATCTGCTCGTTGATCTGGGATTCCTTCTCGATATAGGTGTCGGAGCGCGGCACATAGGCTTCGGGCTGGTAATAGTCGTAATAGCTGACGAAGTATTCGACCGCGTTTTCCGGAAAGAACCCCTTGAATTCGCCATAAAGCTGCGCGGCGAGGGTCTTGTTGGGGGCCAGGATGATCGCCGGGCGCTGGGTCTCCTCGATCACCTTGGCCATGGTGAAGGTCTTGCCGGTGCCGGTGGCGCCGAGGAGGACCTGGTCGCGCTCGCCATCGTTCACAGCGGCCGTCAGTTCGGCAATGGCCGTGGGCTGGTCGCCGGCGGCCTCGAATTCCGTATGCATGACGAAGCGCCTGCCGCCTTCGAGCTTGTCCCGCACCGCGCCCGGCGGGGTCGGAGCATGAAGGACGGGCATGTCTTCGGGGGAATTGTTGTGCATCGGCGGCGCCTCCGGTCAGGGCTGGAATGTGGGGCAGGGGCCCGGCGCAAGCAAGGGGCGCTCCTGACAGCAGAGTGTCAGGAGATGTCAGTTGGTCAGCGCGGGCGCCGGGCCGTCCCGCCTGCGCCCAACCGCCGCTTGCCTGAGCGGATCGATTTGACGATAACCGGGGCGGTCAAGGAGAGAGCCATGCGCGCCCGTATCTACCAGCCCGCCAGGAATGCGATGCAGTCGGGGTCGGCCCGGACCCACCATTGGGTGCTGGAGTTTCCGCCGCAGAGCCCGCGCGATGTCGACCCGCTGATGGGCTGGACCTCGTCTGACGACACCCAGTCCCAGGTCCGGCTCAGCTTCGAAAGCAAGGAGGCGGCGCTGGACTACGCCCGCGAGCACGGGATCGACGCCGTGGTGCAGGAACCCAAGAAGCGCCGCCCGAACATCCGGCCCGGCGGCTATGGCGACAATTTCGCGACCAACCGGCGCGGTGCCTGGACCCATTGAGCGGCGCTATGGAGATCCGGCCGGCGGACCCGGTCTTCAGCCGTCCTCGGAGAGCTTCTGACGCAGTTCCCGCAGCACCGGCAGTGCCGCGCGGACCCGGTCGGCGCCGACCTTTTCGACCACATCCGCGATCAGGGGCGTGATCGTCTGAAGCGCCGCGTCGCGGGCGCGCAGCCCGGCTGGGCTGATCGACACCATCTTGCGCCTTGCATCGTCCCAATCGGGGCGAACGTGGACCCAGCCGGCCCATTCGAGCTTACCCAGCGTATTGGTCATCGCGCCGCGGGTGAGATGAAACGCCTTGGCGAGTTGCGCCGGACTTTTCTCCTGACCCGTATAGGCAAGGTGGTTGAGGACCGAGAACTGGCTGAGCTCCATCCCGCGCGGCAACACCCGGGCGACATTGGTCCGTGCGAGCTGCTCCACCGTCAGGATTTCGCTGAAGAGAGCGACGGCGAGGGCGTCGGTGCTGTCAGACATCGGGGCCCCAGATCTCCCGGTCATGGGTCAGCGAAGGAATGCGACGCCGGGCATCTTCGACCTGAGCGAGATCGAGATCAACCAGCACCATGCCGGGCGCCGTCCCGGCATCGGCAAGCACCTCGCCCCAGGGCGACACGGCGAGCGAATGGCCATAGGTCGTACGTGGCGTTCCGCGACTTACCGCATGGACCCCGGTCTGGGCGGTCGCCAGGACATAGGCCCCGGTCTCGATGGCGCGGGCGCGCAGAAGCGGCTCCCAATGGGCGGCGCCCGTGACCGGAGAGAAGGCGGAGGGGATCAGCAGGATATCGGCACCGGCCTGGGTTAGGCGGCGGTAGAAATAGGGGAAGCGCAGATCGTAGCAGATTGTCAGGCCGATCCGTCCGAACGGGGTTTCGGCCAGCACGGCGCGGTCGCCGGGCCGATAGCCGGCCGACTCGCGGTAGGTCTCGGTCTCCGAGACGGTCACGTCGAACATATGAACCTTGTCGTAGCGCGCGGCGATCTCACCCGTCGGATCGATCAGAAAGGACCGGTTGGCGAAACGCTCGTCGGGATCATCGGTCTTGAGAGCCAGCGAGCCGATAGAAAGCCAGAGACCGTGCTGTGCCGCCGCCGCCCGAAGCCCCGCAAGGGTCGGGTCCTCGGTCTCCTGCCGGAGGACCTCCTTTTGATGCGTGCGGCTCTGGCTCACGCAATTGCTGACCTCGGGTGTGCAGACAAAACCGGCACCCTCGGTTGCGGCCTCCGCGAGCGCCTGTTGGATCGCCACGAGGTTCTCCGCCGGATCGTCCGACGAGGTGAGCTGGAGGAGCGCCGTTCTCACCCGGCCAGCAGCGGGTCGAGCTTGCCGGCCCGGTCGAGCGCGTAGAGATCGTCACAGCCGCCGATATGGGCGCCATCGATGAAAATCTGCGGCACGGTGCGACCGCCATTCGCGCGCTGCACCATCTCGGCCTTCCGGCCCGGGTCCTGGATGACGTCGATCTCGGTGAAGCTCATGCCCTTGGCCGTGAGCAGGCGCTTGGCGGCATGGCAGAAGCCGCAGATCGGCGTGGTGTAGATTTCGATCGACGGCATCGGGCGCTCCTTTGGCGGACCCACCCGATCTAGTCGCGTTTGCCGGCCCGCGCCAGTGTCAGCACGTTGACTTCCGCCGCGCCGCCAACCCGGGCCGCTTCGGTGCAGGCGGCGAGGGTGGCACCGGTGGTCATCACATCGTCGATCAGGAGCAGGGGACGGTCCTTGAGAGATCCGGCTCGCCGCGGATGAACGGTGATGGCGTGATCGAGCGCCTCGAACCGCTCCCGCCGGCTGTGACCGCCGAGCGAGGGCGTCCGGCGCGACCGTTGCAGGAGATCGGGGCAGACCTCCAGCCCGAGCCGTCTGCCCAGCGCATCTGCGAGCAAGGCGGCCTGATTGTAGCGCCGGCGCAGGAACCGCGCCCAATGGAGCGGCACCGGCGCGACCAGCATTCCCTCACGCAGGAGCGGCCCGGCAACCCGCGCCATCCAGGCCGAGACCGGCCAGGCCAGATCGGTCCGGTCGCCGTGTTTCAGCGCCAGCACCAGCCGCCGTCCCTTGCCGTCATAGAGAAGCGCGGTCCGGCCATGGTCCCAGGGCCGCGCGACTTGCAGGCAGTCGTCGCAGAGGACCGTGCCGCCGGTCTCCTCGCCGGGCAGCATCGTGCCGCAGGCGTCGCAGACCAGGCCGGAGACGAAGGGGGTTTCGGCCCAGCATCGGCCGCAGAGGGCGAATTCCGTCTCGGTCAGTTCGTTGCAGGTCAGACAATGGGGCGGGTAGATCGCCCGGAGCACGCTTTGCAAGTTCACCGCTCTCTCCTACATCCGCCCCATGACGTTACCGCCGCGCCTCACAGATCGCGACGCGCTGCTGCGCCAGCGCCGGCGAGCCGCGCGCGCGCCCGAACTCTTCCTGCAAGAGCGGGTCGCGGACGGTATCGAGGAAAGACTGAACGAGGTTAACAGAGCGTTTACGCAGGCCGCCGTTGTGACCGGATGGCCGGAGGTCTGGACCGGGCGCCTACCGGACGCCAGCATCGTCGCCGATGACGACATGCTCGCGCTGGAGCCGGGCCGTCATGATCTCGTGATCCACGCGCTCTGCCTGCACTGGGCCGCCGATCCGGTGGGGCAGCTTGTGCAATGCGCGCGGGCGCTGCGGCCCGACGGGCTGCTCATCGCCACGCTCTTCGGCGGCCGGACGCTTCAGGAGCTCCGGGCGAGCCTGGCGGAAGCGGAGACGCGGGTGATGGGCGGGCTCTCGCCCCGGGTGGCGCCGATGGGCGAGATCCGCGATCTGGGCGCTCTCTTGCAGCGCGCCGGGCTCGCTCTGCCGGTCGCCGACGCCGAAACCGTCACGGTCCGCTACGACACGGCCCTCCATCTGATGCGCGACCTGCGCGCCATGGGCGAGGGCAATGCGCTGGCCGGACGGCTGCGGCGGCCGACGCGGCGGGCGCTGCTGACGGACTCCGCCCGGGTCTACATGGAAACCTATGCCGACCCGGACGGGCGCATCCCCGCCACCTTCGAGGTCATCACCCTGACAGGCTGGGCCCCGGATGCCAGCCAGCAGCGGCCACTGCGCCCGGGATCTGCCAAGACGCGGCTTTCCGACGCGCTTTCGGTACCGGAGATGCCTCTCGACAGGTCCGATGATTGACCTGGACCGTATACCGGTTATCTGACCAACCAGCCGCACTTGTGAGAAAATCGGGACTGAATGATGTTTGACGCGAAATCCGCCCAGCCGATGGAAGCCAGGTGCCCGGTTCACGCGCCTGACGATCATCCGCCTGTAGAGCCGGGCAAGGTGGGCATCCTTCTGGCCAATCTCGGGACCCCCGACGGGACCGATTACTGGTCGATGCGTCGCTATCTCAACGAATTCCTGTCCGACCGCCGGGTGATCGACTATTCGCCCTGGCTCTGGCAGCCGCTCTTGCAGCTCGTCATCCTGTCGAAACGGCCGTTCTCCTCGGGCGCCGCCTACCGCTCGATCTGGAACACGGAGGCCGACGAGTCGCCGCTGATGACGATCACCAAGGAGCAGACGGCAGCGATCAAGGCCGAGATGATCGACCGCTACGGGTCGGAGGTGATGGTCGATTTCTGCATGCGCTACGGCAATCCCTCGACCAAATCGAAGGTCCGCGAGATGGTCGAGGCCGGGTGCCGGAAGATCCTCTTCTTCCCGCTCTATCCGCAATATGCCGGTGCCACCTGGGCCACGGCGAACGACCAGTTCTTCCGTGTGCTGATGGAGGAAAAGTGGCAGCCAATCGTTCGTGTCGTGCCGCCCTATTTCGATCAGCCTGTCTATATCGAAGCTTTGGCGCAGTCGATCGAACGGGCCTATGGCGCGCTGGAAAACCGTCCCGACATGCTGGTCTGCTCCTATCACGGGGTACCGGAACGGTATCTCAAGGAGGGCGATCCGTATTTCTGTCAGTGCCAAAAGACGACCCGGCTGCTTAAGGAACGGCTCGGTTGGACCGACGCGGAAATCGTCACGACCTTCCAGTCGCGGTTCGGGCCAGAGGAATGGCTACAGCCCTATACTGTCGAAGAGGTGGCACGGCTCGCCGAAACCGGACGCAAACGGATCGCTGTCTGCGCGCCGGCGTTTTCCGCCGACTGCATCGAAACCCTGGAAGAAATCAACGAAGAGATCCGGGAGAGCTTCGAGGAGGCCGGTGGCGAGGAGTTCACGTACATCCCTTGCCTGAATGCGGACTCGTCGCATATCGAGGCATTGTCCAGCGTGATCGATGATAACCTGAAGGGTTGGGTGTGATCCGCTAGCTGTGGCAGGTCTACGCAAAAACACCCGCTCCGGAGACCGGCGCGGGTGTCTTTATCTCATAATGCGAAGCGGCTGCTCCGCATCGCGGATCAGTCGTCGGCGGCAACCGCGGCGGCGATCAGCGCCACGATGATCAGCGGAACGATCAGGCCCTGGGAGGTGCCAGCGGCGGTGTCTTCGACGATATCCACCATGGGCATTTCAACGGGCTCGGCCATGCCACCGGCGAAAGCGGCGGTGCCGAGGGCGGTCATGGCGGCGGCGAGTACGAAGGTCTTCATTCTTGTCCCCCAAAAAAGGTCATGCAGGTTGCACCGAACAAAACGGCGATGATTCCCGTCTAAGCGGGCTGTTCGCGGCTGGCAAGGGTGCCACGTGGCGCAGCCGTCTTCGCCGACGACTGTGGCAGTGTTGCAATGCACCCTCTGGGACGCGCAGGAAAAGGAGGCCGCGGATCACCCCGCCGGCCTCCAATCGCGGCTCCGACCGGATCAGTCGCTGGCGGAAACCGCCGCAGCGATCAGCGCCACGATGATCAGCGGAACGATCAGGCCCTGGGAAGTGCCGGCATTGCCGGTATCCTCGATGATCGTCACCGGTTCCATCTCCATCACCGGCTCGGCCATGCTGCCGGCGAAGGCGGTGCTGGCGCCGAGGGTGAGTGCGGCGACGAGAGTGAGAGTCTTGGTCATGTTAACCTCCTGATATTCGCCGACCAGATACGGGTGAGGGGATGCGCCGGCGCCAAAGATGAACCTCGTCCGCGGTGTCCAAAAAAACACGGGGAAATGCAAACCTCACCGACCCGTATTGTGGATAAACCTGTGGATTGTGGTCAAATGAGCAACACCTGCGTGCCCACCTGCGCCAACTCGTAAAGCTCTTCGATATGCTCGTTGTAGAGCCCGATGCAGCCGTTCGACGAGCGCCGGCCGATCTTGCGCGTATCGTGGGTGCCGTGGATCCGATAGTAGGTCCATGTCAGATGCAGTGCTCTTGTGCCGAGCGGGTTGTCAGGGCCCGGAGGAACGTAGTCGGGCCATTCCGGATTGCGCTCCTTCATCGCCGGCGTCGGACGCCAATCCGGGTTTGGGTCCTTGAGCGTGACGGCGGTGCGGCCCCGGCGCGTGAGATCTTCGGTCAGCGGCACGGAGGTCGGGTAGAGCTTGTAGACGCTCTGATCCTGGCTCCAGTAATGCAGCGCGCGGGACTGCGTATCGACAAGGATCGCGCCGTTCTGCGTGGTCTGGAAATAGGGCCGCCAGTCGAGCGACCGGAAGCTCGAGATATTGCGGCGCACCGATTGCGAGACCTCCGCCTCGATCTCGGTCGAATTGCGGTTTGGATCGGCGGATTGGGCCGTCGCGGCGGTGCCCAGCAGGGCCACGGTTCCGGCCAGAAATCCACGGCGGCCAAGGGCCGGAGCAGAAGGACCAACGCGGCGGATCGGGGTCTTGGACATCAGACGGTTCCTTCGATGCAATCGTCACGAACGGTCCGCATCCTATTGTTTTGATGCCGCACCGGCAAATGAAACCCGCGCGATCTGGGCGGGCTCACGCCGATGTGGGTTTGAAAGCACAGGGCGGACGGGGTAACCGGGGCGAAACGCTCCAGATAGGCCATCCGCATGTCGAGAGTATCGCTGTTTTCTGCCCTCGCGCTCGCCCTCGTGGCGGCCTGCACGCCGACGCCCCAGGCCCGGATCGGAGCGGATGGGCTACCGCTGCCGCAGCTCTACCGGATCGCGCCGGAGGACACGGCGACGATCCAGTTCCGCACCCTCGACAGCGTGAACGCCCTTCGTCAGGCAGCCGGGGCTCCGCCGGTTCAGCTCGATGCGCGGTTGAACGCCGCCGCAGCCACCCATAGCCGGGACATGAGCGTGCAGAACCGGCCCTGGCATTTCGGCTCCGACGGGTCCTCACCGCTCGATCGGGCGCGACGTGTCGGCTATAGCGGCGCGATCCTCGGCGAGAACATCTCGGAGACCTACGAGACCGAGACCGAGACCCTGGCGGCCTGGATGCGCCAGCCAGACACCCGGGCGGTGATCCTCGATCCGAACGCCGACCAGATCGGCTTTTCGTGGTTTCAGGAACCGGCCGGGAAAATCTGGTGGACCATGGTGGTCGGCCGGCAAGGTGCTCCGATCCCCGGCAACCCGTCGCTGCTATCCCCGCCGAGCTAAGCTTGGCGACAGGGGGAGCCGGAACTCTCCTCGGACGCTCTCCGAGGACGCTCGCTCCGCGCGGAGATCAGGGCTGGATCAGGATCGGCGTGCCGTTTGTCACCATCGCATAGATATCCTCCATCTCGCGATTGGTCACCGCGATGCAGCCCCATGTCCAATCGTCCTGGCTGCGGAACCTGCGTGGCGTGCCGTGGATGAAGATGTCCCCGCCCGGCTCCTCGCCAAGCGCCGCCGCCTCGGCCCGGTCCCGGGCATTGGGGTAGGAGATGCCGAGCGAGAGGTGAAAACTGCTGTTGGGGTTGCGCCGGTCGATATAGTAGAGCCCTTCCGGCGTCTTGCCGTCCCCCTCGACATACTTGTCGCCCACCGGCGCGAAGCCAAGCTCGAAATCGAAGGCGCGCAGCACCTCCTGCTCGTGGAGCAGATACATCCGCCGGGCCTCTTTCTGGACGATGATGCTTGTCACCTCAGGCCCGTCATAGCTGCGGAACTTGCTCTGCGCGCAACTGGCCAGAACCGCCAGCGCGAACACGCATATCAGCCATCTCAAACGTGTCATCGGACCTGCCCTGCCCCTGCGGCCTTTTCGCCGGCCTGCCGTTCCATAGCGGAAAAGGCCGATGCTGTCACAAAGACGATGGCGTCTCTCGCCTCACGAGGGCGTGAAGGCAGCGCTCATTCCGCCGCAGCCGTCGTAATGAAACCGCCCGATTGCCGGGTCCAGTAACGGGCATAAAGACCGCCCCGGGCCAGCAGCGTCTCGTGGTCGCCCTCCTCCACGATGCGGCCCTGATCGAGCACGATGATCCGGTCCATGCTGGAAATGGTGGAAAGCCGGTGCGCGATGGCCACCACGGTCTTGCCGACCATCGCCGCCTGAAGCGCGGTCTGGATCGACGCCTCGACCTCGCTGTCGAGCGCGCTGGTCGCCTCATCCAGCACCAGGATCGGCGCGTCCTTCAGCATCGCCCGAGCAAGGGCGATCCGCTGCCGCTGACCGCCGGAGAGCTTCACCCCGCGCTCCCCGAGATGCGCCTCGTAGCCCTCTCGCCCGGTGTGATCGCGCAGGTCGGCGATGAAATCATGGGCCTCGGCCTTGCGCGCGGCGGCGAACATCTCCTCCTCGGTGGCATCGGGCCGTCCGTAGAGCACGTTGTCGCGCGCCGAGCGATTGAACATCGCCGTCTCTTGCGTGACCATGCCGATCTCCCGGCGCAGGCTCTCCTGCGTGATCTGGGAGACATCCTGGCCGTCGATCACCACCCGGCCTTTCTCAGGGTCGTAGAGCCGCAGGAGCAAAGCGACGAGGGTGGATTTTCCGGCCCCGGAGGCCCCGACGATGCCCAGCTTCTCGCCGGGCCGGACGGTCAGATCGATCCCCTCCACGCCCCCAGGCCCGCCGCCATAGGAAAAGGTCACCCCGTCGAAGCGGATCTCGCCCGCGCCGACCTTGAGCGCGCCGGCACATTCGGCATCGGTCAGGTCATGCGGCGGGGTGAGGGTGCGCATCCCGTCCTCGACCTCGCCGACATGGGAATAGATCGCCATCAGCGTGAAGCTGATCCAGCCCGACATCTGCGCCAGCCGGATCGAGACCGCGCCCATGGCGGCCAGATCGCCCGGGGTAACGCCGGGTGTCGCGATGCCGAAGCCGACGAGGCAGACCGGCAGCAGTCCGGACAGCGTCATCAGCCCGAAACGGAACAGACTCGACACCTCGCCGAAGGCGAGCGCCCGGTCGCGCAGCACCTCCATGGCGCCGATCGCCGCGCTGTCCTCATGCTCGGCCCGGGCGAAGAGCTTCACCGTCTTGATGTTGGAGATCGTGTCGACCACCTGGCCGGAAACATTGGCCTGCGCCGCCGCCCGGGCGCGCGAGCGCACGCGGATGCGGGGCAGAAAAAATGCCAGATAGGCGATATAGGCGAGGAACCACAGGAACAGGATGCTCAGGAGCCCGCCGCTCACCGTCGCCACAAGCAGCGCGGCGCCGATCACCGAGGCCAGGCCGAAGATCACCGCATTGACCACTTCGATGACGATCTCGGTCATCGAGCGCGCGGTCTGCATCTGTTTCTGCGCGATCCGCCCGGCGAAGTCGTTGTCGAAGAAACCCACCGACTGACCCAGCGTCCATCGGTGCAGCCGGCTCAGGATCAGCTTGAACGTATTGGGCCCGATGACCACGGACTGGAACGTGGCGTTGAGGCCGAAGAACGTCGGGCGCAGGACGACGAGCAGAAGGATGGCGAAGACGAAGAGCGCCCAAAACTGGCCGAGCGGCGCGCCGGAGCCGGCGATGTCGACAACGCGACCGAGGAGATACATCGACAGCACTTCGGAGGCACCGGTCAGCGCCGAAATCACCGCCCCGGCGAGGATGACCGGCCAGGCACCGGTCAGCGCCCAGCGCATGAACGCCGAGAGTTGCCGGGGCGGCGGACCCTCGGCGGCGCGGTCATGGTCGATCAGCCCGCCAGCCCAGGCGATCCAGCGCGACCAGAGCGCGGTCATTCCGCCGCCTCGATATCGGCCCCTATGAAGCCGCCCGATTGCCGCTCCCAGAACCTCGCATAGAGCCCGCCCTGGGCGAGCAGCTCCGCGTGGCTGCCCTCCTCGGCAATGCGGCCCTGATCGAGCACGATGATCCGGTCCATCCGCGCGATGGTCGACAGGCGGTGCGCGATGGCGATCACCGTCTTGCCCTCCATCATACCGTAGAGCGTGTCCTGGATCGCCGCCTCGACTTCCGAATCGAGGGCGCTTGTCGCCTCATCGAGGAGGAGGATCGGCGCGTCCTTCAGGAGCACCCGAGCCAACGCGATCCGCTGACGCTGACCGCCGGAGAGTTTCACGCCACGCTCGCCAACCTGCGCCTCGTAGCCCACACGGCCCTCACCATCCTGTAGATCGAGAATGAAGTCATGAGCCTCGGCCTGTTTCGCAGCCTGGATCATCTCCGCTTCGGTCGCCTCAGGCCGGCCATAGAGAATGTTGTCCCGCACCGATCGGTGCAGCAGCGCCGTGTCCTGCTGCACCATGCCGATAGCAAGCCGCAGACTGTCCTGAGTCACCCCGCAGATATCCTGCCCGTCGATCTGGATGCGCCCGGATTCGTTGTCGTAGAACCGCAGGAGCAGTTTCACGAGGGTGGATTTCCCCGCGCCGGAGCGGCCGACGAGGCCCACCTTCTCGCCCGGCGCGATGGTCAGGCTGATCCGGTCGAGCCCACCGGAACCGCGCCCGTAATGGTGGCTCAGCTCCTGAAGCTCGATCTTGCCCTCACCGACCTTGAGCGGCGGCGCGCCGGGCTGATCGACCAGGGTCACGGGCTGGCTGATCGTCTCCATCCCTTCGGAGATCACCCCGAGGTTCTGGAACAGGTTGGTCACCGCCCACATGATCCAGCCAGTCATCGCGTTCAGCCGCAGCGTCAGGGCAGTCGCTGCGGCGACGATGCCGACGGTGGCGGATCCGCCGAGATAGAGCGCCAGCGCCCAGCCGACGACGCCGACGATCAGCAGGCCATTGAGCAGCACCAGGGCCACGTCCATGGTGGTATAGAGCCGCATTTCGCGCTGGAAGGTCTGCCGCGCGCGTTCGATGGCTTCCTTGGCGTAGTCGATCTCGCGTTCGTCATGGGCGAACATCTTCACCGAATGGATGTTGGTGTAGCTGTCCACGACGCGGCCGGTCACCTCGGACCGCGCGTCGCTCGACGCCTTGGAGGCCGGCGAGACGCGGCGCACGGTCCAGCGCATCAGCCCGAGATAGAGCGCCATCCAGCCGAGAAGCGGCAGCATCAGCCGCGGATCGGCATCGGCGAGCAGCACCGCGGCGCCGATGATATAGGCAAGCGCGAAGGTCACGGCGTCGAAGACCTGGAACACGACCTCGCCCGCTGCGGGCGGCGTCTGCATGATCCGGTTCGCGATGCGGCCCGCGAAATCGTTCTCGAACCAGCCCACGGACTGGCGCAACACATGCCGGTGCGCGCGCCACCGAACGATGGTGCCGAAATTCGGGATGATGGCGTTGTTCAAGAGCCCGACATCGATCACCTGCAAGAGCGGACGCAGGAGCAGGATGAAGGCCGCGACGGCTATGAATTCAAGGCCGTGCGCGGCCCAGACCTCCGCAACCGGTGTGGTGGTCAGCAAATCGACGAGCCGGCCCATATAGAAGATCAGCCAGATCTCCACGGCCGCCACGATGACCGACATGATACCCGTGGCGACGAAGACCTTGCGGAACGGCACGGAATAGCCGCGCAGGAACGGCCAGAGGCGCTGCGGCGGTCGGTCAACCTCCTCGTATGGGACGTAGGGGTCGACGAGGTTTTCGAAGAATCGGAACACGGGGGTGCCTTTCGCCGGACATATAGGCCGTTTGCGCTCACAGGGAAACCGGGCGTGGGGCGGTCAGCCGAGAAGGTCCTCGCGGGTCAGGGAGAAGCCGCTGGCGATCCAGCGGGTTTCGGCCGCCTTGAGCGCGTCGCCCAGCGCCTTGCCCTGATAGCGTTCCGACAGATCATCGGCGCGGATCGGCAGAGTGGCGGCGGCGCCGATCCGGGCAAGTTCCGCAGCATTAGGGTCGATTTCAATGCCCGAGAACGCGGCGCGGAGAGCGAGGATGTCGAGCCCCGGACCGTACCCTTCTCGATATCCAAGCTCCGCCGCCCCGGCCTTCGAAGCGACGCCGGTCCTGAGCCGGTCAAGCGTCCTCGCCTCCGCCTTCGACAGACGGAGGCGGGTGACGGCGCCCTCACCCCCGATCGCAGCGAGTCGGCGCATCGGGTCCGGGTTGAGCCCGGCCCGCTGCTCGACATGGATCAGGACCGGGAGCACTGCGGGATCGGCGCCAGGCAGGACCCGCATCAGCACCCCCGCCGCAGCCATGGACGCCACGGCCGGCGCCGGATCGGGCGCCGCGAGAAGACGCCGCATCTCGTGGCCGATCCGTTCTTTGGAGAGCTGCCCGATCCCCTCGGCATGGGCGGCGCAGGCGGCGAGGCCGTCCGGATCGAGCCCTGCCTCGACATCGCCGTACCAGGCGTGGAAACGGAAGAAGCGCAGGATGCGTAGACAGTCCTCCCGAATCCGCGCCTCGGGATCGTCGATGAACCGCACGCGGCGCGCCGCGAGGTCGGCCAGCCCGCCGAGCGGATCGGCGATGGTGCCGTCCGGCGCGGCATAGAGCGCGTTCATCGTGAAATCCCGACGATGGGCGTCCTCTTCCAACTTGTCAGCAAAGGCGACGACAGCGCGGCGGCCATCGGTCTCCACATCGCGCCGGAAGGTCGTGATCTCATAGGGCCGCTCCCCGGCGATCACGGTCACCGTGCCGTGGTCGACCCCGGTCGGGACGGCTTTGAGCCCGCTTGACTCGGCAAGGTCCATGACGCGCTCGGGCCGGGCATCGGTGGAAATGTCCAGATCGGAGACCGGCGCGCCCAGAAGCGCGTTGCGCACACAGCCACCGACAAACCAAACCTGATGACCGCCTGCGGCGAGCATCTCCGTCACCGTCCGGGACGGACCGTCGGCAAGCCAGGGCGCGTCGAGCCGGGTCACGCCGCCATCCGATCCGCCAGCCCCCGCAACATCCGCGCCGTGGCGCCCCAGATGTAGTAGGGGCCGTAGGGAACCGCATAATAGTGCCGACGCTCGCCGCGCCAGCGCCGCCCTTCGACGGCGAAATGGGCTGGGTTAGAGACGAAATCGAGTGGGACGGCAAAGACCTCCGCCACCTCTCCGGCCTCCGGCACCGGATCGAAACGACCCCGCACCAGACCGATGAACGGGGTCACCTCGAAGCCGGTCACCGTCTCATGGACCGGCAGCGCCCCGAGCATCTCCACCTGATCGCACCGCAGGCCCACCTCCTCCTCCGCCTCGCGCAGGGCGGCATCGGCGAGCGTGGCATCGCCCGGGTCCTGCTTGCCGCCGGGAAAGGCGACCTGACCCGGATGGTGCTGAAGCTGCGGTGACCGCTTGGTCAGGATCACGTCGCCCGCCTCGGTCACCGCGATCAGCACAGCGGCGGGCCGCAGCTTGCGCCCCTCCGGCAGCACGGTCCCAGGATTGAGGTCGAAATCCGACGATGCCGGCCCCGGACGCGCCAGGGCCGACATCAGCCGCGACCGAAGCTCAGCCGCCGGCATGTCTGGTGGCCTCGAACCCGAGCGTCTCGGGATCGAGGTCGTAATGCGCCCCGCAGAACTGACAATCCGCGGTCACCCGACCCTCCTCGGTCGTCATGTGACCGATATCCTTGGCCGAGTAGATCGACAGGCTCTGCCGCACCTTGTCCTCCGAGCAGGAGCAACCGAACTGCACCGATTGGGCATCGAAGACCCGGGGCCCCTCTTCGTGAAAGAGGCGCACCAGCAGTTCCGTCGGCTGCACCGCGGGCCCGACCAGTTCGAACGGGTCGGCGGTGTCGAGCAAGAGGTTCACGCGGCTCCAGTTCTCCTGCTCATCGCCGAAGAGCATGTCGGCGGGCCTCAAGAGCCCACCCTCGCCAGTGCCACCACCCTGCATGAGCGGCGACGCCTTCGGCATATGCTGGAGCATCACACCACCGGCGCGCCAGCTCTCCTTGCTGCCCGGGACCGACGACCGCCCGAAACTCAGCGCGAACCGGGTCGGAAGCTGCTCGGACTGCGCGAAATAGGTCTCCGCACAGGCCGACAGCGCGCCGCCGGCGATGGGCGTGATGCCCTGATAGGGCGTGGTGCCCGGGCCCTGGTCGATGAGCACGGCGAAATACCCCGCCCCGATCTGCGAGAACGGATCGGCAGCCAGGTCCAACCGTTCGGCATCGAAGGAGGCATAGGCCCGCATCCGTGCCGGCTCGCCGTCCGTTTCGGGTGCAAAGAAGTCCGTCGCAATGAGCCGCGCCGGCCCGTCGCCGCGCACTTGCAGGCTCAGCTTCCAGCGCAGCTTGATCGTCTGCCCGATCAGCGCGGTCAGCAGGGCCATCTCCGCCACCAGCGCCTCGATCGGCGCCGGATAGTCGTGCTGGGCCAGGATTCGGTCCAACACGCCGTCAAGGCGCGCGACGCGGCCGCGGATGTCCGATTTGTCGAGCTGGAACGGCAGAATCGTGTCGTCCCAGGCGATCTGAGAGCCGAGGGTCATGGGGTTTCCTAACGCTCTGGGGGTTGGCATACCGCGTCCATATAGGTGCAGCAAGAAGAGGACCAAGGGCGTGATCCGGCGCTACGGCGAGGCGATCAGACCGGGTATGCGCTACACGCCGCGGCCCGGGGTCTATGGGCTCTTGCTGCGGGGGCGGGACGTGCTCCTGACCTATCAGGCCGGGATCCATCACGAATTCCAGCTCCCCGGCGGCGGGATCGATCCGGGCGAGGATGTGCTGCCGGCGCTGCATCGGGAGGTCTATGAGGAAACCGGCTGGCGTATCGCGGCGCCGCGCCGGCTCGGAGTGTTTCGCCGCTTCGCCTATATGCCGGAATACGACCTCTGGGCCGAGAAGATCGCCCATGTCTATGTCGCCGCCCCGACCCGCGAGATCGGCCCGCCGCCGGAGGACGATCATACCGCCGTCTGGGTGCCGCTCGCCGAGGCGCCGGCGCTGCTCGCCAATCCCGGCGACGCGGCCTTCGCGGCCCTGGCCTATGCCAGATCGCGGCCCTGAACGAGGTGGCCGTAGAGCGTGGTCAGCATGCTGATGCCAACCATGAGGACGAACCAGGTCACGGCAATATCGTAGAGCGCCGTGACGGGGTTGGTCCCGATGAGCCCCGAGGGGAGGGTCAGAAGCCCGTTCAGCACAAGAAGGATCAGCGCCGCACCGAAAATCCCGCCCGACGCCCGGCCGGAAATGCCCCAGGCTTCACCGATCCCCATCTCCTCCCCCATCGCGATGGCGGGCAGGCAGAGCGCGAAGCGCAGCCAGAAATAGGTGAACAGGGTGCCGAGGACGATCCCCGCGATGGTCCCCGCGACGACCGGTGCGCTCGACACGAACGGCATCACGAAGAGACTGGCCACGAGGCCAATTGGGATCATGATGGCCATCAGGATCAGTGCCAGCACGATGGATCGCCCGATATAGGGCCAGATCGGCCGCCCGCCGATCGGCGGGACCATCGCCGGGTATTCCTCAAGCAGGATGAACCTGTGCCAGGTCACTGCGACCCAGGCAAAGGTGAAAAGAAGGATCAGCAGGATCCCCATAATGCCCAGGGAGGCCGGGCCGCTGGAGGCAAGCTGATCGGCTGGAACTTGTCCGGTCAAGACCTCCATAGGCACGCCGCCGAGCGCGACGACGATCCCGGCCAGCAAGAGCGCGATCACGAACGGACCGATGGAGGCCTTGAGCGCGTCGGACAGGTTGAAGACCACCATCCGGATCGCGTGCCGCACCAGTTCCCAGCCCATTTTGGCCACCTCCTCGGAAATCAGCGGCACTCTGATCCACGAACCGGGAGGGGTCAACGCGGCCCGGCTTGCTCCGGTCCGCGAAACCCGCTACCCCCGCGCCGGTTTAGATCGGAGCACCCGCGATGTCCGCCCCCAAGAAAGTCGTGCTGGCCTATTCCGGCGGGCTCGACACCTCGATCATCCTGAAATGGCTGCAAACCGAATATGGCTGCGAGGTCGTGACCTTCACCGCCGATCTCGGCCAGGGCGAGGAGCTGGAGCCGGCGCGCAAGAAGGCCGAAATGCTCGGCGTGAAAGACATCTATATCGAGGACCTGCGCGAGGAGTTCGTGCGCGACTTCGTTTTCCCGATGTTCCGCGCAAACGCGGTCTATGAGGGGCTCTACCTCCTCGGCACCTCCATTGCGCGGCCTCTGATCTCCAAGCGCCTTGTCGAGATCGCCGAGGAAACCGGCGCCGACGCCGTGGCCCATGGCGCGACGGGCAAGGGCAACGATCAGGTGCGATTCGAGCTGTCGGCGGCTGCCCTGAACCCCGATATCCGGGTGATCGCGCCCTGGCGGGAATGGGACCTCGGCTCGCGGACGGCGCTCCTCGCCTTCGCAGAGCAGCACCAGATTCCGATTGCCAAGGACAAGCGCGGCGAGGCGCCGTTTTCGGTGGACGCCAACCTGCTGCACACCTCCTCCGAAGGCAAAGTCCTCGAAGACCCCGCCGAGGAGGCGCCGGATTACGTCTACCAGCGCACGGTCCACCCCGAAGACGCGCCGGATGAGCCGGAGATCATCGAGATCGGCTTCGAGCGGGGCGATGCGGTGTCCATCGATGGCGAGGCGCTCTCCCCCGCCACTCTCCTGACCCGCCTCAACGACATCGGAGGGCGCCACGGCGTTGGGCGGCTCGACCTGGTGGAGGGACGCTTTGTGGGCATGAAGTCCCGGGGCATCTATGAGACGCCGGGCGGCACGCTCCTTCTGGAGGCCCATCGCGGCATCGAGCAGATCACCCTCGACCGCGGCCAGGCGCATCTGAAGGACGAATTGATGCCGCGCTATGCAGAGCTGATCTATAACGGTTTCTGGTTCTCGCCGGAGCGCGAGATGCTCCAGGCCGCCATCGACCATTCCCAGGCCCATGTCACCGGCACGGTGCGGCTGAAGCTCTACAAGGGCGCCGCCCGCGTGATCGCCCGCCGGTCCGACCATTCGCTCTATTCCGAGGCCCATGTGACCTTCGAGGACGACGCCGGGGCCTATGATCAGAAGGACGCCGAAGGCTTCATCACCCTGAACGCCCTGCGTCTTCGGCTGTTGGCGGCGCGGGAGAGGCGGCTCAAAGGCTGAGACGGCGCTCCGAAAGCTCTCTGAAGTAAGGCAGCGCTTCCTCGGCGAGGTCGGCGGCGCTCCCGCCAAGCTCCGGCACCTCCCCTTCCGGCCCCGCGAACCCCGACGACCGATGCACCGCCCCATACCAATGCGGCGCCCAGGCCCCGTCCCAAGGTTTCGGGCCGGCGGGCCAGCTCAGCATCGCCGGCTCGAAGGGGAGGCCGATCTCGGCGCAGAGTTTCTGCAACATGGCTTCCGGATCGGCGCGAATATCGGCGCTGTCGATCACCGGGCCCGGGAACCGCTCGTAGATCTCCACCTGCTGGCGGAAGCCGAGATCGTCGAGCGTGGGGTTCTCGCGCTTCGCCGCATAGCTCGCCACGACCCGGGCCGGGTGGCGGATCAGGTGGACGTTCACGCAATCGGCGGCCCAGTCGAGGGGGAAGCCGTCGAGCATGTGGAAGGCCATGTGTTTCATGTAGAGATGGGGCGTTTCGGGCGGGTTAGGCTCTGAAATCCGCGCCGCAACGGCAACGGGATCGGTCTCATGGGCGGCCAGAACCTCCGCCCGCATCGGATGGTCGACCCCGCTCTCGGCCAGATAGGCGGCGTAGAAGGGCTCATCCCAAGCGGTGAAATCGGCGCGGTTGCCGAAGGCGTAGAGCATCGCCGTCGACAGGTTCCGCGGCCCGCTCCACATCGCGATCTTCATGCCATCCCTCCCCCAGCGACCGCCACGCTACCCAGCGGGCCGAATTGTTCCAATAGCTCAAGACCCCGTGACCTCACGACCGGGTGAATTGTGCGGCAGCCGACCCGGGCGCAATCTGCGCTGGAAAGGAGTGGCTTCATGACCTTCAAGAACTTCAAGACCGGGCTCCTTGTCCTCCTCATCGCCATCGGCGGGCTGCTCGAGGCCAAGAAAGCCGAGGCGCGCGACATCCAGGAGATGGTCGTCGCGGGCGGCTGTTTCTGGTGTGTCGAGGCGGATTTCGAGAAGGTGCGCGGCGTCTCCGAAGTGGTCTCCGGCTATACCGGCGGCACCGTATCGAATCCGACCTACCGGCAGGTCGTCGGCGGCGGAACCGGGCATTATGAGGCGGTTCGGATCGTCTATGACGCCGACCGGGTCAGCTATCGCCAGCTCCTCGATCTGTTCTTCCGCTCCGTCGACCCGACCGATGCCGGCGGGCAGTTCTGCGACCGGGGCGACAGCTACCGCACCGCTATTTTCGTCTCTAACGCTGCGGAACAGAGCGCCGCCGAGGCCGCCAAATCCGCTGCGCAGGCGGAGCTCGGCCAGCGCATCGTCACGCCGATCCTGCAAGCCTCGGCGTTCTACGAGGCCGAAGACTACCATCAGGATTACTACAAGGGCCGGTCCATCGTGCTGACCCGGGGCGGGCCGAAAAGCCAGGCGGAAGCCTACAGGTTCTACCGTCAGGGCTGTGGCCGCGACGCGCGGGTGGCACAGCTCTGGGGTTCCGACGCGCCGTTCATCAACTAGGGGCGGAAGGCCTGAACCTCGGCGAGGTCCGGGATCACATCCGCCGTACCGTGCCGGGTGACCATCAGCGCGGCGGCGCGCATCGCCTGCCCCATGGCCTGTTTCATCGGCATGCCCCGGTCGAGCCCGGCCAGGAGATAGCCCGAGAACGTGTCGCCCGCCCCGGTCGTGTCGACCGGTGTGACCTTCACCGCGGCGACATGAGCCGGGCCGTCCGGCCCGAACCATGTCGCCCCCTCCGCCCCCAGCGTCACGATGACGTCGCGGACCGGCAGGTCGTCCGGCCCCTGGCCGGTTGCCTGCCGGAGCTGCTCCGCCTCGACCTCGTTCAGGATCAGCAGGTCGAGCTGGTCCAGCACCGCCGCCACCGCCGCGGCGTCGAAGGGCGCCGCCGCATAGACCACGCGAAGGCCCCGCGCCCGCGCCGCCGCCGCGCCGTCGGCCTGAAGGTTGGTCTCGTTCTGGAAGACGAAGCTGTCACCGGGTTCGGCCTCCACCAGCATATCGAGCCTGTCCTCGGGGATTGCCGCATTCGCGCCCGGATGCAGGATGATCGCGTTCTCGCCCTTCGCATCCACGGCAATGATCGCCTGAGCCGTCTCGGTCTCGATCTCGGCGATGCCGCGCGTGTCCACACCGTATTCCAGGAGCCGCTCCACCGCCCAGCGCCCGTCCACGCCCACAGCACCCAGATGCCGGACATGGGCGCCGGCCCGCGCGGCCGCGACAGACATGTTCGCGCCCTTTCCGCCGAGGAAGAGCTTGCGCCCCGTCGAAGCCAGGGTCTCTCCCGAGGCCGGGATATGCGGCACGGAATAGACAAAATCGGCATTGATCGAGCCGAGATTCCAGATCGTCATCGTCCCCTCCCGCTGTGCCGCGCCAGTCTGACCATATCCGCGCCGCGGTCCAGCCGCCTTTCGCCTTCCACCCCGCCGGTGGCTTCAGTAGGATTCGTGAAAGCCGGGGGGCGCAATGAACGCGAATGCACAGGCCGTCACGCCGATGATGGCCCAGTATCTGGAGATCAAGGCGGGGCATCCGGATGCGCTCCTGTTCTACCGGATGGGCGATTTCTACGAACTCTTTTTCGACGACGCTGTGCTGGCGGCCGAGGCGCTCGACATCGCGCTGACCAAACGCGGCAAGCATCTGGGCGAGGATATCCCGATGTGCGGCGTCCCGGTCCATGCCGCCGAGGGCTATCTGCTGACGCTGATCCGCAAAGGGTTCCGCGTCGCGGTCTGCGAGCAGATGGAGGACCCGGCGGAGGCGAAGAAGCGCGGCTCCAAGGCGGTGGTGCGGCGGGAGGTCGTCCGGCTGGTGACGCCCGGGACGCTGACCGAGGATGCGCTGCTCGACGCGCGGCGGCACAATTTCCTCGCCGCCTTCGCCGAGATCCGGGGCGAAGGGGCGCTCGCCTGGGCCGATATCTCCACCGGGGCCTTCGCGGTGATGCCCTGCGCGCCGGTGCGGCTCGGGCCGGAGCTTGCCCGGCTGACTCCAAGGGAGGTACTGCTGGCGGAGGCGTCGGAGGCGAGTTTCGCTGGAACAGTGTCTGATCTTGGCGCGGCGGTGACGGTGTTGCCCGGGGCGGCGTTTGACTCCACCGCCGGCGAACGGCGGCTCTTGGAGCAGTACGACGTCGCCTCGCTCGACGGGTTCGGCCAGTTCGGACGGCCGGAAATCGCGGCCATGGCAGCCTTGGTCGACTACCTCGATCTGACCCAGAAAGGGCGGCTGCCGCTGTTGCGCCCGCCTTCACCAGAGCGGGCCGACGGCGCGATGCAGATCGATGCGGCGACGCGGCGGTCCCTCGAGCTGACCCAGGCGCAGACGGGCGGACGACGCGGGTCGCTCCTCGCCGCAATCGACCGAACCGTCACCGCCGGTGGGGCGCGGCTGTTGGAAAGACGGCTCGCGGCGCCGTCGCGCGATCTTGCGACCATCCTCGCCCGGCAGGACGGTGTGGCGGCATTTGTCGGCGCCCGCGATCTGGAGATGGCCGTCCGCGAGGACCTGCGTGGCGTGGCGGATATCGACCGGGCCCTGTCTCGGCTCGGGCTCGATCGGGGCGGACCCCGCGACATGGGCGCGATCCGGGCCGCATTTGCAGCGGCAGCCGATCTTTCGGGGCGGCTCGACGGGGCGGACCTGCCTTCGCACCTCTCGGACGCGGCAAGGGACCTGACCGGTCAGGAGGCGCTTCTCGATCTGCTCGACCGAGCCCTCGTTACGGAACCACCGCTCCTGACGCGGGATGGCGGGTTCATCGCCGCCGGCTATGACACCGAACTCGACGAAGCGCGAACCCTGCGGGACGAGGGGCGCGGGGTGATCGCCGGGCTCCAGAAGCGCTATGCCGAGGAGACCGGGATTCAGAGCCTGAAGGTGAAGCACAACAATGTGCTGGGCTACTTCATCGAGGTCACGGCCACCCATGGCCAGACGATGTTCGACCGCGCCGACACGTTCCGGCATCGGCAGACGACGGCGAACCAGCTGCGATTCACAACCGTCGAGCTGAGCGAGCTGGAAAGCCGGATCCTCAGCGCCGGGGCACAGGCACTCGAGATCGAGAAACGGCTCTATTCCAGCCTGAAACAGGCCATTCTGGACAAGGCCGACCGGCTGGCGGCATTGGCCCGGGCGCTGGCGGAGATCGATCTCGCCGCCGCCCTTGCCGATCTGGCCGCCGATCTCGACTGGACCGCCCCGCATCTCGACGAAAGTCGTGTGTTCGCAATCGAGGGCGGACGGCATCCAGTCGTGGAACAGGCGCTCAAAGCCGAGGGCGCGCCGTTCATCGCCAATGATTGTCATCTGACGGCGGCACCGATCCACCTGCTGACCGGGCCGAACATGGCCGGCAAGTCCACCTATCTGCGTCAGAACGCGCTGATTGCCATCCTGGCTCAGATGGGCAGTTTCGTACCCGCCCGGACGGCACGGATCGGGCTCGTCAGCCAGGTCTTCAGCCGGGTCGGGGCGTCGGACGATCTCGCCCGGGGCCGCTCCACCTTCATGGTCGAGATGGTCGAGACGGCGGCGATCCTGAACCAGGCGGACGACCGGGCGCTGGTGATTCTCGACGAGATCGGGCGTGGCACGGCGACCTATGACGGGCTTTCCATCGCCTGGGCAACACTGGAACATCTCCATGAGGTGAACCGCTGCCGGGCGCTTTTTGCCACGCATTATCATGAGCTTGCGGCGCTGGCCGGCAAACTCGCCGGGGTCGAGAACGCGACCGTTGCGGTGAAGGAATGGGATGGTGAGGTCGTGTTCCTCCACGAAGTGCGGCCGGGGACTGCGGACCGGAGCTATGGGGTGCAGGTCGCGCGGCTCGCAGGCCTGCCGCCAGCGGTCGTGGATCGGGCGCGGGTTGTGCTGGATGCGCTTGAGAAGGGCGAACGGGAGGGCGGCAAGCAGGCGGCGCTGATCGACGATCTGCCGCTCTTTTCGACCGCGTCAGCAGTCCCCATGCCCGCCAAAGGGGACTCGGAGATCGAAAAACGGCTGAAGGATGTCCTGCCGGACGAACTCACGCCCAAGGACGCATTGGCGCTGATCTACGAACTGAAGGCGGCTTTGGACTAGGAGGCGGGGGTCGAACTCACCCCGACCTGGGCCGGGCGCAGGAGTCGGTCATGGAGCAGGAACCCGGTCGCCGCGACCTGAATGATATCGCCCGCCTGAGTGCCGGGCACCGGCGCCTCGAACATCGCCTGATGGCGCTGCGGATCGAACTTCTCACCGACTTCCGGTGCAACAGGCTCGATTCCGTGCTTCTTGAAGACGTTCAGCAGCTCCCGCATGGTCAACTCCACACCCTCCAGCAGCGCCGCAGACGCCTCCTTGTCGGCCTCGCTCGCCATATCGAGGGCCCGTTGCAGCGCGTCGTAGACCGGGAGCATGTCGCGGGCGAGGCGCGAACCGCCATATTGCTCCGCCTCGCGCCGATCGCGGTCGGCCCGTTTGCGGGTGTTTTCCGCATCGGCCAGGGCGCGCACGAACTTGTCACGATACTTGTCCCGCTCGGCCAGAATTGCCTCCAGATCGCCCGGCGCCTCAGCCAGCGGTTCGGAAGCGTCGTCCTCGCGCGCCTCGACCACCGCATCTTCGGGCTCGACATCGCCGCGCAGCTCGGCGGCGATCTCTTCCATGAACTCTTCGTCGGTTTTGGGCTTCGACATCTTCGTGTCCTTCAGGCGCGATCCGCGAGCACCTTGCCCACGAGTTGCGCGGTGTAATCCACTATCGGGACGATCCGTCCGTAATTGAGCCGCGTCGGACCGATGACGCCCACGGCGCCGACGATCTTCCGGTCCGCGTTCATATAAGGACTCACAACCAGAGAGGAACCCGAAAGTGAAAAAAGCGCGTTCTCGGAGCCGATGAAAATGCGCACCCCGTCGCCGGCCTCGGTGAGTTCGAGAAACCGGGCGATGTCGCGCTTGCGTTCGAGGTCGTCGAAGAGGCTACGGATGCGGTCGAGATCAGCGTCGTTCTGGCCCTCTTCAAGGAGGTTGCCGCGGCCGCGGACGATCAGGCGTTCGCTGTCGGTGCCGCGATCCTCCCAGACAGCGAGGCCGCTTTCGACAAGCTGGGCGGCGAGGCCATCGATCTCCTGCCGCCGCGCCGCAATCTCCTGACCGATGATCGCGGAAAGCTCCGAAAGGGCGCGGCCCTCGGCCAAGGCGCTCAGGAAGTTGGCCGCCTCGCGCATCGAGGACGGCGTCTGGCCGGGTGGCGGGGTGAAGAGGCGGTTTTCCACGTGCCCATCTGTGAAGACCAGGACGACGAGGGCGCGGTCGGGGGCGAGGGAGACGAACTCGACATGTTTGATCGCTGCTTCGTGCTTGGGTGTCAGGACGAGGCTGGCGCCGTGGGTCACCCCAGACAGCGCGGAGCCGATCCGGTCGAGGAGCGAGGGCATGTCGGCCGCATTGGCCCCGAGTGTTTCGTCGATCCGGGCGCGATCCTCACCGTCAAGATCGCCGACCTCGAGAAGGCCATCGACGAAGAGCCTCAGCCCAAGCTGGGTCGGAACCCGGCCGGCGCTGACATGGGGACTGCCGAGAAGGCCGAGATATTCGAGGTCCTGCATCACGTTGCGGATCGTCGCAGCGCTCACCTTCTCGGACATCGTGCGAGTCAGGCTGCGCGATCCCACCGGTGCCCCGCTCTCCAGATAGCATTCGACGACACGGCGGAAGACCTCGCGGGAGCGCTCGTTCATCTCGTCGAGGTGGGGCGTCTGCTCGGTCATCTCCGGGTCCCTGGACGGGGGTCATTAAAGCGCCGGGCGGGCGCGCGTCAATCGGGCTTGGCTTCCGGGGACGGCTTGCGTATCCCGGCGCCGTCACCACGAAGGAACAGAGCCATGCGCCCCTCCGGCCGTCAAAGCGACGACTTGCGTCCCGTGTCCATCGAAACGGATGTGACGAAACATGCCGAGGGCAGCTGCCTCATTCGGATGGGCGACACCCATGTGCTTTGCACCGCGAGTCTGGAGGCGCGGGTGCCACCGTTTCTGAAGGGCAGCGGGCTCGGCTGGGTGACGGCGGAGTACGGGATGCTGCCGCGATCCACTTCGACGCGGATGCGGCGCGAAGCATCGGCAGGCAAGCAGGGTGGAAGAACTGTTGAAATTCAAAGGCTTATTGGTCGCAGCCTGCGGGCAGGCGTGGATCGGGTGGCGCTGGGCGAACGGCAGATCACCGTCGATTGCGATGTGATCCAGGCCGATGGCGGGACCCGCTGCGCGGCGATCACCGGAGGCTGGGTCGCACTGCGTCTGGCGGTGGACAAGCTGATGGCGGCCGGCGAGGTGACCGCCGACCCGCTCGGCGCGCCGGTGGCGGCAGTCAGTTGCGGCATCTATGGCGGGCAGTCGGTGCTCGACCTCGACTATCCCGAAGACAGCGAGGCCGGGGCAGATGGCAATTTCGTGATGGCCGGGGAGCAGTTGATAGAGGTGCAGATGTCCGCGGAGGGGTCGACCTTTTCGCAGGCGCAGATGCTGGAACTGCTGTCCCTAGCCGGGAAGGGTGTCGCGGAGCTTTCGGCGCTCCAGATCGGCGCCTGCCGGTGACGCGGCGCTTCACGGAGCGGCGGCTTGTCGTGGCGACACACAACCCGGGCAAGCTCGCGGAGATCGCCGCGCTTCTCGGCCCTTACGATGTGGCCCTGACCTCCAGCGCGGAACTGAACCTGCCGGAGCCCGAGGAGACCGAGGACAGTTTTCTCGGCAATGCCCGGATCAAGGCGCGGGCCGCCGTGGCGGCCACGGGATTTCCGGCGCTGGCCGACGATAGCGGGATCGAGATCGACGCTTTGGGCGGTGCGCCGGGCGTGCGCACCGCGGATTGGGCCGAGACCGGGCAGGGCCGGGACTTTCGGATCGCCATGACCCGGACCTGGCAGGCACTGGAGGCCGCCAAAGCCCCCGAACCGCGCCGCGCCCGGTTCCGCGCGACGCTGGTGCTGGCCTGGCCGGACGGTCATGACGAGGTGTTCGAGGGATCGGTGACGGGCCGGATTGTCTGGCCGATGCGGGGCGAGGAGGGGCATGGCTACGATCCGATCTTCCAGCCTGACGGCCGTAACGTCACCCTCGGAGAGATGGCGCCGGCGGAGAAGAACCGGATCAGCCACCGCGCCGTCGCCCTCACCCGGCTGATCGAGGGCGTCTTTGGCTGAGCCGATGCGGGAGGGCGGATTCGGGCTCTATGTCCACTGGCCGTTCTGCGAGGCGAAATGCCCCTATTGCGACTTCAACTCCTATGTCGCCACGGAGATCGACCAGGCGCGCTGGGCGCGGGCCTACTGCGCGGAGATTGTGCGGGCCGGGGCGGAAACGGAGGGTCGGGTCCTGCACTCGATCTTCCTTGGCGGCGGCACGCCGAGCCTGATGGCCGAGGAGAGTGTGGCGACGGTGATTGATGCGGCGCGGGCTGAATGGACCTTTGCGAACGATATCGAGATCACGCTCGAAGCCAATCCGACCTCGGTAGAGGCGGCGCGGTTCACGGGCTGTCGCGAAGCCGGGGTGAACCGGGTGTCACTTGGGGTGCAGGCTCTGAACGACGCTGATCTTAAGGCGCTGGGGCGACTCCATTCCGCGGCGGAGGCCCTAGCGGCCATCGAGATGGCACGCAGCGCCTTTGATCGGGTGAGTTTCGATCTGATCCATGGTCGGCAGAATCAGAACCTCGCAGCCTGGGCGCAGGAATTGGGCGACGCGCTGGCGCTGGGGCCCGATCATTTGTCGCTCTATCAGCTGACCATCGAGGACGGGACGGCGTTCGGTGACAGGGCCGCGCGGGGGCGGCTGCTCGGGTTGCCCGATGACGAGCTCGGCGCCGATCTGTTCGACTTGACGCAAGAGCTTTGCCGGCGCGCCGGCCTGTCGGCCTACGAGATCTCTAATCATGCCCGAAATGGCAGCGAAAGCCGGCACAACCTGATCTACTGGACGAGCGGAGACTGGGTCGGGATCGGGCCAGGAGCCCATGGCCGGATTACCGATGGGACCGGTCGGGTGGCCACCGAGACGGTGCTGTCGCCGATCGGCTGGCTGCGAGCTGTCGAGCGGGACGGCAGCGGCGAAAGCGGCCGGGCGGTCCTGAGCCCGGCGGATGTCAGACAGGAGTTTCTTCTCATGGGCCTGCGACTTCGGCAGGGCGTGTCCCTGGAGCGGCTTTCCAGCCTCTCCGGCGGATTGCCGGATCTTGCGCTAACGGAGATTTTGTCGACGGGTCTTCTCGAAACGTTCGAAGGCAGGTTGCGGCTGACGGAGGCCGGGCGTCCGCTTCTCGACGCGGTGCTGCGGGAGATTCTGCCCGACTAGTCGCCCGACAGCGCCCGAAGCAGGTCGTCGAGTTGCTGGAGATTGCGGTAACGTAGGCTGAGCGTTCCGGATTGGCCGTCAGAGGCGGGGGTGAGCGTGACAGCCATGTGCAGATGCGCGGACAGTTCATTCTCGATCGCGCGGGTATCTGCGTCCTTTGCCGCCGCCCTCGGGCCGGCGCGGCCGGTCTTCGACTTGCGAGTCAGGCGTTCGGCATCCCGGACGGTGAGTTTGTCGTCCACCATCTGGCGCGCCAGGTGCGAGGCGTCCGACAACCCGACAAGTGTTCGTGCATGTCCGACCGTGAGCGCGCCGGTGATCAACATCCCCTGCACATCCTCGGGCAGAGTCAGCAGGCGCAGGGCATTGGCGATATAGCTGCGGCTCTTGCCCAGTGCCGTCGCCATCTGCTCCTGAGTCCGGCCGAACCGCTCCATCAGCTGGCGATAGCCATCGGCCTCGTCAATCGGGTTCAGATCGGCGCGCTGGATATTCTCGATGATAGCGACTTCGAGAACTTCGTCGTCGCTGAAATCGCGGATCAACACCGGGACCTCGTGCAGCTGTGCCAGCTGCGCAGCTCGCCACCGCCGCTCACCGGCGACGATCTCGAAGCCATCGGCGCCCTCGGGCGCCGGCCGGACGATGAGCGGCTGGATGATGCCCTTCTCGGATATGGAAGCGGCCAGCTCTTGCAGGGCGGCCTTGCTGAACGTGCGCCGGGGCTGATTCGGGTTTGGCTGAAGGCGCTCGACCGGCACCGACCGGTCATTCGACGATGCCGGCTGAGCCGAGCCCCGTGGCGCCTCGACATCCGCCATCAGCGCCGAAAGGCCACGGCCGAGGGGACGGGGATTGGAGGACTTTGCCATGATCATCGTCTCCTGGTGAGATCAGGTATCGTCGCGCTCCAGAAGCTCTGAGGCAAGCTGGAGATAGGCGAGACTGCCTTTGGAACTGGGGTCATAGTCGATGACGGGCCGGCCGTGCGATGGCGCCTCACTGACCCGGACATTTCGGGGAATGACGGTGCGAAAGACCAGGTCCTGCAAGTTGTCGCGCGCGTCGGCTTCAACTTGCTGAGCCAGTTTGTTCCGGCTGTCATGCATGGTGAGCGCGATCCCGGCGATCCGAAGTCGCGGGTTCGCAGTCTGACGAACTTCCCTGAGGGTCAGCATGAGTTGCGAAAGACCCTCAAGGGCGAAAAACTCGGTCTGAAGCGGCACGATGACGGAATCCGCAGCGACGAGGGCATTCACGGTCAGAAGGTTAAGGGATGGCGGGCAGTCGATGAGAATGAAGTCGGCGCCGATCTCCTCCATGGCTGGCTTCCGCAGTGCGTCGTGGAGAAGGAAGCTCCTTCTCTCGCTGGAAAAAAGCTCTATATCGGCGGAGCTCAGGTCGGTCGTGGCCGGGACGAGCGAGAGGTTCTCAACCCCCGTCGCGACAATGGCATCGGCGGGTCGGGCGTTACCGATGATGATGTCATAGGTTGTGGTGATTCGGTCTTCGGAGGCGATACCCAGCCCAGTCGATGCGTTGCCTTGAGGGTCGAGATCAATCAGGATGACGGCTTGACCTGCACGCGCAAGACCGGCACCCAGATTGATCGCTGTCGTCGTCTTTCCGACGCCGCCCTTCTGGTTGGTGATTGCGATGATCCGAGGCGCAGGTGCGGTGTCAGACACGCCGAAGGTTCCTAATGTGAAGAATTTTGGCCTCGGCGTCTGTGATACTCTCGTATAGGGCCAGATCAAAGCGCCAATGGCGGCTCGCCTCGGGGATTTCTCTTGCGACGCTCCGGCCCTTTGGAAAGATCGCCTCCCCGCCGGGCGCAAGGTGGCACTCGGCATGAAGCAGAAGTGTCTTGAGGGGTGCCAGAGCGCGGGCGGTCACGACATCGGCAGCCAAAGGCGTGGCGTCCTCGATCCGACAGGTCCAGACTGACGTGTTGTGAATGAGTCCGAGTTCGCGGATCGCAGCGTTGAGGAAGGCTGCCTTGCGCCGGTCCGCCTCGACGAGGATGATGTTGGCATCGGGATTCAGATCCGTTGCAAGAGTTGCTATGATCAGGCCGGGCAAACCCGGACCAGACCCTAGGTCCACCCATCGTTCGGCTGCTGAGCGGGCGATAGGCCAGATCTGGGCGCAATCCAGAATGTGTCGCTCCCATATAGCGGCCGTCGTCGAGCTTGCAACGAGATTGATCCGTTGTGTCCAGTTCTGGAGCATCGCCTCGTAGCGCATCAGCCGCTCTGTTGTTTCACATGAAACAATCGGCAGAGCATCCGGCCAGTACTGCCCAGCTGTCACGCTCTCACGCTGTCCTATGTCCTGGTTCACGGCGCAGATGGGAAAGCAAAAGCACCAGCGCGGCCGGAGTCATTCCTTCCATCCGTGATGCATGGCCGATCGTGGTCGGACGCACTTCCTTGAGCCTATCCCGAAGCTCGGCCGAAAGGCCGCCTATGGAGTCATAGTCGATGAAATCTGGCAGAATGACCGCTTCGTCACGTTCTAGGGCGGCCATTTCACGCTCCTGACGCGCGATGTAACTGACGTAGAGCGCATCTCGCTTCACCTGATCGAGACTTGCCGTGTCGAGTAGCGCCACCTCAGGTCTGATGGCTCGAAGACGACCAGTCGTGAAGTCACGCAAGGCAAGTGCCTCCTCCGCAGTCCGACCCGGCCCATCCGGGTTTAGGCTGGCGCCCGAGGAGGCAATCTCGCGCGCGCTGAGCCTGATGCGCTTAAGCGCCTCCCGACAGGTGTTCAGGGCCGCCATCTTGTCCGAGTACTGCTTCCAGCGACGATCCGAAACACACCCCACATCCCGTCCCAGCTCAGTGAGTCGTTGATCGGCGTTGTCCACACGTAACGACAGCCGGAACTCCGCCCGCGATGTGAACATCCGGTAGGGTTCCGACACGCCGCGTGTCACCAGATCGTCGATCATGACGCCGACATAGGACGTCATACGATCAAATTGCACCGGCCCTTGCCCGGCAGCCGCCCGTGCCGCATTGAGGCCCGCGACGAGACCCTGAGCGGCGGCCTCCTCATATCCCGTTGTGCCGTTGATCTGGCCGGCAAGATAGAGGCCGGGCAGGTCGCGAAGCTCAAGGTGACGGGTCAATGCCCGGGGATCCACATAATCGTATTCTACCGCGTAGCCGGGCTGGATAATCTTCGTCTCATGGAGACCCGGAATGGTCCTGACATAGGCCTCCTGGATTTCCGGCGGCAACGAGGTCGAAATGCCATTCGGATAGACTGTCGGGTCATCGACGCCCTCGGGCTCCAAAAAGACCTGATGCGAGTCCTTGTCGGCAAAGCGCACGACCTTGTCCTCGATAGACGGGCAATAGCGTGGCCCTATGCCCTCTACCTGGCCACCATAAATCGCCGAAAACCGCAGATTCTCTCGGATGATGTCATGAGTCGCAGCATTTGTGTGAGCGATGCCGCAGCAAATCTGGGGTGCAAAGGGAGCTTCATGAAGAAAAGAGAACATGACCGGGTCATCGTCTCCCCGCTGCATCTCGAGCGCCGTCCAATCGATCGTTCGCCCATCCAGTCGTGGCGGCGTTCCGGTCTTGAGGCGGCCCAACGGAAGACCCAGGTCGTGGAGACGATCCGCCAGCCTTATCGAGGGCGCCTCGCCCATCCTACCGGCAGCCTGTTGATCGAACCCAATGTGAATCCGGCCACCAAGAAACGTACCGGTCGTCAATATCACGGTGCGGCCAGATAGAACCTCGCCAGATGAAAGATGAACACCCCGCACAAGACCCTCGACAACGTTGAGGTCCGTCACCTCGCCAGCCAAAGTCTCGAGATTTGAAAGGACCGCCATCTCCGCCTGCATCGACTCTCGATAGATACGGCGGTCAGCTTGCGCCCGGGGACCCTGAACCGCCGGTCCTTTGCTGCGATTCAACAATCGGAACTGGATGCCGGCACGATCGGCAATTCGTCCCATAGCCCCGTCCATTGCATCGATCTCACGAACCAAATGGCCCTTGCCAAGTCCGCCGATCGCGGGATTGCAGGACATCACGCCAATGGCATCCGGCCTCAAGGTGACAAGCGCCGTTCGTGCCCCCATCCGGCACGCAGCGTGGGCGGCCTCGCATCCGGCATGCCCGCCGCCGACCACGATGACATCGAATTCGGAGTGTTTCATGTGAAATGCAATCTACTTTCCAACACAGAAGCTGGCAAAGATCTCGCCAAGGACGTCTTCCACGTCAATGCGACCGACCATCATGTCAACCGCTCGAACTGCCCCGCGAAGCTCTTCGGCGACAATGTCGGCCGAGTCGCTACCATCCACCATAGCCGCCATTGCACGATCAAGCCCGCCAATCGCCCTGTCCAGGGCCATTCTGTGCCGCGCGCGCATCGCTGTCCCCGCTGCCGCAGCCCGACCGCGCAGTACACGCCCAATGCGATCCACCAATTGATCGATTCCAGCCCCGGTCCGAGCAGAGAGGCCCGGCGTTCCAGGCGGGAGCAGATCTGCTTTTCCCTGCACGACGATGTCTTCCGGTTCCAGATCAACCTCGGTATCTTCGCCGGGCTCGGCTATATACACTCTCAGATCGGCCATCTTCGCGCGCGTCCGCCCCTTCGCGATCCCGATGTTCTCCAAGGCGTCCTCAGCTTCCCGCAGACCCGCCGTATCGAGTAGAGTGACCGGCAGCCCTTCGAGATCGAGACGCACCTCAATCACGTCCCGGGTTGTCCCCGCCATCTCCGAGGTTATTGCCGCCTCTCTTCCTGCCAGTATATTGAGAAGGCTTGACTTTCCAACATTTGGACGGCCGATTATCGCGACCTCGAATCCATCGCGAATCCGCTCCGCCACGGCAACGCCCGCCGATTCCTTCCACATCTCCTGCCGTACCTCAATGATCAGGGCAGAGACCTCATCCGAAACATCCGCCGGCACTTCCTCATCCGCGAAATCGATCGTGGCTTCAATCAGAGCCATCGCACGTAGCAAACTCCCCCGCCATCCATCAGCCAGATCCTTGAGCTTCCCCGAAAAAACCCGAAGAGCCTGCCGGCGCTGCGCCTCGGTCTCCGCGTCGATGAGATCCGCCAGTCCCTCCACCTGAGCCAGGTCGAGACGGCCATTCTCCAGGGCGCGTCGCGTGAACTCTCCGGGATCCGCCATTCGCAGCCGGCTGTCCTCCGCGAGTACCCGCAGAACCGCCGAGACGACAGCCGTACTGCCATGAAGGTGCAGCTCGGCGACAATCTCCCCAGTAGAACTCCGACCCTCGGCAAAGGTCAGGACCAGCGCTTCATCGAGAATCTCACCGTCCCGATCGCGCAGGGTTCTGACGCTTCTGCCATGGGATGGAAGCCTGCCGGACAATGCCTCCGCGGCACATCTCGCATCGGGACCGGAGATCCGGATGACGGCCAGTCCCGCCCGGCCGGGCGCGGTCGCTTGAGCGAAGATCGTGTCGCGCAGCATCCCCCGAAACCCATCGGAACCGGTTAGGTATTCATCGAATCGAAGAACTCGCTGTTGGTCTTGGTCTGCTTGAGTTTCGAGATCAGGAACTCGATCGCATCGGTCGTGCCCATCGGGTTCAGAATACGTCTCAGCACATAGGTCTTCTGCAAGTCGACCTTGTCGACCAGAAGGTCTTCCTTCCGGGTCCCCGATTTCAGAATATCCATCGCCGGGAAGACCCGTTTATCGGCCACCTTGCGGTCCAGTACGATCTCCGAGTTGCCCGTGCCCTTGAACTCTTCGAAGATGACTTCGTCCATCCGCGATCCGGTATCGATCAGAGCGGTGGCGATAATGGTCAGCGACCCCCCCTCCTCGATGTTCCGTGCCGCCCCGAAGAAGCGCTTCGGTCGCTGCAGCGCGTTGGCATCAACGCCGCCGGTCAGGACCTTTCCCGACGACGGCACCGTCGTGTTGAACGCCCGGCCAAGCCTGGTGATCGAATCGAGCAGGATAACGACATCTCGTTTGTGCTCGACAAGCCGCTTTGCCTTCTCGATCACCATCTCGGAAACCGCGACGTGGCGCGAAGCCGGTTCGTCGAAGGTCGAGGACACAACCTCACCCTTGACGGAGCGCTGCATATCCGTCACCTCCTCGGGCCGCTCATCGATCAGCAACACAATCAGGTAGCACTCCGGGTGGTTCGCCTCGATGGAATGGGCAATGTTCTGCAGGAGCACGGTCTTTCCCGTCCGGGGCGGCGCCACGATGAGCGAGCGCTGACCTTTGCCGATCGGCGCAACCAGATCGATGATCCGCGCCGAGCGATCCTTGATCGTCGGATCCTCGATCTCCATCTTCAGCCGCTCATCGGGGTAGAGCGGTGTCAGATTGTCGAAGGCCACCTTGTGGCGGGCGCGTTCGGGATCCTCGAAGTTGATCTTCTCGACCGCCGTCAGCGCAAAATAGCGCTCGTTGTCATTCGGCTCCTTGATCACCCCTTCCACGGTATCCCCGGTCCGCAGCGAATGCTGTCGGATCATGTCGGGCGAGACATAGATATCATCCGGACCCGGCAGGTAGTTCGCTTCCGGAGAACGCAGAAAGCCGAACCCATCCTGAAGCACTTCGAGCACACCGTCGCCGCCGATGACCCACTCATCCTCGGCCCTCTCCTTCAGGATCGAGAACATCATCTCGCCCTTGCGCATGGTCGAGGCATTCTCGATCTCGAGTTCCTCGGCCATCGCCAGAAGGTCTTTCGGGCTCTTTGCCTTGAGATCGGCCAGGTTCAATCTGTCATGGGACATAGGTATCGTGACAGCCCACTCTGGCTGCCATCCTCTTGGGTCAATCAATGAAATCGCGGTCCCGGACGGGCGCGGCAGAGAGCTAGGGAGTGGAGACCAGTCTGTCAATCCTCTTGCGATTTTCTTTGGTCGATCTCTGTCAGATCCGTCCATTCTCAAAAGGAAAGAAGAAAGAAAGGAAGATGGTGGTGGTAGAGAAGTGGAAGACTGGGATCCTCAATCTGTCCACGAAGTTCTGAACACCTGTCAGGCGACATTGACGCGGAGCAAAGCCTCCAAGAGCGATAAAATAATATATTAAAATCAGTATTTTATCTCCACATTGACCCGGATGAAACAGAAACAATCGCTTCAGAGCGCCGCTCCTGACGACATTCATCCACATCCCCGTCTCGTACTGATCCACGGTGGACAATCACGCCTGACGAGCCCTGAACGGGCTGGTTTTCGAACAACCCTTCCATCCCGACCCGATCTTCCCCAGAAAAGCTCCGTCACTTCTCCATATTGCCGTCCGCTGCTTATCCCCATGACCGACCGCCTCGTCCTTGCCTCGCGCTCGCCAATCCGAGCCCAACTTCTGCGCAACGCGGGCCTCGAAATCGCCGTCGATTCGGTGTCGGTGGACGAGGAGAACATCCGCGCGAGCCTCCTGGCCGAGGCGGCATCGCCCCGCGACATCGCCGATACGCTGGCCGAGATGAAGGCGCGTCGCGGTGCCGACCGGAACCCGGATGCGCTGGTCATCGGGTGCGATCAGGTACTTGACCACGGCGGTACCGTGCTGTCGAAACCGGCCAATCAGAGCGATGCTCGCGCACAGCTCATCAGGCTGTCCGGCTCCCGTCACAAACTCCTCTCCGCGATCGTCATCCATGGCCAAGGCAAGCCGCTCTGGCGCCATGTCGGCCAGGCCACGCTGACCATGCGGCCGCTTTCCGAGGACTATGTCAGAGATTATGTGAGCCGGAACTGGGAGAGTGTCCGCGACAGCGTCGGCTGCTACAAGCTCGAAGAAGAGGGTGTCCGCCTGTTCTCCCGGATCGAAGGTGACTACTTCACCGTCCTCGGTCTGCCGCTTCTCGACCTATTGTCTTATCTCGTTCTTCGCGGAACTCTCAGCACATGACCGAAATGCCGATCCCTTTGGCCGGAGTCGTCGGCCACCCTATCGCCCATTCCAAGAGCCCGCAGCTCCATAAGCACTGGCTGAAGAGCTACCGTCTCCCCGGCGACTACATACCGATGGATGTTCAGGAAGATGATCTTGAGCAGGTCATCCGCGCGCTGCCAAAGGCCGGCTTCGTCGGAGTGAACATCACCATTCCGCACAAGATCGCCATTCTTCAAATGGCCGATCTGGTCACCGACCGGGCCACACTGATCGGCGCGGCCAACACGTTGATCTTCCGCCGTGACGGTAAGATCCACGCCGACAATACCGATGGCTACGGCTTCATCGCCAATCTGCGCGCCGGCGCCCCCGGCTGGCGCTCCGATCTCGGGCCCGCAGCTATCCTCGGCGCGGGCGGCGCGGCGCGGGCGGTGATCTCCGCGCTGATCGAAGCCGGCGTCACCGACATCCTGCTCTCGAACCGCACCCGGCCCAAGGCCGACGCGCTGCGCGCCGAATTCGGGTCGAAGGTCCGGGTCGTCGACTGGGTCCAGGCGGGCAACATGCTGGAAGAGGCGGCGACGGTGGTCAACACCACCTCTCTTGGCATGACCGGCGCGGCCGATTTCCGCGTCCCGCTCGACGGGCTGCGCAGGGGTACCATCGTGACCGATCTGGTCTATGCCCCCCTGCGCACCCGGCTTCTTCAGGAGGCGGATGAGATGGGCTGCGTCACCGTCGACGGGCTCGGCATGCTCCTGCACCAGGCCGTGCCCGCCTTCGAGCGTTGGTTCGGCGTCCGGCCCGAAGTCGACATGCGCACCCGCGCCGCCGTTTTGGGATGACCTACATCCTCGGCCTGACTGGCTCCATCGGAATGGGAAAGTCGACCACCGCCCAGATGTTCCGGGACGAGGGCCTCCCGGTCTGGGACGCCGACGCCGCCGTGCATCGGCTCTACTCCGCCGGCGGTGGCGCGGTCGCGCCGCTTGCCGTCCACTTCCCTGACGCCATCATCGACGGCGCCGTCAACCGCGAGCGCCTGGCGGCGCATATCGCGAACGACGGCGCGGCGCTCGCCCGGATCGAAGCGCTCGTCCATCCCCTCGTGGCCGCCGACCGAACCGCATTCGTCGCCGGTGCGACCAGCGACATCGTCGTCTGTGACGTCCCACTCCTCTTCGAGACCGGGGCCGAGGGCGAATTCGACAGCGTGCTCGTTGTCACCGCCCCGGCGGAGGTGCAACGCACCCGCGTCCTCGCCCGCCCCGGCCTGACCGAGGCGCGGTTCGAAACCCTGCGCGCGCGCCAGATGCCCGATGCCGAGAAACGCGCCCGCGCGGATCATGTCATCGAGACCCTGACGCTGGACGGCGCCCGCGCCGCCGTGCGAGACCTGATCGCAGCGATCAGGGGGAAGCTGGCCGATGCGTGAGATCGTCCTCGACACCGAAACCACGGGCTTCGACCCGGAAAGCGGCGACCGCATCGTCGAGATCGGGGCCGTCGAGCTCTCTGGCCACATCCCCACTGGCCGCACCTTTCACCAATACATCAACCCCGAGCGCGCCATGCCCCAGGAAGCGTTCGAGGTTCACGGCCTCGGTGACGAGTTCCTTGCCGACAAGCCGGTCTTTGCCGCCGTCGGCCAGGCCTTCCTCGACTTCATCGGCGAGGCAAAGCTCGTCATCCATAATGCCGAGTTCGACATGAGATTCCTCAACGCCGAGCTTGGCTGGGCCGGCATGCCGCTCCTGCCGATGGACCAAGCCATCGACAGCCTCGCCATCGCCCGGCGCCGGTATCCGGGCGCCCGCGCCTCGCTCGACGCGCTTTGCCAGCGCTTCGGGATCGACAACTCGGCGCGCACCAAGCACGGCGCGCTGCTCGACAGCGAGATCCTGGCCGAGGTCTATCTGGAGCTGATCGGCGGCCGCCAGCCGGACTTCGCCCTGACCACCGGCTCACATACGGCGCGCGCCCGGGACGAAGGTTCGGATGACTGGCGGCCCCGTCCCCGAAAAACCCCGCTGCCCTCCCGCCTGACGGAAGACGAAGCCGCCGCCCATGCGGCGTTCATCGACGAATTGGGCGACACCGCCCTCTGGCGAACGACTGGGACGGACTGACCGCTTCAAGCCTCCGTCGATGCCTCGCCTGCCGCCGCGCCCTGCTCCTTCGCCCGCCGCGCCAGCTCGACGCGATAGAGGCTCAGGAAATCGATCGTCTCCAGGTTCAGCGGCAGAAAGCCCCCGTCCCGGGTCACATCGCTCACGATCCGGCGCACGAAGGGGAAGGTCATCCGGGGGCATTCGATCAAGAGATAGGGATGCATCTGCGCATCCGGCACACCCTCGATATGGAACACCCCGGCATATTCCAGCTCCATCAGGAACAGCGTATCCTCGGTCCCTTTCGCCTTCGACGTCACCTTGAGCTTGGTGATCACCTCGAACTGATGGTCCGGCTTACGCTTGCGCGCATCGAGATTGACCTGAACGTTGATCTCCGGCGTCGTCGCCTCCCCGGTGACCCCCTTCTGGGCCATCACGTTCTCGAACGAGAGGTCGCGGACATATTGCGCGAGGATGCGCTGGGTGATCTGCGGCAATTGCTGCTGCTGGTCCTGGGCCGCGCCGTTCGGTTCGGGCGTCTGAGGCTCATCGGCCATGGTCGGGCTCTCCGGTTATCCTGTCTCGCCGCTCCCTAGCAGCCGCAGGCCAAGGCCTCAATGCTGTGTCCAGCCCGAAGGCCGATGGGTCGGGCGCTTCTCCGGATCGACCTCTTGGAACTCGCCGTCGATCACATCCTCCTCGGGCCCGGTGTGTGGACCGGGGCCCGTGCCCATGGTGAAGCTCGACACCTGGACCCGCGCCTTGATCCAGCGGAAAACCGCCTGCCGGATGCCAGGCACGAGTAGCGAAAATCCCACCGCGTCTGTGAAGAAGCCCGGCGTCAGGAGCAGCGCGCCCGAGAACAGGATCATCGCACCATGGGCGAGCGGCTCGGTCGGGTCGTTGAGCTCGTTGAACGAGCGCTGGAGCCGCCCCAGCTCTGCCAGACCCTGGCTGCGTACCAGATAAGTCCCGAGAATCGCGGTCAGAACCACGATCAGCAAGGTTGGCCAGAGCCCGATCAGCCCGCCGATCTGAATGAAGAGGGCGATTTCGATGAGCGGAACCGCGATGAAGAGTGCAAAAAGCCACATGACGCTGCCGTTATTCTTGTTGGGCGCCGGTGGACTTGGCCGCGCCCCAGCCTTACATAAGGCCGGTCGCTGCCCCTTACCATGCCTCCGCCCGAAGAGAGCCCGATGAACTCACCGATTATCCAGCTTCTTGTCCTTGCCGGGATCGCGGTTTTTCTGATCCTGCGCCTGCGCAACGTGCTGGGCACGCGGGAGGGGTTTGAAAAGCCGCCGGCGCCGATCGCCAACACCGCCGAACGCCGCCGCCCGGACCTCGAAGTGATCGAGGGCGGGCCGGACCGCGACATCACCGATCATGTCGATGCCGACAGCGACGCGGCGAGTGCCCTGGCAGCGATGAAATCCGCTGAGCCGTCCTTTGGCGTCAGCGACTTCCTCGGCGGGGCTCGCGGCGCCTACGAGATGATCCTCATGGCCTTCGAGAATGGCGATCTGTCGGAGGTGCGGCCGTTCCTCTCCGACGATGTCTATGAGGCCTTCGCCGCGGTGATCGAGGATCGCGCCGACAAGGGCCTGACCATCGAGGCGACCTTCGGCGGTGTCACCGACATCGCCATCCAGGATGCCGAATTCGACGCCACGACCTCAGAAGGCGAGATCACCGTGCGCTTCACCTGCGAGATGACCTCGGTGGTGCGCGACAAGGCCGGTGACATCATCGAAGGCAGCCCGACCGAGATCAAGCGCCAGCGCGATGTCTGGTCCTTTGCCCGGACCATGGGCGTCGGGGACCCGAACTGGCAGCTCGTCGCCACGGGCGAATGACCGTGCGGGCCTGGGTAGGCCCGCTTCTAGGCCTCGCCCTCGGCACGACAAATGCCATGGCAGAGCCCCTCACCATACGTCACCTCGACTTCGCCGATCTGGCCGATTGGGCGGAGGACGATCATCAGGCAGCGCTCGACGCCTTTCTGGTGACCTGCGGCGATCTCGACGAGGCCGATTGGCGCGCGCTCTGCCGCACCGCCCGCACCGCCGGCAATGCCCGCGACTTCTTTGAGCTTTTCTTTAAGCCGGTGCTGATCGAAGACGGTGGGCCGGCGCTCTTCACCGGCTACTTTGAGCCCGAACTCGACGGCGCCCTGACCCGCGACGACCGGTTCCGCTTCCCGCTCTACCGCCTGCCGCCCGATCGGGGCGAGGGTCCCTGGCTCACCCGCCGCCAGATTGAGGAGGAGGACGCGCTCGAGGATCAGGGCCTCGAAATCGCCTGGGTCGACGATCCGGTCGAACTGTTCTTCCTCCAGGTCCAGGGCTCCGGTCGCATCCGCCTGCCGGGCGGCGGGACCCTGCGGGTCGGCTATGGCGGCAACAATGGCCGCGACTACTCCTCTATCGGCGCGGAACTGGTCGCGCGTGGCATCTACGAGCCGCACCAGGTCTCGGCGGCGGTGATCCAGAACTGGGTGCGCCGCAATCCCGAAGAGGGGCGCGAACTGCTCTGGACCAACGAGAGCTTCGTCTTCTTCCGGGAGCTTCAAGACCTCGACGCCCGCCTAGGACCGCTCGGCGCCATGAACCGCTCCGTGACCCCGCTCCGCACGATTGCCGTCGACCCCGCCATCATCCCGCTCGGCGCCCCGGTCTGGATCGAAAAGGAAGGCCCGGCGCCGATGCACCGCCTGATGGTGGCGCAGGATACCGGTTCGGCGATCAAGGGCGCGCAGCGGGCGGATATCTTCTTCGGCACCGGGTCGAGCGCCGGGCGCCAGGCGGGCCGCATCCGCCATGGCGGGCGCCTCGTCGTTCTGCTGCCGATCCAGCGCGCCTATGCGATGCTGCCGGAGCGGCTCGAATGAGGAAGCCCCGCCATCTGAGCCCGGAGGAAAAGGCGCTCTGGGACGCGGTTGCGCGGCGGACCGAACCGCTCGACAAGCCCGCCCCGGTCGCGCGGCCTGTCGCCAAGCCGGCTCCCAAACCGGCCAGGCCCGCCAATGCCCGGCTCCGCCCGTTCCAGATCGGCGAGGCCGTCGACCATCGCCGCGACCACGACCTCGTCGCCGGCCTTTCCGAACAGCTCACCCGGGCGCCGGTCGCGATGGATCGCAAGAGCCACGGTAAGCTGAAACGCGGCAAGCTGAAGCCCGAGGCGCGGATCGACCTCCACGGCATGACCCTCGCCGAGGCGCATCCGGCCCTGACCTCCTTCCTGCTCGACAGCCACGCGAAGGGGCGCCGCCTGGTTCTCGTCATCACGGGAAAGGGCAAGCATCGCGATACAGGCGGCCCGATCCCGACCCACCACGGGGTCCTGCGCCATCAGGTGCCGAACTGGCTGAAACAGGCGCCGCTTGCTGCCATCGTGCTCCAGGTCGCCGAGGCCCATGTCAGCCATGGCGGCCACGGCGCGCTCTACGTCTATCTACGCCGCCACCGCTAGCGACGCGCGCACCTGCCGGATGCCGATCCAGACACTCAGACAGGTCAGGGCGAAGTAACCGGACACCACAAGATACTGCGCCTCGATCCCGATCCCGGCTGTGATCCCGACCCCCGTCACGACCGGCCCGATCGCCGAGCCCAGCACCATCACCGCCGCCGCCATCGCCTTGATCGCGCCCAGGTGCTTGGTGCCGTAGAACTCCGCCCAGAACGCCGCCGGCAGGGTCGTATTCGCTCCGGTCGCGAGCCCGAGGAAGACGAACCCCAAGATCGCGGTCCAGGGCGACCCCGCGACGGCGAAAAGCACAAAGGCCACGATCATCGGCGCCTGATAGATCGGCATCATCCGGGCCGTGCCGAACCGGTCGATGAGGAACCCCGACACCACCATCGCGCCAATGCTGATGCCCGTGTAGATCGGGAAGAGTGCCACCAGTTCGAGATGGCTCCACCCTTTCACCTCCGCGAAATGCACCTGCTGGAAGAAGAAGGCGGTGACGAAGGCCGACGGTCCCAGGAGCGCCGGCAGCATGAACCAAAAGAGCCGGTGCCGCAGCACCTCGCTGCGGCTCCAGTGTCGGTCGCCCAGGCCCAGCGCCTCGGTTGCAGCCGCAATGGATTGCGGCGTGCGTTCGAGGCGCAGCAGTCGAGAGAGGATCGGCAGCATGAGAAGCGTCAGCAAAGCCGCGACGACCCAGAGCACCCGCCAGTCGAAGAAGATCAGAAGACTGACGAAGATCAGAGGCAGAAACGCCTCCGCCACGGCATAGCCGAGACTCGCCACCGCCAGCGCCTTGCCCCGCGTCGCCACGAACCACCGCGCCATGGCCACCGCGCCCAGATGGCTCATCATCCCCTGCCCGGTCAGCCGCAACAGGAACACCGCCGGCACCAGCATCCAGGCCGCCGGTGTCCAGGCCATCACCAGACAGGCCGCGGCCAATCCCCAGAGGACCACAGCGCCGAGCGACCGGATGCGAAAAACATCCGTCAGCGCCCCGGACCAGACCATCACCGCCGCCGACACCAGCGTGCCGAGCCCGTAGATCGCCCCCCAGGCTGCGTGGCTCAACCCGAACTCGGCCCGGATCTCGCCGGCGAAGATCGAGATGAAGAAGGTCTGCCCGAAGGCCGAGCCGAAGGTGAGCAGAAACCCGGCCGACAGGAACGGGGCGTTGAGCCGCAGGAAATCGGTCAGCCGCATCGGTGCGGCGCGTCAGGCTTAAGGGGCGCGCCGCCGGTCATGGCGCTCAGAGCACGTAGCGGCTGAGATCGGTAGAGCGGGTCAGTTCGCCCAGATGCTCCTCGACGAATCCGGCATCCACATTCACGGACTCGCCCGCACGGTCCGGGGCCGAAAAACTCAGCTCCTCGAAGACGCGCTCCATCACTGTATAAAGCCGCCGCGCGCCGATATTCTCGACACTCTCGTTGACCTCCGCCGCGATCCGGGCCAGGGCGCCGATCCCGTCTTCGGTGAAGGTGACGGCGACCTCCTCGGTCTCCATCAAAGCGGTGTATTGCCGGGTCAGGGCGTTGTCGGTCTCGGTCAGGATGCGCACGAAATCCGCCTCCGTCAGCGCCCGCAGATTGACGCGGATCGGCAGCCGGCCCTGCAATTCGGGAAGCAGGTCCGAGGGCTTGGCGATGTGAAACGCGCCCGAGGCGATGAAGAGGATGTGGTCGGTCTTCACCGACCCGTGTTTGGTCGAGACCGTGGTGCCCTCGATCAGCGGTAGCAGGTCGCGCTGCACCCCCTCGCGGCTCACATCGGCGCCCCGTGCCTCGGCATTCCGTGCCACCTTGTCGATCTCATCGAGAAAGACGATGCCGTTCTGCTCCACCGCTTCCAGCGCGGCCTTCTTGACCACCTCGTCATCGAGAAGCTTGTCCGCCTCCTCGGCAATCAGGAGGTCGTAGCTGTCGGCCACGGTAACCTTCTTCTTCACGGTCCGCTGGAACGCCTTGCCGAAGATCGAGCCGAGATCCATCGGCGCGCCCATCATGCCGGCCTGGCCGGGCAGTTCCATCGCACCGAACGGGTTGGAATTGTCGGCGACGTCCAGCTCGATCACCGTATCGTCGAGATCGCCTGATTTCAGCTTCTTGCGGAACATCTCGCGGGTGCTCTCCCGCGCATCCTCGCCGGTGAAATGGGCGATCACCCGGTCCTCGGCAGCCTTCAGCGCCCGGGCCTTCACATCCTCGCGCATATAGTCGCGGGTCTCCACGATGGCGGCCTCCACCAGATCGCGCACGATCTGCTCCACATCCCGCCCGACATAGCCGACCTCGGTGAACTTCGTCGCCTCGACCTTGATGAAGGGCGCCCGGGCGAGCTTGGCCAGCCGCCGGCTGATCTCCGTCTTGCCGACGCCCGTGGGGCCGATCATCAGGATGTTCTTCGGATAGACCTCGTCCCGCAGATCGTCGCCCAGCTGCTTGCGCCGCCAACGGTTGCGCAAAGCGACGGCCACCGCCCGTTTGGCCTCCTTCTGGCCGATGATGAACCGGTCAAGCTCATGGACGATTTCGCGGGGGGTGAGGTCGGTCATGTCGCCTGCCTGTGTCGTGCAAATGGTCTGCTGAGGCGCCTCATCCGGCCTTCAGCGTTTCCACCGTCAGATTGCCGTTCGTATAGACGCAGATATCCGCCGCGATCGCCATGGCCCTGCGGGCGACCTCTTCTGCCGAGAGATCGCTGTCCATCAGCGCCCGGGCCGCGGCGAGGGCGTAGTTCCCCCCCGATCCGATGGCGGTCACGTCATGTTCCGGCTCCAGCACGTCGCCGGCGCCAGTGATGACGAAGAGGTCGGTGCCGTCGGAGACGATCAGGAAGGCTTCGAGCTTCTGCAGGTACTTGTCCGTGCGCCAGTCCTTCGCCAGCTCCACCGAGGCGCGGGCAAGCTGGCCGGGCGTGGCCTCCAGCTTCTTCTCCAGCCGTTCCAGCAGGGTAAACGCATCTGCCGTCGACCCTGCGAACCCCGCCACCACCTCGGTCCCGCCGGGAGACAGCCGCCGCACCTTGCGCGCGCTGCCCTTGATCACCGTCTGGCCCAGGCTCACCTGTCCGTCACCGGCGATTACCACCTCGCCGCCCTTGCGCACCCCGACAATCGTGGTGCCGTGCCAGCCCGGGAAGTCTGAGTTCGTCATGACGTCTCCTTACCTCGGCGCCCTATATGAGAGCCGCATCGAGGCGCCACAAGGGCCTTGCTTGTCCGGCGGCACGCGAACGCGTAGAGAAGGGCCATGTCGACGGCGCGGATAGTCCGCTTCTACCTTCACAGCCAGTTAAGGGAGAAGGCGGAAGCCGGGCGTCACAATTTCATCGCCCGAGTTGCCGCCGTCCTGACCGCTCATGGTTTCCGCGTCGAGTATCGCCTCGATACCGAGACCGAACGTCTGAAATCGGCGATGCGCAAAGGGTATGCCATGTTCCACATGGACGACCCGTTCCACGACAGAGCGCTTACGATGCGGCTGGCCTACCTCTACCCGTTCTGGCGGATCGAAGCGTCGGCGAAGCGCTGGGAATGGGAAGTGGCACTGACCCCTTTCGACGCCGCTGATGTGGATGAGGAGAAGGCGCACCGCTTTGTCCGCGCCACGCGCAAGCGTCTCTTTCCGGGCATGGCGGCCCCGCGTCGCGATGGGTTCGTTTACGTTCCGCTCCAGGGCCTCCTGACCCGGCATCGGTCGTTTCAGTCCTGTAGCCCGATAAAGATGGTCGAGGCGGTTCTCGAGCAGGATGATCGGCCGGTCATCGCCACCCTTCATCCGAAGGAAACATATGCCAGGGCTGACCTCTCCGCTCTGGAGACGCTCCAGTCCGGTTTCTCGCGCCTGGAGATCCGAACCGGCGGAATGGACGAACTCTTGCCGGGATGCGACTACATCGTCTCGCAGAACTCCGCGGTCTCCTTCACGGGCTATCTCTTTGGCAAGCCGAGCGTCCTTTTCGGGCAGATCGACTTTCACCACATCGCTGCGAATGTCGCCGATCTCGGTGTCGCCGAGGCGTTCCGCGCGGTTCGGAAGGCGGACCCGCCCTACGACGCCTATCTCTGGTGGTTCCTGCAGAAGATGTCGATCAACGCCGGTCGCGCCGACGCCGACGAGAAGATCGCCGCGCTTCTGCGTCGCCGGGGCTGGGACCTATGAGGAAGGCGCCCTTCTGGCGCCCCTCTGTCTCGGTACGGCTGAAGCCCTCAGATGCTCTCGTTGATCCAGCTTTCCAGCGACGCCTTCGGCGCGGCGCCGGCGCGGTTCGAGACCACTTCGCCGCCCTTGAAGAGGAACAGCGCCGGGATGCCCCGAACCCCCATCTGTGCCGGTGAGTTCGGGTTCTCGTCCACATTGACCTTCACGATCTTCACCTTGCCGTCCATCTCGGTCGACAACTCCTCCAGCGCGGGGCCGATCTGCTTGCAGGGACCGCACCACTCGGCCCAGAAATCGACCACGACGGGGATCTCGGACTGGCGCACTTCGGTGTCGAACGTGTCGTCGGTGACTGCAACGGTTGCCATCAATCTCTCCTGCGGCAGCATTGGTATGGAGCCGGAACGTAGGCGCCGTATGTTGTAGCGTCAAGGCGCGGTCGCGCGGGCGAGAGCGGCCGTGACGAGGGGCCCCGGGACGACCATGAGTTCGGCGGTTTCGGTCCAGAGGATCGCCACTTCGACGCTCCGGTCCGGGTAGAGCTGGACCAGTGCAGCACGATAGGCGCCAAGCTGCCGCAGGAGACCTTCGGGGATCTCCTCCGGACGGTCAGGGACGAGCCGGTTGCTCTTGAAATCGACCGCCAGCACGCGGTCCGACTCGACGATCAGCCGGTCGATAGACCCGTGGATGCGCGGGCCGCCCTCGTCGATCCCGGCGGTGATCTCGACTTCCGCCAGCGTCTCGGCGGCGAAGACCGGGGCGAGACGTGGCGTACCGAGAAGACGGAGGGTCAGGTCGATGAGCTCTTCGGGATCGGCGACATCCGGCACGCCTTCGAGGATGCGCCTCGCAGTCTGCGGTCGATCCTCCATCGGGATGCCTGGCAGGTGTTCAAGCAGCAGATGGATCTGCGTGCCCCGGGCCATTGCGGCGTCGACATCTCCCTCCCCGGGATCGCCCGGCAGTGCCTTGGCGCCACCGAGATTGGACGGTGAAAGGGGCGCCCCTTGCCTCTCTTGTGCCGAAACCGGGTCGAGTCGTGGGGGTTCGACGCGATCGGTCTGCCCGGACGTATCGGCCTCGAAAGGCAGCGCATCCCAATCGAGATGCGACAGCCGCAACCCCTCGCCGGTGGGCATACCGGCGGCCTCGGCGCCGCAGCGGACCAGCCCCGCCTCGACCATCCGGTACCAGCTCTCCTCCGGCTCGTCGCCCATCTTGCCCGCGCCGCAGATCATCAGCCAGCTCTCCGCCCGGGTCAGCGCCACATAGAGCTGCCGCCGCCCCTCCCGATCCTGCGCCGCCAGCCGCCGTTCCTTTTCCGCCAGCACACTGTCGGGCATCGCCGCGGCCTGCGGCGGCCAGAGCGCCTGATCGTCGAGGCTCCAGATCGGGTCCTTCACCTCGCGCCGGCGCTTGCCGGTATCGGGCAGAATCACGATGGGCGCCTCGAGCCCCTTTGCGCCATGCACCGTCATCACCCGGAGCCGGTCGCCGGCCGCATCGAGCTGCCGCTTGACCTCCACATCGTCGGTTTCCATCCAGGACAGGAAGCCGGTCAGGCTCGGCACCGCGCTGCGTTCATAGGCCAGGGCCTGGGCCAGCAGCGCGTCAATGCCGTCCTCCGCTTCGGCGCCGAGCCGCGCGAGCAGGCGACGGCGACCGTCATGGCGGGTCAGGATGCGTTCGATCAGATCGTAAGGACGCAGGAAATCGGATTGGTCGAGGAGGTCTTCGAGCATCGCGAAGTCGTCCGGGTGGACGGCCTGCGCGGCGCGCAGAGCTTGCCACAGGAACACATCGCCGCGTCCCTGGGCCAGCGTGTAGATCTCCTGTTCAGACCAACCGAAGAGCGGCGAGCGCAGGGCGCCCGCGAGCGACAGATCATCCTCGGGCAGTGCGAGGAATTGCAGGAGCGCGGCGAGGTCCTTCACCGCCAGTTCGCCCCCCAGCTTGAGCCGGTCTGCACCCGCGACTTTGAGCCCCCTCGCCTTGCAGGCCCGAATGATCTCAGCAAAGAGCGGCGAGCGGCTGCGCACGAGGATCAGGATATCGCCTTCGGTGATCGGCCGCCGACGGAACTTCCCGGAGCGGTCGATCTCCTCTGGGAGCGTTTCATGCTGGATCAGAGACTGAATCCGCTCCGCAATCGCCTCCGCCAAGAGCACATTGTGATGGCGTTTACCGACCCGGTCGACGGGCTCGAACCAGCGCCGATCATCCTCGTCCTCGGGCTGCTTCGGGATCGCCGGCCAAAGATCGACGCGGCCCGGCAGATCGGACTTGAAGGCGCGGTGGAAGACCTCCTGTTCAAGCCCATCACGCAAGGAGCCGACAAAGGTCCTGTCGACTAGGGTCAGGATCGCGGCGGAGGAGCGGAAGGAATGTTCGAGGGTGAGCGGATTGAGCGCATCCCCAACCTGGCCAAGCTCCTGCGCGAAATGCGCCTGCATCCGGTCGAACTCCTCCGGATCGGCACCCTGGAAGGAGTAGATCGACTGCTTCTTGTCGCCGACGACGAAGATCGTGCGCCGCCGGTCCGGGCGGGCGCCTTCACCGGCGCCGAATTCCCGCGCGAGGCTGCGGATCACCTGCCATTGCGCCGGGTTCGTGTCCTGGGCCTCGTCCACGAGAATATGGTCGATCCCGCCATCGAGCCGCCAGAGCACCCATTGCGAGACGACCGGGTCCTCGAGCAAGGCCGCGGTCCGGTCGATCAGGTCGTCGAAATCCAGGAGCCCGCGCGCCGCCTTCGCCGCCTCGTAGGCGCGGATGAATGGCGTGCCGAAGCGGTAGAGCGCCCGGGTCTTTTCCAGCGCGCGCTGGGCCAGGATCGGCTGGCGGAGCGCCTCGACACTCTCCATCAGCGGTTCGATCCGGGCCATGAGATCGGGATGGGCAGCTTGGACAGCCTTGGTCGGAAAAGACCCCAACTTGGCGGAAAACGGCGATCTGGCTCCCGCTCCGGTGAGGAAGATCTGCGTAAGGCTGTCGAACAAGGCTCCCTCGATCCGCCTTGTTCCAGTGAGTCTGGCAAGCTTCTCAGCTGCACTGTTGTCCGTCTTGCCCCCCGTGCGGCAGGCGGTGGCGAGGTCCGCGAGCAGGGCATCAAGGTCCGCTGGAAGTGCCTCCGTAAGCAATGTCTCCTCAGTAGCCCCCATCCGCGCCCCGAGCGCGGCCGCCAGCCGGGCCTCGTCTAGCCCGGCGCGAAACGCCGCCTTGCGACCGGCAATCGCGCCGACCAGCTTGGCGAGATCGTCCGATCTGTAATGCTCCGCAAGGGCATCCACTGCGTCCGGATCGCGTCGGGCGAGCTGATCGACGATCTCCGCGCGCAGAAGCTCCGCTGCGCGATCCTCTATCTCGGCGAATTGCGGACTGACCCCGGCCTCCAGCGGAAACCGGCGCAGGAGCCCGGCGCAGAACGAGTGGATCGTCTGGATCTTCAGCCCGCCCGGGGTCTCGATGGCGCGGGCGAAGAGCCGCCGTCCCTCGGCCAGTAGCTCCGGTCCCAGGGGCCCGTCCACACCGAGCCCTTCCAGCTCTGCCGCCAGCTTGTCATTCGAGGCCATCGCCCAATCGCCCAGCCGCGCGAAGAGCCGGTTCTGCATCTCGCTCGCCGCGGCCTTGGTGTAGGTCAGACAGAGCACGTGCTGCGGGTCGGTGCCGTCGAGCAGGAGCCGCGCGACACGGTCGGTCAGCACCCGGGTTTTGCCCGAGCCGGCATTGGCCGAAAGCCAGGTCGAATTGCCCGGCATCGCCGCTTCGATCTGGCGCTGGGTGGCCTCGTCGCGTGGAGTCACTTCAGGTCCTCCGGTGCGGCCGGCTCGGCGAGATCCCATTCACCGAGCCGCGCAAGGTGGTCGTACTCCGTGGCCTGATCGTCGCGGAAATGCGCCAGCCGGGCGGTATAGCCGCGCTCCGGCCGCTGCCAGGCCGCGATGAGCGCCTCGAACTCCGCCCAGACCTTGTCCGGCGGCGCGGTGTCGAGCGGCGCGGGCTGCACCTTGAGGCTCGCTCCAAGGCCGATGAAGGCGGCACCGGCGGCGCGGGCCGGGCCGATCTCGGCGAACCCACCACGCTCCACCATTGCGGCCTCGAGAAGGAGCTGCTTGTCGAACCTCTCCTGCTGCGGTCCGGTCGGTACTTGTCCGGTCTTGTAATCGTAGAGGATCGTCGCGCCGTCGGGTTGCCGGTCGATCCGGTCCGCCTTGCAGATGAGGGTGAAATCGACACTGTTCAAGCGCAACTTACCCCTGCTCTCGAACGCAATGGGTTCTGCAAGCGCCTGACGTTCGGCCTCGCCTTGCAGGAACCAGTCGGCAAACCGGATGACCCGGGCGAGCCAGAGCCGTCGCGCCGTCGGCCAGGGGCAGGCTTCGGCGAGCACCGCCTCGGCCTCGGCGAGAAGGGTGGTACGGGGGTCATCGGATGCCATGCCATCGCCGCGCACGAACCTCTCCATAACCCGATGGATCAGGGTGCCGCGCAGGGCCGCGTCAGCACTCGGTTGCAGCGGGTCGAGGGCGCGAAGGCCGAGGATCTCCCGCGCATAGATCGCAAACGGATCGCGGATCAGCGTCGATATCTGGGTTACCGAGAGCTGCTTCGGGCGATACGCGACCGGCGGGCGAGGTGAGGGCCGCGTGGCGGGCGGAATCGGGCGGTCCGGCGCCGCCAGCGCCCGGGCCCGGGCGAGCCACACAGCCCCGCGTGCGCGCATCTGCTTGAGTAGGTCCGGTCCGCCCTGACCGTCGAGCCCATTCAGCAGGTTCGTCAACCGGTTGACCCAGCGCGACGGCACGGTCTGCGCCTCGTCCGAGCGGATCGCGCGGGTGATCCAGACCTCCGGCCCGGCCACAGCCTGCTGGAAGTCGTGCGCGGCCAGCCCGATGCGCCGCTCCGGCAGCAGCAGACCGGCCTCGAACCGCATCCGCCGGTTGAGCCAGGGATCGGGCGCCGGCGCCTCGGGCCAGGCGCCCTCGTTCATCGCGCCGAGCACAATCAGATCGGCCCCCTGCACCCGCGCTTCAAGGGTGCCCCAGATGCGCAGATCGGGATGGCCGGCATCCCGGTCCCGGACTTCGACGCCGGACAATACGGCAAGGAGCAAGGCGCGGTAGGCGTCGGCGTCGATCTCGCCACCGACCTCGGCTTCTCGCGCAAGGCCAGCCATGGCCTCCTGCGCCGCGCGCCCAGCCGCCGCCTCCCAGAGCGCGCCGCTGCCGCCTGCGATCCCGCCGGCGAGGGCTCCGGCGAGCGCGAGGTGATCCCTCACATGGTCGCCAATCGGGCGCGGAGTGGCCGCCCCGAACCGGTCGATCAAGCTGGCGAGCCAGCCGGCCCAAGTCGGGCACTCAGTGTCTATTTCGGCCTGATCCGCGCCCCAGGCCAGGAGATCGGCGCCAGTCGGGAAGGCTGGCCCGTGCCTGCGGATGGCCAGCTCTAGGCGCCGGGTGCGCAACAGGTGTGCATTGCGGTCCGCTCCGCTGTGACAGAGCGGATGTTTCAGGAGCACCAGCATCGCCTCGGCGGTCAGGTCGCCAATCTCCGCCACATGGCGCAGAAACCGGCCGGGCGGCGTCAGGTGGAGCGGCGTGCCGGCGCTGTCGTCGGGGACGATGTTCCAACGATCGAGCGCGGCGGCAACCTGCCGCGTCAAACTGCGATCCGGCGTGATCAGCGCGGCGGTTCGGCCATCCTCAAGCGCCTGACGCAGACCCAGCGCGATGCTCTCCGCCTCCTCGCGCACCGACGGCGCTTCGACCAGCGTCAGCCCGGCGACCGCCTCTTCCAGATCGTCAAGCATCGGGCCCTCGGTCAGCCATTGATCCGTCACCGGCGCCGGGCGCAGGGCGAGCGAGACGAGACGGTTGCGGGAGGGTGCGGCGGGTGCGGCCTCCGTCCAGCGGGCGACGTCTCCAGGCGCCAGCCCCAGTCGATTGCAGAGCGCGCGGAACCTGAATTGCGGGTGGTCTTCGCCCTGCATCGGATCGTCGAGGCGGTCCCAGACCGTCGGATCCATGTCGAAATCGAAGCCGGGCAGTATCACGGCCCCCCGGGGCAGCCGCGCCACCGCTTCCATGAAGAGCGCCGTCGCCCCGCGGGACCCGGTGGAGCCGGCGCAGACCACCGGATGATCCGGCGGAGCCTCGGCCCAGCGCGCGGCGAGGCGCTCAACGGCATCGCGCTGACGGGCCTCACTGTTCGGCGGGCCGTCGATCTGTCTGAGATAGCGGTTGACGATGCGCAGGAAGCGCAGCGCGCGCTGCCAGTGGCCGGAAGCGTCGGTGACGTCGAGAGCGTCCAGCGTGCCGGGCGCAACGCCCTCGCCATGCATTTCGTCGAGCAGCCGCGAGAGGCTCTCGGCAAGGTCGAACGCGGCCCGTTCCGGCGCCAGGTCGGGTTCCGCGACGATCAGCCGCGTGACGAGCTGCGCCAGTTCCAGCCGGCGCCGAAGCGGTGGGACGGGCAGCGGAAGCGGCGAAGCGACGGGGTCGCTCGCGAGATCGGTGATCAAACGGATGCGGGGCAGGAGCCGCGCCGGCCCGGCATCGAAGCTCTCGCGCAGTCGCCGCTGCATCCGGCGTGTGTTGACATAAAGCTCGACCCGCGCGAGGCGGTCGGGCGGTCCGTCGCCGAAACGGTCGGTCAGCCCGCGGATCAGTTCCTGCCCGAAGTCGACCCCCGGAGGCACGGCGTAGAGGCGTGGGCCCGTCGCGGAGTCAAACATCCGATATCATCTCTTCAGCGAGCGACAGGCTTTCCGGCGCGCCGACATCGCACCAGGCTCCGGGATAGTCGATCCCATAGGCGCGACCCGCGGCGATCAGCAAGTCCCAGAGACGGTTGAGCGAGAAGACGGCCTCATCGATCTCGTCGAGCCTGTCGGTGCACGTGATCTGCGCGCCGGTATAGATGCGCTGGCTGCCGCGATGCAGCCTGCCGGAGGCGTCTCGATCGAAATCGCCCGCGCCGACATGTCCGGCGGCACGGTCGGGCGGCACAAGGAGCAGAAGCGCGTCCATCTCCTCGGGGCGCCAATGCTCGGCCAGCAGGGCGAAGGGGTTCGGTCCTGCCCAGACCGCGTCGGTGTTCATGGTGAAAACGGGACCGTCCCCGAGCAGGGCACGGGCCTGCCGCAACCCGCCGCCGGTGTCCAGAATCGTCTCTGTCTCAGCAGAAATCGCGATGCCCCGGCCCTTCAGGTGGTCGGCGATCATGTCGCCGAGGTAGTGCGTGTTGACCACCATGCGGCGGAGCCCGGCCGCCTCGCCCAGCGCCAACGCGTGATCTAGGAGAGGGATGCCATCGACCTCGATTAGCGGCTTCGGCCGGTCAAGGGTCAGCGGGCGCATCCGGGTCCCGAGGCCCGCGGCGAAGAAGAGCGCGGCGCCGGGCGTCATGACGGCTGCGCCGGCACCGGGCCGAGGAGGCGGGCGAGGAGCGGCTGCAACTTGCGTGCCGCCGGGTGCCGCGCGGCCTCGGCGATATGGGCGCGGAGCCGGGGCACGAAGGCGAGGTAGCGGGTCTTGCCGTCCTGCCGCGCAAGACGGTGGAAAATGCCGAGGATGCGCAGGTTGCGCTGCAGGGACCACAGGGTCGCCGCCGCCGCAAGTTCCGTCGCGTCGGCGCCAATCGCCCGCGCGAGGCGGGCGCTGAGGCGGCCGGCAAGGCCCGGGGCGAGGTCGCGGCGGGCATCGCGGATCAGCGAGGCCAGATCATAGCCCGGATGAGCCAGAACCGCGTCCTGGAAATCGAGCAGCCCGACCCGGTCGGTGCCCACGCGATTCGGCCGCCAGATCAGATTCTCGGCATGGTAGTCGCGCAAAGCAAGGACCGCAGGCGCCCGGTCATGGGGCGCCAGCGCCTCGGCCAGCCGACCCTGGATCGTCTCGCGCAGGGCTGCCGGGGTTCCCGGCGCCGACCAGTCGAAGACCGGGGCGATGGCCGCGGCGCCGGTCGCGCCGTCGAGGCGGTGCAGGCCCGGCGGGGGCACCGCCGTTGCGAGCTTGGGCAGGATGTCGATGGCGGTCTCGTAGGCGTCGCGCTCATCCTCGGGGTTGCGGAGAAGCCAAGTCGCGATCTGATCGGCGCCAAGGTCTTCCAGCACCATCAGGCCGAGCGACCGGTCGAGATACAGAACCTCCGGTGCGGCGAGACCGGCTTCGCGCAGCGCGGCGGCGATCACGGCGAACTGCTCCAGACGAGCGGTGGGCTCGTCGGGGGCGTCCATCAGGATCAGGGTCCCGGCGCCGTGGCGAAGCCGTTCGTAGCGCCGCGCCGAGGCGTCGCCGGTGAGCGGGGCGCGCGTCCAGGCGGCGAAGCCGGCCGCCGCGAGGGCGGCCTCGATGGCGGCCGGGCGCTCAGACAAGGCAATCTCCGATCCGCGCCTGCCAGCTTGCCGGACCCTCGATCTGGATACTGTGGCACGCCGGTTCGGCCGCGAGGGTGAGGCGCAGCGCGTCGTCAGGTTCCAGCGCGCCGAGCCGGTCGGGCCATTCTATCAGGCAGAGCGCCGCCTCGAACGCCTCATCGAGCCCCAGTTCCGCCAGCTCACCAGCATCGGCAAGCCGATACAGGTCGCAATGCCAGATCTCCAGATCCGCCGTGTCGTAGGTCTGCACCAGCGTGAAGGTCGGGGAGGGCACCTCCTCGTGGCGGCCGAGGCGGGCGCGGATCAGGGCCCGGGCGAATGCCGTCTTGCCGGCGCCAATCGGTCCTTCGAGGAGTACGCAGTCGCCGGCGCCCAACCGCGGTGCGAGGCAGGAAGCCAGACTGCGTGTCGCCGCTTCATCTACAAGGGGGATCGGGCCGGCCTCGAAACGCATGGTCCGGAGCTTACGTTGTCGGTCTGTTCCCGCAAGCGTGAAACCGGTGGCCGTGCCGCCGGCCGACCGGGTTGGGCCTGCGCCGCCGCCGCTCCCATCGCCCGGCCCGAGCAGCTGGCGCGGAACGTAGCGCCGTTTCAGATGCCGGCGGCGGCGCCGGCTCCGGCCAGCCGACCGGACATCTGTGGCTCGCCTGCCCGATCGATGCGGAACCGGACCAATGTCGCGCCGCCGGTTACCGGCGTGACCCGACAGTTGAGCTTGCGCCCGTCTGGCAGCGGAATCAGTTCGTGTCTGCTCTCGCGCGGACCGGTCCCGGCGGCGAAGGCGCGCAGCTCCGACCAGAGCGGCGCCGGCGCCGAGCGGGCCTGCCAGGCCGCGACCTCGCCGGTCAGGCGCCGGTCGCCCAGCGCCTCTTCCGAGGCCAGGCCCCAAAGCGTGTCATAGGCGGCATTGGTCATGATCAGCGTGCCGGAGGGCGAGAACACCGCCACAGCGTCTTCCATCGTGTCGATCACCGATTGGCCGATCTCGATCTCCGAGCGAAACCGGCGCGCAAGGGACATCTCGGCGGTGATATCCTCGAACAGAAACGCGATGGCGCCGTCGGGATGCGGCCGGCCCGAAACCCGGTAGACCCGACCGTCCGGCAAGGTCCAGTTCTCGCAATAGGTGCCGTCCTTCGCCGCCGCTTCGAGCCGGGAGATTTCCTCTCGCCAACTCACGTAGTCCTTCGGCTCCGGGAGAACCTGCAACTCCCGCAGCCTGTCGAACACCGATTCGATCTGCGGCCGGGCGCTGAGAAATGCGACCGGCAGCCCGGTCAGGTCGAGCAGCGCCGGATTGAACATGACGAGCCGCCGCTGCCGGTCGAAAATCGCCAGGCCGGTGGCCAGATTGGCAAATGTCTTGGTCAGGGTCTGCACGAAGTCGCGCTGGGCGGTTTCCGCCCGGACCACGCCATTGGCATCGACGCCGAAGTGGATCGAGCCATTGCCGCGGCGGAGACTGGTGACATCGAACCAGTCGGTCTCCCGCGCCCCGGGCACCCGGATCGAGACCCGGCGCATCGAAGCTTCGCCATGCTCCGGTGCGGGACCGACGCGCTCGAAGATCCGGATCGGCGGCCAGGCCGCGACATCGCCGGTGCCCGAAGGCGAAAGGGCCTGGGCCAGATCGAGATAGGCCCGGTTCGCCCAGGTGATCCGACCGTCGCCATCCTGACGCCAGATGAGTTGCGGCGCGTCTTCGGCAAGCGCCCGAAGCGTTGTCAATTCGTCCTCCAGCGCCGATATCGCAATCGCCTCGACCTGACCGATTTCGCCGGCGCCGGGCAGCAGGCTGATTCGGGCCAGCCCGTCCCAGTACTCCGCCTCGATCATGCCGCCCAGCCCGCCATCGCTTGCCTCGACCCGGAGTCTGCCCTCCTGCGCGAGGCTCGCCAGTTTCTCCCCCAGCGTCGGATAAGTGGGTCCGAGCGCCGACAGCAGCTTCTGCCAGTCGGTCTGCCCGGACCCGGCCTGCTCGATCAGGCTTCGTCCCGCCGGTGTCGCGTCGATCAGATCCTCGTCATCGAACAGGAACACGATCCGCGCCTCCGCCTCCTTCAGCAATTGCCGCGCCGTGCGCCGTCTGTCGCCGAACGCCCAGCTCAGGGCCGCCAGCACCAGACCCGCCCCGAGGATCGCGGCGAGGGTGATGAAGACAAGCTGGGCAGCGCTGACAAACGGCATTGGCGACCGACTCCCCCGAAGGTTTCGCCGCCACACTGTTCGGGATTGGTTAAGGCGCCGTTAAGTACGATGCCGGATCGGCGCTCAGACCCGGATCAGGCTGTTCTCGCCGAGCCCGTCTTCCGGTTCGTTCGCGGCAGCGTCGAGCAGGTCGCGCGGCCATTCGACCTGGACGATCGCCCCGCCGCCATGCTCGCCGCCATTGGCAAAGCTGAGCCGGGCGCCGGAGCGTTCCAGCAGGGTCTTGGCGATGAAGAGCCCGAGCCCCATACCGTCATATCCGGGCCGTCGGGCCCGGTCGTCATCGTTGCGGCGGCTGCGCACGAAAGGATCGCCGATCCGGCCGATGAGCTGCTGCGGGAACCCTGCGCCGTCATCCATGATCCTCACGACGATGCTCTCCGTAGTCCAACTGCTCTCGATCTCCACCGTCGACTTGGCAAAATCGACTGCGTTCTGAATCAGGTTCCGGAGCCCGTGAATGACTTCCGGACGGCGCAGGATAACCGGCTGGCGCACGGCCTGGTCGGCGCCGGGGATCAAGTCAAAGCGGATGTCCTTGCCGCGACCCAGATGCGGCTCCGCAGCCTCCTCGATGACGGTTTCGAGCGGCGCTTTCTTGAGGTGATGATCTTCCTTTCCGACGCGACCCATGGAGCGCAGGATGTCGCGGCAGCGGTCCGCCTGCTGGCGGATCAGGCTGGCATCCTCGTGAAGCTCGGGATTGTCCTGAAGCTCTTCCATCAGTTCCGAACTGACCAGCTTGATCGTGGCCAATGGCGTGCCGAGTTCATGGGCGGCGGCGGCCACGACACCGCCGAGATCGGTCAGCTTCTGCTCTCGGGCAAGCGCGAGCTGCGTCGCCACCAGCGCCTCGCCCATTGTGTGCATCTCGTTTGTCACCTGCCTGGCATACATGCCGAGGAACACGACGCCGATGACAAGCGCGACCCAGAAGCCGAAGCGAAAGATATCCGGCAGGTAGAGCGGAAAGCCGGCCGAACTGCGCAGCGGAATATACCAAACCGCCAGGGCGGTGACGATGGCGAGGCTGACGAGGCCGAGGAGCACCGTGCTGCGTAGATGGAGCACCGTCGCCGCGATGGTCACCGGCGCCAGCAGCAGGAGCGCGAATGGATTGTGCAATCCGCCGGTCAGGTAGAGCAGGAGCCCCAGTTGCAGGATGTCGAAGATCAGCATCAGGAAGGCTTCCTGCTCCGACAGGCGCTTGTTCTCCGGGTAGAGGAAGGTCGAGAACAGGTTGGCCAGAACCGACGCGCCGACGGTCATCGCGATCAGCCCGATTTCCATCTCCAGCCCATAGATGCGGATCGCGGCGACGATCGCCAGGGTCTGGCCGATGATCGCGAACCATCGCAACAGAACCAGCGTCCGCAACCGGATCCAGTTGCTTCGCTGGCGGTTCTGAAAGAGGTCCAGTTCGGTCACGGCCATGTGAGGCGACCCTCGTTGCGGCAAGGTGTTCCATTGATATGGTGCGCCGCGCGGCCGATCAATCGAGCGGCCGCTTTCCCGGGAGACATGCAATGACCCGAACGACGCTTCTTCTGTCCGGCGGGGCGCTGGTTGCTCTGGTCGCGGGCACCGCCCTCGCCGTCAATCTGCTGACACCTGCCGATCAGTTCGCCCAGTGTCGCGCGAGCCAGGTCGCGGGTGGTGCCGGCGCCATCGGGGGCCCGTTCGAGCTGATCGACGAGACCGGGGCAACGGTGACCGATGCCAACATTATCACCGAACCGGCGATCCTTTATTTCGGCTATACATTCTGCCCGGATGTCTGTCCGCTCGACAATATGCGGAACGCCCAGGCGGTCTACGAGCTGGAGGATCGCGGCATCTCGGCGACCCCGGTCTTCATCTCGGTCGACCCCGAGCGCGATACGCCGGAGGTGGTCGGGCTCTTCGCCGAGAACTTCCACGAGAAGATGATCGGCCTGACCGGCACCGAAGAGCAGGTCGCCGCCGCCTCCCGCGCCTACAAGACCTATTATCGCAAGCACGAGGATGACGGGTCCGGCTTCTACCTGATCGACCATTCGACCTTCAGCTACCTCGTTCTGCCCGAGCATGGATTCGTCGAGTTCTTCCGCCGCGATGACGGGCCGGAGGCGATGGCCGACCGGGTGCAGTGCTTCATCGAGGCGGCCTGAGCGGCACCCCGACGCCGATGGTTTGACGCAAGCGCCTGAGCGCTCTACCTTTTCCCTCAGCCAATATAGCGATGGGAAGGGAACACCCATTGGACGTAGCTGTTCAGGACCTCGGTGAGGATCCATCTCTGTTGCTCGTCGATGACGACGAGCCGTTTCTCCGCCGTCTGGCCAAGGCCATGGAAAAGCGGGGGTTTTCTGTTGAAACGGCCGAGTCTGTGGCCGCCGGCAAGGCCATCGCCACGGCCCGTCCGCCGGCCTATGCGGTGGTCGATCTGAGGCTCGAGGACGGCAACGGGCTCGATGTCGTCGAGGTGCTGCGCGAGCGGCGCCCGGACAGCCGGATCGTGGTGCTGACCGGCTACGGCGCCATTGCCACGGCGGTGGCCGCGGTGAAGATCGGCGCGACGGATTACCTGTCGAAGCCCGCCGACGCGACGGACGTGATGAACGCGCTTCTCGCCACCGGCGACGAACTGCCGCCGCCGCCCGAGAACCCGATGAGTGCCGACCGGGTGCGCTGGGAACATATCCAGCGGGTCTACGAGCTCTGCGACCGCAACGTGTCCGAGACCGCGCGGCGGCTCAACATGCACCGGCGGACCTTGCAGCGGATACTGGCGAAGCGGTCTCCCCGCTAGTCCCGGCCTGCGTTCCGGCGGCGTCGGGCCGATGCGTTAGCAGCGCGATCCGTCCCGCACCTCCTTCTTGATCCAGCGGATGAACGTATCGCGCTGGGCGGAGACCTGACCGGGCCGGGTCAGCAGGTGGTAGGCCAGCGCACTGTCTTCCTCCCGGCAAAGCTCGATCAGCCGACCGCTGTCGATATCGTCGGCCACTGACGGCGCCGGCAGGATGCCGATGCCGATGCCCGCCCGGATCGCCTCGCGTAGCAGGAGATCGGTGGCGAAGTTGCGGATCGGCACCGCCTCCAGATCGATCCCGTTGGCCCGCGCCCAGACCACCTCCTCGCGCTGCGACCCGTCGAGCAGCCAGGTATGATCGGCGAGATCGGCCAGACAATCAGGGCGGAAATCGCCGAGATAGGACGGCGCGGCCACCGCGGTATGGCCGGCGGACATCAGCGGTTCCGAATCGACGCCCGGCCAGCCGCCGAGCCCGTAACGGATCGCCACATCAACCCCGTCGGCGCGAAGGTCGGTAAGCGTGATCGAGGGCAGGATCTCGACCTGGATATCGGGATGCTGGCACCAGAACGACCCGATCCGCGGCATCAGCCAATGGGCGGCGAAGGACGGGGTGACGGTGATGCGCAGCGGGCGCTCCTTGTCCCGCTCCGCCAGATCGCGACAGGCGGCGGCAATGGCGCCGAACCCCTCGTTGAGGGCTGCCGCAAGGGCCTGCCCCTCCGCCGTGGCGGCCATGGCGCGGCCCTTGCGCAGCATCAGCGGCGTGGCGAAGTGATCTTCGAGCCCGCGCACATGCTGGGCGATGGCGGCATGGGTGACGTTCAGTTCCCGCGCGGCGCCGGAGTAGCTGCCATGGCGCGCCGCCGCCTCGAAGGCCCTGAGCGCGGCGAGAGAGGGGATGCCGCGCCAATCTAGCATGAAAGTCCTGCTAACATATCGAAACTCTTCCTGACTCGGTTTTTCCGACAGACTCTCTTAGGTCTTGGTCAAGGAAACAAGCCCCTAGGAGACCGAGATGCTCAACATCCTCGCAGACACGCTCTTCACCGCCAGCCGGACCGACCGCCCGAAATATTGGGAGGACTATCATTGGGAAGAGCGGTTCCAGACCGCCCAACAGCGCCGGAACGCCCTGCGCCGGCGGCATCGCCGGGACGAGGTCCGCTAAGCCAAGGCCGACGCTTCGGACCCGGGCGCGCCCCGCATCCCCACCGGATGCGGGGCGTTCTCTTTCGGTCAGGGAACCTCGATCCGGCAGAGCACGGTGTTGTGCCGTTCCAGATCGCCGGTCCAGATGATCCGGGCGGCGCCGTCCCAGTCGATCCGGTCATAGCCATCCTTGGGCCGCACCTCCCGTTCCGACCATTCGATAGCCGCCGGCCAGCCGCTGTCGTCGAAACCGGGCGCGTCCCAGCCCGCCGGTATCTCCGTCTCGCGGAACCCGCAGGCGCCCTCTCCGGCCACCGGATTGCGCTCGCCCGCGCAAGAGGCGTCGAGCGGCGCCTCGTGAACCACCAGGCAGCGCCATTCCCCATCGGTCACAACCATCCCGCTTTCGGTCCGGAACTGAGCGATGACCCCGCCATCCCCCATCTGCTGCCGCTCCGAGCCGATATATTCGAGGCCGGTATCGTTCTCCTTGAAGTCCTTCGCCGTCAGCGCGAGCACGAAGGGCCGCTCGGCGGTGAAGCTGAAGCTCTCGGCGTTGAAGCTGCGCTCCGTGGTGATCGGCACGCTGTCCTCCATCGCCTGATGGCCGTTGACGCTCAGCGCGAACTAGTTGTCGGCCCAGATATCGGCTGAAATCGTCTCTGCCCCTGCCGGAGCCGCAAGGAATGCTGCGAGCAATGCCAGGCGCATGGCCTGTCCTCCTGTGATCGATGCTGTCAGGTTCTAACGAATCCGGGGTCGACTCCCGCCGCGCGGCCTGTCGAGATCGTACCGCATCAGGACCTTGTCGACATGCATCCCGTCTTGCAGCGTGACGTCCTCGATCTGGCCGTAAGGGCGAAACCCCCGGCTCTGGTAGAAGATCAGCCCGCCCTCGTTATCCGCGCGGATCGCAGCATTGATCCAGCGGTAGCCGAGCCGGTGCGCGGCATCGGAAAGCGCCGAGAAGAGCGCCGATCCGATCCCCAGCCCCTGCCGGCCAGTGGCGACGAATGTGGCGATATCGCAGGCTTCCGGCGGCAGGTCGCTGCGCGGTTCGATCCATTCGACGCCCTGCACCGCCTCGGTGTCGTCGAGCGCCACACGCCAGGCGGAGCGATCCGGGGCAAAGGCGCGCCATTCGGCGATATCCTCCGCCGTGACCGGGCGGGTGAGGGCCGTCGTGCCGCCCGTCTCCACGATGGCGGTGATGAGCCGGGCGATGGCGCCGCTGTCGAGATCGAGCGGCGGTCGGACGATCACATCGCTGCCATAAGCGCGCCGTGGCGCGCGGTATAGGCGGCGCGCACCTCGACGGGCGGCCGTAGACGGATTTCGCAGGATTGCGCCAGGGCGGGGTCGGGTTTGCCGAAGAACCGGTCGGCCTCGGCGGCGGTGAACCCGGCGATCTGGGTCGCTTCCAGCCAGGCGCTTATCCGGTCCGCCTTCTTGATCCTGGCCTTCACAGTCTTCGGCACCTCCGCCGGCAGCCCGAACCGGAGGTGGATCGCCGCCTGGAGCCGGTCGTCGAGGGCGCCGTAATCCGGCCCCACCGCCGATTTCACCGGCGAGATCATGTCGCCGATGACATACTCCGGCGCATCGTGGAGCAGCGCTGCCAGCCGCCACTTCACCGGCGCCGTGGGGTCTAGCCGCCCGAAGATCTCCTCGACCAGCAGTGAGTGCTCGGCCACCGAGTAGGCAAAATCCCCCCGCGTCTGACCGTTCCACCGCGCGACGAAGGCGAGACCGTGGGCGATATCCTCGATCTCGATATCCACCGGCGTCGGATCGAGCAGATCGAGCCTCCGCCCCGAGAGCATCCGTTGCCAGGCGCGGGCCTTCTTCATATGTGGACTTCCCTGTTCAAGCTGTGACTCATATCGATGAGCTTCCCGCCCGTTATTAAAGTGGTGCTTGAATAAAGATCAGCTCGCTGCCATCTTGTTCCAGTCCACACTCATAGTTGCAGCACGAAACGGCAAAAGCAGGAACATGCAGAGGTCATCCGGATCGTTTGTGCGACAGATCGAAGGATACACTGCATTTGTGCCTCAAGACCTGCCACCTAGCCCAGAGATTGTCTACGATAACGAGCTACGAACACTGATCTCCCGGGCCGATAGAGCGCTTGGTCGATTGGACGGCTCCATTCAATCTCTTCCCCACCCGGACCTGTTTGTCTTCATGTATGTGCGGAAGGAGGCTGTTCTGTCGTCGCAGATCGAAGGAACTCAGGCATCTTTGGGCGACGTCCTGGAGGTTGAGGCGAACCTATTCGACGCTAGGCGTCCGGACGATACCGCCGAAACGCTGAACTACGTAACGGCCCTCAATCACGGTCTTGAACGGCTGACAAGCCTACCTCTTTCGCTTCGACTTATTCGCGAGATCCATGCGGAGCTGATGCAGGGTGTTCGCGGTCACTCCGCCCTGCCCGGCCAGTTCCGGACAACTCAGAACTGGATCGGTCCACAAGGCTGTACTTTGAAGGACGCCATCTTCGTCCCGCCTCCACCTGCCGAGTTGCCGCGTCTGCTCGGATCCCTCGAAGCCTTCATCCATGCCGAGGACGATACGACTCCCCTTCTCGTGAAGCTCGGCCTTATCCATGCTCACTTCGAAACGCTGCATCCGTTCCTCGATGGAAACGGCCGCATCGGACGTCTTCTGATCACCTTCCTGCTCTGCGAGCGCGAAGTTCTCATCCGGCCTGTTCTTTACCTGTCTCACTATCTGAAGCGGCACCGGGCGGAGTACTACGATCGCCTTCAGGACATTCGATTGACCGGGAACTGGGAGAATTGGCTGAAATTCTTCCTACGAGGTGTCTCCGAAGTCTCGAATGAGGCGACAGACCTCGCCCGCCGAATCGTCCAGATGAGAGAGGATCATCGGGCGAGCCTTCTGAACTCGCTGGGCGGTGGCGCGGCCAATGGGTTGCGGTTGCTCGAATCCATGTATCAGCGTCCGTACTTCACGGTTGCACAGGCCGCAGGATATCTGGACGTGACCGTGCAGGCCGCAAATACGCTCACAGGGCGTATGCTTGAGCTTGAACTGATCACCGAGATCACGGGCAACAGGCGTAATCGCGTCTTTCGTTATGATCCTTATGTCGCGCTCTTTCAGGACTAACTCAACGTCAGCTCTCCTTGTCCTAAATCTCCATCACGATCCGGCCGTCGATCTGACCGGCCTTCATCTTGTCGAAGATCGCGTTGATGTTCTCGAGCTTGTCCCAGGTGAAGTGGCTCGCGACCTTGCCTTCGCCGGCGAATTCCAGCGATTCGCGCAAGTCGTTGCGGGTGCCGACGATGGAACCACGCACTGTGATCCGCTTCAGCACAATCTCGAAGATCGGCAGCGGGAAATCCCCCGGCGGCAGGCCGACGAGCGACATGAACCCGCCGCGGCGGAGCATGCCGACGGCCTGGGAGAACGCGCTGTTGGAGACCGCGGTGACCAGCACCCCATGGACCCCGCCCATCTGGCTCTGCAATTCGCCGACCGGATCGCCGTCGACGGCGTTGATGGTCAAGTCCGCGCCAAGGTCGCGGGCCAGTTTCAGCTTGTCCTCATGCACATCGATCCCGACGACATGCAGGCCCATCGCCTTGGCATATTGCACCGCCATATGACCCAGCCCGCCGATGCCGGAGATCGCGACCCAATCGCCGGGCTTCGCCTCGAGCTCCTTCAGGCCCTTGTAGACCGTCACCCCGGCACAGAGCACCGGCGCGGCGGGGCCGAAATCGAGCCCGTCCGGGAGCTGCCCGACATAGTTCGCGTCGCATTGTACGAACTCTGCATAACCGCCATTCACCGTATAGCCCGTCATCTGCTGGCTCTCGCAGAGCGTCTCCCAGCCGCCGACGCAATGGGGGCAGCGTCCGCAGGCGGTGTGGAGCCACGGCGCGCCGATCCGGTCGCCCTCTTTCAGATGCGTGACGCCCGCACCGACCGCGGCGACCTCGCCGACGCCCTCATGTCCGGGCACGAAGGGCGCAGTCGGCTTCACCGGCCAGTCGCCCTCGGCGGCATGGAGGTCGGTATGACAGACCCCGCTCGCCCGGGTCCGCATCAGAACCTGCCCCGGCCCCACCTCCGGCACGGGCAGTTCGCGAATCTCGAGGGGCGCGCCGAGGCTGGGGACTACGGCGGCTTTCATCGTCTTGGGCAAGGCCATGCGGGTTCTCCTGAAGGCGGTTTTTGTTTGTGTTCCGGTATGCTTGAACACGGAGCCGAAGCCCGCGATCAACCGACGCTAGCGGCCATTCCAGCGCCGACAAAGTCACGCGTTGTCGCATCCCCGGCGAGGTGCTAGAGCCTCGCCGACCGCCGATAGAGACAGGACCCCCGGAGATGGCAAAGGACTATATCGTCAAGGACATCGCGCTCGCCGCCTATGGCCGCAAGGAGCTCGACATCGCCGAGACCGAGATGCCGGGGCTCATGGCGCTTCGGGCGGAGTATGGCGAGACGAAGCCGCTCTCGGGCGCGCGGATCGCCGGGTCGCTCCACATGACGATCCAGACCGCCGTCCTGATCGAGACCCTGGTGGCGCTGGGCGCCGATGTGCGCTGGGCCTCCTGCAACATCTTCTCCACCCAGGACCACGCTGCCGCCGCCGTCGCCGAGAGCGGCACCCCGGTCTTTGCCATCAAGGGCGAGACGCTGGAGGAGTACTGGGATTACGCCGACCGCATCTTCCACTTCGAGGACGGCGGCGCGAACATGATCCTCGACGATGGCGGCGACGCGACGCTTTACATCCTCATGGGCGCCCGGGTCGAAGAGGGCGAGGACGACCTGATCGCCGTGCCCACCTCCGAGGAGGAAGAGGCGCTCTTTGCCCAGATCAAGAAGCGCATCGCCGAAAGCCCCGGCTGGTTCGTGAAGCAGCGCCACATGATCCAGGGCGTGACCGAAGAGACCACGACCGGCGTCCATCGCCTCTATCAGATGATGGAGAAGGGCCACCTGCCGTTCCCGGCGATCAACGTGAACGACAGCGTGACCAAATCGAAATTCGACAACAAGTACGGCTGCCGCGAGTCGCTGGTGGACGGTATCCGCCGCGCCACCGACACGATGATGGCCGGCAAGGTCGCGGTGGTCTGCGGCTATGGCGATGTCGGCAAGGGCTCCGCCGCGTCCCTGCGCGGCGCCGGCGCCCGGGTGAAGGTCACCGAAGTCGACCCGATCTGCGCGCTACAGGCGGCGATGGACGGGTTCGAGGTCGTGCTGCTGGAAGAGAACCTCGACGCCGACATCTTCATCACCACTACCGGCAACAGGGACGTCATTCGCATCGAGCATATGCGCGGGATGAAGGACATGGCGATCGTCGGCAATATCGGCCATTTCGACAACGAGATTCAGGTCGCCAGCCTGAAGAACCACAAATGGACCAACATCAAGGAACAGGTCGACATGATCGAGATGCCCTCGGGCAATCGCATCATCCTGCTCTCCGAAGGGCGTCTGCTGAACCTCGGCAACGCCACCGGCCACCCGTCCTTCGTCATGTCGGCGAGCTTCACCAACCAGGTGCTGGCGCAGATCGAGCTTTGGACCAAAGGCGACGATTACGACAACAAGGTCTATGTCCTGCCCAAACAGCTCGATGAGAAGGTCGCCCGGCTGCATCTCGACCGGATCGGCGTGAAACTCACGCCGCTCGACGCGGATCAGGCCGCCTATATCGGGGTCAGTCCCGAAGGTCCGTTCAAGCCGGAGCACTACAGGTACTGACTTGCGCCAGGGCGGGGGCGTTACTCTGTGTCGTCCCGGGCCAGGAGCCCGTATTTGCGCAGCTTCACGTAGAGCGACTGCCGCGAGAGGCCAAGCATCTCGGCGGCGGCGACGCGGTTGTTCATCGTCAGCTCGATCGCCGTCTCGATACACATCCGCTCCACCACATTGGTGGTCTCGGCGACGATCTCCTTCAGCGTGGCGGACCCCACAAGCTCCATCACCGACCGCACGCTGTCATCGGTGACCGGCGCGCCCACCGGCCGCACCGTATCGGCGCGGCTGGCGTCCCGGATGATGAAGGCAAAGACCTGCTGCGCGCCGCCCTGAAGCCGCGTCACCGCGATCTCCACCGACCGCGGCGTGCCGAAATCGCCGGAGAGCTTCGTCGGATACATCCGCAGCCGACCGGACCGCGCCGCATTCTCCAGGAGCACCCTGAGATCGACACTACCGCGGCTCAGGAACTCCGCCAGACCGCGGCCCTTGACCTTCACATCGTTGGCCGCGTCGATCAGGTCGAGGAAGCCGTCATTGGCCGAGAGGATCGCGCCGTTCTCGTCGGTGAAGAGGATCGCATCGGGGCCCTGTTCGAAGAGTGCCGTCAGCCGCCCGCCCAGATCGTCGGTCAGGCCGGCGCCCTCGCCCGCCTCGATCCGGCACAGCAGGAGCCGCTCGCCCCCGGCGCGGAAAATCGTTGGATGCAGGCGCACATCGATACCGGCGCGCACCAGCCGGGCGGGCACCGGCGCCGGCCGCTCCGCCATCGCTTGCGAGACCAGAGCCTCCAGCACTTCGCCCTTGCGGCGGCCCTCGACCTCCTTGCCGAACCCGACGCCGATCAGATCGTCTCGCAGCCGGCCCACAAGCCCTGCCGCCGCGCTGTTCAGATCGCCGATCCGGCCGCTGTCGCCGGACAGGAAGACGATGGGCTCCCCGATCGATTCCATCAGCACCCGGAACCGGGTGTCGAACTCGCGCTGCACCTCGTAGTCCCGTTCGAGCGCGATCTGCGCCTTCACCAGTTGCTGCTGCATCTCGGCGACGGCGCGCAGATCGCGGCCGAGCAGCAGGATCGCGCCATCCGCGCCGATCCTGTGCAGGGAGTAGCGCACCGGAAACTCCCAGCGCCCGACGCTGTCGGCGTGGTTCAGTTCCACCGCGCGTACAGGTTTACCGGTCTTCAGGAACGCCTCTAGCCGCTTTTCGAGCTTGCTCGCGCTCTCCGGGGCAAGGGTGGCGCGGATATCGCGGCCCTCGAAGCTCTCGAGCCGGCGGTAATCGTCGTTCAGCGGATTGACGAGCACCGACAAGATGGTGCCGTCCTCGGCGATCACCAGAGAGACATCGGCGACTTGGGAAATGATATCGCCGAGCACCTCCGGCGCGATCAGCGGCATCGCGCCGGAGTTCCAGTACTTTGCACCCCGACTGGTCATCCAGGGCCACGCGATATCGAGGTCCGCAGCATCGCTCAGATCTCGGGCGCGGGCCGCGCGCCGTTCGGGTTGAGAATCATCTGTCCGCAAAACGCGTTTGCCTCACCGGGCTCGTGTTGGTCTTTGGTCGGGCCCTGGGCGGGCCGCGACGGCTCGCCTCGGGTGCTCCGACCGGCGGTCTCGATAGGTGGACGGGATCGAAGGATCGCTGTCCGTTGACCTAGACCAAAGCGGTCCGGGCCCTCAAGTCCCTGAGATGGATATAGTATACAAGAACTCAAGGCGTCTCTTCGAAAGAAGCCCTCAAGCCTCTTGGCCTCTTGGCCCGATCTGACGCTTACAGATCTCACAACACTCTCCTCGCCTTTAGGGCGGAGACGCCAAACGACTCACATGTCGCATTGACACGGCCATTCGCAATCCTGCCTATCACATGTCAGAGTAGATTGACAGGCGCAAGGTCTGCCTGTCCGATTTCTGCCCATATTTTTCATATAAACAAGGATAGTGACGCGAATTTTGCGACCCTTTCACAACCCGAAGAAACCACCGCTCAAAGTGTAATGAAAAGTTGACACCTTTGTTCCCGACACCTAGTGTTGACACACAAGCCTGTCAGGGAACCCCAACATGTCCGCCACGAGCACCGAGCGCTATGCGCCCACGCCAGGACCTCGCCCGCTCTACACGCCCGAAGAACGGGCCCGCCGCGACGCCACGAAGTGGACCCTGGTCCAGGGCATTCTGGCGCCCCTGCAATTCCTGGTCTTCGCGGTCTCTCTGGTGCTGGTCCTGCGCTATCTCTGGACCGGCGCGGGCTATGAGGCGGCGACGATCTCCATCGTGCTCAAGACCGGCATCCTCTACACGATCATGATCACTGGCGCGATTTGGGAGAAGGTGGTCTTCGGCCAGTATCTCTTCGCCCCGGCCTTCTTCTGGGAGGATGTGTTCAGCTTTGGGGTGATCGCACTCCATACCCTTTATCTCTATGGGCTTTTTGCCGGAACCTGGTCGCCGGACCAGCTCATGTGGACCGCGCTGGCGGCCTACGCGGCCTATGTTGTGAACGCCGGTCAGTTCCTCTGGAAACTCCGCATGGCGCGGCTCCAGGCGGGGGCCACGGCATGACCGATGCGAGCACCCCCCAGGGCGGCGGTTGCCGCAACGCTCCGGTGCTCAAGGAGCGCGGTCAGCGCGAGGTGTTCTGCGGGCTGACCGGCATCATCTGGCTGCACCGCAAGATGCAGGATGCGTTCTTCCTCGTCGTCGGCTCCCGGACCTGCGCGCATCTCCTGCAATCCGCCGCCGGGGTGATGATCTTCGCCGAGCCGCGATTCGGCACCGCGATTCTCGAAGAGACCGATCTCGCGGGCATGGCCGACGCCCATCAGGAGCTCGACCGTGAGGTCGACCGGCTGCTCTCCCGCCGCCCGGACATTCGCCAACTCTTTCTCGTCGGCTCCTGCCCGTCCGAGGTCATCAAGCTCGACCTCGCCCGCGCCGCGGAGCGGCTCACCCAGAAATATGCGCCGGCGGTCCGGGTACTGAACTATTCCGGTTCCGGCATCGAGACGACCTTTACCGAGGGCGAGGATGCCTGTCTCGCCTCCATGGTCCCGGTCCTGCCGGAGACCCAGGAGCGCGAACTCCTCGTCGTCGGCGCTTTGCCGGATGTGGTCGAGGATCAGATGCTGGGCCTGCTCGACAAGCTCGGCATCGGCCCGGTGCGGCTCCTGCCGTCGCGGTCGCTCGACACCGAGACCGCGGTGGGGCCGAACACCGTCTTCGCCCTGACCCAGCCCTTTCTGGGCGAGACCCATGCGGCCCTCGAACGCCGCCATGCCCGGCACATCCCGGCGCCGTTTCCGTTCGGCGAGGAAGGGACGACCGCCTGGCTCGCCGCCGTGGCGCAGGAATTCGGGGTGAGCCGCGAACGCTTCGAAGAAGCAACCGCGGCGCCGCGCGCCCGGGCCCGCAAGGCGATCGCGGCGGCGGCGGAGACGCTGGCGGGCAAGTCGCTCTTCTTCTTCCCCGATAGCCAGCTCGAGATTCCCCTCGCCCGGTTCCTGGCCCGGGAATGCGGCATGCAGGCGGTAGAGGTGGGCTCGCCCTATATCCACCACGCGATCCACGGCCCCGACCTCGACCTGCTGCCCGCCGGCCCGCAGATTTCCGAAGGCCAGGACGTCGACAAGCAGCTCGACCGCGCCCGCGCCGCCCGGCCCGACCTGACGGTCTGTGGCCTCGGCCTTGCCAACCCGCTTGAGGCCGAGGGGCTGTCGACTAAATGGGCCATCGAGCTGGTCTTCACGCCGGTGCATTTCTACGAACAGGCGGGTGACCTCGCCGGTCTCTTCGCCCGCCCGCTGCGCCGCAAGGGCCTCCTGAAGATGGAGGCCGCGGAATGATCCGTCGCTTCGCACAACCGGCACCGGGCGCGGCCGCAATCGGCGCCGCCAATCGCTTTCCCGCGCGCGATCAACTCCAAGGGAGCACGCTCCCATGAAATTGACGGTCTGGACATATGAGGGACCTCCGCATGTTGGCGCGATGCGCGTGGCCACGGCGATGAAGGGCCTGCACTATGTGCTGCACGCCCCCCAGGGCGACACCTATGCCGACCTGCTCTTCACCATGATCGAACGGCGCGATCACCGCCCACCGGTGAGCTACACGACCTTCCAGGCCCGGGACCTCGGCGCCGATACCGCCAACCTCTTCAAGACCGCCTGTCAGGATGCGGTGGACCGGTTCGACCCGCAGGCGATCATCGTTGGCGCCTCCTGCACCGCCGAGCTGATCCAGGACGATCCCGGCGGCATGTCGGAAACGATGGGCTTCGACATCCCCGTCATCCCCCTCGAACTGCCGAGCTACCAGCGCAAGGAATACTTCGGGGCCGACGAGACCTTCTATCAGATCGTCAAGGCCCTCGCGGCCGAGCCGGTGGCGCGCACCGAGCGGGTGACCTGCAACATCCTCGGCGGCACCGCACTGGGCTTCCGCCATCGCGACGATATCCGCGAAATCACCGGGCTCCTGGCCGATATGGGCGTAGAGGTGAACGTCGCCGCGCCGCTCGACGCGACGCCGGCGGACATCGCCCGGATGCCAGCGGCGCATTTCAACGTCCTGCTCTACCCCGAGACCGGCGAAAGCGCGGCGCGCTGGCTGGAGAAGACCCATGGGCAGCCCTGGACCAAGGTCGTGCCGCTCGGCGTGGGCGCGACGCGGGACTTCATCGCCGAGGTGCAGGACCTCGCCGGGACCACGGCCAAGCCCGACGAAAGCCAGCTCCGCCTGCCCTGGTGGTCGGCCAGTGTCGATTCCACCTATCTGACCGGCAAGCGCGTCTTCCTTTTCGGCGATGCCACCCATGTCATGACCATGGCCCGGGTCGCGTGCGATGAGATGGGCTTCGAGGTCGCGGGCCTCGGCTGTTACAACCGCGAATTCGCCCGCCCGATCCGACAACTGGCCAAGGAATACGGCGTCGAGGCGTTGATCACCGACGATTACCTCGAAGTCGAGCGCACCATCGAAGAGCTGGCCCCCGAGATGATCCTCGGCACTCAGATGGAGCGCCATATCGGCAAGCGGCTGGGCATCCCCTGCGCGGTGATCTCGGCCCCGGTCCATGTGCAGGACTTCCCGGCGCGCTACTCGCCGGTGATGGGCTTCGAGGGGGCCAATGTCCTCTTCGACACCCTTGTCCATCCGCTGGTCATGGGGCTCGAGGAACATCTCCTCGCCATGTTCCGCGAGGATTTCGAGTTCCACGACGCGGCGGGGCCGAGCCACCATGGCGGGCATTCGCCGAAGCCCCTGGAAGAGGCCATGGCCGGGCAGGCCGCGTCCGAACCGGCTGCCGCCGAACCGGGCGCCACGGGCGGCGACGTCGTCACCTGGCTCGCCGATGCCGAGCGCGAACTGAAGAAGATCCCGTTCTTCGTGCGCGGCAAGGCGCGGCGGAACACCGAAACCTATGCGGCGGAACGCGGTGTGACCGAGATCAGCGTCGACACGCTCTACGAAGCCAAGGCCCATTATGCGCGATGAGGTGATGCATAAGCCCTACCGCGTGGCCATCGTCACGCTGGACAGCCACGCCGCCGGCCCCACCGCGCGGGTGGCGCCGCGCCTGGCGCCCGATTTCCCGGGCCTCTCCGTCGAGGTCTTCGCCGCCGCCGAATGGGCCGAGAACCCGGAGGCGCTGGCGGCCGCCCGGCGTGCCGTGGATCGCGCCGACCTGATCGTCGCCAACCTCCTCTTCATCGAAGAGCATGTGCAGGCGATCCTGCCCAACATCCGGGCGCGCCGTCACGATGCGGACGCGGTTGTTGGCCTGATCGCCGACCCGGCCATCGTCCAGCTCACCAGGATGGGCGATCTCGACATGTCGAAGCCGGCCAGCGGCGCGATGAAGCTTCTCAAGAAGCTGCGCGGCTCGGCCAAGCCTTCGGCCTCCAGCGGCGCCAAGCAGATGAAGACCCTGCGCAGGCTGCCCAAGATCCTGAAACTCATTCCCGGCAAGGCGCAGGATCTCCGCGCCTGGTTCCTGTCGATGCAATACTGGCTCGGCGGATCCGACGACAATATCGAGGCGATGCTGCGCTACCTCGTCGGCCGGTACGGAACCCGGGCAGATTTCACGCCGGGCGTGGCCAAGGCGCCGATCGACTATCCTGACGTCGGCCTCTACCACCCCGATCTGCCCGGTCACCACATCACCACCGATCCCGCCGATATCCCGGGGCCCGAGAGCCCGGTGGCGACGGTCGGCGTGCTGATGCTGCGCTCCTACATCCTGGCCGACGATGCCGCGCACTATGCCGCCGCGATCCGCGCGCTGGAGGAGAAGGGGCTGCGCGTCCTGCCGGCCTTTGCCGGCGGCCTCGACGGGCGGCCCGCGATCGAGGCGTATTTCAAGGACAAGGTCGACGCGATGCTCTCGCTCACCGGGTTCAGCCTGATCGGCGGTCCGGCCTATAATGACAGCGACGCGGCGGTGGAGGTCCTGAAGGAGCTGGATGTTCCCTACCTCACGGCCCAGCCGCTCGAATTCCAGACTCTCGGTCAGTGGTCGGCGTCGGGCCAGGGGCTCGGGCCTATCGAAACGACGATGCTGGTGGCGCTGCCGGAGATCGACGGGGCGACCAACCCGACGGTCTTTGCCGGGCGCCATGGCGAGGACGGCTGCCAGGGCTGCGCCTATCGCTGCCCCCGGGCGAAGGATTCCCGGGCCATGGCGCCCTGCCGCGAGCGGATCGACCGGCTGGCGGAAAAGACCCTGCGGCTCGCGAAGCTCCACAAGCTCCGCAATGCGGAGAAGAAGGTGGCCGTGGTCCTCTTCGGCTTCCCGCCCAATGCCGGGGCGGTGGGCACGGCGGCCTATCTCAGCGTCTTCGAGAGCCTTTGGAACACGCTCAACCGGATGAAGGCCGAAGGCTACGACGTCGATGTGCCGGAGAGCGTGGACGCTCTCCGCGCCGCGGTGCTCCAGGGCAATGCCCAGCAATACGGGCAGGAGGCCAATGTCGCCGCCCATGTCGATGCCGACACCATCGTCCGCACCACCCCGCCGCTGAAGGCTATCGAGGCGGTCTGGGGCCCGGCGCCGGGCAAGATCCAGTCCGACGGGCGCGGCGTCTTCATCCTCGGGGCGCATTTCGGCAATGTCTTCGTGGGCGTCCAGCCGACCTTCGGCTGGGAGGGCGACCCGATGCGCCTGCTCTTCGAGAAGGGATTCGCGCCGACTCACGCCTTCACCACCTTCTATCTCTGGCTGCGCGAGACTTACCGGGCCGATGTCGTCCTGCATTTCGGGATGCACGGCGCGCTTGAATTCATGCCGGGCAAGCAGGCGGGTCTCGGCGCGATGGACTGGCCCGACCGGCTCATCGGCGAGATGCCGAACGTCTATCTTTACGCCGCCAACAACCCCTCCGAAGCGACGCTGGCCAAGCGCCGCTCGAACGCGATCACCATCACCCACCTGACACCGCCGCTCGCGTCCGCCGGGCTCTACAAGGGCCTCGCCGAACTCAAGGACAGCCTCCAGCGCTGGCGCGCCGAGGATGCCCATGATCCGGAGCTTGAAGCGCTGATCCGCGATCAGGCCGAGGCCGTGGACCTTGACGGGTCGGACCCCGAGAAACTCTGGCTGACGGTGCTGGAGACCGAGGGGTCGCTGATCCCCGATGGGCTCCACGTGGTTGGTGCGCCGCTGAGCGAAGAGGCGCGGGCCGATCTCTTGGACCTCATGGACCACGCCGATGGTGAGGCGCGGGCCCGGACCGACGCGCTGCTCCGGGACGACAGCGAACTACCGGCTCTGATGCGGGCCCTCTCCGCCCGCTACATTCCGCCTGTCCCCGGGGGCGACCTGATCCGCTCGCCGGAGATTCTGCCCACCGGCCGCAACATCCACGCCTTCGACCCGTTCCGGATGCCCACGGCCTATGCGCTCGCCGACGGCGCGAAGCAGGCCGACCTCCTGCTCGAAACCCATGCCACCTTGCCGCGCACCGTCGCGCTGGTCCTCTGGGGCTCCGACAACATCAAATCCGACGGCGCCCCCATCGGGCAGGCTCTGGCCCTCCTCGGCGCCACCCCTCGCTTCGACAGCTTTGGCCGGCTCTGCGGCGCCGATCTGATCCCCCTCGAAGACCTCGGCCGCCCGCGGGTCGACGTCATCATGACGCTCTCGGGCATCTTTCGCGATCTCCTGCCGCTTCAGACCCGGATGCTGGCCGAGGCCGCCTGGAAAGCCGCCACCGCCGACGAACCCCTCGACCGGAACTACATCCGCGCCCACGCCCTGGCCTATAGCCGCGAGATGGGCTGTGACATGGAGACCGCGGCGCTCCGCGTCTTCTCCAATGCCGAGGGCGCCTATGGCTCGAACGTCAACTCCCTCGTCGACAGTTCCGCCTTCGGGGACGAGGACGAGCTGGCCGACGCCTATCAGGCCCGCAAGAGCTTCGCCTACGGAAAGAACGGCAAGGCGGCGGCGAACCCCGAGCTTCTGAAGACCGCGCTCAAGGATGTCGATCTGGCCTATCAGAACCTCGAAAGCGTGGAACTCGGCGTCACCACGGTCGACCACTATTTCGACACCCTCGGCGGCATCGCCCGGGCGGTGAAGCGTGCCAAGGGTGGCGAGGCAGCCCCGGTCTATATCGGCGACCAGACCCGGGGTGCCGCGAAGGTCCGCACCCTTCAGGATCAGGTCGCGCTCGAAACCCGCGCCCGCAGCCTGAACCCGAAATTCTACGAGGGGCTCCTGAAGCACGGCCATGAAGGCGTGCGCCAGATCGAGGCCCAGATCACCAACACCCTCGGCTGGTCCGCAACGACCGGCGAGGTGGAGCCCTGGGTCTACCAGCGGCTGAGCGAAACCTTCGTCCTCGACGCCGACATGCGCGAACGGCTGGCGGCCCTGAACCCGCAAGCCAGCATGCGGATGGCGAACCGGCTCCTGGAAGCGTCCGACCGGTCCTATTGGGAGCCCGACGACGCGACTTTGGAGGCGCTGCAAGACGCCGCCGACCAGCTCGAGGACCGGATGGAAGGGATCGCGGCGGAATGAGCGGAACAAGACATCATATGGGGCCGCGCAGCGCCGCCGCCTCCGAAGGGAGAGAGAGATGAGCCCACGTGACGAAATCCCCGCCCTGACAAAGGGCCAGGACGGCGAAGGGTCGGTGCAGGTCCATCAGGACGCATCGATGAAGATCGAAGGCGCCAAGGTCTTCTCGATCTACGGCAAGGGCGGGATCGGAAAGTCCACGACCTCCTCGAACCTCTCGGTGGCGTTCTCGAAACTCGGCAAGCGGGTGCTCCAGATCGGCTGCGACCCGAAGCACGATTCGACCTTCACCCTCACCGGTCACCTCCAGCCCACGGTGATCGACATCCTCAAGGAGGTGGATTTCCACTCCGAGGAGTTGCGCGCCGAGGATTTCGTGACCGAGGGCTTCAACGGCGTGATGTGCGTCGAGGCCGGCGGGCCGCCGGCGGGGACCGGCTGCGGCGGCTATGTCGTGGGCCAGACGGTGAAGCTCCTGAAGCAGCACCACCTGCTGGAAGAGACGGACGTCGTGATCTTCGACGTCCTCGGCGACGTGGTCTGCGGCGGCTTCGCCGCACCGCTCCAGCACGCCGACCGGGCAGTGATCGTCACCGCCAACGATTTCGACTCGATCTACGCGATGAACCGGATCATCGCCGCGGTGCAGGCGAAGTCGGCCAACTACAAGGTGCGCCTCGCGGGCTGCATCGCCAACCGCTCCCGCGATACCGACGAGGTGGACCGGTTCTGCGATGTCGTGGGCTTCCGCCGCATCGCGCATATGCCCGATATCGACGCCATCCGCCGCTCGCGCCTGAAGAAGAAGACGCTCTTCGAGATGGATGACGAGGAAGACATCGTCCGCGCCCGCGCCGAGTACATCCGCCTCGCCGAGACGCTCTATGCCGGGACCGAACCGCTGGCGCCGGCGCCGATGGAAGACCGGGCGATCTTCGAGCTTCTGGGGTTCGATTGATGGTTAGCCTGTCCCGTCCTTGCCACCGGGTGCCGCACGGCGTTGCTTTGCAACGCCTTTCGCGCACGCGGCGCCTCCTCGGGGGGCCCCGGTAATGGACTACACCGCCACCCGCGCCCGGGTCGAACACTACTTCGACCGCACCGCGACCCGCACCTGGGAGCGGTTGACCTCGGACGCGCCGGTTTCCGGTATCCGGGCGACGGTGCGCGCGGGGCGGGACCGGATGCGGGAGACGATGCTGGCGCAGCTGCCCGCGGACCTGCGCGGGCTTCGCGTGCTCGATGCCGGCTGCGGCACCGGGGCGATGGCGGTGGACCTGGCCCGGCGCGGCGCGGAGGTGGTGGCGGTCGACATCTCGCCGCAGCTCATCTCCATCGCCAGGGCCCGCGCACCCGAGCGGCTGAAGATCACGTTCCACGCGGGCGACATGCTCGATGAGCGCTGGGGTGCCTTCGACCACATGCTCGCGATGGATTCGATGATCTACTACTCCGAGGCCGACCTCGCGCACATGCTCGGCCGCGCCGCGGGCCGCGTCTCCGGCAAGGTCGTCTTCACCCTCGCCCCGCGCACGCCCGCCCTGATGGCGATGTGGCGCGTCGGCAAGCTCTTCCCGCGCTCCGACCGCTCCCCGGTCATGATCCCGCACAGCCCCTCCCGAGTGGCGCAGGCCTTGCGGCACGCCGGGGTCTCCGGTCGCCTGAGCGAGGTCGAACGGGTGAAATCCGGCTTCTACATCTCCTCCGCCCTGGTCTTCGAGGGAGGCGTGGAATGCTCGTGAAGGCCAGCGCATTGAAGAGGCTCACGATCCGGGCGCTGCCGTTCTCGGACGCGGCCTCCGACGATCTGCCGCTCGGGCAATTGCTGCGTCTGTCGCTCTTCCAGATCAGCGTCGGCATGGCGATGGTCATGCTGCTCGGCACCCTGAACCGGGTGATGATCGTGGAACTGGACGTCCCGGCGATGCTGGTTGCGGGGATGATCGCGATCCCGGTTCTGGTGGCCCCGTTCCGCGCGCTCCTCGGCTTCCGGTCCGACACTTACCGCTCCGCCATCGGGTGGAAGCGCATCCCCTACCTCTGGTTCGGCACGATGTGGCAGTTCGGCGGGCTGGCGATCATGCCGATGGCGCTTCTGGTGCTTTCCGGCGAGCGGGCCATCGACGCCCCCTGGGCCGGTTACGGTGGCGCCGCGCTCGCCTTCCTGCTGACCGGACTGGGGATGCACATGACCCAGACCGCGGGCCTTGCCCTCGCCGCCGACCGCGCGACGGAAGAGACCCGGCCCAAGGTCGTGGCGCTCCTTTACGTGATGTTCCTCGTCGGCATGGCCTTCGCCGCGGTCATCATCGGCTGGCTCCTGCGCGATTTCAAACCGCTGACGCTGGTGCAGGTCGTCCAAGGTACGGCTGTCGTCACGCTCCTCCTCAACGTCATCGCGCTCTGGAAGCAGGAGCGGGTGAAGCCGATGTCGAAGGCCGAGCGCGAGGCGCCGCGCCCGCTCTTCCGCGATGCCTGGCACGACTTCGCCGCCGGGGGCGATGCCGGTCGGCTGCTCGTCGTCGTGTTCCTCGGCACCATGGCCTTCACCATGCAGGATGTGCTGCTCGAACCTTACGGTGGAGAGATCCTCGGCCTCTCGGTCAGCGCAACGACGCTGCTTACCGCGATGTGGGCCGGGGGGGCGCTGATCGGCTTCGGGCTGGCCGCGCGCTGGCTCTCCGGCGGGCTCGACCCCTACCGGATGGGCGCGCGCGGCATCCTGATCGGGGTCGCCGCGTTCAGCTGCGTGATCTTCGCCGCGCCGCTCGATTCCTCGTCTCTCTTCTTCACCGGCGCCGGTCTCATCGGCCTCGGCGGCGGCCTCTTCGCCGTCGCCACCCTGACCGCCGCCATGACGATGCCCACCGCCGGCACTGCCGGGCGCGGCCTGGCGCTTGGCGCCTGGGGCGCTGCGCAGGCTACCGCCGCGGGGCTTGCGATCTTCATCGGGGGCGCGATCCGCGACCTTGTGAACCATGCCGCCGGGACCGGCATGCTCGGAGAGGCGCTCGCCACGCCTTCGACGGGGTACTCGGTCGTCTACCACACCGAGATCGCCCTTCTCTTCATCACCCTTGTCGCCCTCGGCCCGCTGGTGCGGGTCCGGGCGCTGGATACCGGGAAAGCGACCAAGCTCGAGCTGGCCGAATTCCCAACATGACCGCGAAAGGACTGACCCATGGTTGGCGTTGAATTCTTCGGTAACTTCGATCTGGCGAGCGCGGCGATCTGGCTCTTCTGGCTCTTCTTCGCCGGGCTGATCTACTACCTCCAGACCGAGAACATGCGCGAGGGCTTCCCGCTCAAGGATGACGACGGCAACGAGGCCGTCAATCAGGGCCCGTTCCCGGTTCCGAACCCCAAGACCTTCAACCTGCCCCATGGCCGCGGTGAGGTCGTGGTGCCGTCGCAGGAGAACGAGGTCGCGCATATGCGAACCGATGTCGCCCTGGCCCGGACGGCGAAATCCGCCGGCTCGCCCTACGAGCCCACCGGCGACCCGATGGTCGACGGGGTCGGCCCCGCCTCCTGGGCGCCGCGCCGGGACGAGCCCGAGCTTGACGCCCACGGCCATGCCAAGATCCGTCCGATGGCGTCGCTGGAGGGTTTCGAGGTTTCCGCCGGCCGTGATCCGCGCGGCATGGCCGTGGTCTCCGGCGACGGCGAGGTCGTGGGCCGGATCACCGATCTCTGGATCGACGTGCCCGAGCACATGGTCCGCTATCTCACCCTCGACCTGAATCCGGAAGGGTCCGGCAAGACCCGGCTGGTGCCGATCAATCTCTGCCGGATCAAGCCGAATAAGGTCGTGGTCCGCTCTCTCTACGCCCACAACTTCGAGAACATTCCGCAGACCAAGAGCCCCGAGCAGATCACCCTGCTCGAGGAGGATAAGATCACGGCCTACTACGCCGGCGGCACGCTTTATGCGGACCCGTCCCGGCTCGCGCCGCAGCTGTGATCGGAGACGCGCCCCAGGTTGTGCCGGCAGGCACGATCCGGGGCCCCGGGCCTCGCCAGCCCGGGACAGCCGAGAAAGGGAACAGGCCATGAGCCACCATGACGACTTCAACTTCGAGCCGGTCCGGGGCCTGCCCGGCAAGCTGCCCGAAGGCGAACACATCCTCTGGCAGGGCGCGCCGAAGCCCCTGCAACTGGCCCGGGAGGCGCTGGGCCTCTATTGGGTCGCCGGCTATTTCGTGCTTCTGACGATCTGGCGCGTCGGGGTGAGTTCCACCGAATACCCGCTCGGCGTGGCCCTCGGTCATGCGGTGCCCTTCGTCATCATCGGCCTCGTCGCCTGCCTGATCCTGCTCGGGATCGCGACCGTCCAGGCCCGGACCACGGTCTACACACTCACCAACAAGCGGGTGGCGATGCGGATCGGGGCGGCGCTGACGATGACGCTGAACCTACCTTACGTTCAGATCGGCAATGCCGGGCTGGTCACCCGCAAGAACGGCACCGGCACCATCGCCTTCGAGCTGATCGGCAAGACCCGCATCTCCTACCTGATGACCTGGCCCCATGTCCGCCCCTGGCACATGGCCCGCACCCAGCCGGCGCTGCGCTGCATCCCCGATGCCGAGGCCGTCGCCCGCATCTTCGCCGAGGCCGCCGAGACCCGCGTGGCCGAACCCAAAGTCACCCGCGTGTCGGCCAATACCGACGGCACGCCGATCGCCGCGGAGTGAGATGATGAGCCAGCTCGAAACCCAGATGCGTTACCGGGACCGCGAAATGGTCCCCCGGGTGCTCGTCCGTGCGATGTTCGGCCTGATGGCGGCGAGCCTTCTGATCGTGGCCTATGCCCAGATCAGCGGCACGCCAAATACCGGCGTCCTTCAGGCCGCGCCGGTGGTTCAGGAACGGAGCGTCCTGCTGACCAATACTGGCGACCGCACCGGCACCTATGCGGTGACCGACGCCCAGACCGGCGATCTCCTGGCGATGTCGTCGGACCATCTCGGCGGCTTCTACGGCGTGATCGGCCGGGTCTTTGAACGTGAGCGCCTCGTCCATCAGGTCGAGGGCAACCCCCCGGTGATCGTGGCACGCCGGGAGAACGGGAATATCGCCATCCTCGACGCGAGCACCGGGCTCGACGTCGAACTCATCGGCTACGGAGCCGACAACGTCGCAGCCTTCGCCAGGCTGATCGACCAGTAGAAAGGGAACTGGACCATGGGACTTCTGACACGAGAAAGGGAAACGGCGCCCTGCACCGTCACGGTCAGCCACCGTTTCGAGGAACTGAGCGCCCATGTGCGCTTCAACAACGGCGCGGTGGTCTATCCGGGCGACACCGTCGAGGTGCAGGGGCCCGAGATCATGGCGCCCTATGGCGAGGTGGTCGAGGAGGACCGCACCGCCATCATCACCCGCGCCTCCAGGCTCGAACAGTTTTGGACCCGCGCCACGGGTGACTTCGAATTCATGGAACTCTGCGAATTCTCGTTCTCCGAGGAGGTGACGCCATGAACGTCCAGAATGTGAGCCACTCCGCCGACGCCACCACCGTTGAAGAGGGCCTTGCCGCCCAGAACCTCACCACCCCGGTGGACAGCGAGATGGCGACCGCGGTCGCGATGCGCAACACGCTCCTGACCCCGCGCTTCTACACCACGGATTTCGACGAGCTCGACGCCATCGACGTCAGTTCCGTCCGCGCGGATTGGGACGAGCTTATCGCCGAGATGAAAGCCGACCCCAACAAGGGCCACTTCAAGAAGAACGAGGACTGGGACACAGTCGACTGGGACGGGATGGAGCCGAAGCTCAAGGCCGAGTTCATCGACTTCCTGATCTCCTCCTGCACCGCGGAATTCTCCGGCTGCGTGCTCTACAAGGAGATGAAGCGGCGCGGCGCGAACGAGGACATCACCACCCTCTTCCAGCTCATGGCCCGCGACGAGGCCCGCCATGCCGGCTTCATCAACGATGCCCTGCGCGAGGCGGGGATCGCGGTGAACCTGGGCTTCCTGACCCAGGCCAAGAAATACACCTACTTCCGGCCGAAGTTCATCTACTACGCGACCTATCTTTCGGAGAAGATTGGCTACGCGCGGTACATCACCATCTTCCGCCACCTGGAGCAGAACCCCGACAAACGGTTCCACCCGATCTTCAAGTGGTTCGAGGAATGGTGCAACGACGAGTTCCGCCACGGCGAGGCGTTCGCGCTCCTGATGAAGACCGATCCGAAGCTGACCCAGGGCGTCAACAAGCTCTGGATCAAGTTCTTCCTCACGGCGGTCTACTCCACCATGTCGGTGCGCGACCATCAGCGCCCGGCCTTCCACGAGGCGCTGGGCGTCGATCCGGACTGGTACGCCTATGAGGTCTTCAAGAAGACGTCGGAAATCTCCGAACAGGTCTTCCCGCTGACCCTCGACATCGACCATCCGCGCTGGCAGCCGAACCTGAACCGTCTGCAAGCCGCCAATGTGCAGATCGCCGAAGGCAAGGAGCAGGGCGGCCTCGGCGGCAAGCTGAAGGAGATCGGCGGCTCGATGAAGGCCGGCTGGGCGTTCCTGTCGCTGCTGACGATCCCGTCGAAGCCCAACGAGGTGCCCGTCGAAACAAGGCTGGAGCCTGCCTACTGATGCCGATCTGGGTCGCCATCCTGATTGCGGTCTTCGTGTGGTGGTTCACGACGGGGGTGATCCTCTACGTGATCCGCCATGCGGACCGCACCGGCGGCGACGCCTACAAGATGGCGGTTCTGTTCTCCGTTCCGGTCGTCGCCCTGGGGGTGGCCGGGGTGATCCTGTCGGTGGCCGATCCGTCGCTCACCGGGGTCTATCTCGGCTTCTTCGGGGCGCTGCTCGTCTGGGGCTGGATCGAACTGACCTTCCTCTCCGGCGTCATCACCGGCCCCGACCGGGCGCCCTGTCCGCCCGGGCTGCGCGGGCATCAGCGGTTCTGGCGTGCATGGCGCGCCCTCGCTCATCACGAACTCCTGCTGCTCCTGGGCCTCATCGGCATCGCCGGCATCAGCCTCTGGGGCGACAATTCCACCGCGCTTTGGACCTACACGATCCTCTTCTTCGCCCGCATCTCCGCCAAGCTGAACCTCTTCTTCGGCGTGCCCCGGATCAATGTGGAGTTCATTCCGAAGCCGCTTGAGCACCTGAAGACCCATTTCCGGCAGGGCCCGATCACGCTGGCCTTCCCGCTGGCGATCATGGGGCTCAGCCTCGCCATCGGGTTCTTCGCCGAGCGGCTGATCTCGGCCGGCAATCCCGCCGAGGCAGTGAGTGCCGCCCTGCTGACCGCGCTCGCCGCGCTCGCCCTTCTCGAACACTGGCTGATGGTGGTGCCGCTGCCTGACGCGAAACTCTGGCGCTGGATGCTCCCCGCTTCCCCGCGCCCAACGGAAGACTAGACCAAGGAAGACAGGCCCATGGATTTCGACGCGCTCTTCAATGCCCAGCTCGACGTTCTCAAGGACGAGGGGAACTACCGCTACTTCGCCGAGCTGGAACGCCGGTGCGGGAAGTTTCCGCGGGCCGCCAACCACTATGACCAGGGCGTCCGCGACGTCACCGTCTGGTGCTCGAACGACTATCTCGGCATGGGCCAGCATCCGAAGGTGATGGATGCGATGATCGAAGGGATCGAGCGCTGCGGCACCGGGGCCGGCGGCACGCGCAACATCTCGGGGACCAACCACGACCACCTGCTTCTGGAGGCCGAGCTGGCCGACCTCCACGGCAAGGAATCCGCCCTGCTCTTCACCTCGGGCTATGTGTCGAACTGGGCCGCGCTTTCGACCCTGGGCGCCCGTCTGGAAGGCTGCGTCATCCTGTCGGACGCCAAGAACCACGCCAGCATGATCGAGGGCATCCGCCATTCCCGCGCCCAGAAGGTGATCTGGAAGCACAACGACGTCGCGGATCTGGAGGCCAAACTCCGCGCGCTCCCCGCGAACGCGCCCAAGATCGTCGCCTTCGAGAGCGTCTATTCCATGGACGGCGACATCGCGCCGGTCCGCGAGATCGTCGAGGTGGCCGAGAAGTACGGCGCCATGACCTATCTCGATGAGGTCCATGCCGTGGGCCTCTACGGCCCCCGCGGCGGCGGCGTCAGCGAGCGGGAGGGCATCGCCGACCGGATCACCCTGATCGAGGGCACCCTGGGCAAGGCTTATGGCGTCGTCGGTGGCTACATCACCGGCTCCCACGCGCTTTGCGACTTCATCCGCAGTTTCGCGAGCGGGTTCATCTTCACCACCGCCCTGCCGCCCGCCGTGGCCGCTGCGGCCCGCACCTCGATCCGGCACCTGAAGGAAAGCGATGTGGAGCGGATGCAGCAGCGCCGCCAGGTCGCCCGGCTCCGCGCTCTGCTCGACCGCGAGGGCATTCCGCATATGGCCAACGACAGCCATATCGTGCCGGTGATGATCAAGGACCCGGTGAAGACCCGGATGCTCTCGAATTACCTGATGGACGAATGGGGCATCTACGTGCAGCCGATCAACTATCCGACGGTTCCGCGTGGCACCGAACGGCTCCGCTTCACTCCGTCGCCCCTGCATACCGACGCTGATATTGAATATCTCGTTCGGGCCCTTAAACACCTCTGGAGCCAGTGCGCGATTGCCCACGCGGTCGCATGAGCTAGTTGCACCCCGGTCGGCGCGACCTGTATACCGCGCGGGCCTGAACAAAACACAGGAAGGACTTCCCATGCGCATCACACGACGCGATGGACTGAAATATCTCGGCGCGACCGGGCTCGTGACCCTGGCCGGCAGCCCGCTTCTGGCGCAGACCGAAGAGACCGCGGAGCCGATGGAGCATATGATCGAGATGCTCAACCAGGACCCCGAGAATCCGCGCCTCCGTCAAGTCTACAACCCGCGCATCCTGCACATCCAGCCGGGCGACACGGTGACCTGGGTCTCCGTCGACCGCGGCCATAACAGCGAGGTCGACGAGGACATGATGCCGGAGGACGGGACCATGTGGGAAGGCGCGATCAACGAGGACATTTCTGTCGTCATGGAAGTCGAAGGCGCCTATGGCTATTTCTGCACGCCGCACCGCACCGCGGGCATGGTGGCGCTGCTTCTGGTCGGCAACGAGCTGGCCAATTACGAGGATCTCAAGGATGTCCGTCAGCGCGGCCAGGCCGCCCGGATCTGGGACGCGATCTTCGAAGAGGCCGATCCGATGGTCGAGGAGATCCGCGCGAACGCCGCCTCCTAGGCCGAACCGGGCCGGCGCCGCGCCAGACCGGTGCGGTGCAGGACAAGGGCCAGGAAGGCCGCCAAAGCGATAACGCTCAGGAGAATGCCGCCCCAACGGGCGGCATTTTCGATGGATCCTCCGGGCGCGAAGTCCGCCGGGATGGCGAGGTCCAGCGTCTCCCCGGGCAACAGTGTCATCCGGCGCTCGGCCAGGACCTGTCCGGCCCAGTGGTCCCGCACGGTCAATTCGACAGGCGCATCGTTGGGCAATGCCAGGCGCAGAACCGCATCGCCGGAGGCCGGATAGGCGGTATAGCCGGCATAGAGCTGCACGTCGCTGTCCGCCGCGGCCCCGTCCGGCCCGTCCACTCCGCAGACCGACATCGCCGTCCAACCATCGAGCGGTGTCTCGAACGGCAGCGACAGGGCGCGCTCGTGGAGCATCATCGACATCGGCGGAAACTCCGCCGCGCGACCGTCGAGGCTGAGATCGACCCCGGCGATCACATCGGCGGCGAGCGCGGCGGTGCCCTCCTGTTGGAACACCCCGATCGGGAACAGGCCCGAACTGTCGCGCAGAGCCTCCGAAGGCAGTCCGAGAGCCGGTTCCAGACCGTCGAGCGGCAGCGACAGGAACAGGCTTACAGCCTCCTCGTCGCGATCGACGATGAGGGCGATGTCCGCTGGCGCATCGGCCATCGCGGCGGTCACGCAGGCGGCGATGGCGATCCCGCCGAGGAGCGCATGAAGTCTCAGCATTGCCGACAGTCTAGGTCACCTTTCATACCCCGCAACCTCACTTACCATATCGTGTTTCGATATTGGATAGCGGCTCTGCGAGACCTAGGTTCCCGTGGACGGGACGGCGCCGACCGCCAGAGCCAGGAAAGAGCCTCATGTCCAGATTCCCAGCGATATTCGCGTTTGTACTAGCAGCCGCATCCGCAACGGCCCAGACTGATCCGGTGGCGCTTGACCCGACCGGGGATGCGACCGCCGGCGAGGAGCAATTCGCCCGGCAGTGCATCGCCTGCCACCTTGTAGCGGACGGCGATGGCAACGTTCTGGCCGGCCGCACCGCGCGCACCGGGCCGAACCTCTATGCGCTTGCCGGGCGCTCGCCGGGGACCGTCGAGGGTTTTGCCTATTCCGACGCATTGCTGGAGGTCGGCGAGGGGGAGACGATCTGGTCCGAAGAGACGTTCGTAGCCTTCGTGCAGGACCCGACCGACTGGCTGCGGGCAACGCTCGACGATCGACGCGCGCGGGGCAAGATGGCCTTCCAGGTCCGTGATGAGGAGGATGCGATCGACATCTACGCCTTCCTCCATTCCCTCGCGCCGCCGGCAGCGGAAGAGGCCGAACCAGGCGGCTGATCGGCGCCCATGACCGCTGGTTTTCGACCCAACCGCGCCGCAGCCATCAGACCTTTGAGAGCGCGATGCGGATATGGCGGGCGACGAGAGCCGGGTCTTCCTCGTGCATCAGATGGCCGAGCCGCGCCTCTTCGACCACCGTGGCGTTTTCCAGAATCTCGGCCGCCTCGACGCTGATCTCCACCGGCACCGCGCGGTCGCGGTCGCCGGCGATCAGCGTCACCGGCACCTCGACCTCCCCGAGCCGCGCCCTGAGCCCGTCGAGCGACCATTGCGCCATCATCGCCAACGTCCCGTCGACATGGGTCCAATCCGTCGCGAGCCGGTGATAGAGGTCGATCCCGTCCGCGTCGATATGCGACCCGGTCCCCTGGATCAGCCGCTCCACCGTCGCCCGGGTCGTTGTCGCGATCACGAAATTGGCGGAAAACGGGTTGAGCGACAGCATCTTGGCCATCGCCGGGAAGAGCCAGCCGGCAACCCCCTTGAAGTTGTCCAGCGCGGCGTTGATCCCGATCACCTGGCCGTGTGGCGTCCCGCCCATCAGCGCCAGCCGCAGCGCGAGGGCCGCGCCCGCGGAATGCCCGATCAGCGCCTTCGGTTTCCAGCCTTGCGACTTCATCAGGCTGAGCAGGTCCTCGGCCATGTGATCGAGCCCGCAGCGCTGCCGCGCCCCGAGCCCGGTGAAACCCTGGCCGGGCAGGTCCACGGCGATCACCCGGTGGGTCTCGGTCAGAAGCGGGAAGAGCCCGCGCCAGCTTTGCGTCGCGCCCCCGGCGCCGTGGATCAGGAAGAGCAGATCGCCCTCGCCCGCCTCCTGCACATGCCATCGATGCGGTTTGACGAGGATGTGGCGGGAAAACTCGGTCAGGGGCCAGCCCGCGGCATCCTCCGGCCAGTGCATCTAACGCTCCAGCGCGGCAGTCACGCTCCGCGAGAGCCGTTCGGCATCGGCGCGGGGGAGCGGGATATAGGGCGCATCCAGCGTCTCGGCGAGGCGTTTCAGGGCCTTTTCGGGCCGGTTGCCGGTGTCGATAACGAGCGCCTCGATCCCGTGGAAGCGCAGGACGCGGGCCAGCCGCTCGGCATCCTCGCCGGCCTGCGGTCGATTCGCGGTCCCGTCGAGCGCGATATTGGCCCGGCCATCGGTCAGGAGGCACACGGTCGGCGTCAGGCCCCGACGCAGCGCGAGATCGGCCTGCTCCAAGGCCAGCTGCAACCCGCTGGCGAGCGGCGTGCCGCCCCCGCCGGGCAGTTCCGCGAGCCGTCGCTTGGTCTGAACGAGAGAGCGGGTCGGGGGCAGGAGCAATTCCGCGCCGGTGCCGCGGAACGCCACGAGGCTGACATGGTCGCGCCGCGCATAGGCTTCGCCCAGCAGCAGTTCGATAGCCCCCTTGGCCTCGGCAAGACGCGCCAGCGCGGCGCTGCCGGAGGCATCGACGGTGAAGATCAGAAGCCGGTCGGACCGCTCCTCATAGCGTTTGAGCCGGATATCGGAGGCGCGGATATGAAGCCCGTCCCGCTGCGGCGCCGTCTTCGCCCGGATCGTCTGCCACGGCGCGGCGCTGCGCAGGGTTGCCACCAGATCAATCCGCGCCCCACTGCCGAGCCGCCCGGGCCGCGCCGGCAGCGGCCGCCCCCGCCGGTTGCCCTTATGCGCCGCCCCGGACCCGGAGCCCTTGCCGAGGCGGGCCTTGCGGGCCTGCAATTCGGCAAGAAGCCCCGGAGGCAGGAGCGCCGCGACGGCCTCCAGCAGCAGTTCCTCCGGCAGCACCAGCCCGTCGTCGTCCCCGGGATCGGGGGCGTTGGCGGGCTCCTCGCTCTCCGCCGGGGCCGGGTCCTGGGGCTCTGCCTCCGGCATCTGCGTCGCGCGATGGGCCATGGTCAGCGCGCAGGCGATGGAGAGGTCGTCGCCCGTGATCTCGTCATGGCCCGCCAGTGCCGCATGGGCCCGGGCCGCACGCAGGGTGAAGAGCGGCACCCGCAGGCTGCCGATGCCCAACTGGAGCGACAGCGCGGCGATCCGGGGAAGGAGATCGTCGGCCCGCGCGACACCGGACAGGCGCGCCCGCGCCGCGTCGAGATCGCGGTCCGCCGGGGCAGCGGCATGGCCAAGCGGCGTCTCCGAGAGATCGACGGCAAAGGCCAGCCGCTCGGCCAGGGCATCCGGGCAGCGCTCATCCGGCTCCGCGCCTTCATCGAGGGCGATCAGCACATGTCCGCGCCCCTCATCGAGGCAAAGCGCGAGCCGGGCGGCGAGCTGGTCCGGGCAACGCTCGGCCATGGCGAGAACCATCAGTGAGGGATCACGCAACAGACCCTGTTCCTGCACCAAATGGCCCGAGGCGAGCGTCGCGGAGAGGTCGAGCCCGCCATAGAGCGCCTCGTCGGAGACCTGCGGATGGAGCCGATGGCGCGGCCCGGGCAATTGCTCGAGGGGGCGGAGCAGGGCCTCGCGAACCGGCCCTGACCGGGCCCGGACCGCGAGGCCCCCCAGCCCCGGATCGACCGCCAGGAGATCGAGCGCCAGAAGCGCCCGGGCGAAGGGGTCCGTCAGGTCAGCCAAGGACCTCATCCACCACCCGGGCCACGCGGGTCCCACTGCCGGCCTCATCGAGCGGGTCGCGGCGCAGCCGGTGCCGCAGGGCCATCGGGGCCACGGCGCGGATATGGGCCCGGGTCAGGGCGGTATCGTCGCGCCAGGCGGCATAGGCACGGGCCGCCTTCAGCAGCGTGAGTTCCCCCCGCAACCCGTCCGAGCCCAGCGCCAGACAGAGCTCCGCCACGTCCATCAGCGTCTCGTCCCCGGTCTTCAGGTCGCCGAGCGCCTTGCGCCCGGTCAGGATCCGTTCCCGGATCGCCGCATCCTCCGCCTGCCAGCGCAACATGAAGGCGGCATTGTCGTTCTCATAGGCATCGCGCCGCTTGATGACCTCGATCCGGGTCTCGATCTCCTTCGGGCTGCCGACATCGACCGAGAGCCCGAACCGATCGAGAAGCTGAGGCCGAAGCTCCCCCTCCTCGGGATTTCCGGAGCCGACCAGGACAAACCGGGCCGGATGGCGGACCGAGAGCCCCTCGCGCTCCACCACGTTCTCCCCGGATTGGGCGACATCGAGGAGCAGATCGACGATATGATCCTCAAGCAGGTTCACCTCGTCGATATAGAGATAGCCCCGGTTCGCGCGGGCCAGAAGGCCGGGCTGGAACGCTTTTTCGCCCCGTGTCAGGGCCTTCTCGATGTCGAGCGCCCCGGTCACCCGGTCCTCAGTCACACCGAGCGGCAGGTCGACCACGGGCGTGGGTGCCTCGACGGTCAGTTTCGTCTCTATTCCGGCCCAATCCGGCACATCCTCGGGCCGCGCGGAGTTCACCGGGCAGCCCTCCACAAGGGTGATCGGCGGTAGCAGCGCGGCCAGGGCCCGGACGGCGGTGGATTTTCCCGTGCCCCGATCGCCGAAAACCAGAACCCCGCCGATCGTCGGGTCAATGGCCGTCAGGATCATCGCGGTCTTCATCTCGTCCTGACCGACGATGGCGGAAAACGGGAACGGTGCGGTCATGCGGCGTCTTTCAGTTTGGCAAGCGGGGCGCGGCCGTCCCATGTCCCCATATCGGAGAGCAGGGCGAAGCGCGCGTAGAGTTCTTCGGAGAACCAGCCTTCGTCGCGCACGGCGCGGATCGCCTCGGCATGGGGTCCGGTGCGGGCGAAGCCGGCCATGGTCTGCGCATCGGGCCAGATCGAGAACGTGACCTGGTGCAGCCACGGCACCTCGCCCACGCCGATCTTGAAGATCACATTGGGGTCGGCGCCGATGACCTTGGAGATGTCGGGGGTGCGACCCCAGAAGCGGAGTGCCGTGCGGGGCCGGATCGTCGCCCGGGTGAGTGCGGCGAGTGGGCCATCATTCGACCCTGTTTCGGCCTGAAACGGCTCTTTTCCCGACCATTCCCCGCGCACCGAGCGGGTTTCGAGGAAGATCGTCCAGTCCTCGTCGGCGCGCTTGCGGAACCGGGCGAAGACCGGGGCGCCCGTCACCCGTTCCCGGGCGATATCGTGGCTCGGCCAGGTCGCGAGGATCGCCCAGACGGCGGTGTTCGGGATCGGCGTGAAGCCCTCGCCGACACCGGAGCCGCAGAGCTTCCAGAAACCGATATCCGGGGTGCGGGAGAGCGGCCAGCGTGCGGCGCCCATCTGTACGAAGGCCCAGGCGCGGGCCAGGGCACGGTCGAACCGGAACAGGCTGAGGCTGACGCATTGAGTCACGGGCACATCCCAAAGGTGTCAACCGAAACTGACACATCCACCATTCAGATGAAAGAGGAACAATCATCGGGACACCGAAAAACCCAGCAATCGCCAATGGATTTGGTTGTCAGCGTCGGTCGGCGGCGCTACTGTCCACTTATGTTGACACATCCCTCCCCCGACTCGGCCGTCGTCGTCGGTGCCGGCCTCGGCGGGCTCGCCGCGGCGATGCGGCTCGGCGCCAAGGGCTACCGCGTCACCGTGCTCGACCGGCTCGATCGGCCCGGCGGGCGCGGCTCGTCGATCACGAAAGACGGCCATCGCTTCGATCTCGGCCCGACCATCGTGACGATGCCCGAAGTGTTCGCGGATCTCTGGGCCGCCTGCGGGCGCGATTTCCATTCGGAAGTCGACCTCCGCCCGATGGACCCGTTCTACGAAATCCGCTGGCCGGACGGCTCGAAATTCCGCGCTTATCAGGACACGGAGCGGATGCTGGAGGAGGTGCGCCGGCTTAGCCCCGGCGACGTCAACGGCTACCTGAAGTTCCTAAAATCCGCCGAGGCGCGCTACCGCGTCGGGTTCGAGGGGCTCGGGCGCAAGCCGATGCACCGGCTCTGGGACACGCTGAAGGTGATACCGACCTTCGCGCTGCTGCGCGCCGACCGCTCGATCCTCGGCCATGCGAGCGCCTATGTCCGCGACCCCCGCCTGCGCATGGCGCTCTCCTTCCACCCGCTCTTCATTGGCGGCGACCCGATGCATGTCACGTCGATGTACGCGCTCGTGAGCCATCTGGAGAAGGAATACGGCGTCCACTACGCCATCGGAGGCGTGCAGGCGATTGCCGATGCCATGGTTCGGGTGACCGAGGATCAGGGCGGCATCGTGCGGCTTGGCGCCGAGGCGGACGAAATCCTGATCGAAAATGGTGCCGCCAAGGGCGTCCGGCTGACCGATGGCGAGGTGCTGGCCGCCCCGACTGTCGTGAGCAATGCCGATGCCGGCCACACCTATTCCCGGCTCCTGCGCAACCACCGGAAAACCCGCTGGACCGACGCCAAGCTGAATGCGCGTCGCTGGTCCATGGGCCTCTTCGTCTGGTATTTTGGCACCAGGGGCACCGCCGGAAAATGGCCCGATGTGGGCCACCACACGATCCTCAACGGCCCACGCTACGAGGGGCTTCTGAAGGAGATCTTCATCAAGGGGCGCCTCGCCGACGACATGAGCCTCTACCTGCATCGCCCTTCGGTCACCGATCCGGGCGTGGCGCCGGAGGGGGACGATACGTTCTACGCCCTCTCCCCGGTTCCGCATCTCGGCTGGGACGACCCGGTCGACTGGTTCGAGATGCGCGAGACCTACCGTCAAAAGGTGGCAAAGGTGCTGGAAGAGACGATTCCGGGCTTCGAGGCACATCTCTCCGCCTCCCACATCCTGACGCCCGAGGATTTCCGCGACCGTTACCTCTCGCCGCTCGGCTGCGGCTTCTCGATCGAGCCGCGCATCCTGCAATCGGCGTGGTTCCGGCCCCATAATGTAAGCGAGGAGGCCAAGGGGCTCTGGCTCGCCGGCGCCGGCACCCATCCGGGGGCGGGTCTCCCGGGCGTCGTGTCCTCGGCGGAAGTGCTCGCCAAGATGGTGCCCGATGCGCCACGCGTCGCCCCCGAACCGCAGAGGATGGCCGCCGAATGATCGATCCCGCCGACCTCGCCCATTGCCGGGAGACGATCCGCACCGGCTCGCTCTCCTTTCACGCCGCCTCGAAGCTCCTGCCCCCGTCCGTCCGCGACCCGGCGCTGGCGCTCTACGCCTTCTGCCGGCTGGCCGATGACGAGGTGGATGAGGGCGATCACAAGACCCGCGCCGTGCTGCGGCTTCAGGAGCGGCTCGACCTGGCCTATGCCGGGCGGCCCGAGAACACGCCCGAGGACCGCGCCTTCGCCGGGATCGTCGAGGAATACGAGATGCCGCGGGCGCTGCCGGAGGCGCTGCTGGAAGGGTTGGCCTGGGATGCGCGCGGCGACCGCTACGCCACGTTGAGCGATGTCAGAGCCTATTCCGCTCGGGTCGCCGCCGCGGTGGGCGCGATGATGTGCGTGCTGATGCGGGTGCGGGACGCCGATGTTCTGGCCCGGGCCTGCGATCTCGGCGTCGCCATGCAGCTCACCAATATCGCCCGCGATGTGGGCGAGGACGCGCGCGCCGGCCGCATCTACCTGCCGCTCGACTGGTTCGCCGACGCCTATCTCGATCCGGAGGCGTTCCTGCGCGAGCCCCTGCCGCTTGATTCGATCCGGCGCATGGTCGCGAGGCTGCTGGCCGAGGCGCGGCGGCTCTACATCCGCTCCGAGCCCGGCATCAAGGCCCTGCCGCTCGAGGCGCGCACCGGCATCTGGGCGGCGCGGCTGATCTATGCCGGGATCGGCGCCGAGATCCGCCGCAACGGGCACGATTCGGTGACGCTCCGCGCCTACACCTCGACCGCGCAAAAGGCCGGCTGGATGGTCCAATCCGCCGCCCGCGCCGCCGCCGGCACCCTTATCCCGCGCTCCGCCGTGGTCTATGCCCCGCCCCTGCCGGAGGTCGCCTTCCTCGTCGAGGCCGCCGGGCGGGCCGTGCCGCGGGGCGCCTGGGGCGACGGGCGAACCGGATCGGTCCTGTCAGTCCTGGCCGAGCTTCGCAGCCGCGAGCGCGGCGCCCTTGGCAGGGAGGGTCAAGGGGCCTAGGTCCTCCCCAATCGTGTAATCGGGAGGCCGCCCCATGGATCCGCTGCTCTTCGCCCTCTTCCTTGTCGCCTGTTGCGGCGCCGGGGCCACCGGGGGCCTGTTTCCGACCGGAACCTGGTACGAAGAGCTGGAAAAGCCGTCCTGGACCCCGCCGAACTGGGTGTTTCCGCTTGCCTGGACGACGCTCTATCTGCTGATGGCCTTTGCCGCGGCCCGGGTGGCGCCCCTCGAAGGCAGCCAATATGCGATGGCGTTCTGGGCCGCGCAGATCGCGGTGAATGCGCTCTGGACCCCGGTCTTCTTCGGGCTGAGGCGGATCAAGGCCGCGATCCCGGTCATGGGGTGCCTCTGGCTTCTGGTGGCCGGAGCGATGGTCACCCATTGGCAGCTCGATATGCTCGCGGGTCTAGCGCTCCTGCCCTATCTGATCTGGGTGACCGTGGCCGGGGCGCTCAATGTCCAGATGTGGCGCCTCAACCCGCGGGTCCGGCCGATCATCACGTCGGAGCTTTAGGCGGGTTCAGAACCGCCAGCCCGGGCGGCGCGGCACCCGGACCGCCAGCATCGGCTTCAGGAGCGGCGAACGGAACCGGTCGAGGTCGAGCGCCTCATGGATACCGGTGACCTCCTCGCCATTGAGCCGCGCGCGCACCGCCGAGCGCGAGTAAAACGGCGCATCGAGCATGTTTAGGGTCTGTTTCGGCGTGGTGCCGGGATCGGCCCGGGTCTCCCGAAAAACCTGCCAGAGCGAGCGGCGGAACGGGGTCTGCGGGGGGGCCTCGCAGGCCGCCGCCTCGCCCTTGGGCGTGAACTGGAACGCGCTTTCGAGTGTGGTGCCATCCCGGCGCACCGCATCGTAGATACAGGTCGCGCCCCCCCCTGCGGGAAACCGGCCCCAGGTCCAGAACCGAAAATCCTGCTCCAGCGCCCGGGTCCCGAAATTCGCGTCGAGATAGCCGTGGCCGTCCCATTGCCATCCCGGCGCCTCCAGCTCCACCGAGATGTCCGAGACCGGCGCGAAGGGGCGCCAGACATGGGTGCCATCCTCGGTCAACGGCAGTTCGACCGAGGTGATCGCCGAGGGCGTCACCGTGATCCGGCCCCGGACCCGGGAAACAAGCGGCGGTGAGGCGATCTCGTCGATATCGATCACCAGCTTCTCGCCGGTCCAGTGCATCGAGGACGGGCCGACCTGGAACGTGTCTGGCGTCGTCCGCAGCGCCTTGCGCCCCCGGTCGGTCATCGTGAACCGCCCGCCGGGTCCGTAGGTGGCGACGTTGATGCAGCAATGGTTCGCCGGGTCGCGCCGCCCCGACCACGCATACCAGGGCGAAAAGACCGACCCTATGAAGCCGATGACGGAGACGGCGCGTTTGCCGTCTTCGGAGAGGCCGTCGACATACCACCAGGCATAGCCGTTCGGCGGGACGTCGAGGTGGAAGCAAGGTCCGTCACGATCGCCTCGGCCGCGTGCCGGGCGGAGAGGGTCGCCATCGGCACCCCCGCCCCCGGATGCGCCCCGCCGCCGCACAGATAGAGACCCGGGACCGCCGTCCGCGCCCGGGGCCGCTTCAGCCCCGCCGTCAGCCCATGCGGGCTCCGCCCGTAGAGGGAGCCTTGGCTGGCCGGAAAGAGCGCGTCGAACCCCGCCGGCGTGGTCAGGGTCTCCGGCCCGGGTCGCGGCGTGAAGTGCAGACCAAACCGGGCGAGACGCTCGAAAACCAGTGTCTGACATTGGGCGATCTCCTTGGTCTGGTCGGCGGCGGGGCCGGAGAGCGGCGGCGCGTTGCGGATGATCTCGAACCGCTCAGGGCCCGTGACAGGGCCATGGGCCCGGTCCTGGGCGCAGATATAGAGCGTGGCGTCGTCGGGCATCCGGCCCTCGCCGATGGGACCGAACTCACCGCGCGGATCGTCGGCGAAAAAGACGTTGTGATAGGCCAGATCGAGGCCCGCGGCCTCGGCGGCGAAAGCGTGGACATGGGCGGAGAGCGAGCGCGGTTCCACGGCCTGCCGGGGGATCGCGCTTTGCGCCGCGCGGCCCAGGAGACCCTCGCTCAGGGCCCTCGGATCGCCGTTGAAGACGACAAGGTCCGCGGCGAACCGGCCTTCGCCGGTCCGAACCGCCGCGGCACGTCCGCCCTGCATTTCAATGCCGGTCACCGGGCAGCCGGTCCGGATCGTCGCCCCGCGCGCCTTGGCCAGATCGGCGAGCACCTGCGCGAGCCGGTGCATCCCGCCCTCGATGGCCCAGACCCCGCGGGCCTCCGCCTCCCAGATCAGGCTCAGAAGTGCGGGCGATGCATAGGGCGATCCGCCGACATAGGTGGCGAAGCGGCCGAAGAGCTGGGCCAGTTTCGGTTCCGAGAAGGCGCCGTCGAGCAGCCCGGCCAGGCTGCGATGGGGCGCCATGTCGAGGGCGACGCGCGGCGTGCGCATCACCGTCAGTCCCAGCCGGAGCTGATCCGGTGCCGCCGCCTGCATCATCGGCGCATCGAAGGCCGCGAAGAGTCGCGCGGCGCGGGCGACGAAGCGGCGGAACTCCCGCTCGGCCCGGGCGCCGAAAGTGCCGCGGATGTTCGCCGCGCTCGCCTCTTCCTCGGCCATCAGATCGAGCTCTGTGCCATCGGCCCAGAAATGCCGCGCCAGGGTCGTCAGCGGCGTGAGCGTCAGGTGATCCTCCAAGCTCTCCCCGGCCTCCGCGAACAGCTCCTCGAAGACCGGGCGCATGGTGAGCACCGTCGGTCCGGCATCGACGGGTCCGGCGGCGGAGGGCAGGGTCCGCATCTTGCCGCCCACCGTCTCGGCCGCTTCCAGAACCGTGACATCGAGCCCCGCCCCGGCGAGGCGCAGCGCGCAGGCCAGCCCGCCGATCCCGGCGCCGATAATGAGGGCCTTTGTCATGCATCCATCATTGACTCGGTCCGGCAAGTTGTCCAGTCTAGTTGACACTATTGCTGTTCAGTCGAGCTGACAGACCTGCAAAGGAATAGGCATGGGACTCTCCTCCCGGATCGAAGCGGCCATGGGCCGGGCCATTGAGGGCGCACAGGGCGGGCCCGGGCGGCTCTCCTCAGCACTCGACTACGCGGTGAACCCGGGCGGCGCGCGGATCCGGCCGACGATCCTGCTCTCTGTCGCCATGGCCTGCGGCGACGACAAGCCGGAGGTCAGCGACGCGGCGGCGGTCGCCCTCGAACTGATGCACTGTGCCAGCCTCGTCCATGACGACCTGCCCTGTTTCGACGATGCCGACCTGCGCCGGGGCAAACCCGCCCTGCACCGGGCCTATTCCGAACCCCTCGCGGTGCTGACCGGGGACAGCCTGATCATCCGTGCCTTCGAGGTTCTTGCACAGCAGGCGGCGACTGCGCCCGACCGCGCGCTGGGCCTGATCGCCCATCTCTCCCACCGCTCCGGGATGCCGAACGGGATTTGCGCCGGGCAGGGCTGGGAGAGCGAGGAGAAAATCGACCTCTCCGCCTATCACATGGCCAAGACCGGCGCACTCTTCGTCGCCGCGACGCAGATGGGGGCGCTTGCTGCCGGTCAGGACGCGGAGCCCTGGGAAGAACTCGGCGCCCGGATCGGCGAGGCATTCCAGGTCGCCGATGATCTGCGCGACGCGCTCTGCGATGAGGAGACGCTCGGCAAGCCCGCCGGCCAGGACGATCTCCATGGCCGGCCTAACGCGGTGCGCCAATTCGGCGTCCAGGGCGCGGTTCAGCGACTCGACGATATCCTCTCCGGCGCGATCGCCTCGATCCCGTCCTGTCCGGGCGAGGCGGCGCTGGCGCAGATGGTCCGGGCCTATGCCGACCGGATCGTGCCGGCGGCGGCGCGGGAAGTCCGGACGGTGCCCGGCGAATGACCGACGCGCCCGCCAACCTCCCCGCCTTTCAGGCCGGGGAACGGCGGGCGGGACGGGTCACCCGGCTTCTGGCGTCGCGCCCGTTTCAACGCTGGGCGGCGCGGTTTCCGCTGACCCGGCGGATTGTCCGGCGCGAGGGTGAGGCGCTCTTCGATCTGGTCGCCGGGTTCTGCCACAGCCAGGTTCTGATGGCCTTTATGGCGCTCGATCTGCCGGAGCGGCTGATGGAACGCGAGGAAACCGTGGAGGCGCTGGCCGGCCGCGTGTCGGTTCCGGTGGATCGGCTCAAGGTGCTCATGGCGGCGGCGGCGTCTCTGGGTCTCGTCCGCAGGCGGCGATCCGGGGTCTATGGCCTGACCCGCCGGGGGGCGGCGCTTGCGGGTGTGCCGGGGCTCAAGGGAATGATCGCGCATCACGAGGTGCTCTACCGCGACCTTGCCGATCCGGTGGCCTTCTTCCGCGGCGAGACCGCGACCGAACTGGCCGGGTTCTGGCCTTACGTCTTCGGGGCCGATGGCGCGGGCGACCCGGAGGTGGCGGCGACCTATTCCCGGCTGATGGCGGACAGTCAGGTGCTCGTGGCCGAGGACACGCTCGCCGCGATCGACCTCTCCGGCGTCACCCGGCTGATGGATGTCGGCGGCGGGACCGGCACCTTCCTCAGCCATGTCGCCGATACCTATCCGCAGATCGGACTGACCCTCTTCGACCTGCCGGCAGTCGCGCCCGGGGCGCGGGCGCGATTCGCGGAGGCGGGATTGAGCGACCGGATCGACATCGCCGCCGGTTCGTTCCGGGACGATCCGCTGCCCGAGGGTGCCGATGCGATCAGCCTCGTGCGGGTGCTTTACGACCACGAGGACGCCACGGTGCGGGTTCTGCTGGCCAAGGTGGCCGAGGCGCTGCCTGCCGGGGGGCGCCTCATCGTCAGCGAGCCGATGGCCGGCAGCCGGGCCGGCGACGCCTATTTCGCGCTCTACTGCATGGCGATGCGCACCGGAAAGGCGCGGCGCAGCGCGGAGATCGCCGCGCACATGGCGGAGGCCGGCTTCACCCGTATTCGCGCGCACCGTCCTGCCCGGCCTTTCGTCACCTCGGTGGTCGAAGGTGTCAGAGGAAGTTGACACTTTTTCTGTCCAAATTGTTTGACATCTGAGAGTGTCAGGATAGACTGACACCCAGTCATCGTGTCGCACCCGAATCCCGGCCCGCTTGCCGGATCGCGGCACAGCGCGAGGTAGAATCCGTGAAGACCCAAGCCGTGCTCCTGAACGCCCCCCGCGAGCTGTCGCTCGAAGAGTTGCGCGTGACCCCGCCGGGCCCGGGCGACCTTGTCGTCGAGATCGCCCATTCGGGCATCTCCACCGGCACTGAGAAGCTCTTCTATACCGGCGAGATGCCGCCCTTCCCGGGCATGGGCTATCCGCTGGTGCCCGGCTACGAGGCGGCGGGCGAGGTGGTCGAGGCGGGGCCGGATACCGGCTACCGGGTCGGCGAGAGGGTCTTCGTGCCCGGTGCCAATTGCTATGAAGAGGCGTTCGGTCTCTTCGGCGGGTCCGCCCGCCGGGTCGTGACCCCCGCCGACCGGGTGACCCGGATCGATGCGGCGCTCGGGCCTCAGGGCGCGCTCCTGGCGCTCGCCGCCACGGCGCGCCACGCGATTGCGGGCCGCAACACGACGATCCCCGATCTGATCATTGGCCACGGTGTGTTGGGCCGGCTTCTGGCGCGGCTGACGATCGCCGCCGGGGCCCCGGCGCCAACCGTCTGGGAGATCGACCCGGCCCGGATGGAGGGTGCCAAGGGCTATGAGGTGGTGACGCCCGACGACGATCCGCGCCGCGACTACCACGCGATCTACGACGCCTCCGGGCGCGCCGACCTGCTCAACGACTGGGTCGGGCGGATCGTGAAAGGCGGCGAGATCGTCCTCGCCGGGTTCTACACCCAGCCGATCCAGTTCGCCTTCCCGCCGGCCTTCATGAAGGAGGCCCGGCTCCGCGTCGCCGCGGAATGGCATGCCGACGACATGGTCGCGACCCGGGCCCTCGTGGAGAGCGGCGCGCTCTCGCTCTCGGGCCTGATCACCCACACCAGCGACGCCAGCGATGCGTCCCAGGCCTACGAGACGGCGTTCTCGGACCCGGCCTGCCTGAAAATGATTCTCGACTGGACGCCCTCAAGCAGCGACGCGGTAGGGCCGCAAAAGGAGACGGCGGCATGAAGGACGAAGTTCCGAACCTGAAGGACTACGACAAGCGCCTGGCCGACGAAGCCGCGGAACCGACGCTGGAAGTCCCCCAGGGCGAGCCCACCTCCAAGACCCAGATCATCGCGATCTACGGCAAGGGCGGCATCGGCAAGAGCTTCACGCTCGCCAATCTCAGCCACATGATGGCGGAGCAGGGCAAGCGCGTGCTGCTGATCGGCTGCGACCCGAAATCGGACACCACCTCGCTGCTTTTCGGCGGCAAGGCTTGCCCGACGATCATCGAGACCTCGACGAAGAAGAAGCTGGCGGGCGAGGAGGTCGGCATCGGCGATGTCTGCTTCAAGCGCGGCGGCGTCTTCGCGATGGAACTCGGCGGGCCGGAAGTGGGCCGGGGCTGCGGCGGGCGCGGGATCATCCACGGCTTCGAACTGCTCGAAAAGCTCGGCTTCCATGACTGGGATTTCGACTTCGTTCTGCTCGACTTCCTCGGCGATGTGGTCTGCGGCGGTTTCGGCCTGCCGATCGCGCGCGACATGGCGCAGAAGGTGATCCTGGTCGGCTCCAACGACCTGCAATCGCTTTACGTGGCCAATAATGTCTGCTCGGCGGTGGAGTATTTCCGCAAGCTCGGCGGCAATGTCGGCGTCGCGGGCCTGGTGATCAACAAGGACGATGGCACCGGCGAGGCTCAGGCTTTCGCGAAGGCGGTGGACATCCCCGTGCTCGCCTCGATCCCGCAGGATGACGACCTGCGCAAGAAATCCGCGAACTACCAGATCGTGGGCACGAATGAGAGCCAGTGGGGCGGTCTCTTCGCCGAGTTGGGCGTGAACGTCGCCGAGGCGCCGCCGCTGCGGCCCACGGCGCTGAATCAGGACCAGCTTCTGGAACTCTTCGACGGCTCCGATACCGGCGCCGGCGTGGTGCTGGAGCCGGCCACGGATGAGGACATGCGCGGTCCGAATGCGGAGCCGAAGAAATCGCTCGAGGTCATCTATGACGATGCGTGAGGGCTACGAGGTCGGCTATGACACCGCCGGCGAGGTGGAGGTGATCCGCTCCGAGGGGCGCCCCGAACCTGCGCCCGACACGGGCGCGGAACCGGGGCTCGGCTGCCATTCCGGATCGGATCTGAAGAAGGCCGCCGAGATGGCCGGGAACTCCGAGCTGCTGGAGCAGTTCGCCAAGGACTACCCGACCGGCCCCCACGACAAGCCGCAGAGCATGTGCCCGGCCTTCGGGTCGATGCGCGTGGGGATGCGGATGAAGCGGGTGGCGACGGTGCTCTCGGGCTCGGCCTGCTGCGTCTACGGCCTCACCTTCGTGACCCATTTCTACGGCGCCCGGCGCTCGGTCGGCTATGTGCCGTTCAACTCCGAGACCCTGGTGACCGGCAAGCTCTTCGAGGACATCCGCGATGCGGTCCACGAACTGGCCGACCCGGATCGCTATGACGCGGTCGTGGTGACGAACCTCTGCGTGCCGACCGCCTCCGGCGTGCCCCTGCGGCTCCTGCCGGACGAGATCAACGGCGTGCGGATCGTCGGCATCGACGTGCCGGGCTTCGGCATCCCGACCCATGCCGAGGCCAAGGACGTGCTCGCCGGTGCGATGCTGAACTATGCCCGCCAGGAGATCGAGGCGGGCCCGGTCCAGGCCCCCGTGGGCGGCAAGTCCGACCGGCCGACCGTGACGCTGCTCGGCGAGATGTTCCCCGCCGATCCGATGATGATCGGTGCGATGTTGGCGCCGCTCGGCCTCGCCGCCGGGCCGGTCGTGCCGGCGCGGGAATGGCGGGAGCTTTATGCCGCGCTCGATTGCGGTGCCGTCGCCGCGATCCATCCGTTCTATACCGCCGCCGTCCGCGAGTTCGAAGCGGCGGGGCGCAAGGTCGTGGGCTCCGCCCCTGTGGGCCTCGACGGGACCGCGAACTGGCTGAAGACTATCGGCGAGGCGTTCAACATCCCCGAGGCTCAGGTCGGTGCGGCGCAGAACGCCTTCCTGCCGGCGATCAAGGAGGCGCTCTCGGCCACCCCGATCAAGGGCACCGTGACGCTCTCGGGCTATGAGGGGTCCGAGCTTCTCGTCGCGCGGCTCCTGATCGAGAGCGGGGCGGATGTGCCTTATGTCGGTTCGGCCTGTGCGAAATCGGCCTGGTCGGCGGAGGACGCGGCCTGGCTGGAATCGAAGGGCGTCACTGTCAAGTTCCGCGCCTCGCTGGAAGACGATTGCGCCGCCGTCGAGGCGATCAAGCCCGACCTCGCTATCGGTACCACGCCTGTCGTGCAGAAGGCCAAGGAGATGGCCATCCCGGGCCTCTACTTCACCAACCTGATCTCGGCCCGGCCGCTGATGGGGCCGGCGGGGGCGGGCTCGCTCCAGGAGGTGGTGAACGCTGCCATCGCGGGCAAGGCCAACATGGACCGGATGCGGGAGTTCTTCGAGGGCGTCGGCGAGGGCGACACGGCGGGCGTCTGGGAAGGCGCGCCGAACCTGCGCCCCGACTACCGGGCGCAGCACCAGCGCAAGCTCGACAAACAGGCCCGCGCAGCCAAAGCGGCGGAGATGATTTAGTGCTGATTTATAAAGATAAATCAGCACAGTGCGCGAAAGCGATCGGCGCAGCCGATTGCGTGCGCACCCCGTCGCCATTCCAGGACCGGGAGGGCACCCCATGCTAGTCCAGGACCACGATCGCGCGGGCGGATATTGGGGGGCGGTCTACGCCTTTTGTGCCGTTAAGGGCCTGCAAGTCGTCATCGACGGCCCAGTGGGCTGCGAGAACCTGCCCGTCACCTCCGTCCTGCACTACACCGATGGGCTGCCGCCGCACGAACTGCCCATCGTCGTCACCGGGCTCGGGGAGGAGGAGCTGGGTCGAGACGGGACCGAGGGCGCGATGAAGCGGGCCTGGGGCACGCTCGACCCGGCTCTGCCCGCGGTCGTCGTCACCGGCTCCATCGCCGAGATGATCGGTGGCGGCGTCACACCCCAGGGCACCAATATCCAACGCTTCCTGCCGCGCACCATCGATGAGGATCAGTGGGAAAGCGCGGACCGCGCGATGACCTGGATCTTCACCGAGTTCGGCATGACCAAAGGCCGGATGCCGCCCGAGAAGAAGCGCGAGGAGGGCGCCAAGCCCCGCGTGAACATCCTCGGGCCGATGTACGGCACCTTCAACATGCCCTCCGACCTCGCCGAGATCCGGCGGCTGGTGGAGGGGATCGGCGCCGAGGTGAACATGGTGATGCCGCTGGGCGCGCATCTCGCCGAGATGCGCAACCTGGTGAATGCCGACGTCAATGTCTGCATGTATCGCGAGTTCGGTCGCGGGCTCTGCGAAGTGCTGGGCAAGCCTTACCTGCAGGCCCCCATCGGCGTGGAGAGCACGACGAAATTTCTGCGCATGCTGGGCGAGCTTCTGGATCTCGATCCCGAGCCCTTCATCGCGCAGGAGAAGCACTCGACCATCAAACCGGTCTGGGACCTCTGGCGCTCGGTCACCCAGGATTTCTTCGCTACCGCGAGCTTCGCCATCGTCGCGAACGAGACCTACGCGCGGGGCGTCCGCAACTTCCTCGAAAACGACCTCGGCTTTCCCTGCGCCTTCGCCGTCGCGCGCTGCCGCGGGGCGAAGACGAATAACGAGGAGGTCCGGGCGCTGATGGGGTCGAAACGACCGCTGATCGTCATGGGATCGATCAACGAGAAGATGTACCTCGCCGAGCAGAAGGCCGGGCACGGGCCGGCCCCGGCGTTCATCCCGGCGAGCTTCCCCGGCGCCGCGATCCGGCGCGCCACGGGCACGCCCTTCATGGGTTATGCCGGCGCCACCTACATCCTTCAGGAAGTCTGCAACGGGCTTTTCGACGCGCTCTTCCACATCCTGCCGCTCTCCACCGATCTCGACACCGCGGATGCGACGCTCACCCCGCTCCGCCGCGATTTCCCGTGGGACGAGGACGCCCAGGCCAAGCTCGACGAGATCGTGGCCCAGCACCCGATCCTGACCCGCATTTCCGCCGCCAAGACCCTGCGCGACGCCGCCGAGGAGGCCGCCCTGCGGTCCGGCGCCGAACGTGTCGTGCTCAAGACGGTGGAATCCCTCGATCCGCAAAAAGGAGGCATCGACCGATGACCGACTTCACAACAGAGATCGTCCAGGAGGAGGCGCGGCCGCGTCTGCACGTGCCGCCCAGGCGCGAATACGTGGCCTATTTCACGCTGATCTTCCTCGCGACCCTGCCGCTGACGACGCTCACCTGGGCGCTCGCCGCGGCGCGGCAGTTCCGGCTGCCGGAGAAGGGCCCGATCGCCCGTGCCTGGAGCCAGGCGCGCATCATCACCCCGCAGATCTTCAACGCCTGAGCGGGGCCCGTAATCCGCCTCTCGGGGCGGAACCAGGGCAGGGGATGAGCCCCTGTCGTAACCCGGCCGCGGGGGACGCGCGGCGTCAGTACATTTGGGAGTCCAAGTATGGCTGACAACTCGGACCTGTCATTCACGGGTCTCACTGACGAGCAGGCGCAGGAGCTGCACTCGGTGTATATGAGCGGGCTGACGATCTTCACGATCATCGCCGTCGTCGCTCATATCCTGGTGTACATCAGACTGCCCTGGTTCGCCTGGTAGGGAAGGAGCGAGATCATGGCTCAGTTCTACAAGATCTGGATGATTTTCGACCCGCGCCGCGTCTTCGTGGCTCAGGGCGTCTTTCTCTTCCTGCTGGCAGCGATGATTCATCTCGTCCTGCTCAGCAACCCCGAGACCAACTGGTTCCAGCTCGCCTTCGGCGGCGAGTAACGACGGGTTCAAAGACAACGCTCGCGGGCGGCCCCGGTCGCCCGCGGCAAACCGCAGAGATCAGACGGCAACGGCCGGTTTTCGGGAGCCCCGGACACGACCTTTGTCCAGGAATGGAGACGGAAGATGGCGCAGCTCACTTTCGAAAGCAAATACCGGGTCCGGGGCGGGACCTTGGTCGGCGGCGATCTGTTCGACTTCTGGGTGGGCCCGTTCTACGTGGGCTTCTTCGGAGTCACGACGTTCTTTTTCGCCGTCCTCGGAACGATCCTCATTTTCTACGGCACCGCCATGGAAGGCGTTTGGAATCCGTGGCTCATCTCGATCGATCCGCCGCCGCTCGAATACGGTCTCGGCCCAGCACCGTTGATGGAAGGCGGGCTCTGGCAGATCATCACGATCTGCGCCATCGGCGCCTTCGTGAGTTGGGCTCTGCGCGAGGTCGAGATCTGCCGCAAGCTCGGCATGGGCTACCACGTGCCCTTCGCCTTCAGCGTCGCGATCCTGGCCTATGTGACGCTCGTGGTGATCCGCCCGGTCCTGCTCGGCGCCTGGGGTCATGCCTTTCCCTACGGCATCTGGAGCCATCTCGATTGGGTCAACAATGTCGGCTACACCTACGGCAATTTCCACTACAACCCCGCCCATATGATCGCGATCACGTTCTTCTTCACGACGTGCCTTGCGCTCGCCCTTCATGGCGGCCTGGTCCTCTCGGCGGTCAATCCCGGCAAGGGCAAGGAGATCAAGACCCCCGATCACGAAGACACCTATTTCCGCGATCTGATCGGCTACTCGATCGGGCCTCTCGGCATTCACCGGCTGGGCCTGTTCCTGGCGCTCAATGCCGGGTTCTGGAGCGCGGTCTGCATCGTGATCTCCGGCACGGTCTGGTTCGAGGAATGGATCGTCTGGTGGGATTGGTATTTCGAGCTGCCCTGGTGGGTGGACCTTTGAGGAGGAGATGAACAATGGCTGAATATCAGAACATCTTCACCCAGGTTCAGGTCATCGGTCCGGCCGAAATGGGCGTCGACGGGGACAAGGACTGGACCGAGTGGCGCACCAAGCGCGCCGGCTTCTCCCGGCTCTTCGGGCTCTTCGGCAATGCCCAGCTCGGGCCGATCTATCTCGGCCCCTGGGGAGTGGTGAGTATCGCCACCGGGACGATCTGGTTCGTGCTCGTGGGCCTCAGCTTCTGGGCCCAGGTCGACTTCAATCCGGCGCTGTTCCTGCGCGAACTCTTCTGGCTCTCGCTCGATCCGCCACCGGCGGAGTACGGGCTCGGCATTCCGCCGCTCGGCGACGGGCTCGGGTGGCTGATCGCGTCGTTCTTCCTGCTCGTGTCGGTGATGACCTGGTGGGTGCGGACCTATCAGCGGGCCGAGGATCTGGGGCTCGGCAAGCACGTCGCCTGGGCCTTCGCCTCGGCAATCTGGCTCTTCCTCGTGCTCGGCCTCTTCCGGCCGATCCTGATGGGAAGCTGGTCCGAGGCGGTGCCTTACGGCGTGTTCTCGCATCTCGACTGGACGAACCTCTTCTCGATCACCTACGGCAACCTCTTCTACAATCCGTTCCACGCGCTTTCGATCGCGTTCCTCTACGGCTCGGCGCTGCTCTTCGCCATGCACGGGGCGACGATCCTCGCGGTCTCCCGCTTCGGCGGCGAGCGCGAGATCGAACAGATCGTGGACCGCGGCACGGCGTCCGAACGGGCGGCGCTGTTCTGGAGATGGACCATGGGGTTCAACGCCACGATGGAGGGCATTCACCGCTGGGCCTGGTGGTTCGCGGTGCTGACGACGCTGACCGGCGGCATCGGCATCCTGATCACCGGGACGGTTGTGGATAACTGGTATGTCTGGGCCCAGGACCATGGCTACGCGCCGCTCGACTGAGGAGATCGATCCATGAGCGACAAAGACGACATCCTCGGACTGGCCGGCCAGACCCGGATCTTCGGGGACATCACGTTCCTGATGCTGAAGGGGGCCGGCTATGCCGCCGCGCTCCTGATCGGCATCTGGTTTCTCATCTCGGTGCTGGCCTGGATCGGCCGCGCGCTGCCCGATGAGAGCCGCGACACGCCCGACCCGATCAACCGCTCCGACGTGGTGATCGAGGAGGTGCTGGAGACCCGCGCGGTCTGAATGAGATCGGCCGGGGCGGAGCTGCCAGCCGCCCCGGTCACCCGGGTCGGGCCGTCTTCCCGGACGGTCCGTCAATCGGGGCCCCTGGCCCCAGTTCCCTTCCTGTTGGCTACAGGAGGCTGGCGTCACGGGGGGCAACCTTCGTGACGCCGCTTTTTCTTCGGATGGGAGGACCGAGATGACCAGAGACTGCGAAAAGCCTGCCACCCCGGTGCTCGACCGGATTTCCAGCCCGGCCGATATCCGGACGCTGAGCGATACCGCGCTGGAGGTTCTGGCGAATGAGGTCCGCGCCGAGGTGATCTCGGCGGTCAGCGAGACCGGGGGGCATCTGGGGTCGTCCCTTGGCGTGGTGGAACTCTCGGTCGCGCTCCACGCGGTCTTCGACACGCCGCGGGACAAGATCGTCTGGGATGTCGGCCACCAATGCTATCCCCACAAGGTCCTGACCGGGCGCCGCGACCGGATCCGGACCCTGCGGCAGGAGGGTGGCCTGTCCGGCTTCACCAAGCGCGCCGAAAGCGACTACGACCCGTTCGGCGCCGCCCATTCCTCCACCTCGATTTCCGCCGCCCTGGGCTTCACCGTGGGCCGCGACCTCGGCCAGCCGACCGGCGATGCCGTGGCGGTGATCGGCGACGGCTCGATCAGCGCCGGCATGGCCTATGAGGCGCTCAACAACGCGGGCCATGAAGGCCGGCGGATGTTCGTCATCCTCAACGACAACGAGATGTCCATCGCCCCGCCCACCGGCGCGATGTCCTCCTATCTCTCCTCGCTCTACGCTTCCACACCCTTCGCCGCCGCCCAGAAGATGGCCGAAGGCTTCGAGGCCGCGCTCCCCGGCCCGATCCGCGACCATGCCCGCCGCGCGCGCCAGCTCGTCACCGGCATGCCCGGCGGCCAGGGCACGCTCTTCGAGGAGCTGGGCTTCACCTATGTCGGCCCCATCGACGGCCACGACATGACCCAGCTCCTGCCCGTCCTGCGCGCCGCCCGGGCCCGGGCCACCGGACCGGTGCTGATCCACTGCTGCACGGTGAAGGGCAAGGGCTACGCCCCGGCCGAGACCAGCGCCGACAAGTATCATGGCGTGGCGAAGTTCACCGTGGCCACCGGCGAGCAGGCGAAGAAGCTCCCGAACGCCCCGTCCTACACCAAGGTCTTCGGGCAGACGCTCACCGCGCTCGCCGAGGAGGACCCGAAGATCGTCGGCATCACCGCCGCGATGCCCTCGGGGACGGGCATCGACATCCTGGGCAAGCGTTTCCCGGACCGGACCTTCGATGTGGGGATCGCCGAGCAGCATGCCGTCACCTTCGCCGCCGGGATGGCGGCGAGCGGGCTGCGCCCCTTCTGCGCGATCTACTCCACCTTCCTGCAACGGGGCTACGATCAGGTCGTCCACGACGTCGCGCTCCAGAACCTCCCGGTCCGCTTCGCCATCGACCGCGCCGGGCTCGTCGGCGCCGACGGGCCGACCCATGCCGGTGCCTTCGATATCGGCTACCTCGCCGCATTGCCGAACATGACCGTGATGGCCGCAGCCGATGAGGCGGAGCTGGTCCACATGGTCGCCACCGCCGCCGCCCATGACAGCGGCCCCATCGCCTTCCGCTATCCGCGGGGCGAAGGCGAGGGCATCGAGATGCCGGAGCGCGGCGAGGTGCTCGAGATAGGCAAAGGCCGGATCGTCCGAGAGGGCGAGGACGTCGCACTCCTCTCCTTCGGAGCCCATCTCGGCGAGTGTCGCAAAGCCGCCGAGACTCTGGCGGAACGGGGCGTCAGCGTCACCATCGCCGATGCCCGCTTCGCCAAGCCACTCGACACCGACCTGATCCGCCGCCTCGTGCGGTCGCACCGCGCCGTGGTGACGGTGGAGCAGGGGGCCCAGGGCGGCTTCGGCGCCATGGTGCTGCACTACCTCGCCAATGAGGGGCTGCTGCACGAGGCGCAGATCCGCACCGTGACCCTGCCGGACCGCTTCATCGACCAGGCCGCGCCGGACGCGATGTATGCCGATGCGGGCATGACCGCGACCGACATCGCCGCCATGGCCTGCGAGGCCGCCGGGATCGATCTGCGCAAGGTGAGCACCCCCGTCGAATAGGCCCCTTGGCAATCCCGCCCACGGCGTCTAGATACATTTCAACTTTGGAATGTATGAGGCGCCGATGCGGCCCGGACTTGCCCGCTACCTGCCGATCCTCGACTGGGGCCGCAGCTATAACCGCGAGAGTTTTCTGAGCGACGGGGTCGCGGCGCTGATTGTGACGATCATGCTGATCCCGCAATCTCTGGCCTATGCACTGCTGGCCGGGCTGCCGCCGGAGGTCGGGCTCTACGCCTCGATCCTGCCGCTGGTGGCCTATGCGCTCTTCGGCACCTCGCGGACCCTCGCGGTGGGGCCGGTGGCGGTGGTGTCGCTGATGACCGCCGCGGCGGTGGGCAGCCTCGCCCTACCCGGAACCGAGGCGTATCTGGCGGCGGCCATTGTGTTGGCGGTCCTGTCGGGGGGCATCCTTCTGGTCATGGGCCTCCTGCGGCTGGGGTTTCTGGCGAATTTCCTCAGCCACACCGTGATCGCCGGGTTCATCACCGCCAGTGGCCTCCTGATCGCGGCGAGCCAGGTCAGGCACCTGCTTGGCATCGAAGGCGGCGGCCACACCCTGCCCGAAATCCTCAATGGGCTGTGGGAGGGGCTACCGACCCTCAACTGGCCGACTCTCTCCATCGGGCTTTTCGCGCTCAGCTTCCTGATCCTGGTGCGCGCCGAGATGAAGCGGGTCCTGACCCGCCTCGGCCTCCCGCACCGCGCGGCGGACCTGATCGCGAAGGCCGGGCCGATCCTCGCCGTCGCAGGCACCATCGCGGCCACGGCGTTGCTGAACCTCGCCGACGCGGGCGTCGCCATCGTCGGCACGGTCCCCGGCGGCCTGCCATCCCTCGCCCTGCCGGTCTTCGATCCGGTGCTCTGGCGCGACCTCGCGATCCCGGCGCTCCTGATCTCGATCATCGGCTTCGTCGAATCCGTCTCTGTCGCCCGCACTCTGGCCGCCAAGCGCCGCCAGCGCATCGACCCGGACCAGGAGCTGATCGGCCTCGGCGCGGCCAACCTCGCGAGCGGCGTCTCTGGCGGCTATCCGGTCACCGGCGGCTTCGCCCGGTCGGTGGTGAACTTCGATGCCGGCGCCGAAACCCCCGCCGCCGGCGCGCTCACCGCCATCGGCCTCGCCCTCGCCGCGCTCTACCTGACGCCGCTGCTCTACTTCCTCCCCAAGGCCACCCTCGCCGCAACGATCATCATCGCCGTGCTCAGCCTCGTCGATTTCGGCGTCCTCGGCCGCGCCTGGCGCTATTCCAAGGCCGACTTCGCCGCCGTCGCCACGACCATGGCGATCACGCTCCTCTTCGGGGTCGAAGCGGGCGTGTCGGCAGGCGTCCTCGTCTCCCTCGCGCTTTTCCTGCAGAAGACAGCCCGGCCCCACGTCGCCGAAGTCGGCCGCGTGCCGGGCACCGAGCATTTCCGCAACGTCCTGCGCCACGACGTGCTCACCAGCCCCAATGTCGTCACCTGGCGCGTGGACGAGAGCCTCTACTTCGCCAATGCCGGCCGGCTCGAAGACCTCGTCCTGGGCCGCATCGCCGAGGACACCGACCTGCGCCACGTGGTCCTGATGTGCTCGGCGATCAACGAGATCGACCTCTCCGCCCTCGAAGTCCTCGAAGACCTCAACGCACGGCTCGAGGACGCCGGCGTGACGCTGCATCTGAGCGAAGTGAAAGGCCCGGTGATGGACCGTCTTGAGCGCTCTCACTTCCTCGATCAACTGACCGGCAAGGTGTTCCTGTCGCAGCACGACGCCTGCGAGGCGCTGGAGGGTTGCCGCGGCTAGAGCCTGATGACAACGACCTGAACCGACCACGCCGCCTTCGGTCGGGAGCGGACCTTCGACGCCGGTCGGTTCAACGCGAAACACCACCCGCCCCGCGCAACACGGCGCGCATGCGCCCGGGTCGCTATTGTCGCGCCATTGGTCCGAGTGACAATGGCGACACCTCCCCCCGGGAGGGCCGATGTTGGAGCAGCCGGAGTGCGCGTGGCACTGATGCTTTCAGGAACCACGGTCTGAGCTAACGCCACGGGCCCACCCGAGGTCGGTCCGGCCGCACGCGCGCCGTGGCCCGGAGGTCCGGTTCTATCCAATCTCATCAGGCTCTAGAGGTCAGGCGCGGACCAGAGCCCCGAAGATCGCATCCATGTGGTCACGCAGGTAGATTTGCAGCCAGGGCGTATAACGCTCCGGCCGGCGCTGCACGGCGGCGGCGAGATCGTAGAAATCGACCCATCTCACCGCCATCACCTCGTCCGGATTGGGCTCCACCTTCAGGTCCGCCGGGGCGTTCGCGACGAAAATCTCCACCACCTCATGCTCGATCAGCCCGCCGCCGACATCGGCGCGGTACTCCACCTGATCGCGATGGGCCGGGAAGAGCCCGGTGATGCCCAGCTCCTCCTCCAGCCGCCGCACGGCGCAATCGGCGGGGTCCTCGTCCCAGAGCGGATGGGTGCAGCAGGTATTCGCCCAGAGCCCGGGCGTATGGTACTTGTCCATCGCCCGCTGCTGGATCAGCACCTTGCCCCCGGAGAGGACAAAGACGCTCACCGCCTTGTGGCGCAGCCCGCGGCGATGCACCTCCAGCTTGTCGACAGGGGTCAACGCGCCGTCGACCCAGGCGGGGATCAGGTGGTTCAAACGGCCTCCGGCCTTACCAATCCGGTCAGATGGGCCAAGTTCTTCAGCCCGATCTTGATATGGGCGAGCGGCCGGGCCTTCACGAGCTCCTTGTTCATATAGGCCTCGAAGGTGAGCCGCTGCACGTCGATGTCGTGGCAGAGCGACACGAACCGTTCGCGGCGCTCGTCGCTCTTGTAATAGGCGTCCTGCATCGCGCCGAGGATCTTGAAGACTGATTTGTGCTCGCGCATGAAGAGCTTCCGCGCCAGTTGCAGGTCCTTCACGCGGCCCGTCTTAAGGCATGCGGCGGCGGCGGTCGCTGCGACACGCCCGCCCACCATGGCATAATAGATACCTTCGCCGGAGGACGGAGCGACCACGCCCGCGGCGTCGCCGGCCAGCACGACATCCTTGCCATTGTCCCAGCGGTCGAGGGGCTTGAGCGGGATCGGCGCGCCTTCCTTGCGGATCGTCTTGCATTCGGTGAGACCGGAGGAGGCGCGGAGCGCGGCGGTCGCCTGTTTGAGGTCCACATCCTTGACCATGGAGCCCATACCGACACTGGCGGATTTGCCGTGCGGGAAGACCCAGCCATAGAAATCCGGGCTGATCTGGCCGTCATAGACCACGTCGCAGCGGTCCGGGTCATAGGTGCCGACCTTGCCCGGCGCCTCGATGATCTCGTGATAGGCGATCACGTAGGGAATGCGGTCACCGTCCTTCACTTCGGTGCGGGCGACGTTGGAGCGGGCCCCGTCGGCGCCGATCACCAGCTTTGCCGTCAGCCGGTCCTCCTCGCCGCTTTCCTTGTCGCGGTAGACGACATGGGTGCCGTCCGTGTCGCGCTCGATCCGGACGTAAGTGCCGGTATAGCGATGTGCCCCGGCCTCGGCGGCGCGGGTCCGCAGGAACTCGTCGAAATGCTCCCGGTCGACCATGCCGACAAAGCCGTTCTCGATCGGGATATCGACCATCCGGCCGGTGGGAGAGATCATCCGGGCCGTGGTGATATGGGCGACGATCTGCTCATCGGGGATGTGGAAATCCCGGATCAGGCGGGGCGGGATGGCACCGCCGCAGGGCTTGATCCGCCCCGCTCTGTCGATCAGGGCGACAGAGTGGCCCGACCGGGCCAGGTCTTCGGCTGCCGTGGCGCCCGAGGGGCCTCCGCCCACGACGACGACGTCATAATCCATTGTCATTCTCCCGCAACGAGGGCCGGCGCCATGCGGCCCCGGTCCATGATCCGTGCCGCCATCCAGGCGGCTGTGATGAAAAGAAGCGCTTCGGCCAGGAAGACCGATCCGAAGGCTTGGGTGTCTGTCAGCGGCCCACGCAGCAGGTCCACCGCGCCCGCGCCCATGAGCCCGCCAAAGCCCGCGGCGATGGCCTGAGCCGCGCCCCAAAGGCCCATCCGCGTGCCCTCGCGCCGTCCCCGTCCCTGGCCGGCAAGCGCCATCATCGAGCCGATGGCGGCCACGGCAAACATGCCGTTGAAGAAGCCGAGCGCAACGACCGCGGGAACGATCGGCCCGCCGGGGCCGATGGGCCCGATCATCGTGATCGCGGCAAGCGACGCGGCTGAACCGAGACACCCGGCGACCACCCAGCCCCTGAGCGAGCCGATCTTCAGCCCCGTCGCCGCGATGCCGACCGTCAGCATCCCAAGGAAGACCCCGCCATTCTGCGCCCCCGAAAGCGACGTGGACTGGCCCGGCGTGAAGCCGAAGACGAGCCCGGCATAAGGCTCGAGGATCAGCTCCTGCATGAAATAGGCACTCATGCTGAGGAAGATGAAGATGGTGAAGGTCCGCGCCTTCTGCTCCGACCAGACCTCCGCGAACCCCTCGCGGAACGGCGCCGCCTCGGGCTCCGGCTCGTGGCGCACCCGGCCTTCGATGCCCCAGACGGCCAGGGCGGTGAGCAGGGTGGCGCTGAGCGTGACGGCGGCCACGATCCGCAGCAGGAGCCCGTGGCTATAGGGATCGAGCAGCGCGCCGACGATGCCCGCGGTCATGGCGATCCCAAAGATCATCATCAGCCAGGTGATCGTGGCGGCAGCCGCGCGGCGGCGCGGGGCGGTCGCGGTGGCGAGCATCGCCAGAAGCGAAGTGCCGGAGGCGCCCACGCCTGCGCCGATCAGTGTGTAGGCGAGGATCGAGGTGGCGAGGCCCCAGCCATAGGAGGTCTCGAAGACCAGCACGCCCACCGAGGCCAGGAACGCGCCCAAGCCCAGCACCGCCATCCCGCCGATGATGAACCGCGTCCGCCGCCCGCCCCGGTCCGAGGCGTAGCCCCAATGGGGCCGGCTGAGCTGGATCGCGTAATGCAGCGCCACCAGGGCGCCGGGCAGGATCGCCGGCAGAGCCAGTTCCACGACCATCAGCCGGTTCAGGGTCGATGTGGTCAGCACCACGACCGCGCCGAGGCACATCTGCACGAGGCCGAGCCGGAAGATCTGGACCCAGGAGAGCGACATCTCAGACCCCTCCCAGACCGCGCAGGGCAAAGGCCGAGACCATCATGCCGGAGATGTAGAGCACGATCCCGGTGCCGTTATACCAGGGCGCCTTGCCCTTCGGGTCGCGCAGCAGGACCCGCATCGCGAGCACCTGCGCCGCCAGTACGCCGGCCACGCCGAGGGCATGGAATGGCTTGTCCCAGAGCGCCAGCAGGGCGATCACCACCACCTGCGGCACCGCCATGACCCAGCAGGCCAGCCGCGCGGCGCGTTCCGGGCCGAGGGTGACGGGCAGTGAGTTCACCCCCATCTGCCGGTCGCCCTCCAGCGCCTTGAAATCGTTGAGCGTCATGATCCCGTGCGCGCCGATCCCGTAGAGCAGGGCGATCACGACAATCTCCCAGCGCGGCGCGCCGGCGGCGAGCACCACGACCCCGGTGATCCAGGGCAGGGTCTCGTAGGACAGGCCGACGAGACCGGGCCCCCACCAGCCGGAGCGCTTCAGCCGGACGGGCTCGGCGGAATAGGCCCAGGCGGCGATCACCCCGAGGATCGTTGCGGCGAAGCCCCAGGGCCCGAGTTGCCAGCCGATGAAGAGTGAGAGCGCCGACATGAAGAGCGCGATCCAGAGCCCCCAGCGGCCGGGAATGCGGCCCGACGGAATGGGACGGTCGGGCTCATTGATCGCGTCCACGTGCCGGTCGCACCAATCGTTCGCCGCCTGGCTCATGCCACAGACCACGGGCCCGGCGAGGATCACGCCCAGAATGACGTAGAACCATTGTCCGGCAGGGGCCACGCCAGAGGCCACGACCCCGCAGAGATAGGCCCACATCGGCGGGAACCAGGTGACCGGTTTGATCAGGCGCAACGCCGCCCGCGGCTCGGGGAACCGGCGCGGGACGGTGGGCTCTAGATCGGCGCTGACACTCATTGTGTCAGTTTAGATTGACGCTTCCTGATTCAGCAAGTGTAAAGTGAGATTGACAGGTGGCCTGAATCCACTTTTTTCATGGGCCTCCGCCATGCGCCGCGGGTCGGGCGGGGCGAAAATCCTTAAGCTAAGGATTTTCCCGGCGGCAGGGCCGCCGGATCGCCTCCGGCAGGAGGCGACGCAATCCTTCGTCGAAGGATTGGCGGGTCAGGCTGTGCCAGTGAGGGACGACACATACCCCTCCCGGATCACGTCCGGATCGTAGGCCCTGCGACCGAAGACCTCGCGCACCAGCGGCTCAAAGTGGGCGAGCGGTTCGCTCTCGTAATCCGGGTCGAAGCTCGACTGGTCCCAGCGCTCGCAGAACTCCGCGCAGCTCTCGAAACAGGGATGGTCGCGGAACCGCTCCCTCGCGTTCCGGTCCCAGCCGTAATGATGCGCATAGTAGAGCATCTGGAAGATGCCGTGATGCTCCACCACCCAGGCCACGTCCCAGCGCACGAAGGGCCGGATCACCTCCGCCGACATCCGGTCGTGGTTCTGCGGCGCCAGTCCGTCGCCGATATCGTGGCAGAGCGCGCCGACAACCCAGTCGGCATCGGCCCCGTCCCGCTCCGCCCGCGTCGCCGCCTGGAGCCCATGCTCAAGCCGGGTGATCCGATAGCCTTCCAGCGTCGCCTCGCCCTGCCGCGCCAGTTCCGCCATCACCCGATCGGCGGTCATCCGCAGATAGGGCTTCTCGAGCTTCTCGAGGAGCTCATAATCCTCCCGCGTGCCGTCCTTCATCTGCGTGAAGCCGACCGTCTCGTCGCCGCCCATGGCGCCTTCCTCCCGCATGGTCTGGGCCGAGTGTCGCAGCCCGAACAGAGCCTGTCAGGCCCCAAACCGACCGGCGGCAGGTCGCGGACAGGCCGGAATGAGGGCTTGTGTCGCGCCGCGCCCCCTGTAGGCTCCCCGAAGCGCCGCAGGCGCCGGAGCCAGACGACAGACCAAAAACAGGTGGGATTACGATGGGAAAACGTGACGATTTGATCGCGCAATATGCTGATGATCTGAAGAACAAGTGCGGGATGACCCCGGACATGGATCTTCTGACCAAGGTAACGATCGGCTGCGGGCCGGCGATTTACGACGCCGATGCCTCGACCGTGGCGGCGAGCCAGGAGCACGAGCTGGAAACGGTGAAGAACAACTTCCTGATCAAGAAGCTCGGCCTGAAGGACGGCCCGGAACTGATGGATGCGATCAACTCGGTCATCGAGACCTATGGCAAGTCCGAGCGCAACAAGTACCGCGCCGTGGTCTATTACATGCTGACCAAGCATTTCGGAAAGGAATCGGTCTACGGCTGACCGCCCGGCCCGACCCGTTGCAGCGCCCGCTCCCCGAGCGGGCGTTTTGCATTTGAACGAAAGGCTCCGGGCTTTCCCTTTGCCCAAAAGGACAGGATGCGCCTAGGTTCCATCACGGCCAGGATGGCCCGGACCAGATTCGAATACGCGTGTGGTGGCTTTGGGAGCACGCGGGTGAGAGAAAGGGTCTGGGCCGGGGTGGCTCGGACCCTTTCGCTTTTCCGGACCCGGTTCGGTCAGTCCGGATCGGTATCGCCCAGCGCGCAGACCGCCCGCCATTCAGCCTCGGTCACCGGCTGGACCGACAGGCGAGAGTTCTTCACCAGCACCATCTCGCCGAGCCTCGGATCGGCCTTGATCCGGTCGAGCGTTACCGGCGTCTCGAACGGCCGCACCGCCTTGATGTCCACACAGTCCCAGCGCTTGTCATCCGTGGTGCTGTCGGGATGCGCCTCGGCGATGACCTCCACGATGCCGACCACCGCCTTCTCGGTCTGCGAATGGTAGAAGAAGCCCCGGTCGCCCACCGCCATCTCCCGCATGAAGTTCCGCGCCTGGTAGTTACGCACGCCGTCCCATTCCTCGCCGATCTCGCCCTTGGCCACCTGCTGGTCCCAGGACCAGGTCGAGGGTTCCGATTTGAAGAGCCAATAGGCCATGTCATTCCTCCTTGAGCGGACGTGAGAGCAGAACCGAAAGCGCGGCTTCGATATCGAGCCGCCCGCCGATGACATCGGCGACAAGCGTGCTGATCGGCATGTCGATCCCATGGCGCCAGGCGAGTTTCGCCACGGCTTCCGCCGTCTTGGCGCCTTCGACCGTTGCATTGGGGTCGAAGTCTTCGCGCCGGGCCCGGGCAAGGCCATAGCGGTAGTTGCGCGACAGCTCCGAGGTGCAGGTCAGCGCCAGATCGCCGAGCCCGGAGAGCCCCATGAGCGTCTCCGGCCGGGCGCCGAAATGGCCGGCGAGGCGCTGCATCTCGGCAAAACCCCTTGTCATCAGCGCCGCCCGCGCGCTCTCGCCATAGCCGCCGCCGATACAGGCGCCGCAGGCGATGGCCATGACGTTCTTGAGCGCCCCGCCCAGCTCCGCGCCGACCACATCGGTGGAGCGATAGAGCCGCAGCACCCGGGTCGAGAGCGCCTGTTGCAGCGCCTCTCCGACCTCCGCATCGGCGCAGGCGAGGGTCACGGCGGTGGGCAGGCCGCGCGCGATATCGGCGGCGAAGCTGGGGCCGGTGAGGATCGCGGCGGTGGCGTCGGGAACCTCCTCGGCGATGGAGGTGGCGGTGCCGGTCATCGAGGTCAGGTCGATCCCCTTGGAACAGGCGACGAGCCGTTTCCCGGAGAGCCGCGCGCGATGCTCCTGAAGAAACCCGCGGAGCGATTGCGCGGGCATCGCCAGAAGGATCGTCTCGGCGGCAAGAACAGGCTCTAACTCGGCGGAAACCGCTATTTCTGCGGGCAGGTCGATCTCCGGCAGGTAGCGGGAATTGCGCCGGGTCCGGCCCATCTCTTCAGCCGCTCCGGTGTCGCGGGACCAGAGCGTCAGCGGGCCATTGGCGGCCATGGTGACGGCAAGCGCGGTGCCAAAGGCGCCGGCCCCGGCGATGGCGACACTCATGCCTTGGCCCCCTTCTTGCCCGAGCCGAGCAGGGCGGGCGCGGCCTCGTCGAGGGGCCAGCGCGGACGCGCCGCCAGGGTCAGGTCGTCGACCCGCCCGAGGCGCAGCCGT